>NZ_FNBC01000009.1 GCF_900102145.1 Thermus arciformis | reverse complement strand
GAGATATACACCCGTCCTCCTGACCTTTGCAAGGCAAGCCCGCGGGGCATTGACAAACCCACCTACCCCCCCCTTAGAATAGGGCCGCAACGCGAACGCGTGCTCAAGGAGGTCTCTTATGAGGAAAATCGGGCTTCTGGTAGCAGGTGCGGCTGCGCTGGGCATGGCCTTGGGGCAGGCCAACGTGATCAAGATCGCCACCCAGTCCCCCCTTTCCGGCCCCCAGGCCGCCCTCGGCGAGCAGATCAAGCTTGGGGCGGAGCTTGCCGTGGAGGAGGCCAAGCCCCGGTTCAAGGCCTTGGGCTTTGACCTGGTCCTGGTCCCCTACGACGACCAGGCCAACCCCGACGTGGGCGTGGCCAACGCCAACCGCATCATCAACGACCCCGACATCCTGGGGGTGGTGGGCCACCTGAACTCCGGCGTGGCCATCCCCTCCAGCGAGGTCTACGCCCGGGTGAACCTGGTGATGGTCTCCCCGGCCAACACCAACCCCCGGGTCACCGACCGCAGGCTTCCCAACGTAAACCGCATCTGCGGGCGCGACGACGTCCAGGGGCCCGTGGGGGCGGAGTACGCCTTCAACAACCTGAAGGTGAAGAACGTCTTCATCATCCACGACAAGACCGCCTACGGCCAGGGCCTGGCGGAGGAGTTCAAGAAGCGCCTCGAGGCCTTGGGCGGCAAGGCGGTGGCCTTCGTGGGCACCGAGGAGCAGTCCAACTTCACCCCCATTATCAACCAGATCCGGGGCGCCCGGCCCGTGCCTGAGCTCATCTACTTCGGGGGCATCTACAGCCAGGTGGGGCCCTTCCTGAAGCAGCTCCGCGAGCGCGGCGTGAAGACCCGGCTCATGGGCGGCGACGGCCTGGACTCCAGCGAGCTCGTGCGCCTGGCGGGCAAGGAAAACGCCGCCGGCACCTTCTACACCACGGTGGCGGGCCCCGTCTCCGCCTTCCCCAAGGCCAAGGCCGTGGCCCAGCGCTTCAAGCAGAAGTACGGCAAGGACATGGAGGGCTTCGGCATCTACGCCTACGACGCGGCCAACGTGATCCTCACCGCCCTGGAAAACGCCATCAAGGCCGCCGGCGGCAAGAAGCCCACCCGGGAGCAGGTGAGCCAGGAGGTGCGCAAGGTCAAGATGGAGGGGCTCACCGGCACCATTGAGTTTGACGACAAGGGCGACAACAAGAAGGCCAAGTACTTCGTCATGCAGGTGGCCGCAAGCGGCAACTGGGCCGACAACAAGCTCATCCGCGTGATTGAGATGGCGGCCCCCGGCGCCAAGTAAACTCCGGGAAAAAGGGAGGGGGTGGCCTAAAGGCCACCCCCTTGGCCCGGAGAAAGGAGGACCTTTGCTAGAGCAGATCCTCTCCATCCTGCCCCAGGTGATCTTTGACGGCCTGGTGCTGGGGTTCGTCTACGCCATGGTGGCCTTGGGGTACACCATGGTCTACGGCGTCTTGGAGCTCATCAACTTCGCCCACTCCGAGATCTTCATGATCGGGGCCGTGGTGGGGGTGGAGGTCTTCCGCTACTTGGCTCCCCAGGTGCCTAACGGCTTCCTTCTCCTCCTCATCGCCCTCCTCCTGGGCGGGGCCATCGCCGGGGCCACCGCCATCCTGGTGGAGCGCTTCGCCTACCGCCCCTTGCGCAAGCGGGGCACCACCAACCGCCTGGTCCCCCTCATCACCGCCATCGGGGTCTCCTTCATCCTCCAGGACCTGGTGCGCCTCATTGAGGGTCTCTGGCACAACGAGTTCTTCCTGCGCATGCGCACCGTGGAGGACCTGGAGGGCTCCTTTGACCTCTTCGGCGGAGCCATCTTCGTCCAGACCAAGTCCCTCGTCCTCATCCTGGTCTCCATGGCCATGCTGGTGGGCCTCACCTACCTGGTGAACCGGACCAAGCTAGGGGTGGCCATCCGCGCCGTGGCCCAGGACCTCCAGACCGCAAGCCTCATGGGCATTGACCCAGACCGCATCATCTCCCGCACCTTCCTCATCGGCGGCTCCCTGGGCGGGGTGGCGGGGGTGCTCTTCGCCCTGCAGTACACCACGGTCAACCCCTACGTGGGCTTCCTGCCCGGGGTCAAGGCCTTCACCGCCGCCGTCTTGGGCGGGATCGGCAACATCCCCGGGGCCATGCTGGGCGGGCTGGTGCTGGGCCAGCTGGAGAACTTCTTCGGCACCTACCTGCCCATCCTGACAAACGGCAACTTCGGCACGGAGTACAAAGACGTGGTGGCCTTCCTCATCCTCATCCTCATCCTCCTCTTGCGGCCCCAGGGCCTCCTGGGGCAGGTGGTCAAGGAGAAGGTATGAGCGCCCTCGCCTTCGCCCTAAACCTAGGCTACCTGGCCCTCGCCTTCTTGGCCCCAGGGGCTTTGAGCAACCTCTTTGGGCTAGGGGCGCTTCTCTACACCGCCTTCGCCCGCCTCTCCCCGAACGCCCGCGCCCTCAACCTGGCCCTCCTCACCCTGGCCTTCACCCTGAACCTGCAGCGCTCCGGCAACACCCTGGGCCTCATCGGCCTGGTGGGCATCCTGGTGGCCCTCACCACCTTGCCCAAAATCCCCACCTGGGTCCGGGCGCTTTTGGGCCTGGCCATCCTCCTCCTTTCCGTGCCCATCGCGGGGTTCGCCAACACCTTCATCTTTGAGCTGGGCATCCAGATCGGCATCTACGCCGCCATGGCCCTGGGGCTCAACGTGGTGGTGGGCATGGCCGGGCTTTTGGACCTCGGTTACGCCGCCTTCTTCGCCGTGGGGGCCTACACCTGGGCCATCTTCGGCTCGGAGCAGGCCAAGAACTTCCTCCAGGGGAACTTCCCCCTCCCCGGGGAGTACATGTACCTCTTCATGGGGATCGCCATCGTCACCACCGCCATCACCGGCCTCCTCATCGGCCTGCCCGCCCTGCGCCTCCGGGGGGACTACCTGGCCATCGTCACCCTGGGCCTAGGGGAGGTGGTGCGGATCCTGGCCAACAACCTGGACCACCCCATCAACATCACCAACGGCCCCCAGGGCATCACCCCCGTCCAGCGACCCCCCATAGACGGGTTCCGGAACCTCATGGCCCACCTGGGCGTCCCCCTGGACCGGACCACGGACTACCAGCTCTTCTTCTACCTCCTGGTCCTCCTCATGATCGGCCTGGTGGTCCTGGTGAACGTGAACCTGGCCAACTCCCGCTTTGGCCGGGCCTGGGTGGCCATCCGGGAGGACGAAATCGCCGCCCGCTCCATGGGCATTCCCCTCCTGCCCACCAAGCTCCTGGCCTTCATGACCGGGGCGGCCTTCTCCGGGGTCATGGGGGTCATCTTCGCCGCCCAGCGCACCTTCGTCTCCCCCGAGTCCTTCACCCTCCTCGCCTCCATCACCATCCTGGGCATGGTGATCCTGGGGGGGATGGGCTCCATCCCCGGGGCCATCCTGGGGGCGGCCGCCCTCACCATCCTGAATCTGGACATCCTCAAGACCTTCAGCGAGTTCGTGCGCACCAGCTTTCCCCAGCTCCCAAGCCAGGTGGACCCCGCCAAGTACGAGCGGCTGGTCTTCGGCCTCGTCCTGGTGCTCATGATGATCTTCCGCCCCGAGGGGCTCATCCCGGAAAGGCGCCACCGGGCGGAGATGGAGGAAGCATGAAGGCCCTCGAGGTCCAAGGCGCCACCAAGCGCTTCGGCGGCCTGGTGGCCGTGAACAACGTGAGCCTTACGGTGAACCAGGGGGAGATCTTCTCCGTCATCGGCCCCAACGGGGCGGGCAAGACCACCTTCTTCAACCTCCTCACCGGCATCTACGCCCCCGACGAGGGCCGGATCTTCCTCTTCGGAAAGGACATCACCGGCTTCCCCCCCGACCGGGTGGCCAAAGAGGGGGTGGGGCGCACCTTCCAAAACATCCGCCTCTTCGGGGCCATGACCGTCTTGGAAAACCTCCTGGTGGGCATGCACGTCCACATCCGCGTCCCTTACTTCCACGCCCTCTTCCGCACCCCCCTGGCCCAAAGGGAGGAGCGCCGCGCCAAGGAGGAGGCGGAAAGGCTTCTCGCCTATGTGGGCCTCCTCCACCGGAAGGACGAGCTAGCCAAGAACCTCCCCTATGGGGAGCAGCGCAAGCTGGAGATCGCCCGGGCCCTGGCCCTAAAGCCCAGGCTCCTCCTCCTGGACGAGCCCGCCGCGGGGATGAATCCCAAGGAGACGGAGGAGCTTCAGGCCTTCATCCAGAGGCTCCGGGCGGAGCTCGGCATCACCGTGGTCCTCATTGAGCACGACATGCGCCTCGTGATGCGCATCTCCGACCGCATCGCCGTCTTGGAGTACGGCTCCAAGATCGCCGAGGGCACCCCCGAGGAGGTGCGCAAGAACCCCCGGGTCATTGAGGCCTACCTGGGCAAGGGGGCGGCGGGAGGTGCAGCGTGAGCCTTCTGGAGCTAAAGGACGTCCACACCTACTACGGGCACATCCACGCCCTAAAGGGGGTCTCCCTCCGGGTGGAGGAGGGGGAGATCGTGACCCTCATCGGCTCCAACGGGGCGGGGAAGTCCACCACCTTGCGCACCATCAGCGGCCTGGTGAGGCCAAGGCAGGGGGAGGTGCTCTTCCAAGGAAAGCCCATCCACCGCCTTCCCGCACACCAGATCGTGGCCCTGGGGGTGGGGCACGTGCCCGAGGGGCGCAGGATCTTCCCTCGGCTCACCGTGGAGGAGAACCTGGAGATCGGGGCCTACCTGGAGAAGGACCGCAAGGTGGTGCAGGCGCGAAAGGAAGAGGTCTACGCCCTCTTCCCCAGGCTCTACGAGCGCCGCCAACAGAAGGGGGGGACGCTTTCGGGGGGCGAGCAGCAGATGCTGGCCATCGGCCGGGCCCTCATGCAAAACCCGAGGATCCTCCTCATGGACGAGCCTTCCATGGGGCTCGCCCCCGTCTTGGTGGACTTCATCTTTGAGATCATCCAAAGGCTCAACCGGGAGGGGCGGACCATCCTCCTGGTGGAGCAAAACGCCCGCCTCGCCCTCCAGATCGCCCACCGGGGCTACGTCCTCGCCACGGGGGAGATCACCCTCTATGGGCTCGCCAGGGAGCTTGCGGAAAACCCCGAGGTGCAGAAGGCCTACCTGGGGGAGGGCTGATACCAGCCCATGGTGGCCCAAGGGCCCGGCGGGGATCTTGGGCGGCAGGGGGGCCAAGGAAGCAGGGAAAAGGGGATGAGGGGGATACCTCAAGCTTGCGCCCCCAAGGGGGGGCGCTTTATACTTGGTCCGGCACACCAAGGGGAAAGACCCCAGAAAGGAGCCATATGAAGAGGAAAGTCCTGCTTGGCCTTCTGGCAGCCCTGGGCCTCGGGTTCGCCCAGAAGACCCTGGTCTTCGGGGCCAACGGGGAGCCGGTGAGCCTCGAGCCCGGCAACATCACGGACGGCATCTCCATCTACGTGCAGCGGCAGATCTACGACACCCTGGTGGACTTCAAGCCGGGGAGCACGGAGGTCACCGCGGGCCTGGCCACGAGCTGGTACAGCAGCCAAGACGGCAAGGTCTGGACCTTCCGCCTGCGCCAGGGGGTGCGGTTCCAGGACGGCACCGAGCTCACCGCCGAGGCGGTGAAGTTCAACGTGGAGCGCTGGTGGGACCCCAAGAACCCCACCCGCATTGACGCCGCCGCCCGCTACGAGATCTGGCCCGAGCTCTTCGGGGGCTTCAAGGGGGACCCTGGCTCCCTCCTGAAGGAAGTCCAGGTGGTGGACAAGTACACGGTGCGCTTCGTCCTCACCCAGCCCTTCCCCGCCTTCCCCGCCGCCATCGGCTCGGGCTACTTCGGCATCGCAAGCCCCGCCGCCATCCAGAAGGACGGGGCCAGGTACGGCTCCCCCACGGGGAGCGCCGTGGGCACGGGGCCCTTCCGCCTGGTGGAGTGGCGGCCCGGGGAGCAGATCGTCCTGGAGCGGAACCCCTCCTACTGGAAGAAGGGCTTCCCCAAGGTGGACCGGGTGGTCTTCCGGGTGATCAAGGACCCCGCCGCCCGCCTGGCGGCCCTCAAGGCCGGGACCATTGACTTCACCACCGACATCCCTCCCGCCAACCTCAAGGACCTCGAGGCCGACAAGAACCTGGACCCCGTCTTCCGGCCCTCCTTCAACGTGGGCTACCTGGCCCTGAACCCCGCCTACAAGCCCCTCTCCGACCCCCGGGTGCGCCAGGCCATCGCCATGGCCATCAACAAGAAGGCCATCGTCCAGGCCTTCTGGGGAAAGCTTGGCGTCACCGACGGCCACTTCACCCCGCCCTCCATGAAGGCCTTCCAGTCCCCCAAGGTGACGGACTACGAGTTCAACCCGCAGAAGGCCAAGGCCCTCCTGGCGGAGGCGGGCTACCCGAACGGGTTTGATCTGGAGCTTTGGTACATGCCCGTCTCCCGCCCCTACTTCCCCACCCCCAAGGAGATCGCCGAGGCCATGGCCGCCGACCTCTCGGCCCTTGGCATCCGGGTGAAGCTCCAGACCAAGGACTGGGCGAGCTACCTGGCCGACCGCAAGAAGGCCCCCGGCTTCCAGGCCTACATGCTGGGCTGGACCGGGGACTACGGCGACCCGCAGAACTTCTACGACCCCCACTTCGCCTGCCCCATCGCTGACCTCTTTGACGCCTCGGGCCAGCCCCTTTGCGTGAAGGAGCTTGGGGACCTCCTCACCAAGGCGGCCACCACCCCGGGCCTCGAGGAGCGCAAGCGGCTCTACCAGCAGGCGGACGAGCTCACCTTCAGCCTGGCCCTGCGCATCCCCATCGTCCACTCCCAGCCCCTCCTGGCCAAGCGGAAGAACATCAGCGGCTGGACCCCGAGCCCCTTGGGCTCCGAGTCCTTTGAGACCATAGAGAAGCGCTAAGGGCTCCCGCCCCGGGCCCCCTTCGGGGGGTCCGGGCTTTTTGAGGCGAAAAAATGGGAAGCTACGTTTTGCGAAGGCTCCTGGGGCTTTTCCCCGTGCTCCTGGGCATCACCCTCTTGGTCTTCGCCTTCCTCCAGCTCATCCCCGGGGACCCCGCCCAGGCCATCCTGGGGGAGCGGGGCACGCCGGAGCAGCTTGCGGCCCTTCGGGAAAAGCTCGGGCTCAACCGCCCCCTTTACGTCCAGTACCTCACCTTCCTGAAGGGCGTCCTCACGGGGGACCTGGGCCAAAGCGCCGTCTCCACCATCCCCGTGGCCGAGGAGCTAAAAAGGCGCTGGCCCGCCACCTTTGAGCTGGCGGTGAGCGCCACCCTGGTGGCCGTGGTCCTGGGGATCCCCGTGGGCATCCTGGCGGCGGTGCGCAAGAACAGCCTCCTGGACACCCTCTCCATGAGCCTCTCCCTGGTGGGGGTCTCCATGCCCGTGTTCTGGCTGGGCCTCCTCCTGGTTTACCTCTTCGCTGTGAACCTCCACTGGCTCCCCACGGGGGGAAGGCTCTCCACGGACCTGGCCCTGGACTTCCGGCCCCTCACCGGCTTTTTGGTCTTAGACGGCCTCCTCACCCTCAACCTCCCGGTCCTCTGGGACGCCCTAAGGCACCTCGTCCTCCCCGCCCTCACCCTGGGCACCATCCCTTTGGCCATCCTCACCCGCATCACCCGGAGCGCCATGCTGGAGGTCCTCTTCCAAGATTACGTGCGCACCGCCCGGGCCAAGGGCCTCTCCGAGCGCCAGGTCATCCTGAAGCACGCCCTGAAGAACGCCCTCCTCCCCGTGGTGACCATCATCGGCCTGCAGTTTGGGACCCTTTTGGGCGGGGCCATCCTCACGGAGACCATCTTCTCCTGGCCCGGCATCGGCTCTTACATCTACGAGGGCATCCTCAACCGCGACTACCCCGTGGTGCAGGCGGGGGTGCTGGTGGTGGCCATGGCCTTCGTCCTCGTCAACCTCCTGGTGGACCTCTCCTACGCCCTCCTAGACCCCCGCATCCAGTACCGGTGAAGCCATGGAAACCCCGACGCGTCAAGCCCTTCGGCGCTTCCTGAAGTCCCCTTCCGGCAAGGTGGGGCTCGCCCTCACCCTCCTTCTCGTCCTCCTCGCCCTCTTCATCCCCCTCCTCAAGCCCTACGACCCGGCCACGGACCGGGACTACCTGAACCGGCTCAAGCCTCCCTCCCTGGAGCACCCCTTCGGCACCGACCACCTGGGCCGGGACATCTTCACCCGGGTGCTCCACGGAAGCCGCATCTCCTTGCAGGTGGGGGTGATCTCGGTGAGCCTCGGCCTCTTCCTGGGCACCCTCCTCGGCCTTTTGGCCGGGTTCTACCGGGGAAGGGTGGAGCTTTTCATCGGCTGGCTCGCCGACCTGCTTTTGGCCTTCCCGGGAACCCTCCTCGCCATCGCCATCGTGGCCGTGTCCGGCCCCAGCCTGCAAAACGCCATGCTGGCCATCGGCATCGTGCAGGTGCCCGTCTACATCCGCCTGGCCCGGTCCATGGTCCTCTCCCTAAGGGAGCAGGACTTCGTGCAGGCGGCCTTCGCCCTGGGGGCGGGAAACGGGCGCATCCTCCTCAAGCACATCCTCCCGGGCACCCTGCCGCCCCTCGTGGTCCAGGCCACCCTCTCCATCGGCACGGCCACCCTCGAGGCCGCCGCCTTGGGCTTCCTCGGCCTCGGGGCCCAGCCCCCCGCCCCGGAGTGGGGGGCCATGATCGCCGACAGCTTCAAGGGCGGCTACGCCATGAACGCCCCCTGGACCATGGTCTTCCCGGGGCTTTTCATCATGCTCACGGTGCTGGCCTTCAACCTCCTGGGAGACGGCCTCCGGGACGCCCTGGACCCCAGGAGCCGCTAAAGGAAAGCTCAAAGGGGCGGCCGAGGAGGGGAAGTATCATGGAACCATGAGGAAAGGCCTGCTCCTTCCCCTGCTCCTCCTCCTCGCCGCCTGCGAGGTGCTGGAGGGCTCCCGCTACCGCGTGGCCGAGGCCCAGCTCCTCTTCCCCGAGGCCACGGAGCGCTGGACCTACTTCTACGGCGAGCCCCGGGAGGTGCGCCTGGGGGAGAAGACCCTAAGGCTCACACCCTCCAAAGGGGAAAGCCTCTGGGCCGTGCCCGGGACCCTCTGGGTGGAGGACAGCCCCCTCCTCCGGGAGGTGGGCCCCGCCCTGAGGCCCTTGGCCGAGGCGGTGCGGGGGGTTTCGGGAAGCCTCCTGGAGGTGCGCACCCAGACCGACCTTCGCGCCACCTGGCTCTACGACGGGGCGGGTTGGGTCAGGCTCACGGGAGGCCTCAAGGAGGGGGAAAGGCGCACCCTGGTCCAGCCCGCAAGCTACCAGACCCCGGACCTCTACGCCTTCACCGGCGCGGAGACCCAGGTGCTCCTGCGGGAGGTCCTGGCCCGGCGGGGAGGGCGGCAGGTGGTGCTCTTTGAGCTGGCCGAGCCAGTGCTCAGGCCCCTTTCCCTGGACCCCGCCCCCGACGTTTACCGGGTGGGGGCCCTCCTCGTGCAGTACGGGCTTAGAGTGGAGCTGGTGAGCCCCCCTGCGCCCCTCTACCGGGTCTTGGACAAGGGGACCAACGCCGCCTACGCCGAAACCGAGCCCCGGGCCTACCTGGCCAACACCCCCGCCCGCTTCGCCGAGGTCTGGGCCCTGGCCGTGGGGAACCGCCTCCCCCGACCCCCCGCCCCCAGCGTGGACTTCCGCACCCGGAGCGTGGCCGCCTTCTTCTGGGGGCTGAAGCCCACGGGAGGGTACGGGGTGGAGGTGGCCGGGGTCACCTACGCCGGGGACAGCGCCCGGGTAGTCCTCTCCCTCACCTCCCCCAGGCCCGGGGCCATCGTCACCCAGGCCCTCACCAGCCCCTACGTGATCCTCGAGCTCAACCGGGTGCGCCGGGTGGTCTTCGCCGACCCCTCGGGGCGCGTCCTGGCGGAGGACCGGGAGTAGCCCTAGGGGGCGAGGGAAGGCCGCAAGGCCCCCACCAGGTACAAGGAGCCCGTGGCCAGGACGGGAAGGCCGTCTTCCCTCGCCCGCGCCAGGGCATCCGCCAGGGCCTCCTGGGGGTCCTCAAAGAAGGGCTCCCCCAGCTCCCGCCCCAAGGCCCCCTCCCCGGCCCGGGCGTAGCGGACGCTTTTCGCCTTGGGAAGGAGGTGGGCGAGGATGCCCCCCACGTCCTTCCGGGGAAAGGCGCCGAAGAGAAGGTGGTAGCCGGCAAACTCCCGGGCCAGGGCCTCCGCCGCCTGGGGGTTGTGGGCCCCGTCCAGATAGACCTCCACCCCCTCCACCAAAAAGCGCTCAAGCCGCCCGGGGTTCTTGGCCTCCCGTAGCCCCCTGGCGATGGCCTCTTCCGGAAAGCCCAAAAGCCTCAAGGCGGCCGCCGCCAGGCGGGCGTTTTCCTCCTGGAAGGCCCCTTTAAGGCCAGGCGGGGCGGGGAGGGCGAAGAGGGGGTCTTCGGGGTCCAGGGCGTAGAAGGGGCACCCCCTCGCCTCCGCCACCTTCCGGGCCACCTCGAGGCCCACCCCCCTCGCCCCCGTGACCACGGGGACCCCAGGGCGGAAGGCCCCCGCCTTCTCCCGGGCCACGGCCTCGAGGGTGCCCCCCAGGGCCTCGAGGTGGTCTTCCCCCACGTTGGTGAGCACCGTGAGGGCCACCCGGGAAAGGGCGTTGGTGGCGTCCTTCTCCCCCCCCACCCCCGCCTCCACCGCCGCCAAGGCCACCCCCACCTCCCGGAAGTGGAGGAAGGCGAGGGCGGTGGCCAGGTCAAAGAAGCCCGGGGGCTCGGGCCAGGCCTCCCCCCTGGCCCACTCCACGAAGGCCACCACCCGCTCCTCGGGAACGAGGCCCAAGTGGGTGCGGACCCTCTCCCGGAAGTCCACCAGGTGGGGGCTGGTGTAGGCCCCGTGGGCGAGGCCCAGGGCCCGGAAGGCGGCCTCGAGGTAGGCCACCACGCTCCCCTTGCCGTTGGTGCCGAGGACGTGCACCGCCGGGAAGGCCCCCTCGGGGTGGCCGAGGCGGGCGAGAAGCGCCCTCACCCGCTCCGTCCCCCTGGGCCCCTGTCGCCTCCTTTTGTAAAGCCATTCCAAGGCTTCCCGGTAGGTCATGGCCTAGTCCGCGTACTGCAGGCGGTAGAGGGTGGCGTAGTACCCGCCCTTCTCCAAGAGGGCCTCGTGGGTGCCTTCCTCCACCAGGCGCCCTTTACGGAAGACCAGGATGCGGTCCACCCTGCGGATGGTGGAGAGGCGGTGGGCGATGAGGATGGAGGTCCGCCCCTCCATGGCCTTGTAGAGGGCCTCCTGCAGGCGGGCCTCCGTCTCCGAGTCCACGTTGGCCGTGGCCTCGTCCAGGATGAGGAGGATGTCGGGGCTCATGAGGAGGGCCCGCACCAGGGCCAAAAGCTGCTTCTCCCCCGTGGAAAGCCCCGCCCCCCTCTCCCCCAAGGGGGTGTGGTACCCCTGGGGCAGGCGCAGGATGGCCTCGTGCACCCCCAAGAAGCGGGCCACCTCCACCACCTTCTCCTCGGGGATGGAGGGGTCAAAGAGGCGGAGGTTGTCCAAGACCGTGCCGGAGAAGAGGAAGGGGTCCTGGAGGACGATGCCGATGTGGCGGCGAAGCTCCTCCTGGCGGTAGGCCCGCACGTCCTCCCCGTCTATGAGGACCTGGCCCCTTTGGGGGTCGTAGAAGCGGGCGATGAGGCTCACCACGCTGGTCTTCCCCGCCCCCGTGGCCCCCACCAGGGCCACCTTCTCCCCCGGGCGGATGTGGAAGGACACCCCCCTAAGCACCCAGTCCCCCTCCGAGGGCGCCACGCCCTTGGGGGTGTAGGCCAGCCAGACGTCCCTAAACTCCACCTCTCCCCGGAAGCGGTGGATGGGCTTGGGGTCCTCGGGGTCCTTGAGCTCTTCCTCCGTGTCCAAAACGCCGAAGATGCGCTCGGCGCTGGCCATGGCCCCCTGGAAGAGGTTGAACTTGTCCGAGAGGTCCTGCAGGGGCTGGAAGAGCTGGCGGGTGTAGTCCACGAAGGCCACGAGAAGCCCCAAGGAGGCCACCCCCCGCACCACCTCCCCCCCGCCATAGAAGAGGAGCCCCGCCACCGCCAGGTCGCCCAGGAAGCCCACCAGGGGGAAGAAGAGGGCGAACCAGCGCACGATCTCCACCCAGGCCTGGAGGAGGTCTTGGCCCAGGCGGTCAAACTTCTCCTCCCGCTCCTTCTCCTTGACAAAAAGCTGGATGGTTTCCACCCCGGAGAGGTTCTCCTGAAGCGCGGCGTTAAGGCGGGCAAGCCTTAGGCGCATCTCCCGGTAGGCGGTGCGCATCCCCTGGCGCACCCAGGCGGTGACCCAAAGGAGCACGGGCACCACCAGGAGGACCACCAGGGTGAGCTTGGGGCTTAGGGCGAGCATGAAGGCGAGGAGACCGAAGAGGGTGAAGAAGTCGGCGATGACCCCCACGAGCCCCCCGGTGATGAACTGGTTGATGGCGTCCACGTCGGAGGTGATGCGGGTCATGAGGCGGCCCACGGGGTTTTTGTCGTAGAAGCCCGGGTGGAGGCGCATGAACTTGGCGAAGAGGGCGCTCCTCAGGTCAAAGAGCACCCGCTGGCCCACCCACTGGATGAGGTAGGTCTGGCCGTAGGTGGCGGCGAAGTTCACCCCCCGCACCAGCAAAAAGCCCAGGCTCACCCAAAGGAGGAGCTGGAACCTCTCCGCCAGGGGCTTGGCCTCCTTGGGCACGAAGGCCCCGTCCACGGCCCACTTGAAGAAAAGGGGGGTGGCCGCGGCGGTGAGGGTGGTGAGGAGGAGGAAGAGGAGGGCGAGGCCCACCTGCAGGCGGTACGGCTTGACGTACTGGAGGATGCGGGCGAAGAGCACCCAGTCAAAGGCCTTGGTGTAGGCGTCCTCCTGGGTCATCCCTCCACCTCCCGCTCCATGCGCTGGATGCGGTCCAGCTCGGCGTAGAGCCCGCCGGCCTCGAGGAGGCTCTCGTGGGTGCCCTCCTCCACGATCCTCCCCCCGTCCAGGACGATGATCCAGTCGGCGTGGCGCAGGGTGGCGGTGCGGTGGGAGATGAGGAAGGTGGTCTGCCGCCCCAAGACGGTCTTCAGGCCCTGAAGGATCCTGGCCTCCGTCTCGGTGTCCACGGCGCTTAGGGCGTCGTCCAGGATGAGGATCTTGGGCCTTTTGGCCAGGGCCCGGGCCAGGGCCACCCGCTGCCGCTGCCCCCCGGAGAGGGTGATGCCCCGCTCCCCTAAGACCGTCTCGTAGCCCTTGGGGAAGGAGAGGATCTCCTCATGGATCCCGGCAAGCCGCGCCGCCCACTCCACCCGCTCGCGGTCTAGGCGGTCCAGGCCGAAGGCGATGTTTTCCAAAAGGGTTTCGCTGAAGAGGAAGGGCTCCTGAGGCGCCACCCCCACCGCCTGGCGCAGGGCCTTTAGGGGCAGGCGGCGGGCCTCGTACCCCCCCACCCACACCCGCCCCTCCGTGGGGTCCAGGAGGCGGGGCACCAGGGCGGCGAGGAGGCTCTTGCCCGACCCCGTGCGCCCGGTGATGCCCAGGGTCATCCCCTCGGGGACGGTGAGGGTGAGGTTCTTGAGGAGCCAGCGCCCATCGGCCCAAAGCCCCACCCCCTCCAGGCGCACCTCCCCGGAGAGGGCCTCGGGGCCGATGGGCAGAGGGTCCTCGTCCCGGACCTTGGGCTCCTGGTCCAGAAGCTCCAGGAGGCGCTTCAGGCTGGTGAGCCCCCGCTGGTACATGGCCATGACCCAGCCCAGGCCCAGGATGGGCCAGGTGAGCTGGGCCAGGTAGGCGTTGAACTGCACCAGCTCCCCTAGGGTCATCTCGCCGCGGACCACCATCCTCCCCCCCACCCACAAGACGGTGAGGAAGGCGAAGCCCATGAGGAAGCCCAGGAGGGCCTCCATGGGGCCTTCCACCCGGGCGAGGGCCAGGCTCTTTTCCACGTAAACCCGGTTGAGCTCCTGGAAGCGGGAGAGCATCCGGCCCTCCAGGGCGTACCCCTTCACCACCCGGATGCCGCTGAAGGCCTCCTGGGCCAGGGTGCTGATGCGGTCAAAGGCCTCCTGGGCCTCGCGGTAGCGGCGGTCCACCAGCCGGAGGAGGTAGAACATGAAGAGGGCGATCACCGGCAGGATCAGGGTGAGGTAGAAGGCCAGGCGGGGGTCCACGGCGTACATGGAGCCGAAGGCCAGGAGGACGAGAAAGGAGAGGCGGCTTCCCATCATGATCCCCGGGCCCACCATCTCCCGCACCGCGGAGAGGTCGGTGTTCAGGCGGTTCATGAGGTCCCCCACCCGGGTCTTCTGGTAGAAGCTCCGGTCCAGGCGGAGGAGGTGGTGGAAGAGGTCCCGCCTTAGGTCGTACTCCACCTGGCGGCTCGCCACCACCGCCAGGCGGCGCATGGCGTAGGAGAGGAGGGCCGAGATGGCGGCGGCGAGGAGAAGGTAGAGGGCGTACCGCCCGTAAGGCCCCCCGTGGCCCACGGCGTCCACGCTCAGGCGGAGGAAGTAGGGCCCCAGGACGAAGAAGAAGATGGAGGCCAGGCCCGCCAAGACCCCCAGGAGGTAGCGGCCTCGGTAGGGGTAGAGGTAGGGGAGGAGGCGGAAGAGGAGGGCTGACCGCTCGGTCATGCCCTTAAGTCTACCCCAGAGGGCTTCGGGCTCAAGGAAGGAGGCCACAGAAGGCCTTAGCCTTCCATCTCCCGCTTGAGGGCCTTTAGCTCCCCTTCCCAGTCCTCCCCCAGGGTGAGGAGGCGGTGGGGCTTGGTGAGCCTCCGGGCCGCCTTCCGGAGGAGGCCCGGGATGGGGGGGCAGGCGTAGGAGACCACCAGGAGAAGGGCCTTCACCCGGCCCAGGCGGTGGAGGTAGTGCACCATGCCCAAAAGCTCCCGGTCCGTGGGGAGGTCCACGGGAAGAAGCCTCGCCCCTTCCTCCCGGAGGCGCTCGGGGGGCTGGTCGGGGAAGTAGGGGAAGAGGTCCACCCGGGCCAAGGCCTCCGCCACCCCTTGGCGGAAGCCCTCGTCCTCCAGGAGGTAGGGCTGGGCCACCACCCCCACGTTCCCCGGGGGGGTCTTGAGGGGCGGAGGGGGCTTGAGGAGGCTCTTGGTCCGGTCCAGGGCCCGGCCCACCAGCATGGGGTTTTGGGTGAGGATCTGGCCGATCTCCCCCGCCCGGCCCAAGGCCTTTTCGGAAAGCTCCGCGGGCACCTTGAGCACCGGGGGAAGCCCGGGGAAGTAGCGGAGGAGGGCGGCCTCGAGGTCCAGAAGCCAGGGGCACTGCCCCCCACCCCGCTCCGACTCCACCCCCCCTTGGAGGTCGGGGAGGAGGAGGTAGTCCACCCCCCGTTCCTTCAAGGCCTCCACCTGGGCCAGAAGCCCCTGCACGGGCAGGCAGTAGGGCAGGCGGGGATCGGGGTCCGCGGGGGCCCGCACCACCTCCACCCCCAAGGCGCCGAGGTAAGCCTCCCAGAAGGCCAGGTACCGGCGGGAAAGGAAGCCCTGAAGGACGCCCACGCGCATAGGGTCTATCCTACGCCCAGGGCCCGGAGAAAGGAAAGGAGCACCCGCCGCCCCTCGTGGAGGCTTTGGGGGAGGACCCACTCCTCCTCGGTGTGGGCCCCGCCTCCCCGGTAGACCCCCAGGGCCAGGGCGGGGATGCCCCGCTCCACGGCGGCGCTGGCGTCGGTGGAGCCCGCCTGGAAGAGGGGGGTTTCCCCGATGGTCCGCAAGGCCTCCCTCGCCGCCCGCCTCAGGTCCTCCGTGGCCGTGGCCCCGGCGGGCCTTTCCCCCAGGACCTCGAGGCCCCACTCCACCCGGTGCCCCCGGGCCACCTCCTGGAGCACCGCCTTGGCCTGGGCGAAGCGCCGGGCGAGCTCCTCCTTGGCCTCGGCCCGGATCTCCAGGAGGGCCGAGGCCTCCTTGGGCAGGGCGTTCACCGCCTGCCCCCCCTGGAGGGCGCTGGCGTTCAGGCTTAGGCCCTTCTCCCCCCCAAAGAGCCCGTGGAGGCGGTGAAGCGCCTCCGCCAGGGCGAAGACGGGGTTGGGCCTTCCCCGGTCCCCCCAGGCGTGCCCCCCGGGGCCCAGGAAGCGGACCCGGAAGCGCACCGAGCCCAGGGCCCGGTCCACCACCCCCGGGAGGTAGCCGTCCACGGCCACCACCAGCTTAGGGCGGAGGGCCGCCACCAGGGCCCGGGCCCCCTTGAGGTTCCCAAGGCCCTCCTCCCCCACGGTGAAGCCCCGCACCACCCCGGGAAGCTCGGGGAGGGAGAGGAGGACCGCCACCCCGGCGGTGTTGTCCCCGATCCCGGGGGCGTAAAGCCTCTCCCCCGCCCGCCGGGGAGGGGCCGGGGGGAGGACGGTGTCCAGGTGGGCGAGGAGGAGCACCTCCCCTTCCCCGGCCCAGACGTTCCCCAGGCCGTCCCGGCGGGCCTGGGGCAGGTGGCTTGCCACGTAGGCCCCCCTGGCCTCCTCGCCTCCCAAGGGGGCGAGCTCCAGGAGGTGGCGCACCGGGTCCACTACTCTTCCGGCTCGGGCTGGGCCAGACCCTCGCGGATGGCGTAGAGGGCGGCCTGGGTGCGGTTGTTCAGGTGGAGCTTCTGGAAGATCTCGGAGAGGCGGTTGCGCACCGTCTTCTCCGAGAGGCCGAGCTCGGCGGCGATCTCCAGGTTGGTGTAGCCCTGGGCCACCAGCTTCAGGATCTGCACCTCGCGCTCGGAGAGCTCGGCGTGCAAAGGGGCCTGCCCCTCCTTCTTGGCCCGGAAGTCCTGGATGATGTGCCCGGCGAGCTCGGCGTCCAAAAGCACCTCCCCCGCGTGCACCCGGCGGATGGCCTCAATGAGCTCCCGGGCGTCGGTGTCCTTGAGGAGGTAGCCCCGGGCCCCCGCCTTCACCGCCTCAAAGACGTAGGCGTCCTGGCGGTACATGGTGAGGATGATGACCCTGGCCTGGGGCCATTCCTTGAGGATGGCCTGGGTGGCCTGCACCCCGTCCAGGCCCGGCATCTGGATGTCCATGAGGATCACGTCGGGCTTGACCTCGAGGGCGTGGCGCATGGCCTCCCAGCCGTCCTTGGCCTCCCCCACCACCCGGAAGTCCCCCTCGGCCTCCAGCAGGCTTTTGAGCCCCTGACGGAAGAGGGCGTGGTCGTCGGCCAGAAGAACCCGGATCACCCTTCCATCATAGCGCCAAAGGGGCTAGGGTAGAGGCGTGCTCACCTTCCGCGTGGAGAAACTGGTGCCCGGGGGGTACGGCCTGGCCCGCACCCCGGAAGGGGTGGTTCTGGTGAAGGGGGCCCTTCCTGGGGAGGTGGTGCGGGGGGAGCCCAAGCGGAAAAAGGGCGCCCTCTTCCTGGAGGCCCCGGAGATCCTCGAGCCCCACCCCGAACGCTACCCCAAGCCCCTCCCCCCCTCGGCCGACCTCCCCCTCGTCTACGAGGCCCAGCTCCCCCTCAAGGAGGCCCTGGTGAAGGACGCCTTGGAGCGGATCGCCAGGCTGGAGGCCCCCTTGGCCCCCATCCGGCCTTCCCCTAAGGCCCTCGCCTACCGCACCGCCGCCCAGTATGCCCGCCACCCCCTGGGAGGGCTCGCCTACCGCCTGCCGGAAAGCCACGAGCTCTACCCCCTGGAGGAAGACCCCCTGGTGGCCGAGCCCCTGGCCTGGGCCCTGGGGGTGCTCAGGCTTTGGCCCCTCCCCACGGAGGAGGTGGCCCTTAGGGGAAGCCTCCTAGAGGGCAAGGTCCTCCTGGGGCTCATCGGGGGAAGCCCGGAAGCCCTCAAGCGGCCCGCCAAGGCCCTTGTGCGGGAGGGCTTCGCCGGGGTGGTCTGGGCCGAGCCCTCCCCCAAGGGGCGCTTCCGGGGCCGGGTCACGCCCCTCGCCGGGGAGCGCACCCTCCTCGAGGCCTTCGGACCCCTCACCGCCACGGTGAGCGTGGAGAGCTTCGCCCAGGTGAACCCCCCGGCCATGGGGCTTCTCCTGAAGGAGGCAAGGGGGCTGGTCCTCGGGGGGAAGAGGGCCCTGGAGCTCTACGCGGGCTCCGGCCTCCTCTCCCTCCTCCTCTCCCCCCGCTACCAGGAGGTGGTGGCGGTGGAGATCAGCAAGGAGGCGGTGCGCCGCGGGGAGATGGACCGGAAGCGGCTTGGGGTGGAAAACCTCCGCTTCCACCGGGGGGACGTCCGGGAGGCGGCGGGGCTTGGGGCCTTTGACCTCGTGGTGGTGGACCCGCCCCGGGCGGGGCTTTCCCCCGAGGTGCGGGCCTACCTCAAGGAGACCCGCCCCCGGGAGGTCCTCTACGTGGCCTGCGACCCCTCCACCTGGGCCCGGGACGTGGGGGAGCTCGCCCGGGAGGGCTACCGCCTCGCCTTCGCCCGGCCCTACGACTTCTTCCCCTTCACCCACCACGTGGAGGTCCTCTCCCTCCTCCGCCTAGGGGAGGGGTAGGCCAACGAAGAAGGGACCCGGGTCCACGGGCACCCCGAAGAGGCGCACCTCCAGGTGCAGGTGGGGCCCCGTGGAAAGCCCCGTGCTCCCCGAAAGCCCCAGCACCTGCCCGGCCCGCACCCTATCCCCTGGGCGCACCTTCCGCGCCTCCAGGTGCCAGTACCCCGTGCAAAGCCCCGCCCCGTGGGCCACCACCACCGCCTCGCCCCGCACCTTGAGCCTCTCCGAGAGGACCACCACCCCGTCCGCCACCGCCCTCACCGGGGTACCGGGGGAGACGGCGTAGTCCAGGCCCTCGTGGTAGGAGGTGAAGAGGCCCCCATAGCGCCTCCGCACGCCGAAGGGGCTGGTGGTCCGCCCCGAGAGGGGGGGCCGGAAGGCGAGGCCGAGGGGCATGGGGCCCTCCCGGGGGCAGGCCGCCACCACCTTCTCCCGCTCGGCCTTCAGGGCGGGGTCCTGGAGGAGGGCCTTGAGGCCCGGGGAAAGGGCCAGGGCCTCCTGGCCGTACCCCCCGGGGGCGACGGGAAGGGAGAGGGGGACCTCCTCCCCCTCCAGGAGAAGGCGCAAGGGGGAGGCCTTGGGCTCCGCCAGGGCGGGCACCGGGAGGAGGCCCCAAAGGACACCCCCCTGGGAAAAGAGGGGCGCCCTTACCCCCAGGAACTCGGCGTACCCTTCCCGGTAGCCCTCCACCCTGAGGCCGAAGGCCTTTCCCTGGACGGGAGGGGCCACGAGGGCCTTCCCCCGGGGCAGGGGGAACTCCAGGAAGGGGCGGACCCAAAGCCTCTGCCCCACCCGGATGCGGTTCGGGTCCTTAAGCCCGTTGGTCCGGGCGAGGACCTCCACCGTGGTGCCATAGCGCTTGGCGATGGCGAAGAGGGTCTCCCCCGGGGCCACCACGTGGACCTGGGCCCAGGCGAGGGCCAGGAAGAGCACCAACCCCCAAAGGCGTCCCATGGGCTTATCCTAGGGGGAAAGGAGCCCCTATGGTCCTCATCCTGAACGGACCCAACCTGAACCTCCTGGGCAGGCGGGAGCCCGAGGTCTACGGCCGCACCACCCTGGAGGAGCTCGAGGCCCTCTGCGAGGCCTGGGGGGCGGAGCTCGGCCTTGGCGTGGCCTTCCGCCAGACGAACTACGAGGGCCAGCTCATTGAGTGGGTGCAGCAGGCCCACCAGGAGGGGTTTTTGGCCATCGTCCTGAACCCCGGGGCCCTCACCCACTACTCCTACGCCCTCCTGGACGCCATCCGCGCCCAGCCCCTCCCCGTGGTGGAGGTCCACCTCACGAACCTCCACGCCCGGGAGCCCTTCCGCCAGCACTCCGTCACCGCCTCGGCCTGCCGGGGCGTGGTCTCCGGTTTCGGGCCCCTCTCCTACAAGCTGGCCCTGGTCTACCTGGCGGAGGTCCTCGAGGTGGGGGGTTAGGCGTGGAACTCCACCGCAAACGCCCCACGGAAAGAGGAAGCCCTGAGTGGTTCCCGGGGGAGGTCCTACTGGAAACCCTCCTTTCCGCAAAGGAGGGGGAAAGCCTCCTCCTCGTACGCTTCGCCCCTAAGGCCCCCACCGCCTGGCACACCCACCCCAAGGGCTGGAGGGAATGGGCCTGAGGAGGCCTACCTCGAGGCCGCCCGGGAGGCTTTAGAAAGATCGGGGATTTTCTAAGGTTTAGCCCCGAAGAAAGCCCGCGTGCTATAATGGGAAGTGGCGTCTAAACGCCTTCTAGGAGCGCTATGGCCCAGGTACTGCCTGTAGAGATCACCGAGGAACTCAAGCAGAGCTTCATCAACTACGCCATGTCCGTCATCGTGGACCGGGCCCTGCCCGACGTGCGGGACGGGCTCAAGCCGGTCCAGCGGCGGATCCTCTTCGGGGCCTACCAGGAGGGGGTGCTCCCGAACCGCAAGCACGTGAAGAGCGCCAAGATCGTGGGCGAGGTCATGGGCAAGTACCACCCCCACGGGGACGCCGCCATCTACGAGGCCCTGGTGCGCATGGCCCAGCCCTGGAACCTGCGCTACCCCCTCATGGACGGCCAGGGGAACTTCGGCTCCATAGACGGCGACCCCCCGGCGGCCCAGCGCTACACCGAGGCGAGGCTCTCCCCCATCGGGGCGGAGATGCTTTTGGACATAGACAAGGAGACGGTGGACTTCCGCCCCAACTACGACGGCTCCCTCAAGGAGCCCGAGGTCCTGCCCTCGGCCATTCCCAACCTCCTGGTGAACGGGGCGAGCGGCATCGCCGTGGGCATGGCCACGAGCCTCCCACCCCACAACCTCAAGGAGGTGGTGGACGCCCTGGTGGCCATGATTGAGAACCCGGGGATCACCCTGGAAGAGGTCATGCGCCACCTCCCCGGCCCCGACTTCCCCACCGGGGGGAGGCTTTCCCAAAGGGGCATCAAGGAGGCCTACGCCACGGGGCGGGGAAGCCTCAAGGTGCGGGCCAAGGTGCGGGTGGAGGAGAAGGGCCAGCGCCCCATGCTGGTGGTCACGGAGATCCCCTACCAGGTGAACAAGGCGAGCCTCATCGCCCAGATCGCCGCCCTGGTCAAGGCCAAGAAGCTGGAGGACATCGTGGCCCTCCGGGACGAGTCCGACCGCCAGGGCCTGAGGATCGCCATTGAGCTCAAACGGGGGGCCAACCCCCAGGTGGTCCTGAACCAGCTCTACAAGCACACCGCCCTCCAGACCTCCTTCACGGTGAACCTCCTGGCCATCGTGAACGGGGAGCCCAAGGTCCTCTCCCTCCTGGAGCTCATGCGCCACTACCTGGACCACCGCAAGGAGGTCCTAAGGCGCAAGAGCCTCTTTGAGCTAAGGAAAGCGGAGGAAAGGGCCCACATCCTGGAAGGGCTCCTCATCGCCCTGGACCACATTGACGAAGTCATCGCCTTGATCCGGGCCTCCGAGGACGCGGCCCAGGCCCGGGCCGGCCTCCAGGAGCGCTTTGGCCTAAGCGAGGCCCAGGCCCAGGCCATCCTGGACATGCGCCTCCAGCGCCTGGTGGCCCTGGAGCGGGAGAAGCTTTTGGAGGAGTACCGGGAGCTCATGGAGGAGATCGCCCGCCTGAAGGCGATCCTCGAGGACGAGTCCCGCCTCCTCGCCGAGGTCAAGGCCGACCTCCTCCGAGTCAAGGAGAAGTACGGGGACGAACGGCGCACCCTCATCACCGAGTTTGAGGAGACCTTCAACCCCGAGGACCTCATTGAGGACGAGCCCATGGTCATCACCCTCACCGCCCAAGGGTTCCTGAAGCGCCTCCCCCTGGAGAGCTACCGGGCCCAGGGCCGGGGGGGGAAGGGGCTTCTGGCGGGCAGGACCAAGGAGGAGGACGAGGCCACCCAGGTCTTCGTGGCCGACGCCCACGACGACCTCCTCCTCTTCACCAACCGGGGCCGGGTCTACCGCCTCAAGGTCTACGAGCTCCCCGAGATGGGCCGCCAGGCCCGGGGCGTCCACGTGAAAAGCCTCCTTCCCCTAAGCGAGGACGAGGAGGTGGCGGCCCTCCTCTCCGTGCGGGGCCTGGACCAGGAAGGGTACCTGGTCTTCGCCACGGAGCGGGGGCTCATTAAGCGCACCGCCCTCAAGGAGTACCAAAACCTGGGCCAGGCGGGCCTCATCGCCATAAGGCTCCAGGAGGGGGACCGCCTGGTGGGGGTCGCCCTCTCCGACCTCGAGGACGAGGCCATCCTGGCCACCCACGAGGGCCAGGCCATTCGCTTCCCCCTGGAGGAGGTGCGGGCCACGGGCCGGGACAGCCAGGGGGTGACCGGCATCCGCTTCAAGAAGCCCCAGGACCGGGTGGTCTCCCTGGTGACGGTGAAGCCCGGGGAGATGGTGGACCTCCTCTCCGTGAGCACCCGGGGCTACGGCAAGCGCACCCCCCTCGCCGAGTACCCCTTGCAGGGCCGGGGCGGGATGGGGGTCATCACCTACGCCGCCTCCCCCAAGGTGGGCCGCCTCGCCGCCCTCCTCAAGGTGCGGGGCACGGAGGACCTCCTGGTGCTCTCCAAGAGGGGCCTCGCCATCCGCACCCCCGTGGCCGAGATCCGGCAGTACTCCCGGGCCACCGCCGGGGTCAAGGTGATGAACCTCCCCGAGGAGGACGAGGTGGCGAGCGCCTTCGTGGTGGAGGAGGAGAAGTGATGGAAGAGGTGGTGCTCATCACGGTGCCGAGCGAGGAGGTGGCGAGGAGCATCGCCAAGGCCCTGGTGGAGGAGCGCCTCGCCGCCTGCGTGAACATCGTCCCCGGCCTCACCTCCATCTACCGCTGGCAGGGGGAGGTGGTGGAGGACCGGGAGCTTCTCCTCCTCGTCAAGACCACCACCCACGCCTTCCCCAGGCTCAAGGAGCGCGTGCTCGCCCTCCACCCCTACACCGTGCCCGAGATCATCGCCCTGCCCATCGCCGAGGGGCACGGCCCCTACCTGGACTGGCTCCGGGAGAACACGGGATGACCCCGGACATGCTGGACTTCCTCCGGGCCCTGCACCAAGAGGGGGCCCGGTTCCTGGTCATCGGCGGGTACGCCCTGGCCTTCTTTGGGCGGCCCCGCTTCACCAAGGACCTGGACCTCTGGGTGGACGCGGAGGAAGCCCCCGGGGTCCTCGCCGCCATCCGCCGCTTCTTCGGAGGGGATGACCTGGGCCTCACCGTGGAGGACCTGGCAAGCCCCGGCGTGGTCCAGCTGGGCTACGCCCCCAACCGCGTTGACCTGGTGATCCTGGAGACGCCCCCCTTTGACGAGGCCTTCGCCCGGGCCCTGAAGCACGAGGTGGAAGGGGTCCAAGTCTACGTGGTCCACCCCGAGGACTTTAAGGCCCTCAAGCGGGCCTTCGGGCGGCCCGTGGACCTCAGGGACTTGGAGGAGCTGGAATGAGGGAGATCCGGCCCGTGGCCCGCAGGTTCCCCCTGGACGCCCCCCCCGACGACCGGGCGGAGTGGCGGGAGGTGCCCCTGGAGGAAAGGCTTCGCGCCGTGTGGGAGATGGCCCTTTTCTGGGCGCGGCTTAGGCTCGCCGAGGCGGAAGGGCGGGGGGAGAGGGCGGAGATCGCCACCCACCGCCTCCTCCCCGTGGCGAAGAAGCGCCCCCTGGCCTCTTCCGGGAAGGGGAAAGGGTAGCCGGGGCCAGATTTTTGCAACCTTAAGGTTTACAAAATCCCCCGGGGCGTGCTAGCCTGGGGGCAAGGAGGGCATGCCATGACCCAGGCTCGCGAAACGGTGACCTTCAAGCCCGGCGAGGTGATCCTCTACCCCGGGGTGCCGGGGCCCAGGGAACGGGCCTACCGGGTCCTAAAGGGCCTGGTGCGCCTCGAGGCGGTGGACGAAGAAGGCAACGCCCTCACCCTGCGCCTCGTCCGCCCCGGGGGCTTCTTCGGGGAGGAGGCCCTCTTCGGCCTGGAGCGGGGCTACTTCGCCGAGGCGGTGACGGAGGTGGTCCTGGAGGCTTTGCCCCAGGAGCCCTCCCCAGAGGTCTTCAAGGAGCTGGCCCAGCACCTGGCCCAGGCTCTGGCGGGGTCCTACCGCCGCATTGAGCGCCTGGCCACCCAAAGGCTCAAGAACCGCATGGCCGCGGCCCTCCTGGAGCTCGCGGAAACCCCCCTGGCCCAGGAGGAGGAGGGCGGGATCGTCCTCCACGCCACCCACGACGAGCTGGCCGCCGCCGTGGGGAGCGTGCGGGAAACCGTCACCAAGGTCATCGGGGAGCTCGCCCGGGAGGGGTACATCCGCTCGGGCTACGGCAAGATCCTCCTCAAGGACCTTAAAGGCCTCAAGGAGCTGGCCCAGGCCCGGGGGGAGGGCCGCTAAACGCACCCCTCGAGGCCACCCCGTGCCGGGCCCCCGCACGGGGTGGGGCAAGGGGGTCTTCCCGTAAACTGAAGGCCATGCGGCTCCGGCCACGCCTCCTCACCGGCCTCATCACCCTCCTGCCCCTTCTGGTCACCCTCTACTTCCTGGGCTGGGTCTACACCTACTCCGGAAGCTACATCCAAGCCTTTCTCCGCCTCCTGAACCTGGAGGTCCCCCAGGCCCTCGCGCCCTTCCTCCCCTTCGTGGGCCTCCTCCTGGCGGTGGCCCTCATCTACCTGGTGGGCACCCTGGCCGAGAACTACCTGGGCAGGAGGCTCCTCGCCTCCCTGGAGCGCTCCTTGCTCCTCTTCCCCATCGTGCGGGACATCTACAAGGCGGTGCAGCAGATCGCCCACACCCTCTTCGGCCACCAGGAGGTGAAGTTCAGCCGGGCGGCGGTGATTGAGTACCCCAGGCGTGGGCTTTACACCCTCTGCTTCGTGGTCCAGCCCGTGGGAAACCGCCTTCCCCCCCTGCCCGAGGGGTACACCGCCGTCCTCGTGCCCACGAGCCCCGTGCCCGCAAGCGGCATGGTGGTCCTGGTGCCCTCGGAGGAGGTCATCCCCCTGGACATCAGCGTGGAGGAGGCCTTGAAGTACGTGGTCTCCGCGGGCTTCCTCCTCCCGGAAAAAGGCCAAGGCGCCTTAACCTCCCTCCCACGAAAGGCCGAAAGGCCCTCCTAAAATGAGGGAAAGATGCGGCGCTTTCTTTCCCTCGCCCTCCTCCTCGCCCTGGCCCTGGCCGCCCTGCCCCCCCTCCTGGGGCCAAGCCTGCCCCCGGGCACGGAGCTCAGGCTCCTCTCCCCCGACCTCAAGACCCTCTACGGGGCCTGGCGGGTGGAGGGGAAACGGCTCCTCGCCCTTTCCCCCCCGGTGGCGCCCAAGGCGGGGCAGGAGGTCCAGCTCCTCGTGGCCCTGCCCGGGGAGAAGCCCCGGGCCTTCCCCGGGGTGGCCGAGCGGGGGGACGTGCTCCTGCCTTGGGAGAAGGAGCGGCTGAGCCTCCTCAGGCTCCTCAAGGAGGTCTACGGGCTCAACCCTCCGGAAAGGCTTTGGCCATGAAGCGCATCCTGCTCATAGAGGACGACCCCGAGGTGGCCCGGCTGGTGGAGCTGGAGCTGAAGGAGGCGGGCTTCCAGGTGGACTGGGCGGGAAGCGGCATGGAGGGCCTGGTGAAGCACCGGGAGAAGAAGCCCGACCTCGTGGTCCTGGACCTGGGCCTTCCGGACCTGGACGGGGCCGAGGTGGCCCGGAGGATCCGCGCCACCGACGACACCCCCATCCTGGTCCTCACGGCCCAAGACGCCGTGGACCGCAAGGTCTCCCTCCTCTCCGAGGGGGCGGACGACTACCTGGTGAAGCCCTTCCACCCCGCGGAGCTTTTGGCCCGCATCCAGGTGCAGCTTAGGCATAAGGAGGGGAGCGAGGTCCTCAGCGTGGGGAAGCTGGAGCTTTACCCTAAGCGGCGCCAGGTCTTCTTCGCCGAGCAGGAGGTGCGGCTTTCCCCCAAGGAGTTTGAGCTCCTCCAGCTCCTCATGAGCCGCCCGGGCCGGGTCTTCCCCCGGGAGGAGATTGAGGAGAGGATCTGGGGCAGGCCCCTGGGCCGGGAGTCCAACGTGCTGGACGTGCACGTGGCCAACCTCCGGGCCAAGCTGCGGGAGGCGGGGGCCTACGGCTACCTGCGCACGGTGCGGGGCCTGGGGTACGCGGTGCGCCCCGGCAAGCGGGAGGAAGAGGCCTAGGGCCCATGCCTCCCCTCTCCTTCCGCCTGAGGCTTTTCCTCTCCTTCGCCCTCCTCTGGCTCCTCTTCCTGGTGGGGGCCCTGTACCTGGCAGGCCGGGGGGTGGCGGGGGCCTTGCGGGGCCACCTCGAGGCCACCCTCCTCGAGGACGCTAAGAAGGCGGCGGAGGCCTACCGCAAGGGCCAGGCGGGCACCCTCCTCCCCACGGGAGGGGTCTACCTCCACCTCTATGCCGAAGACGGGGAGGCTTTGGTCCTCACCCGGGCCGACCACCGCCTACCGGAGGCGGCCTTGCGGGAGGCCAAGGAGACCCCCAAGGTGCTCTGGCAAAAAGGCTTCGCCGCCGCCCTGGTGCGCACCCCCCTGGGCCTCCTCGCCCTCACCCAGGACACCGCCCCCATTGACCTGGCCCTGGCCGCCCTGAGGCGGGCCCTCCTGGAGGCCTTCTTCCTCCTCTTCCCCTTGGGGACGGGGCTCGTCTACCTCACCGCCCGCCTGGCGGCGCGGCCCCTGGAGGAGGCGGCCAAGGCCGTCGCCGCCCGGAGCCCCGAGCGCCTGGACCCCATCCCCCTCACCCTCCCCCAGGACGAGTTCGGGCGCATGGTGGAGGCGGTGAACGCCCTCCTCCAGGCCCTCAAGGAGGCCAAGGAGCGGGAGAGGGCCTTCCTGGCGGAGGTGAGCCACGAGCTCAGGACCCCCCTCACGGTGCTCCTCGGCCACCTGGACCGCCTGCGGCGGAACCCCCAAGACCTCGAGGCCCTCGCCGCCGCCCAGAGGACCGCGGAGAGGATGCGCCGCCTGGTGGAGGACCTCCTGGCCCTGGCCCAGGGGGAGGCGGGCTTCCGCTTCAGCCCCCATATCGTGGACCTAGAGGCCCTGGGAAAAGAGGCCGCCCGGGAGTACGGGGTGGCCTTCCAGGGGGAGGCCTTGGAGGCGCTTGGGGACCCCGACCGCCTCTTGCAGATGCTGAGGAACCTCATCGCCAACGGGGTGCGGGCCGCAGGGAAGGAGGGGGTGCGGGTGAACCTCCGGCGGGAGGGAAACCACGCCCTCCTGGAGGTGGAGGACTCGGGGCCCGGCATCCCCCAAGACCTCCTCCCCCACCTCTTCCAGCGCTTCGCCCGGGGGCCCGGGGGGGGCACGGGGCTTGGGCTGGCCATCGCCCAGGCCATCGCCAAGGCCCACGGCGGGGAGATCCAGGTGGAAAGCCGCCCCGGGCGCACGGTCTTCAGGGTGCGGCTGCCCCTTCTGGAAGAGGAGGCCTAGCCCTCGAGGGCCAGGTACGCCCGAAGCAGCGCCCGGAAGAGGCGGCCGTGGTTTGGGACCTTGAGGTGCAGAAGCTCGTGCACGATCACCTCCCGGCGGAAGGCCGCGGGCTGGCGCAAAAGAGCGGCGCTAAAGGTGAGGCGCCCCCGGGAAGAGCAGCTCGCCCACTTGCGCCTCATGGGGCGGACGTGGATCTCCCGGATGCGGTCCTCCACCCCCATCCGGCGGGCCCAGGCCCAGACCTCGGCCACTAGGACGTCCCTAGCCACGGCTTCCCCTAAGGGGGCAAGGACGCCGGCGGCCTCCCTCATTCCGCCACCCTCCGAAGCAGGGCCAGAAGCTCGTTGACCCAACCCACCACCTCCCCCGCCGAGGCCTTCCCCAGGACCTTGTAAAGCTCCCGGCGCAGCTCGCGCTCCTGGGCGCCGCTATGCGCCCAGTGGGGGAAGGTCCGAAAGGGGGCCTCCACCTTGGCCGCCAGGTCCCGGGCCTCCTCAGGCGAAAGCCCCTTCTGCACCCGGAGCCACCAGGCCACGGCGAAGGCCTCCTTGGAGAGGGGGCTTTCCCGGCGCTCCTCCTCCGCCTCCTTAAGCTGGCGCACCAGCTCCTCCAGCTCGGCCAGGGCCTGCTGGCTGGAAAGCTGCCGCTCCTCAAACCGTCGGCGGATGGCCTCGGCCCGCTCGCCGATGGGAACGAGGTGCGGCTCCTCCTTGCCCTTGGCCTCCACCAGGCGGTAAAGCGCCGTCAGGAGGTTGAAGACCTTGACCGTGTCCGGCTTCTCCGCCCCCACCAGGGCCCAAAGGGTCTGCGCGTTGATCTCGTAGGTGGCCTCGGGCTCCCGCACCGCCCCGCCCGCCGTGTGCTTTTGCACGATCTCGGCGGTCTTGCGCAAAAAGGACTTGTCCACGGGCACATGGGGCTCGTAGGCGCTCCGCAACAGGCGGTACATCTCCAGGAGGCGCTGGTAATCCTCGAGGAACGGCCGCAAGAAGGGGTCGGGGGAAAGGATCTCGTACACCTCTTCCAGCTCGCGGATGTAGGCGTAAAAGGCCTCGCGCCGCCCTTTTTCCCGGAAGTGCTCCAAAACCGCCTCCACGGCCTTGTCCCCGCTTCTTTCGGCCAGCACCGGCAGAAACTCCTTCCGCGCCTTGGCCATCAGGTCCTCAAAACGCCTTTTGAGGACGTCTAGGTCTTCCACCACCCCTTCCACGTCCTGGGAGTCAAAGGCCAAGGCGCGCTCCAGGTGGTCAAAGATGCCCACGAAGTCCACGATGAGGCCGCTCGTCTTGCGGCGGCCCTCCTGGTCTTCGTAGGGGCGGTTCACCCGGGCGATGGCCTGCAGGAGGACGTGGTCGCGCATGGGCTTGTCCAGGTACATGGCGTAGAGGATGGGGGCGTCGTAGCCCGTGAGGAGCTTTTCCGTGACGATGAGGATCTTTGGGTTCTCGTCGGGCTTGCGGAAGGCCTTGCGCACCTGGGCCTCCTCCTCGTCGCTCAGGTGGTAGCGGCGCACGTGGGGCGGGTCGTTGTAGCCCCGGCTGATGACCACCTGGCTCATCTCCGGGGGAAGATGGCGGTCCAGGGCCTCCTTGTAGAGGCCGCAGGCTTCCCGGTCCACGGCCACCAGGAAGGCCTTGTAGCCCATGGGTTGCACGTACTTCTGGAAGTGCTCGGCCACGAAGGCGGCGATGCGCTGGACCCGCTCGGGGCTTTTGAGCATGTTCTTGAGGGTGACGGCCCGGTCCAGAACCCGGTTGATCTCCTCCACGTCGGCTACCCCCTCCAGCTCGGCCACGGCCCAGAACTCCCGCTCCATGGCCTCCCGGTCCACCAAAAGCTCGTTTGGGGCCATCTGGTAGTGGAGGGGCACGGTGGTGCCGTCCTCAATGGACTCCCGGATGGAGTACTTGTCCAGGTAGCCGCCGGGGTCGCCCCCGCCGAAGACCTTAAAGGTTCCCTTGCCGTGGGCGCTTTTATCAATGGGCGTTCCGGTGAAGCCGATGAAGGTGGCGTTGGGCAAGGCCCCCATCAGGTAGTTGCCCAGGTCGCCCCCCGTGGAGCGGTGGGCCTCGTCTATGAGGACGAAGATGTTTTCCCGGGTGTTGAGGCCTGCGTCCGCCTGGTCAAACTTGTGGATCATGGAGACGATCAGGCCCCGGGCGTCCTGCCTGAGAAGCCTCCGCAGGTCCTCTTTGCTTTGGGCCACGCGCACGCGGCTTAGGCCCACGGCCTCGAGGTTCTGGAAAAGCTGCTGCTGGAGCTCGTTGCGGTCCACGATCATGAGCACCGTGGGGTTCTGAAAACGGGGGTCCTCCAGGAGCTTCTTGGCCACGGTGATCATGGTGTAGGTCTTGCCCGAGCCCTGGGTGTGCCAGACGAGCCCCCGGCGCTTTTGCGGGTCCTGGGCGCGGGCCAAAACCTTGTCCACGGCCCGCATCTGGTGGGGCCTCAGCACCGCCTTGGAAAGCTCGCCGTCCTTGCGCACGAAGAGGATGTAATCGGTGAGGAGCCGCAGAACCCGCCGCGGCGCCACAAAGGCCTTGACCAGGGTCTCGTAGTCCCCCGCCTGCTCGTCCCGCCAGTTGAAGAGCATCTTGCGGGAGAGGTTCCAGGTGGGCCCGTAGAAGAACCGCACCAGGTGGGTGAGGGCGTGGAGCTGGGCCTGGGCCATGAGCTCGGGGGCCTCCTCGTGGTAGCGGCGAATCTGGTCCAGGGCCTCGGCGATGCCCTCTTCCCGGGTGGCCGCCTTGGTCTCCACCACGATCACCGGGAGGCCGTTCACCAGAAGGACCACGTCGGCGCGGATGCGGAAGCGGCCGTTGGAAAACTCAAACTCGTCGGTGACGTGGAAGGCGTTTTTCTCCGGGTGCTCCGGGTCCAAAAGCTTTAGGTTGCGTTCGCGCCTTTCCGCCTCCACGAAGACCGTCTTGAGGCCCTTGAGGTACTCCCAGGCCTCGAGGTTCCCCTCAATGTTGGGGCGCACGCCGAGAAGCCGGGCCATGACCTCCTCGGCCTTGGCCACCGAGTCCACCACCCCGGGGTTGAGGCGCTGCAACTGCTCCACCAGCACCCGCCGCAAAAAGGGCGAGCCCTCCCCACCCCTTAGGCGCAAGGCCTCCTCCCGGGGCAGGTAGGTCCAGCCCGCTTCCACCGCGTAGCGGATAAAGGGGTTTTGCACGCTCCCGCGCTCGCCGCCCAGGGACATGGCTCATCCTCCTTCCGCGAGTAGCGACCAGATGCTCCGCGCCAGCGGGTCATGTCCGGTGCGGTCAGGGTTGTACCTGTCCAGATGCCAGCGCAAAGGGTTTTCCAGAATATAGCGGCGAATGGCGTCCAAGGCACGCTCATTGCGAACGATGTGCTCGTAATAATTACGTTGCCAGACGGGTGCGCCAGGGGTGCCGCGCAGGGCGTTGATGCGCCGGGCGACCATGGATTTGAACGAACGAACGATGGCCCCCAAAGACCCCGGCGCCACGTTGTTGGGCGTGACCCCACCGGGCATGGTGCGCATGGTGGGCATGGTGCGCATGGTGGGCATGGTGCGCATGGTGGGCATGGTGCGCATGGTAGGGGCGCAGCGCCGCTGCGCCCCTACCACCCCGATCACCCCGACATCGGCCACACCCGTTTCCGTAATCCGCAGGATGCCGTGCACGTGGTTGGGCATGACCACAAATTCGTCCGCGTACAATTCCACGTACGGCCTCACCTGGGCGGTGCGAAACCATTCTTCCCACACAACCCGCCCAAACGCGTTCAGCCGCATTTCCCCGTCCTTCACCACGCCGAAAAGGTGCGCCCGTTCGTGGGTGACGATGGTGACGAAATACGCCCCCGGTTGGGTGTAATCGTACCCCTTCAGGCGAATGGAACGGCGATGGTGGCGCGTAGGGTCGTAGGGGGTCATGGCGTCCCTCCGGAGAGAGGTTCGGCAAACCGGGCCACGAACTCCGCCGGAAGCCGCCGCTTGGCGGTCATGAGGTCGTGCAGCAGCGTTTTAAAGAGCACCTCCAGCGCCGCCTTGCGCCCCTTCTCGGCGCGGATTTTCTCGTCCACCGCCTGCAGAATGCGGGTGATTTCGCGCTGCTCGGGGAGGGGTGGGAGGGGGATTTTTTCTTCAAGCACATCCCTATCGGTAACTGCTGGATAGCTGGAACCCCGCTGGTGTTCGGTTATGCGCGCAACAAATGGCTCATAGGAAACAGCATAAAAAAGGAAATCGTTATCAATTTGATGCTTACGAGGGCGGAGGACACAAAAGGCTGTAGAGCAAACTTGCTTATCAAACTCGGAAGTGATTTTTGCAATTCGCTTCAAATATGGGCGAACGGTCGCAAATATAACATCTCCAATCTCAACTTCCTTGCGTGCCCGGCTTGGTGCTTCTTTTCCATAGATGACCTGATAACCTACAATTGCCAATTGTTCATTACTCACTGACGATACATCAATGTATTTGAAGCGCTGATCAGGTGTCTTTCGCAGATCGATTTGCCGTGTTTTGTGCACCACCTCCCCCAACCGCACCACCCGCCAGTGCGCCGGGAGGGGGCCGATTTCGGTCTCCCGCACGGGCACGCGGTCGGCCTGGCCCGGGGGCACGGGGCCGTAGGTGAAAAGGTGGCGCATCAGGCTCTTCTTCAGCTCCCGCGCGGCGGCGATGACCCCCTCCGTGGCCTCCTTCGCCCGCTGCACCGCCCGCAAGACGTGGGCGATGGCCCGCTGTTCGGGAAGGGGCGGGAGGGGAATGGGAAACGCAGCCAGGCGTGTGCGAGATAGGTTAGGAATTGTGGTTTTGTTGCCCGTACCACCATACAGCCCAAGCAAAGTTAACGCAGCCTGAAACCAATACATGTAAAAATGCGGCTCAACGTTCTCAGCCTTTCGGCGCAATCGGTGGAGATGATTTTGGTAATAAATTTCCGAAGACTGGCATTCCCAAATAGCAGTGCGTCCTATTTCACCCCCTTCACACACCAGCAAATCGCCCTGCTGAAGGGCATATTTCTCTTCCTCCTCAGGTGTGAAGTCCATGTAATCAAGTGTGCTCAAGTCAATGTGCCCCCAGAGCACATTAGCTGTTCGTAAGAAGGGCCGAGGTCGGATGCCCTTATCCTTTTTCCTGGACAGGGCCTTTCCTTGTTGGATGTCAAACACCTTCCCCAGCCGCACCACCCGCCACTCCTCAGGCAGGGGGCCGAGCTCGGTCATGCGGTAGCCCTCGGGAAGCGCTTCGGAAAGCGTCAGGGCCTCGCTCATGCTCGGGGGGCCTCCAACCCCAAAGCGCGCAAGACCTCGGCCAGGGCCCGGTCGGCCTGGGCCCGCTCCTCCTCGGCCTCGCACAGGCGCACCACGGCCTCCTCCAGGGGTAGCACCTCCTCCTGGTGGTTGCCGGCCACGTAGCGGCTTGGGGAAAGGTTGTAGTCGTTGCGGGCGGCTTCTTCGTTGGTGATGACCGCCGAAAGCCCCTCCTCGGCCCGCCAGTCGCGGTAGAGGCGGGCGATGGTCTCCACGTGCTCCTCGGTCAGGTAGTTCTTGGGGCGGCCCTTGGCGAAAAGCCTAGAGGCGTTCACGAGCAGGATTTGCCCCGGGTGGCGCTTGCGGCGATTGACCACCAGGATGATGCCCGGGGCGGTGGTGTTGTAGAAGAGGTTTTCCGGGAGGAGCACCACCGCCTCAATGAGGTCCGCCTCCACGAAGGCCTTGCGGATGTCCCGCTCGCGGCTTGCGCCCTGGGCGCCGCTTCCCCGGCTCACGGCCCCCGTGTCCAGCACCACCGCCATGCGGCCGGTGTCGTTCAGGGAGGCCAGCATGTGCTGGAGCCAGCCCCAATCGGCGCTGGAGGAGGGAGGGACGCCGAAGCGGAAGCGGTCGTAGGGGTCGTTCTCGTAGACCTCGGCGGGGAAGCTCTGGTTCCACATGGGATTGGCGGTCACCAGGTCAAAGCGCAGAAGCCGCCCGGCGGCGTCGCGGAAGGCGGGGTTGCGCATGGTGTCCCCCAGGCGGATGTCGGCCTCCATGTCGTGGATGACGGCGTTCATGCGGGCCATGGCGAAGGTGGCAGGGTTGATCTCCTGGCCGAAAAGCCGCAAGGGGGCGTACTGGGAGGGCAGGCGCAGGTGGCCGTTCTCCCGCACCCCGTGGGTCTCCAGAAGGCGCAGGTGGCACTTGATGAGAAGCCCCCCGGAGCCGCAGGCGGGGTCGTAGACGGTCATGCCGGGCTCGGGCTCCAGAAGACGCGCCATCAGCACCGCCACCTCGCGGGGGGTGTAGAACTCGCCCGCGCTCTGCCCTTGGCCCTCGGCGAACTTGCGGAGGAGGTACTCGTAGGCCCGGCCCAGGATGTCGGGCTCCACGTCCTCGAGGCCAAGCCGATGGCGCGAAAGAACGTCCACCAGCCTGGCCAGGTACTCGTCGGGCACGATGCGCTGCCCGGCGGCGGTGGCGTTGAAGTCCACCATGTCAATCACGCCCTGCAGGCGGGGGTTTTCCCGGGCCACCGCCCGCACCGCCTCCGTCAGGTACTGGCCGAGGCCCGTGGCCCGTTGGCGGACGGCGGGCCAGCGGGCCTCCGGAGGGATGTAAAAGCGCACCACCCCCTTCCCCTGGCGGATGACCCCCTCCGCCCGCTCCGCCTCCACGATGGCCTCGGCGGCGGCCGGGCTTCCGTACTCCTCGGCAAGCCGGGATAGCTCGTCTTCAAAGACGTCGGAAAGCCGCTTGAGGAAGATGAGGGGCAGGATGTAGTCCTTGTACTTGGGCGCGTCCACGGGGCCACGGATGGCGCAGGCGGCGTCCCAAAGCCAGGCCTCCAGGGTCTGAATGTCCAGGCGTTCTCCCATCCTCACCCCGCTTGCGCTTTCGGGGGAAAACCCCCTCTGTTCGCTAGCCTCCATGATAGCAGGCGGCCTGGGGTATGCTGGGCACAAATGCGCGTGGCCCTCTTCATCACCTGCCTGGCGGACCAGTTCTACGCCGAGGCCGGGGTGGCGGCGGTGAGGCTCCTAAGGGCCCTCGGGGTGGAGGTGGACTTCCCCGAGGGCCAGACCTGCTGCGGCCAGCCCGCCTTCAACGCCGGGCACTGGGACGAGGCGAGGCCCCTCGCCAAAAGGACCCTGGAGGTCTTTGAGGAGGCGGAGTACGTGGTCCTGCCCTCGGGAAGCTGCGCCAGCATGGTGAAGAACCACTACCCCGAGCTCCTTCCCGGAAACCGGGAGGCTTTGGCCATGGCGGAGAAGACCTACGAGCTCTCCCAGTTCCTGGTGCGGGTCCTCGGGGTGGAAAAGCTCGGAGAGGGGCTTAAAGGGAGGAAGGTGGCCTACCACCACGGCTGCCACGCCTTAAGGGAACTCGGGGTGCGGGAGGAGCCCCTTCTCCTCCTGCAAAACGCCGGGGCCGAGGTCCTCCCCTGGGAGGCCTGGGAGGAGTGCTGCGGCTTCGGGGGGCTTTTCTCGGTGAAGCTCCCCGAGGTCTCCTTGGCCATGGCGGACCGGAAGCTCGCCACCTTGCCCGAGGCCGAGGTCCTCACCTCCACGGACGCAGGCTGCCTCCTCCACCTCTCGGGGCGCATGGGCAAGAAGGGCTTGGGGCTCAGGGTGGCGCCCCTCGCCACCCTGCTTTGGGAGGCGTATGCGGGCTAAGGCGAAGCTCTACCCCAAGGAGGCGGCAAGGCTTTTAAGGGAAAAGCCCGGGGTGCGGGAGGCGGTCACCGGGGCCACCCTCCACTTTGAAAGGAACCGCCTCAAGGCCTACGCCGAGGTCCCCATTGAGGAGTGGCGGGAAAGGGCCAAGGCGGTGAAGGACCACGTCCTCACCCACCTGGACCACTACCTGGAGCTCGCGGAAAGGCGCCTTCGGGAAAACGGGGTGCAGGTGCACTGGGCCGAAACCCCGGAGGACGCCCACCGGGTGCTCAGGGAGGTGGTGCATAGGCGCGGGGTGAAGCGGGCGGTGAAGGCCAAGAGCATGCTCACCGAGGAGCTCGGGGTGAACCCCCTCCTGGAGTCCCTAGGGGTGGAGGTCTACGAGACGGACCTCGGGGAGTACCTGATCCAGCTTTTAGGCGAGCCCCCGAGCCACATCGTGGGCCCCGCCATCCACCTCTCCCTGGGAGAAATCCAAAAGCTCTTCCACGCCCGCTTCGGCACCCCCCTGGACGCCTCCCCGGAGGCCCTGGCCCAGGTGGCCCGAAGGGTGCTGAGGGAAGCCTTCCTTTCCGCCGAGCTCGGCCTAAGCGGGGCGAACTTCCTGGTGGCGGAGACGGGCACCCTGGCCCTGATGGAGAACGAGGGGAACATAAGGCTTTCCACCTCCTTGCCCAAGGTGCACGTGGCCTTCGTGGGGATAGAGAAGCTCCTTCCCCGTTTTGCCGACCTCGCCCTCTTCCTCCCCTTAACCGCCCGGGCGGCCACGGGGCAGCGCCTTGCCACCTTCGTCTCCCTCATCCAGGGCCCCGCCAGGGAGGGGGAGGAAGGCCCCGAGGAGGTCCACGTGGTCCTGGTGGACCACGGGCGCACCGCCCTCCTCCATGACCTCGAGGCCTGGGAGACCCTGAGGTGCCTCCGCTGCGGGGCCTGCCTCAACGCCTGCCCCGTCTACCGCCAGACCGGGGGGCACCCCTACGGCTACGTCTACTCCGGCCCCATCGGGGCGGTCCTGGACCCAGGGCTCCTCACCCTGGAGGAGGCCTACCCCCTCCCCTACGCCTCCACCCTCTGCGGGGCCTGTTATGAAGCCTGCCCGGTGAAGATCCCCATCCCCAGGCTCCTCCTCACCTGGCGGCACCGGGCGGCGGAAGAGGGCCTCACCCCCTCGTGGGAACACGGGGCCATGCGGGCCTTCCGCAAGGTCATGGAAAGCCCCGCCCTCTACCGCCTCTTCTCCAAGGGCTTAAGGGGCCTTCCCCTCCCCCAGGACCTCCTCCCCCTCCTCAAGGCCTGGACGGAGGGAAGGGGCCCCTTAAGGCCAAGCCCCAAGCCCTTCCACGAGCTCTGGAAGGAGGTGGCGGATGGACGCTAGAACCCGCATCCTGGCCCGGGTGCGGCGGGCCCTGAGGGAGCGCCCCAAGGCCCTCCTCCCCGAGCACCCCCACCTCCTTCCCAAAGAGGACCCCTTGGCCCTCTTCTTAGATCGTCTCCGGGAAAACGGGGCCGAGGGGCACCTCCTGGACGAGGAAGGGGCCAGGGCCCTCCTCCAAGGGTTCCCCGGGGCGGCCTTCGGCCGGGGGGTGCCCGAGGCCTTCCGCCTCCTCCCCGAGCTTCCCCCGGAGGAGGCCCCCTTGGGGGTCTCCTGGGCCCTCTTCGCCGTGGCGGAGACGGGAAGCGTGGCCCTCTCGGGCGAGGACGGACGCAAGGCCCAGCTCCTCCCCCCCACCCACCTGGTCCTGGTGGAGGCGAAGAGGGTCTACGGGACCCTTCTGGAGGCCCTCCAGGACCTAAACGGGCTTCCCAGCGCCCTCGGCCTCCACTCCGGCCCCTCCAAGAGCGCGGACATCGGCCAGGTGATGGTGAAGGGGGTCCACGGCCCCGGGCGGCTCATCGTGGCGGTCCTACTCTAGCCGGTAGACCTCAGGGGGGGAAAGCCTGCGGAGGTTGAGGCGAAGCCCCCCCTCGTCCCGCACGAAAATCGGCCACCAGACGAAGCTCGCCCGCCCGGCGATGGCCTCCTTCGGCACGGGGCCGAAGGTGCGGGAGTCCTCCGAACCCCCTAAGGTGCGGTTATCCCCCATGACGAAGTAGTAGCCCTCCTTGAGCTTGATGCGGCCCACCTCGCAGGCCTCCTCGAGGCGGCTTCGCTCCAGCACCTCCTTGGAAGGGGGCAGGAGCATCTCCCTTAGGGGCCTCAGGTAGGCGGGCAAAAGCTCCACGGGAAAGTCCCCCTGCTGGGTGATGATCCGGGTCATGCGCCCGTCCTTGTAGCAGACCCCGGGGAAGGAGTCGGGCCAGGGGGCGAGGTGCTGGGTGATGTGGGTCTCCGGGAGGGGCACGCCGTTCACGTGCACCACGCCCCGCTCCACGTAGACCTCATCCCCCGGCACCGCCACGATGCGCTTGATGAAGAAGGCCCGGAAGGAAAACCCCAAGACGGGAAAGCGGGCCGTGGCGTAGGGGGTGCCCTCGGGGGGCTTGAGGATAGCGATCTCCCCCCGGCGCCACTCCTTGAGGCCAAAGCGTACCAGCCAGGTCTCCCACTTGGGCACCAGGACCCTTTCCCCGTTCCTCAAGGTGGGGAACATGCTCTGCCCCACCACCCCCACGGTGGTGAAGACGAAGGTGGTGACCAAGAAGGCCACCAAAAGGGCCTCCCCCACCTGGCGAAACCACTCCTTGAACAGGTATTCCCAAAAGGCCTTCATACCCCTCCCACTTTAGCAAGGGCCGCCCGCGCCGCCTGGCGGCCCGCCTCCACGATCTCCTCGAGGCGGCGGAAGTCCTCTATGCCCACCCCGGAGAGCCCAGGCCGCACGTACACCTCGGGGGCGTAAAGGGTGAGGCGCACCGCGGTGAGCTGGGCCTGCATCAGGTCCACCGCCCGCCGGGCCAGGGCGAGAAGCCCCCTTGGCGAAGCCTCCACGCCCCTTTCCGGGGTCACGTCCACGGCGTAGACCTCCTGGGCCCCAAGGAGCCGGGCCGCGTCCACGGGGAGGTTATCCAGGACCCCCCCGTCAAAGAAAAGCCGCCCCTCCCGCTCCACCGGGGCGAGGAGGCCCGGGTAGGCGGCGGAGGCCAGCACGGCGCTCGGCAGGTCCCCTTGGGTGAGGAAGGCGAGCTTCCCGGAGACCACGTCCACGGCGGTCACCGCGAGGGGCCGCTTGAGCTCGGCGAAGGTGGCGGGCAGGTGCTCGGCCAGGAAGTCCTTGAGCTTGCGCCGGGAGAAGATCCCCTCCCGGGGAGAGAGGCCCAAAAGGCCGAGCCAAGGGGTCTTGCGGGCGAGGTCCAGGATCTCCCCGGGGGCCTTCCCCGCGGCGAAAAGGGCCCCCACGATGGCCCCCATGCTGGTCCCCGCCACCACCTGGAAGTCCAGGCCCGCATCGAGGAAGACCTCCAAGGCCCCGATGTGGGCGAGGCCCCTCGCCCCGCCGCCGGAAAGCGCCAACCCGCGCACGGGAAAATCCTACCGGCTCCCGGGTGAAAGGGATGAGGGGGCCGGTATAGTGAGGGGGGTGAGCCTGGCGGGGAAGACCCTCCTTGAGCGCTACCGGGTGGTGCGCCCTTTGGGCCAGGGGGCCTTGGCCACGGTCTACCTGGCCTTTGACCCCTTCGGCACCCCCTACGCCCTCAAGCTCTTCCCCAAGGGGGCCGAGGCCCGGCGGGACCGGGAGCTTTGGGTGGGGAAAAGGCTTTCCCACCCCAACCTGAACCCGGTGCTGGAGGCTTTGGACCTGGAGGAAGGCCCCGCCCTCCTCCTGGCCTACGCCCCCGGGGAGGAGATGGGCCGCTGGATGCTCCGCCGCCCGGAGCGCCCCCAGGCCCTTTTCGTCTTCCGCCAGCTCCTTTCCGCCCTGGCCCACATGCACGAAAAGGGCCTGGTCCACCGGGACGTGAAGCCGGAAAACCTCATCGTGGCGGGGACCCTCGAGGCCCGCCTCGTGGACTTTGACCTCTCGGGGCCCGCCCTGGAGGCCTTCAAAAAGCCCCTCCGGGTGGGCACCCTCCCCTACCTGGCCCCCGAGCAGGTGCTGGGGCAAAGCCCAGGCCCGGAGGCCGATGTCTACGCCGCGGGGGTCATCCTCTACTGGGTCCTCTCCGGGGAGCACCCCTTCGTGGGGGCGCCGGAGGAGGTCCTCCTGGGCCACCTGCGGGAAGCGGTCCCCCCCTTGCCGGGCCTCGGCCAGGCGGAGCGGGCCTACCTGGAAAGGCTTCTGGCCAAGCGGCCGGAGGAACGCTTCCCCACGGCGAAGGAGGCCCTTAAGGCCTTCCCCTTCTAGCGGGCATAGGCCCCGTTGGCGAGGAAGGCCAGGATGCCTGCAAGAAGCCCCTGGGCCACCTTCTCCCGGTAGGCCGCCTCCGCCAGGCGCCTTCCCTCCGCCGGGTGGTCCCCGAAGCCGATCTCCACCAGGACCGCGGGCACCTTGGCGTAGCGGAGGACGAAGAGGTCCCCGGGAAAGCTTCCCCGGTAGGGGCTTCCCGTGGCCTGGGAGAGCTTCCGGCCCAGGGTCTCCGCCAGGCGCTGGCTGTAGCGCTGGTTGGCCTGGGCCACGATGTCCGTGAGGATGCGCTCCGCCACGCCCTTGGCCTCCTCCGTGAGGCGCTTGCCCACCTCCCCGCCGCCGTTTTCCCAGATCACCTGGGCGAGGACCCTGGGGTCTTGGCTGCGGCCGAAGTAAAAGGCCTCCACCCCCTGGGCGGTGCGGGTGGGGGAGGCGTTCACGTGGATGGAGATGAAAAGGTTCACCCGGGAGCTGTCCGCCATGGCCGCCCGCCGGGAGAGGTCCTCCCGTTTGTCGGGGGAGAGGTGGGCGTCCTTGTCCCGGGTGAGGCGGACCTCAATCCCCTCCCCCTCAAGGAGGCGCTTCAGGCGGAGGGCCACGTCCAGGACCACCTCCTTCTCCACCACGTAGCCCACCATCCCGGGGTCCACCCCCCCGTGCCCCGGGTCCAGGAGGACCACGGGCTTCGGGGGCTTGGGGGGCCGGCTTTGGGGGGGCGAGGGGGAGGAAGGGGGCGGAGGGGGCTTGGCCCCTTTGGGGCTCAGGTCCAGCACCAGGCGCTCGGGGTCGGGGTAGCGCTGGGCCTTCACCTCCACGGGGACCTTAAGGCGCACCAGGACCCGGGTCCCCCCCTTCTCGGGCACCACCTGCACCGAGGCCACCTCGGGGGAGTTCACCAGGAGGTCCTTGGCAGGAAGGGCGAGGCCCGGGAAGAAGAGAGCGAGGAGGCCTTCCCCTTCCTCGAGGCGGTAGGCCGCCCCGGGGGAGGGCAGGTCAAAGACCAGGCGGGTGAAGCCCTCGTGGACCCCCACCCGGGGGGAGGCCAGGGCCAGGCTCCACAGGCATAGGAGGCTCCAAAGCCAGCGCACCTAAGCCCCATTCTAGCGGCCCAGGTGAGGGCTTGGTAAAATCCGGCTCATGACGAAGAAGGTCGTGGTCCACCAGATCGTGGGGCATCGCTTCCTGGGCGTGAACGAAAAGGGGGACAAGGTGATGATTGACGGGGACGAGCCCTCCACCGGGCCCCGCCCCATGGAGCTCCTCCTCATGGCCCTCGGGGCCTGCACCGCCTACGACGTGGTGGACATCATGCGCAAGAAGAAGCAGCCCCTCGCCCGCTACCGGGTGGAGGTGGAGGGGGTGCGGGCCGAGACCCACCCCAAGCGCTACACCCACATCACCGTCACCCACATCGCCTCGGGGCCGGGGGTGACCCTCGAGGCCCTGGAAAGGGCCGTCCACCTCTCCCACACCAAGTACTGCTCCGTCTCCGCCAACCTCAACGCCGAGATCACCACCCGGGTCGTCCTGGAACCCTGGGAGGGGGAAGGCTAGATGCTCCTCGCGGTGGACATCGGCAACACCTCCACCGCCCTCGGCCTCTTCTCGGGGGAGCGCCTGGTGGCCCACTTCCGCATCCACACCGACCGGATGCGGATGGAAAGCGAGTACCGGGTGATCCTGAACAACCTCTTCGCCCTGGAAGGCCTCCCGCCTCCTAAGGCCGCCCTCCTCTCCAGCGTGGTCCCCCCGGTGGAGCGGGAGATGAAGCGGGCCATTGAAAGGCTCTTCGGGGTGGAGGCCCGGGTGGTGGAGGCGGCGGACACGGGCCTCGAGGTCCTCATAGACAACCCCAAGGAGGCCGGGGCCGACCGCCTGGTGAACGCCGTGGGGGCCCTGGCCTACCCTAGCCCCACGGGGCGCTACATCGTGGTGGACTTCGGCACCGCCACCACCTTTGACCTGGTGGAGGCGCCTAACCGCTACCTGGGCGGAGCCATCACCATCGGCCCCCAGACCGCGGCGGACGCCCTGGCCCAACGGACCGCCAAGCTTCCCCGCATAGACCTCACCCCGCCCAAGGGCGTGGTGGGCAAGAACACCCTCGAGGCCCTCCGCTCGGGCCTCGTCCTGGGGTACGCCGCCCTGGTGGAGGGGATGGTGCGCCGCTTCAAGGAGGAGGCCGGGGAGGCCCTGGTCATCGCCACTGGGGGCTTCGCCGAGACCTTAAAGCCCATCTGCCCCTCCTTTGACGTGGTGGACGAGGACCTCACCCTCAAGGGGCTTCTTCGCATCCACCTGGGGCGAGGGTGAACCAGTAGACCCACCGCCCCTCCTCCTCCAAGAGGGCGTACCGCCACCCCTCCACCCGGTAGCACCCCAGGTCGCGCCAGCGCCCCGGGGCCTCCCTGAGGAAAACCCGCAAGGGGGTGCCCTCCCGGTGCGCCAGGAGGAGCCTGAGGTTCCCCCCCACGGGCTCCTGGTGGCCCCGCCTCCCCTCCCCCATGTAGAGGATGCGCCCCTCTGGAAGGAAGAGGTTCCGGTACCCCGACTCCCCCCGGTCCACCAGGAGGCTTTGCCGCCCGATCCCCTTCCGGGTCCGGTGGTAGGCGAAGACCTCGCTCCAGGTCAAGCTTGACACCCGCCCTTCCCCCGGCTATCATCCTAGTTGCCCGGTCGGACGCCCCCGACCCGGCCTAAACCCAAGGCCCCGTGGTGTAGTTGGTTAACACACCCGCCTGTCACGTGGGAGATCGCGGGTTCGAGTCCCGTCGGGGCCGCCACGCCGAGGTAGCTCAGTTGGTAGAGCATGCGACTGAAAATCGCAGTGTCGGCGGTTCGATTCCGCCCCTCGGCACCAAGCCTGAAGGCTAAACTGCCCCCCACGCTTCCGTGGGGGGAAGTCCTTTTTACAGCCTAGAACCAGGCCTTCGGTTGCTTTCTGAAGGAAGCTCCCGTAAGGTCCGGGGCAAAAAGGTGACAGCAGAAGGGGTATACTGAAGGCGTGCTCCGAACCCTAGGGGGGCTGTTCTTGGAGAGCACCCCGTTCAGAAAGAAGAGGCCTCTTTTGCTCCTCGCCTATCTGGCCCTCGAGGGCCCCAAGGGACGCCGCCACCTGCAAGAACTCTTTTGGCCCCAAGCCCAAGACGCCGCCAACAGCCTCTCTGTGGCCCTCTCCCAGCTCAAGGGGGCGGGCGTGGAGGTTCAAGGAAAAGAGGTGCTGAGCACCGAGGTGGAGTGCGATGCCGTGCTTTTGAAGCGGGCCCTGGGGAAGGGGCACCTGGAGGAGGCCCGGGCCCTCTACCGGGGGCGGTTTTTGGAAGGGGCCGACGACGGGCTAGGAGAGGAGCTGGAAGAGTGGGTCTGGTCCACCCGGGAGGCCCTGGCGGAAGCCCTGCTGCGGGCTTACCGCAAGGAGGCAGAAAAGCACCAGGCCTTGGGTCTTGTGGAAGAAGGAGAAGCGCTTTGGCGATCCGCCCTCGCCCTCCCTGGGGTGGCCGAGGCGGCCAGCGAGGAACCCCCTCTAGGGGCGGAGCTTCTCCCAGAGAAGGTGCGCAAGGCCTTCTACGCCGTGGTTTGGACCGGTCCTGCCCAGGCAGCGGAGCTTTTGGGCGTGGAACCCTCCGATCTTGAGCTCCTTTGGCAAAAGGGCCTTCTGAACGCCCAGGGGCAACCCACCCTGAAGCCCCCCTTGACCCTCGAGGCCCGCAAGGTGGCCCTGGAGCTGGCGCGAAAGCTCCCGCTCCCCGAGGCGGTGGCCCTGTACCGGGCGGCCCTGCCCCTTTGGGAGCCCGAGGACCAATCAAGAGGGCGCAAGGCCTTGTTGGGCCAAGCCCGCCTCCAGATGGAGGACCAGCCGCAGGAAGCCCTGGAGTGGCTGGAAGCCTTGAGCCCCGACCCCGAGGTGCTTCTCCTGCGAGCCCGGGGCCTGGAACGGCTCGGGCGCTACCGGGAGGCCCGCGATCTCCTAGAGCAAGTGCCCGACAGCCCGGAAGCCAGCGCCTTAAGAGGCATCTTGTGCTTCCGCATGGGAGAGCGGGAAGAGGCCAGGCGGTACGCGGAAAAGGCCCTCTCAGGGGAAGCCTACAGCCAAGGGGAGGGATGGAACCTCCTGGGCCTTCTCCTCATGGGCGAAGGCCGCTTCCTGGAAGCCGCCGAGGCCTTTAGCCGCGCAGCGGTGCGCTTCCTGGTGGCTGGGGAAAGGACCCGCCACCTTGGGGCCCTGGGCAACCGGGCCGTGGCCTTGGCGGAACTGGGGAAGGGGGAGGAGGCGCTCCAAGAGGTCATGCGGGAAGCGGAAAGCTACCCTTTGCTCCAAGCCCGCCTCCTCTTGAACCTCGGGGTGGCCAAGGAGCGAAAAGGCCTCTTGGCGGAGGCGGAATCCCTTTACCAGGAAGCTTTGGGCCTGGCGCAAGGGATGGGGAACCTGGAGGCCGCGGGCCGGGCCCTCAACAACCTAGGGGCCCTTTACCACCGGCAAGGGCTGCGGGCGCTGGCGGAGGAAGCCTACCAAAAGGCCCTGGACCTGGCCCAAGCCGCTAGGGAACACCTTCTCTTGGCCACCGTCTTGGCCAACCGGGCGGAGCTTCTCGGAGACCGGGCCTCTTTAGAGGAGGCCGTCCGGGTGCTGGAGGAGGCGGGACACCACTTTCTGGCCGCCCGGTACCGCGCCCGGCTCCAAGGCTAACCCTGTTTTCGCAACATGGGACACCCCGGCTAGGAGGGAGGCTTTTGGAGGCTTCCGCCCTGGCTAAAGCCAGAGGAGGATACTTGGCGTTCAGGGTCCGTTCACCCCTTCCGGACTAACCTGTTCCCATGCCCCTTAGCCTGTGGGATCTTGACGGCTACTCCTTCCCCGCGGAGGTGCAAGTATGAAAAAGCTTCTTTGGCTCGCCCTTGGCTTGCTAGCGGCGTGTGGCCCTGGGCCCGCCAGCGTGGGGCTATCCCCCCAACGGGCCCTGGTGGGGGAAGAGGTCACCGCCACCCTAAGGGGGGTGGGCCCGGAGGGGACCCGGGTGGAGGTGGAAGGCGTTCGGGCGGAGGTGGTGCGGGTCCAGGGAAGTGCCCTGGTCTTCCGGGTCCCCCCCGTGCCGGGCGGGCCTCGGAAGGTGCGCTTCTTCACCTCCCGCGGGATGCTGGAGTCCAACCTGGGGGTCCTGGGCCAGGTGGACCTAAGCCGTGTTCTCCTCCGCCTGCCCCTCGGCCAAAGGCCCACGCTTCCCCCGGGCTTCACCCTTCTCGCCCTCGAGGACCTCTCGGGGTGCGGCTTCGCCCTGGCGGAGCTGGGATTCGGCGGCGAGGCCTTGGGCCGCGCCCTGGAAGAGCTGGAAGCCCTAGACCCCTCCTACAAGGCCGATCCGGAAAGCCTCTGGAGCTTTGACAGCTGGGGAGGGGAGGCCATAGGCGCCCAGGCCGCCCGGGAACGGGGGCACTCCGGTAGGGGGGTCCAGGTGGCCGTGCTGGACACGGGGGTGGACGCCGCCCTTCCCCAGCTTCCCGGCTACGACTTCGTGGAAAACGACCCCATACCCCAAGACGCCTTTCCCGGCGGCCACGGCACCGGGGTCGCGGGCCTGGTGAAGGAGGTGGCTCCGGAGGCCGGGATCGTCCCGGTGCGGGTCTGCGACGAGAACGGGGTCTGCCGGGCGAGCCGGGTGGTGCGGGGGGTGTGCTGGGTGGTGCAACACCGCCAGGGGCCCACCGTGCTCAACCTGAGCCTGGGGGGCGACACCCCGGTGGAGGCCTTGAAGCTCGCCCTGCAAGCCGCCCTGGGCCAGGGCATCCCCGTGGCCGCCGCCGCGGGCAACCAGGGAAACCAGGGAAGCCCGGCCCACTACCCCGCCGCCTTTGACCTCCCGGGGCTGGTGGCGGTGGGCGCCTTAGACCGAAGCCTAAGCCCCGCCCCTTACAGCACCCGCGGGGCCTATGTGGACCTGGCCGCCCCGGGCACCGCCTTGGAGTGCGTGACCCCGGGGGGCGGGCAGGGCCAGTGCACCGGCACCTCCTTCGCCGCCCCCCTGGTGGCCGGGGCCATGGCCCTTTGGCTTTCCGCCCAGCCGGGCCTCACCCCCGCCCAGCTCCAGGGAAACCTAGAGCAGTACGCGAGGCCCCTGCCCTTTGCCCCCCAGGAGGTGGGTAAGGGGATGGTGGACCTTTCCCAGAAGCCCTGAGGGCCCCTCCCTTCTTCCACCCCCGCCCGGTGCGGGGGTGTTCCGGTTCAGGGGGCGTTCAGGGAGAATTAATCCCCCCTTTGCTACCCTGCCGCTCGAGGTCCCCGAAGAAGACCTCAAAGGAGGACGAAGATGCGCAAGCCCTGGCTTTTGGGAACCCTCGGCCTTCTGGTGGCCCTGCTGGCGGGCTGCGGCGGGCAGACCGGGTCCACTCCTCTAGAGGGAATGCCCCAGGCCGAGGACAACCTCCGCATGGCGGTGCTGCCCTTGGCCGAGGAAAGTGAGGCACTTTTTAGCGATCTGATGCCTGCTAGCCTGACTCCCCAAGCCGAGCTTACCCGGGCCATCACCGTGGTCCAGGATACCGAGGGCCTCAGCCTGATCGTCTCGCCCAAGGGGTGGCACCCCTCACAAGACCCAAGTAGCCTTACCAACCGCCCGTTGGCCATAACCATCCGGTGTACCAGCGACGGTCACTGCCGGGTCTGGCTGGGAGGGCTCAGTGGCGACGAGCAGCAGGGGTACCGGATGACCTGGTACGGGGGCAAGGACGGAAACGGGCGGCGGCTTTCCCGTTCGGTCACCGCAGATGTAGGGTGGGGTGGCCCATACATACAACCCCCACCGGATGGGTTCTTGTATAGCTGGAAACGGGTGAATGGGATGATCTTCATTTGGGATTTACTAATGCTTAACAGCCCGCCATTTTACCTCACCCACATCACCGCCGCTTTCCCCTCCGACCTGGACGGAGAAGCCTTGAACGGCACCCTGGACACCACTCCTTTCGCGGAGCGCCTTCGTCAGGCCTGTTGCGCCCTGCCCAAGCCCTTTGAAGTGGAATGGCCCCCGGCCATCCTGCTCCGGGAGGACGTGGCCGTAGCCTTCCTGCCCTACCAGAACCCCAAACTCCGAGAAGCCCGCTCCATTGAAGAGTTGGTGGGGGAGCCCCTAGGCATCGCCTACTGGCGCCAGGCAGATAGTGGGGCCAAGCTGACCAAGGCCGACGCCGCCCGGATCATGGAAGTCAAGCTCGTACGGGAGGAACCGGACTGGGTTCTGGTGGCCACTAACCTCAGCAACCCCGCAGACGTGGTCCGCTTCCGCGTGGGAGAGGTGGGATGGTGTGACGGTTGCTTCGGGCAGGATCCCCCTCCAGGGCGGCCCATCCCCCGTTACCTGGGCATAGAGGACCGGCTCCAGGCCCCTCCGGTGCTGCACTTGCAGGTGGGGCCTTTGGAGCTGCGAGGCATTGAAAAGAAGATCCGCTGAGGTGCCCCATGGTTCGCTATACCCTCTGGCTCATTCCGGCTCTAGCCCTTTTCCTGGCCTCCTGCAGCGGCCCCAATCTGGTCTGCACCACGCCCACCTGCCCGGTGGCCCACTGGCCCCTGAACGAGGCTCCCGGGGCCACCCAGGTCCAGGACGTGGTGGCCAGCCCCGTCTTCAACACCGGGACGCCCAAGCCCGGGCCTGTGGCAGCCTGGCCCGGCTTCTCCGGGCCCAGCACGGTTAATGGGCAATCCGGCGGGGCCTTCTACTTCCCGGGCAACGGGGCCACCTGGGTGGAGGTGCCCTCCACCCCCGACCTCAACCTCTCCTACGGGAGCCTCTACCTGGAGGCCTACGTGGCCCCGGTGCAGTGTGGGGCCGGGGCCTACTACCCCGTCCTGGACAAGTGGGACCAAGTGGGCGCGAACGGGTACACCCTCTACCTGGAGGGCGTGGGCCCGGGGCAGGTGCGGGCGGCCTTGAGGCTCGGCGGGGGGACCTTTGCCTCCACCCAGACCTTCCCGGCCAACTTCCAGCCTCCCTCCACGGGCACCTGGACCAAGGTGGCGGTCAAGGTGGACGGGACGAGCGGCGCCTTCTACATAAACGGGAACCTCGCGGGCACCTTCACCGCCCCCTCCGGGAGCACCAGCAACGCCCTATCCCTCTGGATCGGGGCCCTGCACACCGCCCCCACGGGCCTTTACCACTGCGAGATCGCCCTGGACGAGCTGAAGGTGGGGAAGGTGAACCCCAACTTCAGCACCCAGTGAGGAGGAAAGCACGATGCGCCCTTGGCCTTTTCTGCCCCTTCTCGCCCTCCTCGCCGCGTGCGGGGGCAGCGGCATCCAGACCCTGAACGTGACCCTGGTGGACGGAATCGGAGAACCCCTTCAGCCCCTGGCCGCAGCCTGGCGGATGGGCCCTCCCCCCTCCTCTTCGGGCATGCCCTGGAACGCCCTGCCCACGGGCCAGTCCAGCTGGTCCCTCCCCATCCCCGCGGGGGCCCGCTTCCAGGTGGCCTTCCGCTGCCCCAGCGTCGGCGGTGCCGATTTCTACGTGAGCCTGGACCTGATGCGGAGCGAGCTGGGAAGCAACCTGATGGTGCGCTGCCCCGTAGCCCACGCCAGCCCCACCACAACGGTGAGTGGGAGCGTCTCCCAGGCTCTCACCCCGGGGACCGCCTTCTCGGCCTGGGGGACGGCGGGCTTCGCAGGAGGGAGCTTCGCCGGGCTCACCGCACCCACAGGGCCAGGGCGGGAGGTAGCGGTCTTCGGGGATAGCGGGGGCACCCCCTACTTCGGCCGCACGGGCCCCGTCAGCATCCCGCCCACCGCGGTTTCCGTCCCCGTAAGCCCCACGAACACCCTCAGCCTCACCACCCCGGCGGGCTTCTCCTCCTACGCCGGCCTCGTTCTCTCCACCTTCGTCCCGGTGGACCTGGTGAACTGGACGGGAACGGGAAGCCCCCAGCCCGTGGCCCGGCCCAGTTCCCTATTCGGCGGGGACCTCTTCCAGTTCTGGACCTGTAACGGCTCTAGCTGCGCCATCCTGCGCAAGGACGCGAGCGACCCCTCGGTGGCTCCGTCAGCCTCCCTCAACCTTTCCGTGCCTCCCTTAAGCCTCTCCGGCACCCAGAGCCACACCGCAAGCGCCCTGCCCACCTTCAGCAACATCGCCTCGGGAGGGTTTAGCCCAGGCCTCAGCTTCCTGGGCTACGCCCTCTTCCTGGGGGAACCTGGGGTGCGCTACTGGCGGCACTTCCTGAGCGCCGGGGCCCTGGGAAGCGCCACGGGCTACTACGTGGACGTGGAGCAGGCCCCGGGCTTCGCTGGCGTGGTGCCCACGCCGGGAAGCAGCGTCCAGCTCCGGGCCACCGCCTTCGCCGGGGACCAGCCCCTAAGCGCCCTCCTCGCCGCCCGGCCCATCCCAACGGAGACCTTCGCCGCGCACAGCCTCTTCCTGGACCGGATGTGGCCCGTGCACCTCGAGGCTGCCCTCCTCCAGAGCACCTTTACCTGGTAGCGGGGGATTAACGACCAAGCCCTCGGGGCTTACCCGAGGGCTTGGGGGTTTTAGGGGTGGTGGGCGGCGTAGGACTTGAACCTACGACCTCTCGCGTGTGAGGCAAGCCCAGAACCCCCGTCATCTTCCGTTTTTCCCCTTCCAGACGCGGTTTTCTCCAATAGCACTCCCTGGAATTTACTCCGATAACCGGCCATTTCCGGGGTGATAGACCGGCTGATAAACCGGCTGGCCGTAGAGTCGTTCTAGGAAACATTGAGGAGGCCGGGCGGCCTCGAGGTGGCCCCTCTCCGGGGGCTCCACGGCCACCCTATGCCCCTCTGTACCCGTAAAACCCCGCACAAGGGCGTATCATGGAGGCATGGACCATTCCGAGGCTTGGCGTAGGTGGAACGCCTGGCGCTATGTTCTCCGCGCCGTGGAGCAAATAGCGCCGGAAGCCTTGGAGGACCTGGCCAGGCTGGTGCCCTTATACCGCGAAGCCGCCCCTCACATGGACCGCCCCGGCTGGTACATCTACGACTGGGAATCCCTGGAGGAGGCCATAGAAACTCTGGAGGGCATACCCGGCTATGAAGAAGACTTCTTAGCGAAACTCAGGGACTTACGGGAAGCGCTTCTCACTTGGGGCCATAAGTGGAGCTTGCTACACCCTGAGCCCCTGGGGTGGGCCACGGAAAACCTTCGGTTGTGGGCCAAGGTCCCCGACTTTGCGGGCAAACCGATGGTCTACACCGGCCCAATGGTGGACATTCCACCGCTACCCCCCTTCCGCCCACCGGAGTTTTCGCCCCCGGTATACGGGGCTGAGAAATCCTCCTGGCCCGAGATAGAGAAGGGCCTTCGCCAAGCCTTTGAGTCCTGGCTGGGCGAGTGCCGGGCCCTCTATGAGGAATGGGCCCTTCCCCACCGTGAACTGCAAAAGCATGCCCGGTGGTGGGTAGCCCACCGGGTGAAGGGGTGGAGCCTTCGCACCCTGACCAAGAGGGCGCGGCTGGAAGGACTGGTGGACAGGGAGGGGCGCGTCCTTCTTGAGGAAGCCGCCCCGAGCGCGATTGCCAAGGCCATTGCAAACCTGGATAGGACGCTGGGACTGGTGCCGGACTGAGCTTGTGCCATCCGGCACTTATGTTCACCTGAGCCACCCCGTTTTTAGGTGAACAACCTTTCCGCCACCCTGGGGGCATGAACGCTCCTGGAAGGGCAAGACTGCTCACGGTGGCGGAACTTAGGGAGGCCCTGGGACCTGACAAGGTGGGGCGGGATTTGGCCTATGCGATTGCCCGCCGGTACGGGGTGCGACTTGGCAAGAGGCTCCTCGTGCCCTCCCGTGTGGTGGAGGCCATTCTGGAGGGGCGGCTGGAGGAGCTTGAAACCCCCGGGATGGGGCCCCGGGGGCGGTAGGGGGTGGCGTGGATGGTGCGTCTGAGCCCATCTTACCGCGCCGCCAAGGACTACGCCGCCCAAGGCTACAGCGTTTTACCTTTGGCCCCCGGGGAGAAGAGGCCCCACCCCCGGCTGGTGCCCCACGGCCTCAAGGAGGCCTCCCGGGACCCGGCCACCCTCGAGGCCTGGTGGCGGTCCTGCCCCGAGGCCGGGGTGGGGCTCTTGGCCCCGGAGGGGGTCTTGGTCCTGGACTTTGACGACCCCACGGCCTGGGGGGGGTTGAGGCAGGAGCACCCCGCCCTCGAGGCCGCCCCAAGGCAAAGGACTCCCAAGGGAGGGGTACACCTTTTCCTCCGGCTTCCCGAGGGAGTGAAGCTTTCCGCCAGCGTGCGGGTTTTGGAGGGGGTAGACCTCCGGGGCATGGGTCGGGCTTATGTGGTGGCCGCGCCTACCGGGCTCAAGGACGGGAGGGGCTACGAGTGGGAGGTGCCCCTGGTGAGGCCGGAGGGGCTTCCCCCGGTGCCCCGGGGCCTCCTCTTGAAGCTCCTCCCCCCGCCGCCTCCTCCTCCCAGGAGCGTGTGGACTCCCGAGGGGGGGACGAGCCCCAAGCGCCTGCAGGCCCTTCTCCAGGCCTACGCCGCCCAAGTGGCCCGCACCCCGGAGGGGCAGAGGCACAACACCCTCATCCGCTACGCCGTGGCCGCGGGGGGGCTAATCCCCCATGGACTCTCCCCGGAGGAGGCGGAAGAGGCCCTGGTAGCCGCCGCTATGCGGGCCGGGCTACCTGAGCGGGAGGCCCGGGATGCGGCGCGGTGGGGGCTGAGGGTAGGAGAGGCGAGGCCGCTCATCCTAGAGGACCCTCACCCCCTCCCCCCTCGGATGCGCTGGGCCTTGAACCGCCGGGCCCGGGCGAAGGGGGTGGCCCATGAGTGAGGCCATCCGCGCCATCTTGGAGGGCTTGGCCCCTGAGAACTGGGGCCGGGTCAGGCAGTCCCTCTTTGAGGCCATCGTGGAGGCGGGCCTGGACGCCGTGGAGGCGGAAGCCGTCTTGCGGGAGGCCGCCAAGCGGGTGGGGGCCACCCTGCAGGCGGTGCGGCTGGCCTGGCAGGACTTCTTGGGCCCCAAGAAGGAGGACGCCACCGCCGCCAAGGACGCCGTAGACCTGGCCCTGAAGGCCGGCCCTAAGCTCTGGCACACCCCCAGCAAGGAGGCCTGGGCCACCCTGCCCCGGGAGGGGCACGTGGAGCATCATCCCCTGCGGGGCAAGGAGTTTCGCACCTGGCTCGCCGGGCTCTACTACGCGGAAAGGGGCAAGCCTCTCTACGCCCAGGCCCTCCAAGACGCCCTGGCCGTCCTGGAGGCGAAGGCCCTCTTTGAGGGGGAGGAGCACGAGGTGCACACACGCCTGGCCGGGTGGGAGGGCAAGGTGTACCTGGACCTGGCCCGGCCCGATTGGAGCGTGGTGGAGGTAGACCCCTCGGGGTGGCGCATCATCCCGGCCCACGAGGCCCCGGTGCGTTTTCGCCGGGGACGGCACCAGAAGCCCCTCCCCCTCCCTGAGCGTGGCGGCAGTCTAGCCCCCCTCCTGGAACTCCTGCCCCTGAGGGAGCGCCGGGACGTGGCCCTGGTCCTGGGGTGGTTGGTGGGGGCCCTCTCCCCTCAAGGCCCGTACCCCATTCTGGTCCTGGCCGGGGAGAAGGGGGCGGGGAAGAGCACCGCCGCGAGGGTGCTCAAGGCCCTGGTGGACCCCCAGGAGGCCGCCCTACGGGCTGAGCCCAAGGACGTGGAGGCGCTGATGGTGGGCGCCAAGGGGTCCTGGGTACTGGCCTTTGACAACCTTTCCAAGATACCCACCTGGCTTTCGGACGCCCTATGCCGCCTTTCCACCGGGGGCGGGCTGGGCAAGAGGGAGCTTTACTCGGACTCGGAAGAGCACGTCCTGGAGGCGCAACGGCCCGTCATCCTCACGGGGATAGGTTTCGGCATCCTCCGGGACGACTTGGCCGACCGGGTGGCGATGGTCAACCTGGTGCGGCTGGAGGACGGGGAGCGCCGCCCCGAACGGGAGATTTGGGAGGCCTTTGCCCGGGCCCACCCCCAGGCCCTGGGGGCCCTCCTGGACGCCGTGGTCCTGGCCCTGAGGCGCTGGGAGGTGGCGCGGAAGGCCCTGCCCTCCTTGCCCCGCCTAGCCGATTGGGCCATCTGGGCTGAGGCCGCCGCCCCCGCCCTGGGCCTTGAGGCCGGGGAGGTGGTGGCGGCCTTCTACGCGGTGCAGGCCGGGCTCAACCAGGACCTTCTGGACAACGACCCCGTGGCCCAGGCCCTCCTCCTCTTCACCGCCGACTGGCCGGAGGGGCACCGGGCCGTGTTTTCCGCATCGGAACTCTTGGCCGCCCTGGAGGAGGCGATGGGCCTCAAGGACGCCCGGGTCAAGCCCGAAGGGTGGCCCCGCACCCCCGCCGGGCTGGGCAAACATCTTCCCCGCGTCCAGGCCGCCCTCCGGGGGGTGGGGCTGAAGGTGGAGGGGGTGCGGGACGCCCGGGTCAAGCGCCTCCTCTGGGTTTTAGAAAGGAGTAGCGGCACATCCCCCGCAACTCCCGCAACCCCCGTAACCCGGCTCCAGGACGACACTCCTGAGCGCGGGGGATGGAAGGGGCAACCCCCGCAACCCCCCGCACAACCCCCGCAATCCCCCGCAACCCCCGCACAACCCCCGCGCGTACTAAACGGCTCCAGGACGCCGTTTGCGGGAGATGCGGGGGATGCGGGAGATGATTCCCTCCTTCTTTCTAACCCCGGGGACGGGGGGACGTGGGAGGGCGAGGAGGGGGGTGAGTGGCTATGACCCTTGCCCTCCTCCACACCCTGCACGAGAACCCCTCCCTTGCCTTCCACCGCGTGGGAGAGGGGCTGAAGGTCATCCCCGCCGTCCCCCCTGAGGCCCGCCCCGCCCTGGCCCACTTCAAGACCGCCCTCCTCCAGGCCCTGGAGGACGGGGAGCGGGTGGAGGCCCGGGCCCTCCTCTCCCCCTGGAGGGTCCTCCCCCTTCTGGGCCACGCCCTGGGAGTGGAGGCCCCCCTGGTGCTGACCATCTACGCGAGGGAAGGTGATGAGCCCCGCCGCTACCTGGTGCCCCCGGGGGACCTGACCCCCTATTCGGCCTGGGCTAGCAAAAACTCTCCCCCGCCCTGGAGGCTCCACCTTTTCCCCACCACGGGGGGCTGGGCCCTGGACGTGCGGGGAGGCTGGGAGGTGGCCGTGGAAGCCCTGGCCGGGAGGACGCGCTACCTGCTCCTCCTTCCCGGCCCCGAGGCCCGGGCCTGGCTTGAGGCCGCCGGGAAGGGACTGGTCCGCCCTGAGGAGCTGAGCGTGTGGAGGCGAGGCGAAACGCCCTTCACGGCCAAGGGGTGGGACGAGGCCCTGGCCCGCCTGGAGGAGGTGGCCCATGCGGGCGGTTGACGCGGTGGCCAGGTACCTATGGGAACAAGGGGAAGAGCTGGACATCTACACGGACCCCGAGGAGCCCCCCGGCCACCTGGTGGTGCGGGAGGGGGACTATACCCGCGTCTTCTCGCCGGAGGAGGTGGTGGCCCTGGCCATCACCCTCTTGGCCATGGGGCTCATGGATGAGCGGGGCCGCCCTCTAAGGCGGGGGGATTTCGGTAGGGAGGTTAGACCTAGCGTTGTGGAGGTGAGCGCGTGAGCGAGCTCATGACCTTACTCCGGGAGGCCATAGGGGCAGGAAGGCGCGGCCCCCTCCCAGGGCAAGGCCGCGGCCCGGGGGAGCCCTGGGAGGGGCTGGTGGAGGAAACGCCCCAAGTGTGGGCGGTGTGGATTGCCGAGTATTGGCGAAGCAAAACACGCCGCCCCCTCCCCGAGGTGCCCCCTATCTGGTTGACCTACGCGGGGCAGGAAGTGCGGCTGGTGGGGGTGGAACGCCGCTTTGGGTATGAGTGGATGTTCCTGTGCCCGAGGTGCGGGGGAATGCGCCGGGTGCTCTTCCTGACTCGCCGGGGGCTCCTCTGCCGTAGGTGCGGGCGGCTGGGGTACCTCTCCCAGGCCAGGAGGAAGGAGCGGGCCCTGGAGCTGGGACTCCCCCTCTGGGGGAGGCGTATGCTGGGGGGTCTTTCCAAGGCCCTGGCCCAGGACCTAGCTCAGGACGTGCGGAAGGAGCTGGAAGACCTTTTCGCCAAGCTGAGCGTGGAGGTGAAGGATGAGGAAGACCAAGGAGCCCCCTTGGGTTGACCGCTACCTGAAGGCCAAGGCCAAGTGGGAAGAGGCCGAAGCGTGGCGGGAGCGGCTGGGCAGTCTAGCCCCTAGGGCTCTGGAAGTCCTGGAGGCGGTCCTGGATGAGGCAACGGGTCTTGACCCCGAGCGCCGGGCCAAGCTGGCCGTCCTGGTCCTCCGGTTAGCCATGAGCGCGTGGCCCGAGGAGGAGCCCAGCGCCACGCACTTCGCCCTGAAGGCGTCCCTGGAGGCATCACAGATTGGGGATGGGCGCTCTGAAACCTGAGGAAGGTGCGGCCCCTCCCGAGGTCCCCCCGGTGGAAGTGCGGCCAGAGGACCCCAGCCCCTTCCACGCGGTGGCGCGGTGGGTAGCCGCCATGTGGCCGTGGTGCCGGTTTGTGGGGATTACCCGCCACCGGTGGCCATACCTTGGGGGGATGGTCCTCCGGGAGGGCCATGACCTCGGGGCGTATGGGGTGGTCTGGACAGACACCCCGCGGACCATATGGGCGTGGGAACCTCGGGGTGGGGAGTAATACCCTCCCCTTCCCCGAGGGCCACCCTGGACGAGAACATCGTCCGCCACGAACTCACCGAGCTGGAGCGGGCGCGGCGCATGGCGGCGCGTGGGGGGCACCCCGGCCCGTATAACCGGGGTCCTTTTCCAGGGGGGGGACTCCCCTGCTATTGCGCGAAACCAATCTTTCGCGAATAAGGAGCACCCCATCTTCCGGTGCTAAGATGAAGGCATGCCGCGAGGGCAGAACCTGGACCGGGCAAGGCAACCCCGGGAGGAGCGGGCCCGGCTCCTCGGGGTGAAGCTTCTGGGGCCGGGAGAGGCGGCTCAAAGCTTCTGGGTGCGGGGGGAGAAGCCCGTGGTAGAGGCTTTCCGCCGCCTTCCCGCTGAGGAGCGCGGGAAGGTGGTCAAGGCGGGCCTCGAGGCCCTGGGCTACCTGAGGGGGGAGGAGCGCCGTGAACCTTAGGCGGCTGTGGTCCTGGCTTCGCTTCGCCAAGATGCTAGCCCGGGGCCGGGCCGGCAAGAGGTGGGCCATCCGCCGGGTGAAGTGGCTTTGGCGTGGCCGCAAGAGGAGGAGGTGGTGGTAAGTGAAGAGGCGGGGTAAGGGAGGCGGAAGCGTCTTCTACCACGAGGGCAAGGGGAAGTGGGTGGCCCAGCTCACCTGGGTAGACCCCGCCACGGGCCGGAAGGTCAAGCGGGAGAAGCATTGCGAAACCCGCAAGGAGGCCGAAAGGGCCCTGGCGGATATGGTGGCCGCCCAGGCCAAGGGGCTCCTCACCGACCCTTCCAGGCTCACCACGCGGGACTTCGCCCTGGAGTACCTGAAGCGCCTGGAGCGGGAGGGGCTTAGGCCGAACTCCATCCGCCTGGCCTTGGACGAGCTGGCCCACGCCCTCCCCTCCCTCAAGGACCCCAAGGCCCACGACCCCCTGGGCCGCATGCGGCTCCAGGAGGTGAAGCCGGTCCATGTGCGGGCCGCCGTGGACCGGGTGGTGGAAGCAGGCTACGCCCCCCGCACCGTGGGCCGGGTGCTCATGCGGCTCAAGGCCCTCTTCCGGGAGGCCCTACGGCTGGAACTGGTGGCCAGAAACCCCGCCGAAGCCGTGAAGGTGCGCCTGCCCAAGGGGGAGAAGGCGGCCAGGGCCCTGGAGCCCCACGAGGTGGCCCGGCTTCTGGAGGCCGCCGAAGCCTCCCGGTCCAAGGACATGGCCCTGCTCCTCCGGCTCATGCTGGAAACCGGGCTCCGCCGGGGCGAGGCCCTGGCCCTGCAATGGCGGGACATAGACCTGGAGGCCGGGGAGCTTACCGTGGGACGGGCTTGGGTAAAGGTGGCCGGAAGGGGAGCCTTCTCCGAGCCCAAGACCCCCACGGCCAAGCGCAAGGTGCCCTTGCCCCGTGGCCTCCTCCTTCGCCTGAAGGCCCGGAGGGAGGAGCTTCTGGCAAGGCTCACCCCGGAGGAGGTGGACGGGCTCTTCCTGGTGGGCGGGGTAAAGCCCGTGGATCCGGACGCGTTCAACCACTACCTGCGCCGCCTGGCGGAAAGGGCGGGCCTGGGCCGGGTGAGGGTGCACGACCTCAGGCACACCTGGGCCACCCTGGCCCTCTCCCGGGGCGTGCCCCTGGAGGTGGTGAGTGAGCGGCTGGGCCACGCCAGCCCCACCATCACCCTGAATGTGTACCGCCACCTTCTGGAGGAGGAGCGCCGGGGGTGGGTGCTGGACCTGGAAGAACTTCTCTACCCCGCCCCCCGCGCCCAAGCCTGAACGGATAGACCGGCTGATAAACCGGCTAAAGGGTTTCCCCCCACGCTACCGTGGGGGGAAGCTTTGCGTCCTGGAGCTGGTGGGCGGCGTAGGACTTGAACCTACGACCTCTCGCGTGTGAGGCGAGCGCTCTTCCGCTGAGCTAGCCGCCCTAGCCTCTAGAAGGCTAGCACGGGACCCTTAGGCCTGTCAAGCAAAGCTTTCTGACCGAAACCTGACAGAACCCCATCTAGACTAGAAGCGTGGCCACGGTGCTCCTGGTGGAGGACGAACCCGCGGTGCGCTTGGGGGTGCGCCTGGCCTTGGAACGGGCGGGACACAGGGTCCTCGAGGCCTCCCGGGCCCAGGAGGCCTGGGACCTCCTCAAGGAGGCCGAGGCGGTGGTCCTGGACTGGATGCTCCCCGACGAGCCGGGCACCCGGCTCCTGGAAAGGATGCGCCAGGGCCCCTACCCAACCCTCCCCGTCCTCATGCTCACCGCCCGGGCCGAGGTGCGGGACCGGGTGGAGGGGCTTTCCCGCGGGGCGGACGACTACCTGGTGAAGCCCTTCGCCACCGAGGAGCTTCTGGCCCGCCTCGAGGCCCTCCTGCGCCGGGCGGGCAAGCGGAAGGTCCTCAAGAGGGGGCCCCTCCTTCTGGACCTGGAGCGCCTGGAGGCGAGCCTGGAAGGGCGGCCCCTCCCCCTCACCCGGCGGGAGTTTGAGCTTTTGGCCTTCCTGGCCCAGCGCCCGGGCCGGGTCTACACCCGGGAGGAGCTTCTGGAGGCCGTGTGGGGCCAGGACTTCCTGGGCACCCCCAGGACCGTGGACCAGCACATCCTCCAGCTACGGGAAAAGCTCGGGGAAGACCCCAAGGCCCCCCGCTTCCTGGAAACGGTGCGGGGGGTGGGGTACCGGTTTAGGGAGGCGGAAGAAGGGTGAAGCCCCACGAGGCCCTGGCCGAAGCCTGGGAGGAGGCCCTGGAGGGCCTGGTCCTCCACGAGAACCGCCAGGTGGTCTACCTCAACCCCAAGGCCGCCCAGCTCCTCGGGGTGAACCGGGAGCGGGTGGTGGGCCGCCCCCTCCTCCTGGCCCTGAGGGACCACCGCCTCGAGGCCCTGGCCCTCCACGGCGGGGAGAGGCTTTTGGAGGTGCGGGGCCTGTGGCTTCGGGCCAAAGCCCTTCCGGGAAGGCTCTACCTCCTGGACGAAAGCGAGGCCAAGAGGCGCCTCCGGGCCCTGGAGGAGGCCACCCAGACCCTAGCCCACGAGCTCCGCACCCCCCTTTCCGGCATGGGCCCCCTCCTGGAGGTCCTCACCCCCAAGACCCCCCAGGAAAAGGAGGTCCTCGCCCTCCTCAAGGCCGAGGTGGCCCGCCTCGCCCAACTGGTGGAAGCCCTCTCCCCCATCCGGCCCGGCCCCCGGCGCCCCGTGGCCCTGGCGGAGCTCTGGCCGAGGCTGGAGGGCCTGCTTCGGGAAAGGCTTAGGGGGCGGAAGGTGGAGGTGGCCCTTCCCCACACCTTCCTCACCGACCCGGAAAGCCTTTTGCAAATCCTCCTCAACCTCCTGGATAACGCCCTCAAGTACGGCCAAGACCCCATCCGCCTCGTCTCCCGGGAGGAAGGGGGCAAGGGCTTGGTGGAAGTGTGGGACGCGGGGCCTCCCCTTCCCGACTATGAGGCCCTCTTCCTCCCGGGAAAGCGGGGAAGCGTGGAGGTGAAGGGGCAGGGGCTAGGCCTCTACCTGGTCCGCCGCCTGGCCCAGGCCCTGGGGGGCGAGGCCTACGCCAGGCGGGAAGGCGAGGCCAACGTCTTCGGGGTCCGCCTTCCCCTAGACTGAGGAAAGGAGGCGAGATGCGCGAAGCCTTGGACAAAGCCTTGAACGAGCTCGTGGAGGAGAGCCTCAGGATGCTCTCCCTGGTGCGCCAGATGACCCAGGAGGCCACCCAGGCCCTGGTGGAGGGCAACCGGGCCCTGGCCGAGGGGGTAATCGCCCGGGACAAAGAGGTGGACGCCCTGGAGCTCAAGGTGGAGAACCAGGCCATCACCCTCATCGCCCGCCACCAGCCCGTGGCCACGGACCTCCGCCTCATCTTCACCGTCATCAAGGCCCTCACCGACCTGGAAAGGGCCGGGGACTACGCCATGCACGTGGCCGAAGACGCCCTCCTCCTCTCCCAGGAGCCCCCCCTCAAGCGCTACGTCACCCTCCCCGAGATGGGCCGCAGGCTCTTGGAGATGATGGACACCCTGAGCAAGGCCGTGGCCGAGCGGGACCCCGAGCTCGCCCGCGCCGTCATCCGCATGGACGACGGGGTGGACGGGCTCTACGAGGAGGTGAGCCGGGAGCTCGTCACCTACATGATGGAAGACCCCCGCACCATCACCAAGGCCCTCACCCTGATGCGGGTGGCCCGAAGCTACGAACGGCTTGGGGACCACCTGGAGAACATCGCCGAAAGGGTCATCTACTGGCTCACCGGGGAGGTGTACAAGACCCCGGAGGACGTCTACTAATGGGACGGGCCAAGCCCACCCCCGAAGAGAAAGCGGCCCTAAAAGCGCGCCTTCAAGAGCGCGAGAGGATCCAAGGAGAGGACGCGGTCCTGGCTCAGGTGAGGGCGTGGCCCGAGCCCGACCGCTCGCTCTTCCTGGAGCTCCACGCCTTGGTCCGGACCGAAGCCCCAGGGCTCACGCCGAGGCTCTGGTACGGGATGCCTGCCTACGCCGAGAAGGGCCGGGTCCTTTGCTTCTTCCAACCCGCCCACAAGTTCCATACCCGCTACGCCACCTTGGGTTTCACCGACCAAGCCCGCCTAGATGAGGGGGTCCTCTGGCCCGTGGCCTTTGCCCTCACCCGGATCACCCCAGAGGAGGCGGAAAAGATACGGGCCCTCCTGCGCCGGGCCTTGGGCGGGGGGTAAAGGCCCGAAAAGACCCTTTGCGCTCTATTCCGCCTCCACCTCCTCCGCCCCCTGGCGGCGGCCCGCCTTCCACTCCAGGCCGGCCCAGATGAAGTCCAGGAGGTCCCCGTCCAGCACGTTCTGGGGGTCAAAGCGCATGAGGCCCGTGCGGTGGTCCTTCACGTACTGCTTGTCCAGGACGTAGCTGCGGATCTGGCTTCCCCACTCAATGGGGCGGACCTCCCCGCGGAGCTTCTGGAGCTCCTCCTGCTTCTTCTTCCACTCCAGCTCAAAGAGTCTGGAGCGGAGGACCTTCATGGCCAGCTCCTTGTTCTTGATCTGGCTCCTCGTGGTCTGGCAGGTGACGGTGATCCCCGTGGGCAGGTGGACGATGCGCACCGCCGAGTCCGTGGTGTTCACCCCCTGGCCCCCGTGCCCTTGGGAGCGGAAGACGTCTATGCGCAGGTCCTCGGGCCGGATCACCACCTCCACGGTGTCGTCCACCTCGGGCATGACCTCCACCCCGGCGAAGGAGGTGTGGCGGCGGCCCGAGGCGTCAAAGGGGGAAGGGCGCACCAGGCGGTGCACCCCCGCCTCCGGGGAAAGGAGCCCGTAGGCGTTCTCCCCCTTGATGAGGATCTGGGCGTAGTCAATGCCCGCCTCGGGCCCCGGGGTGAGGTCCACCACCTCCACCTGGAAGCCTTGGCGCTCGGCGAAGCGGGTGTACATGCGGAGGAGCATCTCCGCCCAGTCGCAGGCCTCCGTCCCCCCGGCCCCAGGCTGGATGGTGAGGATGGCGTTCTTCTCGGCGTGGGGGAAGTTGAGGAGGGTCTGATGGTAGAGCTCCTCAAGTTTCTTGGCCGCCTCTTCCAGCTCGGGCCTAAGCTCCTCCCGCTCCGGGGCGGGAAGCTCCTCCCAAAGCTCCATAAGCCCTTGGAGGTCGCTCTCCAGGGAGCGGAAGGTGTCCACCGTGCGCCGGAGGCGGGCGGCCTCCTGGCTCACCTGGCGGGCCGTTTCGGGGTCGTTCCAGAGGGAGGGGTCCTCGAGGCGCCCCTCCAGCTCCTTTAGACGGGCTTCCTTTTGGGGGATGTCAAAGATACCCCCTGAGGCCTTCCAAGCGTTGGGCGAGGCGTTCCAGGTCCATACCTCCACCAGGGTAGCAGATTGCCAAAGGGTCTGCAAGGCAGGTTGATATGGCGGAACTCAATTCCTGTAAAGCACCCGACAGGGAGCCCAACTCAGTCGGCGGCCACGGCCAGGGGGCTTTCCTGGAGGAAGACCCTGGCCCCCAGGGCCTGGAGCCTTTCCGGGAGGTGCTCGTAGCCCCGCTCCAGGAAGTAGACGCCCTCAATCTCCGAAACCCCTTCGGCGCTCAGGGCCGCCACCACCAAAGCCCCCCCGGCCCGGATGTCCAGGGCCTTGACCTGGGCCCCGTGCAGGCGCCTGCCGTGGATGAGGAGGGTGCGGTCCTTCAGGTAAAGCTCCGCCCCCATGCGGGCCAGCTCCCCCACGTGGGTGAAGCGGTCGGGGTAGACCCGGTCGGACACGGCGCTCTGCCCGGAGACCGTGGCCAGGTAGGCGGTGACGATGGGCTGGAGGTCCGTGGGAAAGCCCGGGTACTCCCGGGCCTCCACCTGGAAGGGAATGGGGTCGGGGGTGGCGGTGAAGCGCACCCAGTCGGCCCCCACCTCGAGGCGGTGCCCTGAGCTCTGAAGCTTGTCCAGGAGGGCGTCCAGGTGGTCGGGGCGGACCTCGGTGAGGGTGAGGCTTCCCCGGGTGGCCGCCGCCGCCAGGAGGTAGGTGCCCGCCTCTATGCGGTCGGGGATGACGCGGTAGGTGCCCCCACCCAGGCGCTTGGCCCCCCGCACGTGGAGCACCGCCCCGCCCAGGCCCCGCACCTCCACCCCCAGCATCTCCAAGAAGCGCCCCAGGTCCTCAACCTCCGGCTCCATGGCCGCCTGGACCAAGGTGGCCTCCCCTCCCAGGGCCACGGCCAGCATGGCCTGCTCCGTGCCGCCCACGGTGGGCAGGTCAAAGACCACCCGCCCCGATAGGGGCCGGGTCCTCCGGGCGTAGAACTCCCCCCCCTCCTCCACCACCTCGGCCCCCAGGGCCTTCAGGGCCTTCACGTGCTGGTCCACGGGCCTGGCGCCGAAGGCGCACCCCCCGGGCAGGGAGATCCTGGCCTCCCCCACCCGGGCGAGGAGCGCCCCCCAGACGATGAAGCTCGCCCGCATCTGGCCCACGAGCTCAAAGGGGGCGTGGGTACTCTTGATCTCGGGGGTGTGAAGGTGCAAGGCCCGGCCCTCCCAGGCGTACCGGGTGCCCAGGTGGGCGAGGAGTTCCAGCATCACCTCCACGTCCCGGAGCTTGGGCACCTCCAGGAGGGTGATGGGCTCAGGGGTGAGGAGGCTTGCCGCCAGGATGGGGAGGGCGGCGTTCTTGGCGGGGTAGACCCGCACCTCCCCGGAAAGGGGCACCCCCCCTTCCACCCGCAGAACCCTCCGGCCTCCCTTGCCCTGTTCGGGGTGCATCATACACACCTTACTCAAGGGCAGCATAAGGCGCAAAAAGCGCATTGTCAAGCAGATGGGCCTCCTGCTACACTAGGGCCCAAGGAGCGGTATGCCGAAGAGGGAGAAGAAGCGGTTGCAGGTGGTCATCTCCGAGGAGCAGGACGCCCTCCTCACCCGGGCCGCCTACGCCCTCTCCAGCCCCGAGCGCCTGGTCTCCAAGTCGGAGGTGGTGCGCCTGGCCATCGCCAAGATCGTCCAGGAGCTGGAGGAGGGCAAGGAGGAGCTGGCCGAACTCCTGAAGCGCCTGGAGCCGGAAGAATAGAATGGCCCCCGTGGTCCTGGGCGGACGGTACCGCCTCGAGGCCCCCCTGGGCTCCGGGGGCATGGCCGAGGTCTGGCGGGCGGTGGACGAGCGCCTGGGGCGCAAGGTGGCGGTGAAGCTCCTCCACCCCCGGGCCCTTCCCCCGGAGCGGGAGCGGTTTTTGCTGGAGGTGCGGGCCCTCTCCCGCCTCTTCCACCCCGGCATCGTCCAGGTTCTGGACCTGGGGGAGGAGGAGGGCAGGCCCTACTTCGTCATGGAGCTGGTGGAGGGGGGAAGCTTTGACCGCCTGGGCCCCTTTGAGGAGGGGCTCGAGGGGGAGCGCATCCTGGAAGCGGCCCAGAAGGTCATGGAGGCCCTGGCCCACCTCCACACCCAGGGCATCCTCCACCGGGACCTCACCCCCAAGAACATCCTCCTCACCCGGGAGGGCCACCCCAAGGTGATGGACTTCGGCCTGGCCTACCTCCTGCAGGAAAGCCGCCACCTCACCCGCACGGGCTACACCCTGGGCACCCCCACCTACATGGCCCCCGAGCAGGCCAAGGGCCTCCCCTTGACCCCCAAGGCCGACCTCTACAGCTTCGGGGCGGTGCTCTACCGGACCCTCACCGGCAAGCCCCCCTTTGAGGGGGAAAACGACCAGGCGGTCCTCTTCCAGCACGTCTACGAGGAGCCCAAGCCCCCAGAGGCCCTGAACCCGGCCGTGCCCCGGGCCGTGGGGGAGGCGGTCTTGGCCCTCCTCGCCAAGCATCCCGAGGAGCGCCCCTCCCACCCTGCCCTCTTCCAGGGGGTCTTGGAGGACTTCCGGGCCCTCCGCCTGGCCACCCCGAGGGCCGGGGCCAGCCGCTCGGGCCACTACCCCTTAGGCCCCGAGCCCAGGCGCCTGGCCCTCAAGGGCCGGCTGGACCTGGGGGGGGAGGCGGCCTGGCCGGGGGAGATGGTCTACGCCGGGGGGCGGGTGTACCTCGGGGTGGGGAAAAGCCTGGCGGAGGTGGACCTCCTCACGGGGGAGGTGCGCCACCAAAGCCTCCCCGAGGAGGCTTCCTCTCCTCCCGTGGTGCGGGGCGGGGTGTACGTGGGAAGCTGGGACGGCAAGGTGCGCCGCTTCCGGGGCCGGGCCCTGGAGTGGACCGCGGAAACCCGGGCCGAGGTCACCGCGAGCCCCCTGGTCCTGGGGGAGCGGGTCTACGTGGCCAGCCGGGACGGCACCCTCTACGCCTACGAGAAGGACCGGCCCCTCTTCCGCTTCCACGCCGGGGGGCACCTCTCCGCAAGCCCCACCTTCTACCGGGGCCTGCTCTTCGTGGGCTCCGAGGACGGGTGGCTTTACGCCCTGGACCCGGCCACGGGGGCCCTGCGCTACAAGGTGCGCACCGGCCCCATCCACGCCCCGGCGGCCGCCCAGGGGGGGGTGCTCTTCATCCCCACCTGGCGGGGAGAGGTCTACGCCTTTGACCCCTTGACCCGGGAGACCCTCTGGAACGTGGAGCTGGAGGAGGAGCTTTGGGGCGGGCTCGCCCTGGACGAGGCCCGGGTGTACGTGGCCGCCTGGGACGGGGTCCTGCGGGCCCTGGACCGGGCCACGGGGGAGGAGGCGTGGAGCCTCGAGGTGGGCAAGGTCACCGCCGGGCTGAGCTACGCCGCGGGGCACCTCTTCCTGGCCACGGAGGAGGGGCGCTTCCTGGCCGTGGACCAGAAGGGCCAGGTGGTCTTTGAGGCCACGGGCCTGGGCGCGGTCCAGGTGCCCCCCCTTCCCCTGCCCCAGGAGGTGCTGGTGGTCAACGTCCTCGGGCAGCTCTACCGCTTTGGCGTAGGATGAGGCCATGGAAGCCGTCCAGACCCACCTCGCCCCTCAGGCCATCGGCCCCTACTCCCAGGCGGTGCGGGCCGGAGGGTTCCTCTTCGTCTCCGGCCAGATCCCCCTCACCCCCGAAGGCCTCCTGGTGGAGGGGGACATCCGTGCCCAGACGGAGCGGGTGATGGAGAACCTGAAGGCCGTCCTGGAGGCCGCCGGGTCGGGCCTCCACCGGGTGGTGCAGACCACCTGTTTCCTCGCCGACATGGAGGACTTCCCCGGCTTCAACGAGGTCTACGCCCGCTACTTCTCCCCCCCTTACCCCGCCCGGGCCACGGTGGCCGTGAAGGCCCTGCCCCGGGGGGTGCGGGTGGAGGTGGCCTGCGTGGCCCTGGCGGAATAGGGGCCCTGCCCGAGGGCGTAGAATGGCGGCATGGCGGAGGCGTGGACCAGCCAGGCCGAGGAACTGGAGCGCCGCTTCCAAAAAGGGGACACCCGGGCCCTGGCCCGGGCCCTGACCCTGGTGGAATCGGGCCACCCCGTGGGCCAGGCCCTCCTCAAGCGGGTGCGCGGCCAAGGCCGGGCCAAGGTGGTGGGGATCACGGGAAGCCCGGGGGCCGGGAAGAGCGCCCTCACCGACCGCCTGATCCTGGAGGCCAGGAGGCGGGGGGAGCGGGTGGGGGTCTTGGCCGTGGACCCCTCCAGCCCCTTCACGGGAGGGGCCATCCTGGGGGACCGGATCCGCATGATGCGCCACCACCAAGACCCCGGGGTCTACATCCGCTCCCTGGCCTCCCGGGGGGCCTTGGGAGGCCTGGCCGGGGCTGCGGTGGCCGCCTTGAACCTCCTGGAAGCCTTTGGCTTTGACCGCATCTTCGTGGAAACCGTGGGCGTGGGGCAGAGCGAGGTGGACATCGCCCGGGTGGCCGACACCACCCTCCTCGTCCTCACCCCCGCGGCCGGGGACGCGGTGCAGGCCTTCAAGGCGGGGGTCATGGAGATCGCCGACCTCTTCGCCGTGAACAAGTTTGACCTGCCCGGGGGGGAAAGGCTCATCCAGGAGCTGAAGAGCGCCCTGGAACTCTCCCCGCCCCGCCCCGGGGGGTGGCGCCCCCCCATCTTCCCCACGGTGGCGGCCACCGGGGAAGGCGTGGAGGCCCTTTTTGAGGGCCTCGAGGCCCACCACCGCCACCTCTTGGAGCACGGCCTCCTGGAGGCCCACCGCCTGGAGCGGGCCCGCTTTGAGGTGGAAAGCGTCATCCAGGAGTGGGGGCGCCGCAAAACCCAAGGCGCCGGGGAGCTGGTGGCCGCGGTGGCCCGGGGGGAGGTCTCCCCCGAGGAGGCGGCCCTACGCCTTCTTGGCCCGGAAGCGGAGGAGCGCCTTGCGTAGCATCTCCCGCTCGTTGGGGTAGGAGAGGCGCTCCAAGGCCTCGGAAACGGGCAGAAAGTAGGCGTCTTCCACCTCGGAAAGCTGGGGCCTGGGCTCGCCCCCGCGGTAGGCCATGAGGAAGTAGTGCACCTCCTTGCTCACGGTCACAGGCTCCTCCCCCTCCTTCACCGTGAAGTAGTAGCGCACTTTGCCCAAAGGGGCGAGCACCGCCGCCTCCACCCCCGTCTCCTCCCGGACCTCCCGCACCGCGGTCTCGGGGTAGCGCTCCCCCGGCTCCACCTGCCCCTTGGGCAGGGTGACCACCCGCCCCCCCTTCAGGGAAACCACCAGCACCTCGGGGGGGTCCTTCCGCAAAACCACGCCCCCCGCGGAGACCACCCGCCTCCTGGCCCTTTGCGCCTGCCGCTTCCTGCGCACCTTCGCCTCGCCTCCGGGCAAAAAAAAGGGGCGCCCGAAGGCGCCCCCAAGGGATCCGGAAAAGGGGAGAGCGCAAGGCCCTTTAGCTCCTTAGAAAGGAGGTGATCCAGCCGCACCTTCCGGTACAGCTACCTTGTTACGACTTCGCCCCAGTCACGGGCCCTACCCTCGGCGCCTGCCCTAAGGCTCCCGGCGACTTCGGGTAGAACCCGCTCCCATGGCGTGACGGGCGGTGTGTACAAGGCCCGGGAACGTATTCACCGCGGCATGGCTGATCCGCGATTACTAGCGATTCCGGCTTCATGGGGTCGGGTTGCAGACCCCAATCCGAACTACGCCCACCTTTTTGCGATTCGCTCCCCGTCACCAGGTCGCATCGCTCTGTAGTGGGCATTGTAGCACGTGTGTCGCCCAGGCCGTAAGGGCCATGCTGACCAGACGTCGTCCCCGCCTTCCTCCCGCTTTCGCAGGCAGTCCCGTTAGAGTGCCCGGCTAAACCGCTGGCAACTAACGGCAGGGGTTGCGCTCGTTGCGGGACTTAACCCAACATCTCACGACACGAGCTGACGACGGCCATGCAGCACCTGTGCTAGGGCTCCCCTCGCAGGGCACCCCAGGCTTTCACCTAGGTCCCCTAGCATGTCAAGGCCTGGTAAGGTTCTTCGCGTTGCTTCGAATTAAACCACATGCTCCACCGCTTGTGCGGGCCCCCGTCAATTCCTTTGAGTTTCAGCCTTGCGGCCGTACTCCCCAGGCGGCGCGCTTAACGCGTTGGCTTCGGCCCCCAGCAAACCCAGAGACCTAGCGCGCATCGTTTAGGGCGTGGACTACCCGGGTATCTAATCCGGTTTGCTCCCCACGCTTTCGCGCCTCAGCGTCACAAGTGGACCAGGTGGCTGCCTTCGCCATCGGCGTTCCTCCCGGTATCTGCGCATTTCACCGCTACTCCGGGAATTCCACCACCCTCTCCCACCGTCTAGCCTGAGCGTATCCCACGCTCCCCCACGGTTGAGCCGTGGTCTTTCACATGGGACGCCCCAGGCCGCCTACACGCCCTTTACGCCCAGTAAATCCGGGTAACGCTCGCGCCCTCCGTATTACCGCGGCTGCTGGCACGGAGTTGGCCGGCGCTATTACCCCGGTACCGTCAGCCCCCTCATCAGGGATTTCGTCCCGGGTTCAGGAGTTTACACCCCGAAGGGCTTCCTCCTCCAAGCGGCGTCGCTCCGTCAGGCTTGCGCCCATTGCGGAAGATTCCTAACTGCTGCCTCCCGTAGGAGTGGGGCCCGTGTCTCAGTGCCCCTGTGGCCGGCCATCCTCTCAGACCGGCTACCCGTCGTCGCCTTGGTGGGCCTTTACCCCACCAACTAGCTGATGGGACGCGGGCCCATCCGGAAGCGGGTATGACCCCTTTGAACACACCCCAAAGAGCGCGTCCACATGGGGGATTAGCCCGGGTTTCCCCGGGTTGTCCCCCTCTTCCGGGTAGGTCACCCACGCGTTACTCACCCGTCCGCCGCTGACCGTGAGAATCCCCACGGCCCGCACGACTTGCATGTCTTAGGCACGCCGCCAGCGTTCACCCTGAGCCAGGATCAAACTCTCCAAAGAAAAACGCCTAAAAGGCGTTGGGTGCTTGCGTTTGG
>NZ_FNBC01000006.1 GCF_900102145.1 Thermus arciformis | reverse complement strand
CTGGGCCAGGAGGTGGAGGAGGGGGAGAAGGAGGGGGTAGAGGGCGTGGAGCCTGCGGTTGAAGCGGCTTGGGGAGGGGACGTGGGTGAAGAGGCCGAGGTCTTTGGCGAGGGCCAGGGCCTTGTTGTGCTTGCCGCCGAACTCTAGGGCGGCAAGGAGGGCGAGGGTGAGGATGGCGGAGGCGGGCGTTTTGGCTTGGGGGTCATCCTTGTAGCCCATGGCTTGCAGGGCGTCGTCTATAATGCAAAAGGCCGCTATGAGACGGGAAAGCATAGCGGCCACTATTTTTTCAGATCCAGGGGATAGGTAGCAACTTGGGTTACCACCCCTCCCGGGGAAGGTGTAGGGCGGGTTACCATGGTCCCATGGCCTCCTGGATGCGCCGGGAAGCCGAGGAAGCCCCCCTGGTGGTGGAGCGCCTCCTCCGGGAAAACGAGCCCGAGGTGCGAGGCCTCGCCGCCTTCCTGCGCCGCCATCCCCCCGCTTTGGTGCTCACCGCCGCCCGGGGGAGCGCTGGCCACGCGGCCCTCTTCGCCAAGTACCTCCTCGAGGCCCGCCTCCTCTGGCCCGTCCTCTCCCTGGCCCCTTCCGTCCTCACCCTCTACGGGGCGAGGCCCAAGCCTCCCTTCCCGAGCCTCTTCCTGGCCTTCAGCCAAAGCGGGGAAAGCCCCGACGTGGTGGAGGCGGTGCGGGCCTACCGCCGCCAAGGGGTCCTCACCGTGGCCTTCGTGAACCGGGAGGAAAGCCCCTTGGCCCAGGCGGCGGAGGTGGTCCTTCCCCTCCACGCCGGGGAGGAGCGGGCGGTGGCGGCCACCAAGAGCCTCCTCGCCATGATGGCGGCCACGGCCCAGCTCCTCGCCCACCTCCTGGAGGCTCCCCGCCTAAAGGAGGCCCTTCCCGCCCTGCCGGAGGCCTTGGCGAGGGCCTTGGGGGTGGAGGGGAGCCTGGAGTACCTGGTGGAGGCGGAGAACCTCTTCGCCCTGGGGCGGGGCTTCACCTACCCCGTGGCCCTCGAGGCCGCCCTCAAGCTCAAGGAGGTCGCGGGCCTCCACGCGGAAGGCTTCTCCGCCGCGGAGTTCTTGCACGGGCCCCAGGCCCTCCTGGAGCCGGGTTTCCCCGTGCTGGCCCTGGCGCAACGGGACGAGGCCCTTCAAGTCCTCCTCGCCACCCTGGAGGGCTTGAAGGCCAAGGGCGCCCACCTCCTGGTCCTTTCCCCGGAGCTCGAGGCCCTGGCCCTGGCGGACACCCCCTTGCGCCTCCCCACGGCCCTTTCCCCGGAGCTCACCCCCCTCCTCCTCGCCCAGGGCCTTTACCCCCTGGCCGAGGCCCTGGCCCGGGCCCGGGGCCTGGACCCCGACCGGCCCCGCCACCTCGCCAAGGTGACCCGCACCCGCTGAGGCCCTAGGCCGTGGGCTTGGGTGTCTGAAGTGCCCGCACCTTGATTTACATGGGACGCCGGGGGTAGGGCTCTGCGAAGGCTCTTTTGGGGCCCCCGCTCTGGCGCAAGCCAGAGCGGGGTACTTAGGAGGCCCCGGCTACGGTTTCTTTGGGGGCCCCCACCGCGGCGAAAGCCGCGGTGGGGTACCTAGAACACCTTCCCCCCCAGGGGCACCTCCCGCTCGGGGGCGAGGAGGACCACCCGCCCCGCCTCGTCCGGCACCCCCAGGACCAGCACCTCCGAGGGGAAGCCCCCGATGAGGCGGGTTCCCAGGTTCACCGCCGCCACCACCAGGCGGCCCTCGAGGTCCTCCGGGCGGTAGAGCTCGGTGATCTGGGCCGAGCTCGTCTTCACCCCCAGGGGACCGAAGTCTATCCAGAGCTTGTAGCTGGGTTTCCGGGCCTTCTCGTGGCGCTCGGCCCGAAGCACCCGGCCCACCCGTAGGTCCAAAAGCCCAAAGGCCTCCAAGGGCTCCATGCCCCCAGTGTGCGAAAAAGGCTAAGCCCCCGGCAAGGGGGCCCTTGGTGGGCCGTGCAGGACTTGAACCTGCAACCAACCGGTTATGAGCCGGCCGCTCTGACCGATTGAGCTAACGGCCCGCGCCGAAGGTTCATTGTAGCACAAGGGCTCCGCCTCCAAAGCGGTATACTCTCCTGGAGGAGGTGAACCATGACGGTCAACGAGAGCACCACCGATCGGGTGATCCGTTTCCTTCTGGCCCTGGTCCTCTTCTACTTCGCCTTCCAGTCGGCTTCCCCCTGGAACTGGATCCTGGGCATCGTGGCGGTGGTCCTGCTCTTCACCGCCATCACCGGCTTCTGCGCCCTTTACAAGGTCTTGGGCATCAGCACCAAGCGGTGAGCTTCCCCGTGGTCCCCGGGGAAGGGGTGCGGGTGGAGTTTTACAAGTTCCCCGGGGACAGCCTCCACTACTTCTGGGAAGCCCGGGTGGTGGAGGTGCGGCCCGAAGGGGTCCTCACCCTTCTTCCCCGGGGCGGGACCTTCCACCACGTGGCCAAGGGGCGCTCGGTGGTCCTGGACCACGACGCCTACGTGGCCTTCTTCCCGGGGGCCTGGTACTCGGGGGGGCCGGACGTGCGGGAGGGGAGGGTCCTGGAGTACTACTGGAACGTCCAGACCCCGGCGGAGTGGACGGGGGAGGCCTTCCGCCAGTACGACCTGGAGCTGGACGTGAGGTGCCGCGCGGACCACGCCTGCCAGGTCTTTGACCAGGAGGAGTTCGCCCTAAAGCGCGCCCTCTACCCGAAGGCCTGGGTGGAGGAGGCGGAAAAGGCGGTGGAGGCCATCTTCCGCCACATGCGGGAGAGGCGCTGGCCCGTGCTTCCCCCGGGAGAGCCCCTCCCCTGGATGGAGCGGCTTTAGGGCATGACCTGGGGAAGGGGGGAGGAGCGGCCCTCCGGGGCCCCCGGGCCCCAGGTCTTTAAGGGCACGAGGCGGCGGCCCTCCAGGGCCCAGCGCCCCTCCAGGACCACCTGGTAGAGGAGGCCCTTGAAGAAGCCGTGGAAGCTGTCCTCCCAGGTCTCCAGGTTCTGGGCCCGCAAGGGGTAGTTGTGCCAGGCGGGGCCCAGGTAGTAAAGCCAGGGGTCTTCCAGGGGGCGGGTGTCCTCCGGGGGGAGGGAGAGGAGGGCGTTGAAGTAGCCCCGAAGGCGGCTTGCGGCGAAGAGGAGGTTGAGGTAGGGGTCTTGCAGGGCCTCCCGGGCCTCGGCCTCCGTGCGGGGGAAGGGCCTTAGGGGGTCCCAGGCGCCGAAGCGGCGTAGGCGGGCCCCTTGTTTTAGGGCGTCCTCCCAGCTCATCTGGGCCAGGCCCAGGGTGCGGCTTAGGGGGGCTTGGCCCTGGGTCTTGGCCAGCTCCTCGGCCAGGGCGTCCGCCACCTCCCGAACCCCCCGGGAGAGGCCCAAGGCCTTGTCCCCCCCGTACTGCTCGTTGTCCACGATGGCGGCCAGCACCCCGGGGGGTAGGCCGAGGGCGTAGGCGGCGGCCCGGACCTCCCGGGCGTGGGGCAGGACGTGGTGGGGGGCGGTGGGGAGGCCTTCCAGGTTGACTGGGCCCTTCCGCACCGCCTGCCCGATGGCCAAGACCCAGCGGCGGGCCGCCCCAAGGGCCTCCTCGGGGCGCGCGAAGGCCGAGCGCTTCCCGGAAAGCTGGTTGCGAAGCTCCAGGCGCAGGAGGCGGTCGTAGGCCCGGGCGGCTTCCGCTCCTAGGAGGAGGTGAAGGCTCGCCTTGAGGCGGAGGTGCAGGGCCACCCAGGCCTCCCGTTCCTCCCTGGGGAGGGGCAAAAGGTCCCGAAGGCTTGGGGAAGGCCTTGGAGGGGGAGGCTCGGGCGAGGCCAAAAAGAGGAGGAGAAGGACGAGGAAAGCGGGCCAAGGGCCGAGGCGGAGGAGCGTTCGCCGCACGAGGGTTCGGGCGGAGCCCTTAAGCGTTCTTTTCCTCGGTCGGCGCAGGGGGCATCTCCACCGTGGCCTCGAGGGGATACCCCGCATAGGTGCGCCGCCCCCCCATGGTCCTTTCCAGCACCTCCCGCCACTCGGGGAGGTTCAGGAAGCGGTCGGCCTGGTTGCGGAGCTCGAGGTCCGCAAGCTCGTGAAGCCCCAAGAGGTAAAGCTCCTTTCCCAGGGCCCTCAGGCACTGGAAGGTGTGCACCAGGTCCCCGGAGCCGCTGGCCACGATGGCCCGGTCCCAGCGGGGAGCGGTGACGAGGAGGTCCGTGGCCATCATGGCCTCAAACCGGGCCTCCCCCCGCACCAGGCGGCTCCGCACCGTGTAGCCCATGAAGACCAGGGCGTCAATGAAGCGTTGCTGGCGCTCGTCCTCGGGGTCGGTGATGGGCACGTAGTAAAAGGCGTTGTAAAGCTGCTCCGGGGTGGCGAACTGGGTGATCACCCGCCGGTGGTCCACGTTCCACCCCAGGCGCTTGGCCGCTTGGTACATGTACGAACCATCAATGAAGAGGGCAACCCGCATATGCCCCCATCTTAGGGCAAGCCCAGGCCCCGGGGTAGCCCGGGCCTCAGGCGGGGGCTTTCTCCTCCGCCTTTTCCGAGGAGTGGCCGGGGTTCACCTTCAGGGCGGGGTTGGCGTAAGCGGCGGCGTGGTTGGCGGCGATGGCCGCCTCCCCGAACCCTAAGACGATGAGGGGAAGCTTCCCGGGGTAGGTGACGATGTCCCCGCAGGCGTAGACCCCGGGGATGCTGGTGGCCATGGTGGTGTCCACCTTGATCTTGTTCTTCTCCAGGGCAAGCCCCCAGTTGGCCAGGGGCCCAAGCTTGGTGAGGTAGCCCGCCAGGATGAGGACGGCGTCCACCTCCAGCTCCACCTCCTCCTGGGTCTGGTTCTGGAAAATCACCGCCTTCCGCACCCACGCGTCCCCTTCTATCCGCCGCACCTCGTAGGGGGTGAGGACCTTAAGGCGCCCCTCCTCGTGGGCCTTCAGGAGCTCCTTTACGCTCGCCTCGTGGGCCCGGAACTGGGGGCGGCGGTGGATGAGGGTGATCTCCCGGGCGGTGTCCAGGAGGTTCAAGGCCCAGTCCACGGCGCTATCCCCCCCGCCCACGATGAGGACCCGCTTCCCTTGGAACTCCGCCTTGCTCTTCACCGCGTAGTAGACGCCCTTCCCCTCAAACTCCTGCTCCCCTGGCGCCCCGATCCGCCTGGGCTCAAAGGCCCCCACCCCGGCGGCGACGATCACCGCTTTGGCGGTGAAGGTGTTCCCCAAAGAGGTGGTGACCTTGAAGAGGTCCCCTTCCTTCTCCAGGGTCTCGGCCCGCTCCCCCAGGTTGTAGATGGGGTTGAAGGGGGCCACCTGCTCCACCAGGCCCTTCACCAGGTCCTTGGCGTAGACCTTGGGGAAGCCCGCCACGTCGTAGATGTACTTTTCCGGATAAAGGGCCGATAGCTGCCCTCCGGGTTCGGGCAGGGGGTCTATGAAACGGAAGGAGAGGCCCCGCATGCCCACGTAAAACCCCGCGAAAAGCCCCACTGGCCCGGCGCCGATGACGATCACGTCCGTGTGCTCCATGGCCTCACCTCTTCCCGCATTCTAAAGGCCCCTTCCGGGCCTGAGGGAACAGCGCCTTTCCGAAGGGACGAACCTCACTCCACCCGCAGGACCACCTTCCCGAAGACCCGGCGCTCCTCCAGGAGGCGGTGGCCTTCAGCGGCCTCCTCCAGGGGGAGCACCTGGCCCAGCACGGGCTTGAGCTTCCCCGCCTCCACGAAGCGCAGGATGGGGAAGAGGCGGCTTTTGGAGGCCATGGTGGAGCCCAGGATGGAGAGCTGGCGGAAGAAGACGTGGGCGAAGGGCAAGGTGCCCTCATAGCCCGAGGAGGCCCCGGCGATGGCGATGCGGCCCCCGTTTGCCGTGGCCCGGATGACCCCTTCAAAGTAGAGGGCCCCGGTGTGGTCCACCACCTTGTCCGCCCCCTTGCCCCCCGTGAGGCGGCGCACCTCCTTGGGCCAGTCGGGGTGGGTGTAGTTCACCACCTCGTCGGCCCCGAGTTCCTTGGCCCGGCGGAGCTTTTCCTCCGAGCCCGCGGTGGCGATGACCCGCCCCCCGAAGAGCTTGGCGATCTGGATGGCGGCCACGCTCACCCCGCTTCCCGCCGCCATCACCAGCACGTCGTCCCCCGGGCGCACCCCGAGCTTGTCCACCACCATCTGCCAGGCGGTGAGGAAGGTGAGGGGGATGGCGGCGGCCTCCTCAAAGGAGAGGTTCTTGGGTTTGGGCAAGAGGTTCGCCTCGGGGACCACCAGGTACTCGGCGTAGGTGCCGAAGCGGTGCTCTCCCAGGATCTCGTACCGGGGGCAGAGGTTGTCCTCCCCGGCCAGGCACCGCTCGCAGCGGCCGCAGGAAAGCCCGGGGTTCACCACCACCTCGTCCCCGGGGGCGAAGGCGGTGACCCCGGGGCCCACGGCGTCCACCACCCCGCTCCCGTCCGCCCCCAGGATGTGGGGCAGGGGGAGCCTGGGGCTGGCCACCCCTTTCCGCACCCAGACGTCCAGGTGGTTGAGGGCCGCGGCCTTGACCCGGATGCGCACCTCCTTGGGGCCGGGTTCCGGGGTGGGCACCTCCGTGAGCCTGAGCACCTCGGGCCCCCCTCTGGCTTCCATCACCACGGCTTTCATGGCGCCTCCTTATGCCAGGGATTTTCCCACGGGGGGCCTTTGGGGTCAACTCCTTGACAACTTCCTGGGAGGGCGGGTACCCTTACCCGCGTAAGACCTCAGGAGGAGGCGAAGCGATGAAAAAAGCCCTGGCGCTTATCGGCATCCTGGCCCTGGTGGGGGCGGCCAGCGCCCAGACCTTCGTCTGGCCGCAGAAGTGGACCGTGGCCAAGCCCCAGGAGGCGAAGCGGGGGGGCACCCTTAGGGCGGCGGTGATCTCCGACTACCGCACCTTCAACCCCTTCCTCACCGCCGAGGCGAGCAACGTGCCTGTCCTCATCTCGGGCGATCGCGGCCTGGTGACCCGCGACCCCACCACTGGGGACTGGATCCCCTACATGGCGGAGTCCTGGACCATAAGCCCCAACAAGCTGGAGATCACCTTCAAGATCCGCAAGGGTATGAAGTGGTCGGACGGCCGCCCCATCACCGCCGACGACTGGATCACCACCTGGCGGATCCACACCGATAAGGCGGTGGGCTCCAACAGCTACGACTCCTTCTTCATTGACGGCAAGCCCATCGTTCTCAAGAAGCTTGACGACTACACCATTCGGTTCATCTACCCCAAGACGGACGCCGAGGCCTTCGCCGTCGCCAGCTTTGAGCCCTGGCCCGCCCACGTCTTCGGCCCCGTCTACCAGAGGGAGGGGGCGGAGGGCATCAAGAAGATGTGGACCCTGAGCGAGAAGCCGGAGAACATCGTCTCCGGCGGGCCCTGGCTCATTGAGAGCTACCGCCCCGGGGAGCGCCTGGTCCTGAAGCGCAACCCCGCCTTCGGGGAATGGAACAAGGACGAGGCGGGGAACCCCCTCCCCTACCTGGACCGCTACGAGATCAAGATCGTCAAGGACACCAACGCCCAGCTCGCCGAGTTCCTGGCGGGGAACATTGACTTCATGGCCCCCTCCACCGTGGACCACATCTCCCAGATCCGCCAGGCCATCCAGCAGGGCCGCCTGGACGCCACCATCAAGGTGAACGCCTCGCCGGTGGCCAGCAGCCAGTTCATGGTTTTCAACTGGAACAAGGCCTCGGACCCCTTCAAGCAGAGCCTCTTCCGCTCCGACAAGTTCCGCCGGGCGATGAGCCACATCGTCAACCGCCAGGCGGTGATTGACATCGTCTACGGGGGCCTGGGCACGCCCATGTACACCAGCGTTTACCCCGTCCTCACCCAGTGGATCAACCCCAAGGTGCCCAAGTACGAGTACAACCCCCAGCAGGCGGCGAAGCTTTTGGCCGAGCTTGGCTTCACCAAGAAGGACAAGGAGGGCTACCTGGTGGACGCCAAGGGCCGGCGGATTGAGTTCAACCTGGCCACCAACGCCGGCAACGCCCAGCGGGAGCAGATCGCCAAGCTCATCGTGGACGAGGCCAAGAAGGTGGGGGTGAAGGTCAACTTCCAGGCCATTGACTTCAACACCCTGGTGGGCCAGCTCCTCTCCTCCGGCCCCGACCGGCCCTTTGACGCCATCATCATCGGGCTTTCTGGCGGTGGCCTGGACTGGCCCTTCGGCTCCAACGTGGTGCCCTGCAAGGGGAACCTGCACATGTGGAACAAGTCCGGCCAGTGCCTGGACCCCCGGGAGACCCAGCTGGACGCCCTCTACTCCCGCGGCCGCACGGAGCTGGACTTCAAGAAGCGGGTGGAGATCGGCTACCGCATGCAGGAGATTGAGGCGGAGCTCCTTCCCGTCATCTACATCGCCGGGCCCAACTACCACCCCGCCTGGAACAACCGCTTAGGCGGCGAGCACCCCGACGCCATCATCAGCTCCATCTGGGGCCAGCGGGAAGTGGAGCTCACCTTCATCAAGAAGTAGTCCCTGCTGAGGGTCCCCGGGGCCCACGGCCCCGGGGCCTCTTTGGGAAGCCATGACCGCCTACATCCTCAGACGCATCCTTTACCTCATCCCCACCTTCTTCGGGGCCACCTTCCTCGCCTTCCTCATCATCCAGATGGCTCCCGGGGACTACCTGACCCAGCTGGAGCTGGACCCCAAGGTCACCCCGGAGACCATCGCCCGCTTGCGCGCCCAGTTCGGCCTGGACCGGCCCATCTACGAGCAGTACCTCCTTTGGATGAACAACCTCCTCCACCTCAACCTGGGCTACTCCTTCGCCTTCCAGGCGCCCGTTTTGGAGGTCATCTGGCCCCGGGTGGTGAACTCCATGGTCATCGTGATCCCCTCCACACTTCTCCTCTACCTGGTGGCCATCCCCATCGGAGTTTACGGGGCGGTGAGGCAGTACTCCTTGGGGGACCGCATCCTCTCCTTCCTGGCCTACGTGGGCCTTTCCGTGCCGAGCTTTTTTCTGGCCCTCATCGCCATTTATATCCTCCTCCAGATCAAGTTCAAGACGGGCACCCTTCCCTTCCCGGTCTCCGGCATGACCAGCACCGGCTTTGAGCAGCTGCCCCCCCTTAGGCAGCTTCTGGACATCGCCTGGCACGCGGTGGTGCCCATCCTGGTGGCCACGGCCAACGACATCGCCGGGCTTTCCCGCCTCATGCGGGGCCAGATGCTGGAGGTCTTGGGGCAGGACTACATCCGCACCGCCCGGGCCAAGGGCCTGGCCGAGCGGGTGGTCCTCTACAAGCACGCCTTCCGCAACGCCGTGATCCCCTTCGTGGCCACCCTGGGCGGGCTCCTTCCCAGCCTCATCTCCGGGGCGGGGTTCGTGGAGGTGGTCATGGCCTGGCCGGGCATCACCCCCTTTTTCCTGGACGCCATCGCCAACCAGGACCTCTACGTCATCGCCGGCTTCCTCACCGTGAGCCTGGTCCTCTTGATGATCGGCAACCTGATCTCCGACCTGCTTCTTGCCTGGGTGGACCCCAGGATCCGCTACGAGTAGGGGGGAGCCTGTGGCGCAAGCGACCTCTTTGCGCACCAACCCGGTTCTGCAGCGCTTCCGCAAGCACCGCCTGGCGGTCTGGGGCGGACGCATCCTCTTGGTGCTCTACCTGATGGCGGCCTTCGCCGGGTTTTTTAGCCCTTACGACCCCAACTACTACGAGCTCTACCCGCCCAAGGGCAACCACCCCCCCACCCGCATCCACTTCGTGGACCCGGAGACGAAAAGGCTTTCCCGCCCCTTCGTCTACGCCACCAAGCGGAGCATTGACCCGGTGTCCTTGCAGCCCCGCTACGAGGAGGACCCGAGCCAGGGCAAGTTCTACGTCCGCTTCTTCGTGCGCACCCCGGAACACCCCTACACCGTCTTCAAGGTCTTCCGCTCGGACCTCCGCCTCTTCGGGGTGGACCCTCCGGGGAGGATCTTCCTGATGGGCACCGACAACTTTGGCCGCGACCTCTTTAGCCGCATCGTTTACGGCGGCCAGGTGTCTCTCACCATCGGCATCCTCTCGGCCCTGGTCTCCTTCGCCCTGGGGCTTCTTCTGGGCGGGATCGCGGGCTACTTTTCGGGCCGCCCCTTCCATCTCTCCCTGCCCCCTTCCAGGTGGCGGGGCCTGGGCCTGGTCCTCGGCCCCTTAAGCTTTCTCCTTTGGCTTGGGTTGGCCGCCGCAGCCCTCTTCTTGGCCCTCTCCTTCGCCCGCTTAAGCCCGGGCAAGGACCCCTTCTCCTTGGGGATAGACGCCTTGGTGGTCCTCCTGGGGGCCCTGGCGGCGGGGGCCATCCTCTATAGGCTCTTCCGGGAGCCCATCCGCCTGGACCCCGACGACCTCATCATGCGCACGGTGGAGATCATCGCCGCCATCCCCTCCCTCTTCCTCCTCATCTCCTTGCGGGCGGTCTTCCCCACGGACGTGGACCCCCTCCTCACCTTCTACCTGGTGGTGGGGCTTTTAGGCTTCATCGGCTGGGGGGGGCTTGCCCGGGTGGTGCGGGGGATCGTGCTTTCCGTGAGGGAGATGGACTACGTGCAGGCGGCCAGGGCCCTCGGGGCCTCGGACGGGCGCATCATCGCCCGCCACGTGCTTCCCGCCACGGCGAGCTACGTGATCGTGAGCCTTTCCCTCACCATCCCGGGCTTCATCCTGGGGGAAAGCGGCCTTTCCTTCCTGGGCCTGGGGGTGACGGAGCCCTACACCAGCTGGGGCCTCCTCCTGCAGGCGGCCCAGCAGGGGGGCTTCGCCTCCTTCACCGACCGCCCCTGGGTGCTTTGGCCGGGGTTTTTCATCTTCCTCTCGGTGCTTTCCTGGAACTTCCTGGGGGATGGCCTGAGGGACGCCTTGGACCCCAGGCGGAGGACTTAGCCCCTTCTCTTTTAGCGGGGTATGGCGTATAACGGGTGAGGTGTCTTTGGGGCAGTGCCCGAAGGAGCGCGCATGGACGAAAAGCGGCTGTTGGAGGTGAAAGACCTCAAGGTCCACTTCTTCACCGACGACGGGGTGGTGAAGGCGGTGGACGGGGTTTCCTTCCACGTGGACAAAGGGGAGACCCTGGCGGTGGTAGGGGAGTCGGGCTCCGGGAAGAGCGTGACCTCCTTGGCCATCATGCGCCTGATTCCCACGCCCCCTGGGCGGATTGTGGGGGGGGAGGTGCTTTTCCGCGGGAAGGACGGGCAGGTGCGGGACCTGACCAAGCTCTCCGAGGCGGAGATGCGGCGGATCCGGGGGAACGACATCGCCATGATCTTCCAGGAGCCCATGACCTCCCTGAACCCGGTGTACACGGTGGGGGACCAGATCGCCGAGGCCATCATGCTCCACCAGGGGAAAAGCCGCAAGGAGGCCATGGAGCTCGCCGCCCACATGCTGGAGCTCGTGGGGATTCCCGAGCCCAAGAAGCGGCTTGGCAACTACCCGCACCAGATGTCGGGGGGGATGCGGCAGCGGGTGATGATCGCCATGGCGCTTTCCTGCAACCCCTCGCTCCTCATCGCTGACGAGCCCACCACGGCCTTGGACGTCACCATCCAGGCGCAGATCCTGGAGCTGATGAAGAAGCTCCAGGAGGAGATCGGGATGAGCATCCTCTTCATCACCCACAACCTGGGGGTGGTGGCGGAGATGGCGGACCGGGTGGTGGTGATGTACGCGGGCCGGGCGGTGGAGCAGGCGGACGTGGTGCCCCTCTTTAAGGACCCCCTGCACCCCTACACCCGGGGGCTTTTGCACTCCGTCCCCCGGCTGGACCTGGCGGCGGAGCACAAGGAGCGGTTGGAGGCCATCCCGGGGAACGTGCCGAACCCCTTGTACCTGCCCTCTGGGTGCGCCTTCCACCCGCGGTGCAAGCACTACGTGGAGGGGCTTTGCGACCGGGAGGTGCCTCCTTTGGAGGACACCGGGGACGGGCGGCAGGTGCGGTGCGTGCGCTGGCGGGAGATCCGGGAGGTTAGGGCATGAACGGGAACCATACCCTCCTGGAGATCCGGGACCTCAAGAAGCACTTCCCCATCCGGGGCGGGGTGCTTTCCCGGGTGGTGGCGAGCGTGAAGGCGGTGGACGGGGTGTCCTTCGCCATAAGGAGGGGGGAGGTTTTGGGCCTGGTGGGGGAGTCGGGGAGCGGCAAGACCACGGTGGGCCGCACCCTGCTCCGGCTGATTGAGCCCACGGGGGGGCGGATTCTCTTTGACGGGCAGGACATCACGGAGCTTCCCAAGAACGCCCTAAGGCCCTTCCGGCGCCGGATGCAGATCATCTTCCAGGACCCCTTCAGCTCCTTGAACCCGAGGATGACCGTGGGGGACATCATCGCCGAGCCCCTCATCATCCACGGGATTGGCAAGACCCCCCAGGAGCGCACGGAGCGGGTGGCGGAGCTTTTGAAGCTCGTGGGGCTTTCCCCGGACCACATGCGGCGCTATCCCCACGAGTTCTCCGGGGGGCAGAGGCAGCGGATCGGGATCGCCCGGGCGCTGGCGGTGGCTCCGGACTTCATCGTGGCGGACGAGCCGGTTTCCGCCCTGGACGTGTCCATCCAGGCCCAGGTGGTGAACCTCCTGCAGGACCTGAAGGAGGAGCTTGGCCTCACCCTGCTCTTCATCGCCCACGACCTGGCGGTGGTGGAGTACATCTCCGACCGGGTGGCGGTGATGTACCTGGGGAAGGTGATGGAGCTCGCCCCCGCCCGGGAGCTTTACCGTAACCCCAAGCACCCCTACACGGAGGCCCTGCTTTCGGCGGTGCCCATCCCCGACCCCACGGTGAAGCGGGAGCGGATCGTGCTGGAGGGGGACATTCCCTCGCCCATCAACCCGCCCTCGGGGTGCGTCTTCCGCACGCGGTGCCGCTACGCCCTGCCCGAGTGCGCCCAGGTGGTGCCCGAGCTCAAGGAGGTGGCCCCGGGCCACTACAAGGCCTGCATCCGGGACGACATCCTCTAGAGCCACCCCATCCCGGCTACCCCGGGATGGGGGCCCCGGTAGGCCTGGGTCCTTTCGCCGTATACTGGCCCCATGCTGGTAAGGGACGTGATGAAAAGCCCCGTCCTCACCGTGGGGCCGGAGGTGACCCTCGAGGACGCCTACAAGCTCCTCCTGGAAAAGGGCATCCGCCACCTTCCCGTGGTGGCGGAAGGGAGGCTCGTGGGCATCATTACCGACCGGGACATCCGCCTGGCCACGAGCCACCTGAACCCCAAGGGGCCTTGCCCCGGGTGCACGCGGGTGGAGGAGGTGATGACCCGAGAGGTGGTCACCGCCCACCCCTTAGACCCCGTGGAGGAGGCGGCCCGGGTGATGCGGGAGCGGAAGATCGGGTGCCTGCCCGTCCTCGAGGACGAGGCCCTGGTGGGCATCGTCACGGGGATTGACCTCCTGGACGCCCTCCTCAGGCTCACCGGGGTCACGGAGCCCTCGGGCCGCCTGGAGGTGCGCCTGCCGGACCGAGTGGGGGAGCTTGCCCGCCTCACGGGGTTTCTGGCGGGGCGGGGGGTGAACATCCACTCCCTCCTCTCCTACCCGGAGGAGGGGGAGTTCGTGCGGGCGGTGGTGCGGGTGAACACCCTGGAGACCCACCCCCTGGCGGAGGCCCTCCGCCGGGAGGGGTTTGACGTCCTCTGGCCCCCCAAAAAGCCATGGTGATCTACCGGGAGGAGTACCGCCTCTACAACTTCGGGCCCGACCATCCCTTCAGCCCCGTCCGCCTGGAGATGCTCACCTCCCTCCTCCAGGCCCTCGGGGTGTGGCGGGCGCCCCTTAGCCCCCCTGAGGCCTCGAGGGAGGAGGTGCTTTGGGTCCACTCCGAGCGCCTGGTGAAGCGGGTGGAGGCGGCAAGCCGGGGGGAGCTTTCCCCCGACCTGGAGCACTACGGCCTGGGCACGGGGGATACCCCCGTCTTCCCCGGCATGGACCGGGCGGCCCGGGTCCTGGTGGGGGGGACCCTGGAGGGGGCGAGAAGGATTTTGGCCGGGGAGAGGCGGGTCTTGCAGCTGGGCGGGGGCCTCCACCACGCCCAGTACGACCGGGCCTCGGGGTTTTGCGTCTACAACGACCTCTCCGTGGCCATCCGCCACATGACCCGGGCCGGGCTCCGCGTGGCCTACGTGGACATTGACGTCCACCACGGGGACGGGGTGCAGTGGATCCACTACGAGGAGGGGGAGGTCCTCACCCTAAGCCTCCACGAGTCGGGCCGCTACCTCTTTCCCGGCACAGGGCACGTCTACGAGATCGGCCGGGGGGCGGGGACGGGGAAGAAGCTCAACCTCCCCCTGGAGCCCTTCACCGAGGACGAGAGCTACCTCGAGGTCTTCCAGGCCCTGGTGCCCTGGGCCCTAAAGGCCTTCCGCCCCGACGTCCTCGTGGTCCAGGCGGGGGCGGACGCCCACTACCTGGACCCCCTGGCCGACCTCCTCCTCACCACCCGGGCCTACGAGAGGCTTTTCCGCCTCCTCCTGGAGTACGCCGAGGCCTACGCCGGAGGGAGGGTCCTCTTCACCCTAGGGGGCGGGTACAGCCTGGACGCGGCGGTCAGGGTCTGGGCCCTCCTCTACCACGTCTTCCACGGCCTTCCCCTGCCCGAGCGCCTTCCCGAGGGGTGGCTTAGCACCTGGGAAGCGCGGCTTAGCAAACCCCTCACCCCCACCCTCCACGACCCCCTTGGGGCCTACCCCGAGATCCCCAGGCGGGAGGAGATAGAGAAGCGGAACCGCCTCACGTTGCAGAGGCTCACGGAGCTCGTGGCCCCCCACCTGCTACACTAGCGGGGTGAGGGTCGTTCTGCGCCTGCCCGAGCGCAAGGAGGTGGAGGTCAGGGGAAATAGGCCCCTCCGGGAGGTTCTGGAGGAGCTCGGCCTGAACCCGGAGACCGTGGTGGCGGTGCGGGGCGAGGAGCTCCTCACCCTGGACGAGCGGGTGGGGGAGGAGGACACGGTGGAGGTCCTCTCCGCCATCTCCGGAGGCTAGCGTGGTTTGCAAGGTCTGCGGCGCCAAGGCCCAGGTGGAGATGAAGTCCCGGGGGCTCGCCCTCTGCCGGGAGCACTACCTGGACTGGTTCGTGAAGGAGACGGACAGGGCCATCCGCCGCCACCGGATGCTCCTCCCCGGGGAAAGGGTTCTGGTGGCGGTCTCGGGGGGGAAGGACTCCCTGGCCCTTTGGGACGTGCTAAGCCGCCTGGGCTACCAGGCCGTGGGGCTCCACATTGAGCTTGGCATCGGGGAGTACTCCAGGAAAAGCCTCGAGGCCACCCAGGCCTTCGCCCGGGAAAGGGGCCTGGAGCTTCTGGTGGTGGACCTGAAGGAGGCCTACGGCTTCGGGGTCCCCGAGCTCGCCGGGCTTTCCGGGCGGGTGGCCTGCTCCGCCTGCGGGCTTTCCAAGCGCTACATCCTCAACCAGGTGGCGGTGGAGGAGGGCTTCCGGGTGGTGGCCACAGGGCACAACCTGGACGACGAGGCCGCCGTCCTCTTCGGGAACCTCCTGAATCCCCAGGAGGAAACCCTTTCCCGCCAGGGGCCCGTCCTGCCGGAAAAGCCCGGCCTCGCCGCCCGGGTCAAGCCCTTCTACCGCTTTAGCGAAAGGGAGGTCCTCTCCTACACCCTCCTCCGGGGCATCCGCTACCTCCACGAGGAGTGCCCGAACGCCAAGGGGGCGAAGAGCCTCCTCTACAAGGAGGCCCTGAACCTGGTGGAGAAGGAGATGCCCGGGGCCAAGCTCCGCTTCCTCGAGGGCTTCCTGGAGAAGATCAAGCCCCGCCTGGACACGGGGGAGGAGGTGGCCCTGAGGGAGTGCGAGCGGTGCGGCTACCCCACCACGGGGGCGGTGTGCGCCTTCTGCCGCATGTGGGACGCCGTCTACCGCCGGGCCAAGAAGCGGAAGCTCCTGCCGGAGGAGGCCCGCTTCCGGCCCCGGGTGGAGCCCCTCCGTGCCGGTTAAGCCCGGGGTGTGCCGCCACCACAAGGGGGGGCTCTACCGGGTCCTCTTCCTGGCCCGCCCCTCGGAGACGGGGGAACCCCTCGCGGTCTACGGGGAGCGGGGGTTTGGGGTGCGGCCCCTTTCCCTCTGGCTCGCCAAGGCGGTGGTGGAGGGGCGGGAGGTTCCCCGTTTCCAGCCTCTGGAAGAGCTTCCAGGCCCAGGTGTAGACTGAGGCCATGTGGTGGAAAGAGGCGGTCATCTACCAGGTCTACCCCCGGAGCTTCCAGGACACGAACGGGGACGGGGTGGGGGACCTCGAGGGGGTGCGCAGGCGGCTTCCCTACCTCAAGTCCTTGGGGGTGGATGCCCTCTGGCTTTCCCCCTTCTACAAAAGCCCCATGAAGGACTTCGGTTACGACGTGGCCGACTACTGCGACGTGGACCCCATCTTCGGGACCCTTCAGGACTTTGACCGGCTCCTAGAGGAGGCCCACGCCCTAGGGCTTAGGGTCCTCGTGGACCTGGTGCCGAACCACACCTCAAGCGAGCACCCCTGGTTCTTGGAGTCCCGGGCCTCCCGGAATAGCCCCAAGCGGGACTGGTACGTCTGGAAAGACCCCGCCCCGGGAGGGGGCCCCCCCAACAACTGGCAGAGCTTCTTCGGCGGCCCCGCCTGGACCCTGGACGAGGCCACGGGCCAGTACTACCTCCACCAGTTCCTCCCCGAGCAGCCCGACCTCAACTGGCGAAACCCCGAGGTGCGGGAGGCCATGTACGAGGTGATGCGCTTCTGGCTCAGGCGCGGGGTGGACGGCTTCCGGGTGGACGTCCTCTGGCTCCTCGCCGAGGACCTTCTCCTTCGGGATGAGCCCGGAAACCCCGACTGGCGCCCGGGCATGTGGGACCGGGGCCGCCACCTCCACGTCTTCACCGAGGACCAGCCGGAGACCTACGCCTACGTGCGGGAGATGCGCCAGGTCCTGGACGAGTTCTCCGAGCCCGGGCGGGAGCGGGTGATGGTGGGGGAGATCTACCTTCCCTACCCCCAGCTCGTGCGCTACTACCAGGCCGGGTGCCACCTGCCCTTCAACTTCCACCTCATCTTCCGGGGGCTTTCCGACTGGAGGCCCGAGAACCTGGCCCGCATCGTGGAGGAGTACGAGAGCCTCCTCACCCGCTGGGACTGGCCCAACTGGGTCCTGGGCAACCACGACCAGCCCCGCCTGGCCTCCCGCCTGGGGGAGGCCCAGGCCCGGGTCGCGGCCACCCTCCTTTTCACCTTGAGGGGCACCCCCACCTGGTACTACGGGGACGAGATCGGGATGAAGAACGGGGAGATCCCCCCGGAGAGGGTGCAAGACCCCGCCGCCCTCCGCCAGAAGGACCGCCTGGGGGAGCACAACCTGCCCCCGGGCCGGGACCCCGAGCGGACCCCCATGCAGTGGGACGACACCCCCTTCGCGGGCTTTTCCACCGTGGAGCCCTGGCTTCCCGTGAACCCCGACTACAAGACGCGGAACGTGGCCGCCCAGGAGCAAGACCCCCGCTCCATGCTCCACCTGGTGCGCCGCCTCATCGCCCTGCGGAAGGACCCCGGGCTTCTTTACGGGGCCTACCGCACCTACCGGGCGAGGGAGGGGGTCTACGCCTACCTCCGGGGGGAGGGGTGGCTTGTGGCCTTGAACCTCACGGAAAAGGAGAAGGTCCTGGAGCTTCCGCGCGGGGGGAGGGTGGTCCTTTCCACCCACCTGGACCGGGAGGAAAGGGTGGGGGAAAGGCTTCTCTTGCGCCCGGACGAGGGCGTGGTGGTGCGGCTAGACTAGGGGCGTGGACCCCTTCGCCTCCTTGGCCGAGGCCTACGAGGCCTGGTACGAGACCCCCTTGGGGGCCTACGTCATCGCCGAGGAGGAGAGGGCCCTAAAGGGGCTCCTTCCCCCGGGGGAGAGCCTCCTCGAGGTGGGCGCGGGGACCGGGTACTGGCTTAGGCGCCTTCCCTATCCCCAAAAGGTGGGGGTGGAGCCCTCCGAGGCCATGCTCGCCGTGGGGAAGAGGCGGGCCCCCGAGGCCACCTGGGTGCGGGCTTGGGGCGAGGCCCTGCCCTTTCCCGACGGGAGCTTTGACGTGGTCCTCCTCTTCACCGCCCTGGAGTTCGTGGAGGACGTGGGGCGGGTCCTCCTCGAGGCCCGGCGCGTCCTCCGTCCGGGCGGGGCCCTCGTGGTGGGGGTCCTCGAGGCCCTCTCCCCGTGGGCCGCCCTCTACCGCAGGCTTGGGGAAAAGGGCGTCCTCCCCTGGACCCAGGCCCGCTTCCTCGCCCGGGAGGACCTGAAGGCCCTCCTGGGGCCTCCTGAGGCGGAAGGGGAAGCGGTGTTTCTCGCCCCCGAGGCCCATCCCCCCTACGAGGAGGCGGACCAGGCGGGAAGGCGCGCGGGGAACCGCCCCGCCCTATACTTGGGGAGATGGCGGTGAAGGCCCTTTTCGCCCTTTACCCTCTCCTCCAGGGGGACTACAGGGCGGTGGAGAAAGCCCTCCTGGCCCTGGAGGAAAGCGGGGCGAGCTACCGCGTCTTCCCCACCCACTCGGAGGTTTCCGGGGAGGAGGAGGAGGTCTTCCTCACCCTGCAAAGGGCCTTCCAGAAGGCGGCGGAGGAGGGGGCGTTGGTGATGTGGGCCCTCCTTACCAACGCCTGCGAGGCAGGGGACCCCTTCCGCAAGGAGGAAAGGCTTAAGCGCTTTCCTCCGGGGGAGATCGCTAGGAAGGCCCTGGAGGGCCTGAAGGCGAAAAGCGTCTTGGACATCGGCACCGGCACCGGGGTCTTCGCCGAGGCCTTCGCCGCCTTGGGCCTCTTCGTCGTGGGCCTGGACCCCAGGGCGGACCGCCTGGAGGTGGCCCGGGCCAAGGTGAAGGGGGCCCGGTTCGTGGAGGGGCGGGCCGAGGCCCTGCCCTTCCCCGACGGGAGCTTTGACCTCGCCTTCTTCGGCCTCGCCCTCCACCACCTGGACCCCGTTCCCGCCCTCCGGGAGGCCTCCCGGGTGGCCCGGCGCGTGGCCGTCTTGGAGTGGCCTTACCGGGAGGAGGAGGTGGGGCCGCTCCTGGGGCGGAGGTTCTCCTTGGAGGCCCTGGAAGGCCTCTTCCGGGAGGCTTTGGGAAGCCCGCCCCGCTTCTTTGTGGCGGAAGGCTACGTCCTCGCCCTTTGGGACAAGGGATAGCGCGGAAACCCCCAGACTGGCGCAAGCCAGCCTGGAATGAAACAAGGCCCCTTTCGGGGCCCCTTGGTGCCGGGGGCGGGACTCGAACCCGCACGTCCTTGCGGACAGCAGATTTTGAGTCTGCCGCGTCTACCGGTTCCGCCACCCCGGCGGACGCACCCTAAGGATAAGGCCAAGGAGGAAGATGGTCAACGCCAGGCCCACCGCCCAGTCCCCGAAGCGGGCGTAAGGGGTGAGGCCCGTCCTTAAGGCGTAAGGGGCGAGGAGGAAGCCCTCTTGGTGGGGCGGGATTTCCGCCACCACCCGGCCGAAGGGGTCAACGCTTGCGGTGATCCCGTCGTTCCCGGCCCTGAGGAGCCACCGCCCCGTCTCCACCGCCCTTAGGCGTCCCAGGGCGAAGTGCTGTCTGCCCCCGAAGGAGGGGCCGAACCAGGCGTCGTTGGTGAGGAGGACGAGGACCCTGGCCCCTTCCCGCGCCAGGCCCCGGGCCACGGAGGGAAAGACGGACTCGTAGCAGATGAGGACGCCGTAGGGCCCGATGGGGGCCACCTTCTCGCCAGGGGTGCGGTCTTGGAGGTCCCCAAGCCCCATGGCCCGGAAGAAGAAGGCGTAGACCCCTCCCAGGGCCTCCCGGAAGGGAAAGCGCTCCCCGAAGGGGACGAGGCGGGTCTTGTCGTAGTGGCCGAGGACCCTGCCTTCCCGGTAGAGCACCGCCCGGTTGGGGCCGAGGAGGTTGAGGCCGGTGAGGAGGGGGCGGCCTTGGAGGAGGGCCTCCGTCTCCTGGGGGATCCGCCAGACCGCGGTCTCGGGCCAGACCACGAGGTCCGCCTCGGGGTGGGCCCGAAGCCCCGCCTCGGTGAGCCTTAGGTAGACCGCCTCGTCCAGCTCCCCCTGGAACTTCCTTAAGGGGTTGATGTTCCCCTGGACCAAAAGGGCCTTGCCCTCGGGGTGCGCCTCGGGGAGGGGAAGGAGCCAGAGGAGGGCCCAAAGGAGGAGGACCCATGGCCGCCTCGCCCGAAGGCCATAGGCCACGAGGAGGACCAGGAGGGAGAGGAAGTAGACCCCGCCCCAGGCGGCCAGCACCCTCCCCGGGGCCTCCACCAGGGCATAGCCCAGAAACCCCCAGGGGAAGGCGAGTTCTCCTTGCTCCGTGAGCCACTCCAGGAGAACCCACCCCCCGAGGCGCATGGGGGCGTTGGGGGTGAGGGCGAAGAGGAGGCCGAAGGAGAGGGCCTTGACGAGGACGAGGGGCAAAAAGGGCACCGCCCCCCAGGGCCCGAAGTTCTGGGCGAAGCTTTGGGGAAGCCAGACCAGGTGGAGCCCCCAGAACCCGAGGCCCGCCCAGAACCCCTCCCGGAAGCCCCCCTTGAGGAGGAAGGCGAGGACGAAGGGGGCGAGGAAGCCCAGGGGAAAGGGGGGGAGGGTGAGGGCGAGGAGGAGGCCCAAGACCAAGGCCCGCACCCTTCCACCATAAGGGCTTGGCGGGCCTTTTTCACCGGGTTTTGGCGGCGGAGGTGGGAGAATGGGGCCATGCGCCTTGGGGTCCTCTCGGACATCCACGCCAACCTCCCCGCCCTCGAGGCCGCCCTGGAGGCCCTACGGGCCGAGGGGGTGGACGAGGTCCTGGTCCTCGGGGACCTGGTGGGCTACGGGCCCCACCCTAGGCAGGTGATCCACCGGATCTGGAAGGAAGGGCTTCCCGCCATCGCCGGGGCCTGGGACCTAAGGGTCGCCTACCCCTTCCCCGAGCCCCTGCCCGAGGGGGTGGGCAAGGCCACCCTGGAGTGGACCCGGGCGCAGCTCGGGGAGAAGGAGCTCGCCTACCTCCGCAGCCTCAGGCTTTCCCACCGCAAGTCCTACGGGGGGAGGCGCCTCGTGGCCTTCCACGGGAAGCCGGGGGACCCCGAGGGGCGGATGGACCTTCTGGGCCCCACGCGGGACCTCGCTTTCTTTCTGGAGCGGTACGGGGCGGAGGCCTTGCTCCTCGGGGGAAGCCACCTTCCCCTGGCGCGGCGGGTGGGGAAGGGGCTTGTCGCCGACCCGGGGAGCGTGGGCCTAAGCCTCACCGGGGAGCACGGGGCGGACGCCATGGTGCTGGACACAGAGACCCTCGAGGCCCGCTTCCTTAAAGTGGCCTACGACCTAGGCCCCCTCCTCTTTGACCTCCGGGCCTGGGGGCTTCCCCCCATCTTGGAGAAGGTCTACCGCACCGGGCGCTTCCCCCAGCAGGGCTAACGCCTCGGCCCGCACCCTAGGCTCGGGATCCTGCAAAAACCCCTCCACCCCCCTCCCGGCCCGGAAGAGGGCGTGGAGGGCGGTGCGCCGCACCAGGGGGCTCGGGTCCTTGGCCGCCTCCAGGGAGAGGGCCTCCCCCAGGCCCAGGTTGAAGAGGACGATGAGGGCGTTCCGGGCCAGGCGGGGCTTTCCCGCCCGCAGGAAGGCGGTGCCCGCGTACTTCCTCCCGAAGGCCCGCCCCGAGAGGCGGAAGAAGTCCAGAAGGTCCGGGTGGGCGAGCTCGGGCTCGGGCCTTAAGGCCTTCCAGACTTTGCCGAACCTCTCCCAGGGGCAGGCCTCCCCGCAGAGGTCGCAGCCGAAAAGCCACTCCCCAATCCCCGGCCAGAGGGAGGGGGGAATAAAGCCCTTGTGCTCAATGGTCAGGTAGCTCACGCACCGCCTGGCGTCCAGGGTGCCGTCCCCGAGGAGGGCCTCCGTGGGGCAGGCCATAAGGCAGCGGGCGCAGCGGCCGCAACGGCTAGGGTAGAGGGGGGCGGGCTCCACCTCCAGGGAGGTGAGGAGGACGCCGATAAAGGCGTGGACCCCGAAGGCCTGGGAGAGGAAGTAGCCGCTTTTCCCGATCCAGCCCGCCCCGGAGAGGGCGGCGAGGGTGCGCTCGGGCAGGGGCCCGTGGTCCACGTAGCCCTTGGCCTCGAGGCCGAGGCCCCTCGCCACCTCCTCCAGGGCCTTCAGCGCCTCCCCCAGGACCAGGTGGTAGTCCCGCGTCCAGGCGTAGCGGGCGACCCGGCCCACCCGGAGGCCCCCTGGGGGGGTCCCGGGGTCGGGGTAGGCGTAGGGGGCAAAGAGGAGGAGGGCGCTTTTTGCCCAGGGGAAGCGCCTTCTAGGGTGGAAGCGCTCCGGGGACTCCAGGTAGGCCATCCCCCCGTGGCGGCCCGCCTCCAGCCAGGCCCGGTGGCGGGCCTCGGCCTTTGGGGGCAGGTCCAGGGGGGCCCAGGCGAAGAGGAGGCCGAGCGCCCGCGCCCGTTCCTCCAGGAGGTCCTTCACCACAGGGTCTCCACGCCGAAGGTGTGGAAGGCGCGGTCGGTGGTGAGGAGGACGAGGCCTTCCACCAGGCTCTGGGCGGCCAGGATGCGGTCAAAGGGGTCCCGGTGCTCCCCGGGAAGCCTTCCCGCCAGGAGGGCGTGGGTAAGCCTTATGGGAAGTTCCTCGGCCCCCAGGCGGGAGAGGTGGCCTTCCAGGCCCTCCAAGACCGCCTCGGCGCCGGAAAGCTTCCCGAGGCGGTGCTTGGTGGCCATCTCCCAGGCGCTGGCCGAGGAGACGAGAAGGGGGGTGTCGGGGTCCTCCAAAAGGGACCGGACCCTGGGGCTCAGCCGCTCGGGTTCCGTGAGGGCCCAGATGAGGACGTGGGTGTCTAGGAGGTAGCGCCTTCCCACAGGGCGAGCTCCTCCTCGGGAAGGGGTTCAAAGAAGCTCTCGGGTAGCCTCCCCGGGACAAACCCCAGGGGGCGCTTCCCCTTGCGGTAGGGGACGAGCCTGGCCACAGGGGTTTTGCCCCTCAGGATCACCACCTCCTCCCCCTCCTCCACGGCCTTCAGGAGGCGGGAGAGGTGGGTCTTGGCCTGGTGCACGGTGAAGGCCTTCACGGACTTAGCTTAGCGAGCTTAGCTAACAAAGCGCAAGGGGTATAATCCCCCACATGGAGGCCTTAAGGATCGCCCTCTTGGGGGGCGGCACCGTGGGGAGCGCCTTCTACAACCTCGTGTTGGAGCGGGCGGAAGAGCTTTCCGCTTTCGGGGTCGTCCCCCGCTTCCTGGGCGTCTTGGTGCGGGACCCGAAGAAGCCCAGGGCCATCCCCCAGGAACTCCTTCGCGCCGAGCCCTTTGACCTCCTGGAGGCCGACTTGGTGGTGGAGGCCATGGGGGGGGTGGAGGCCCCCCTTAGGCTCGTCCTCCCCGCCCTCGAGGCCGGCATCCCCCTCATCACCGCCAACAAGGCCCTCCTCGCCGAGGCCTGGGAGTCCTTAAGGCCCTTCGCCGAGGAAGGGCTCATCTACTGCGAGGCAAGCGTCATGGCGGGCACCCCCGCCCTCTCCTTCCTGGAGACCCTGAGGGGAAGCGAGCCCTTGGAGCTCCACGGCCTCCTGAACGGCACCACCCTCTACATCCTCCAGGAGATGGAGAAAGGCCGGACCTACGCCGAGGCTTTGGCCGAGGCCCAGCGCCTGGGCTACGCCGAGGCCGACCCCACCTTGGACGTGGAGGGGATAGACGCCGCCCACAAGCTCACCCTCCTCGCCCGGCTCCTCGTGGACCCCGGCTTCCCCTTCGCCGAGGTGGAGGCCCAAGGCATCGCCCGCCTCACCCCAAAGGCCCTACGGGAGGCCGAGGCCCGGGGGGAGAGGGTGCGCCTCGTGGCGAGCCTCTTCGGGGAAGGGGGGAGGTGGCGGGCGGTGGTGGCCCCAAGGCGCCTTCCCCAGGACCACCCCTTGGCGAGGGCCCGGGGCAACGCCCTCTGGGTCAGGGCCAGGCCTTTGGGGGAGGCCTTCGTCACGGGGCCCGGGGCGGGGGGCGGGGCCACGGCGAGCGGGCTTTTCGCCGACCTCCTCCGCTTCCTCTCCGGGGCCCCGGGGCACCTCCCCGTCCCCCGGGCAAGGCCCCCTTTGGAGGAGGGAAGCCCCTGGCCGGGGGTAGAATGAGGGCGTGCCCCTTCTGGACCTCCTGCGCCCCGTGAGCGATGAGGAGCTCCGCCTCCTTTCCGAGAGCAACCCGGGCTGGCAGTTTGAGCGCCTGGCCGACGGGAGGCTGGCCGTGTCCCCCACGGGCGGGGAAAGCGGGCGGATCAGCGCCGCCGTCCTTGGCCAGCTTTACCGCTGGAACGAGGCGCGGGGCCTGGGGGTGGTCTTTGACGCCTCCACGGGGTTCAAACTCCCCGACGGCTCGGTCCTCGCTCCGGACGCCGCTTTCCTCCTGGGCGAGAGGTGGCAGGCCCTCTCCCAAGAGGCGCGGGAAGGGTTTCCTCCCCTGGCCCCGGACGCGGTGTTTGAGGTGCGCTCCAGAAGCCAGGGCCTCGAGGAGCTCCGGCAGAAGGCGCCCTGGTATCTGGCGAACGGGGTGCGCCTCGTGGTCCTCCTGGACCCTTACCTCCACCGGGTGGAGGTCTTCCGCCCAGGAGGGGTGGAGGGCCACCAGGGGCCGGAACGGGTGCCCTTAGACCCCGAGCTTCCCGGCTTCGTCCTGGAGACCCGGGGCCTTTTCCTCCCTTGACGGCGAGGCCTTAAGGCCGGAGCATGGGGCCATGCGGCTTCCCCTCATGGAGCGCTACCGGGACCTCCTCCCGGTCTCGGAGAAGACGCCGGTCGTAAGCCTCCTGGAGGGTTCCACCCCCCTCATCCCCCTGAAGGGCCCGGAGGAGGCGCGGAGGAAGGGCATCCAGCTTTTCGCCAAGTACGAGGGCTTAAACCCCACGGGAAGCTTCAAGGACCGGGGGATGACCCTGGCCGTCTCCAAGGCGGTGGAAGGGGGGGCGAAGGCGGTGGCCTGCGCGAGCACCGGGAACACCGCGGCCTCCGCCGCCGCCTACGCCGCAAGGGCCGGGATTTTGGCCATCGTGGTCCTCCCCGCGGGGTACGTGGCCTTGGGCAAGGTGGCCCAGAGCCTGGTGCACGGGGCGAGGATCGTCCAGGTGGAGGGGAACTTTGACGACGCCCTCCGCCTCACCCAAAAGCTCACGGAGGCCTACCCCGTGGCCCTGGTGAACTCCGTGAACCCCCACCGCCTGGAGGGCCAGAAGACCCTGGCCTTTGAGGTGGTGGACGAGCTCGGGGACGCCCCTCACTATCACGCCCTCCCCGTGGGGAACGCGGGGAACATCACCGCCCACTGGATGGGCTACAAGGAGTACTTCGCCTTGGGGAAGGCCAAAAGGCTTCCCAAGATGCTCGGCTTCCAGGCGGCGGGGGCGGCCCCCTTGGTCCTGGGCCGCCCGGTGGAGCGCCCCGAGACCCTGGCCACCGCCATCCGCATCGGCAACCCGGCGAGCTGGCAAGGGGCCATCCGGGCCAAGGAGGAGTCGGGGGGGGTCATAGAGGCGGTGACGGACGAGGAGATCCTCTTCGCCTACCGCTATCTGGCCCGGGAGGAAGGCATCTTCTGCGAGCCCGCGAGCGCCGCCGCCATGGCCGGGGTCTTCAAGCTGTTGCGGGAGGGGAGGCTTGAGCCGGAGAGCACCGTGGTCCTCACCCTCACGGGCCACGGCCTCAAGGACCCGGCCACCGCCGAGAGGGTGGCCGAGCTTCCCCCGCCCGTGCCCGCCCGCCTCGAGGCGGTGGCCGCGGCCGCGGGGCTTTTGTGATAGCCTTGGGGCATGGCCGAGCGCGCCCGCAAGAAAGTCCCCGAGCCCTTTCCCGGGGCCTACTACCTGGCCGGGGCCATCACCATCGCCCTCATGCTCCTCTTCCTGGCCTTGGGGGCGAGCCTCCCCCCTGGGGTGGCGGGGTTTTTGGTGGCCTTCGTCCTGGGCCTCACCGTGAGCCCCAGGTACGTGCCCTTCTTCCTCCTGGCCGGGGTCTTCTCGGCGATCATGGGCTTTTTGGGGCGGGAGCCCCAGGTGGCCTGGGGGGGCGTGGCCCTCGTCCTCTCCCAGCTCCTGGTGGCCCGTTTCGTGAAGGCGTGATGGACCCCAACCGCCTGGCCCAGGCCCTTTCCCTCTTGGGGGTGGCGGGGTACGTGTACTTCCTCTGGTTCCGCCCGAACCAGGAGGGCATCGCCCTGGCCTTGGGCCTGGCCTTGGGAGGGGCGGGCTTGGCCTACGGCGAGAGGCCCTTCCCCGTGCCCCTCTTTCTCGGGCTTTTGGCCCTGTACCTCCTCCTGCAGGTCCTCTTCGGCTACCCCCTCCACGCCCTTTTGGGCGGGGCCTTGGGCCTCGGGCTTCCCTATTTGGCCTACCGCCTGCGGAAGCCCGCCAGGTAGAGGAGGGCCCCGAGGAGGAGGCCTTCCCCCATGGCGGGGAGGTAAAGCAGGGCTTCCCTCAGGTCCAGGCGCAGGTAGAGGAGGAGGGGCCAGGGGGTGAGGGCCCAGGCGAGGCCCGGCCTCCCGTAGCCCGCCGCCAGGAAGAAGCCCGCCCCCAGGCCCCGCAGGTAGGCGAGCCACCCCGAGCCCCACTCGTTCTCGTAGACGAACCAGAGGAGGTTGAGCCACACCCCCAGGGCCCAGAGGGGAAGCCGCCTTTCCAGCCGAAGGGCGAGGGCCAAGAGGAGGGGGAAGGCCAGGGCCTCAAGCACGGGCACCCTCCGGGCTTTGGGCCTCGAGGTAGGCCACCAGGACCTCCAGGGCCTTTTCCACCGCCTCGTCCAGGTCCTCCCCGGGGATGACGGGGATCCCTTCCTCCTGGGCCAGGAGGAGGAGGTGCTCCTGGATGAGGCGGATCTCGGGGAAGTGCTTTAGGTATTTCTCCTGGGGGCGGGCGTGGCCCGTCTCCCGGTCGCGCAGGAGGAAGCGGTCCCGGTGGAGCTTCTCGTCGTGGAGGACCACCAGCATGGGCACGGTGAGGACCTTCCCCCGGTGGGGGTGGTCCAGGTAACGGGGCACCACGTGGACCCCCTCCAGGACGATGGAGGTGCCCTCCAGGGCGCTCCGCTCCTGGATGGCCCGGAGGCCCACCGCCACCCGGGCCACCTGGTCCAAAAACCCCTGCAGGACCCGGGCCTCGTGGCTTTCCTCCCGGGGGAGGCCTGGGGTGAGGGCCTTCCAGGCCTCAAAGGTGGAGAGGTGGAGGGTGGGGAGGAGGTCCTGGGAGAGGCTCGCCCGGAAGACCTCCCGCACGGCGTCCGAGGGGACGATGTGGGTGATGCCCAGCCTGTAGGCCAGGGCCGAGGCCAGGACGCTTTTCCCCACCCCCGTGACCCCCCCGATGAGGATGTGCACGGGCCGGGCGCTCCGCCTGAGGCTCCTCAGGAGGAGGTAGCGGCGGGCCGCTTCCTCCCCCACCTCCTTGAGGAGGGCCTGGTACACCCGTTCCCGGAGCTCCGTGCGCCCCACCACCCGCCGCCCCTCCTGGCGCAGGGCCCGCTCCATCTCCCGGGCCAGGCGGTAGGCCTGCTCCGGGGAGAGGCCGATGCCCATGAGGGACTGGGCCAGGATGCCTTTGGAAAAGGGCATGCGGGGCTCGCCCCCCTCCTCCTCCACGAAGAGCTCCCCGGCGAAGGCCTGGCGCTTGAGGTAGCGCTCCCCCGCCCCCTTCCCCTTGGCCCGGGCCACCTCCTCGGCCACGAGCTCCTCCAGGCGGCGGGCGGAGATCCTCTTCACCCCCATCTCCCTCAGGCGGCGCTCCACCGCCTTGGCCAGGGCGTGGGCCTCCTTTAAGGGAAAGCCCGCTTCCTCGAGGCTTTGGGCGAGGAGGCCTTTGGAAAAGGGCCTCTGGCGCTTGCCCCTCAGGACGAGGATCTCCTCAAAGGGAAGGGTCTGCCGGGAGAGCCTTTCCGCCACCTCCGGGCCCAATGCCCCCGCCACCTCCTCCAGGAAGACCTGCCGCAAGGCCTTGGGCCCCACCTCCTTGCGCCCTTCCTCCTTGAGGCGCTCTTCCACGGTGTGGGCCACGGCCTGGGCGGCCTCGAGGGGCACCCCTAGGGGCAGAAGGGCCTCCACCAGAAGGCCCTTGGAAAGGGGCCAGCGGCCCCGCTTGAGGCGCACGAAGACCTCGCCCATTGCCTGGCATCATAGCATTTTCCCCTGAGGAAGGGCTTTCCTTGACAGGGTTTGCGCGGGCGTGCTACCATAGCTTACGGCTTGGCGCCGTAGCCAAGTGGTAAGGCAGAGGTCTGCAAAACCTCCATTCGCCGGTTCGAATCCGGCCGGCGCCTCCAAAGGCAAGGGCGCGTAGCTCAGGTGGCCAGAGCACTACCTTGACACGGTAGGGGTCGGTGGTTCAAGTCCACTCGCGCCCACCACAAGGCCCCGGGAACCCCCCGGGGCCTCGCCTTTACCTTTCTGCCCGCATCTCGCCCGCCTCCGCCTGGAAGCCCAGGGCCTTGTGGCTGCCGTCGCAGAAGGGCTTCTTTTGGGAAGCCCCGCAACGGCAAAGGGCCAGGTTACCCTTGGGCAGGGGGAGCTCCTCCCCGTTGAACCGGACCTTGGCCCCCGGAGGGGGCTCCACCACGTAGGGCCCGTTTTCCCGAAAGCGGATGCGCATGGCCCCATGATAGTAGACTGGAGCCATGCGCTGCCCGCAAAACGGGAGGGAAGGCCTGGAGGTGCCCCTCAAGACCGTGAAGAACTTCCTGGTGGGCAAGGCCCTGGCCCGCCTGGACCCCCAAAGCCCCCACTACCTCTGCCAAGACCCCGGCTGCCCCGTGGTCTACTACGGGGCCGAAGGGGTCTACCTCCTGGAGGAGGTGCGCTTTCCCGTCTACGACAAGGGGGCCTCCCTCGTCTGCTACTGCTTTGACTGGACCCGGGAGTCCCTGCGGGAGGCCCTCGCCCGGGGTCTGGACCCCGTGGCCCAGGTGGAGGAGGGGGTGAGGGCCAAGCGGTGCGCCTGCGACCAGCGGAACCCCCGGGGGCGCTGCTGCCTCTCCACCTTGAAGGCGGAGGTGGCGGGGCTTGCGTCCGCTTGAAGAGGCCTTCCGGGAGCGCCTTTCCCGCCTCGCCCCCCAGGACCCCTTGGTCCTCGCCGTCTCGGGGGGAGGGGACTCCGTGGCCCTGGCCCACCTGGTGAAGCGGGTGGGCCGGTGGGGGGTGGTGGCCCATCTGGACCACGGCCTCCGCCCCGAAAGCCCCGAGGACCTGGCCTTCGTTCGGGCCTTGGCCGAGCGGCTGGGCTTCCCTTTCGTGGGCGAGCGGGTGGAGGTGGCCAAGGTGGCCGAGGCGAGGGGGGAGAACCTCGAGGCCCTGGCCCGGGAGATCCGCTACGCCTTTTTGCACCGGGTGGCCAAGGAGCGGGGGGCCAAGGCCATCCTCACCGCCCACACCCTGGACGACCAGGCGGAGACCGTTCTCCTCAAGCTCCTCCAGGGCACGGCCCGGGGCCTCGGCGTCCGGGAAAAGGAGGGGCTCGTGGTCCGCCCCCTCCTTCCCTTCCCCCGGGAGGCGCTGAGGGACTACCTCCTGACCCTGGGGGAGGCCTGGCGGGAGGACCCCACGAACCAGGACCTCTCCCTGGACCGGAACTACCTGCGCCTCATGGTTTTTCCCCTCCTCCTTAGGCGCTTTCCCCGGGCCCGGGAGGCCTTTTACCGCTTCGCCCGGGCGCGGGAGGCCGAGGAGGGCTTTCTGGAGCGGGAGGCCCAAGCCCGCCTCCTCCCCGACCCTCGCTTCTTCGTCCCCGCCTACCGGGTGGCCCCTCTCCTCCACGCTCCCGAGGCCCTGCGCCGGAGGGCCTTGCGCCGGGTGCTGGAGGCCTTGGACCTCCGCCCCGAGGAGCGGCTTGTCCTCCTTCTGGAGGAGGCCTTGCGGGGGAAGGCGGGCACCCTTCCCGGGGGGCACACCGCCCGCAGGCAGGGGGGGGCCCTTTTCCTCATCCCCCCCGCCCCCAAGGTGCCCCTGCCCCCAGGCTTCCGCCGGGCGAGGCCCGGGGACTACCTGGAGAGGCCCTTTGGCCGCAAGCGCCTGGTGGAGTTCCTGGCGGAGAAGGGGGTGCCCAAGGAGCTCAGGCCCCTCTGGCCCGTGCGGGGGGAGGGCCAAAGGGTAGAGGAGGTCTACGGCCTCTACCCCCCGCCTCCCGAAGAGCGCTGGATGGGCCTCGCCCTGGAGGAGGCGAGGAAGGCCTTCGGGGAGGGGGAGGTGCCCGTGGGGGCGGTCCTTGTGGTGGGGGAGCGGGTCTACACCGCCCACAACCGGGTGGAGGCCTCGGGGGACCCCACGGCCCACGCGGAGGCCCTCCTCCTGCGCCAGGCGGGCAAGGAGGCCCGGGGGGGGCGGGTCTACGTGACCCTCGAGCCCTGCCGCATGTGCCACCATGCCCTCCTCGAGGCCGGGGTGGAGGTGGTCTACGGGACGGAGAACCTCAAGGAAGGGGCCCTCACCCGCTTCGGCGACGGCCGGAGGATGAAGGGTGGCGTGCGGGAAGGGGAGTGTGCTAAGCTCTTAAGGGACTTCTTTGCCCGGCGCAGGGAGGGGTGCCGGAGCGGTTGAACGGGCCGGTCTCGAAAACCGGTAGGCCCCGCAAGGGGCCTCGCGGGTTCGAATCCCGCCCCCTCCGCCAGAAGGCGGCCCTTGGGCCGCCCCTTTTACACCACCTGGAACCCCCACCGCCCCCCCAGGACGCCGAGGTCTTCCAGGAGGGCCTCCACCGCCTCCCGCCCCTCGGGAAGCCCCCGCAGGAGGAGGTAGAGGAGGCCCGCAAGCTCCCCGAGGAGAAGAAAGCCGTAACGGGCTCGCTCCTCCTCCCATAGGGCCTCCATCCTGAGGCGGGCCATGCGCCAGGGCACGGGGAGGAAGTGGCCTTGGGGGGGCTTGGCCTCGGGGGCGCAAAAGGCGGGGTCCCCTTCCGTGAGAAGCCCCCGGCAGGCGAGGGGCCTATGGGGGTAGACCCCGCAAAGCCCCCCTTCCAGGAGGGGGCAGGGGGTGCGGCTTCGGAAGAAGCGGCTCGGGAAGTCCTTCTGGTCCTTGCCCCAGGCCAGGAGGGCGAGGCGCCTTGGGCCTTCCTCCAGGAGGCGGGCCTTCTGCGCCTCGGTGAGGTGGGGGAGGAGGGCCTCTCCCTCGAGGCGGCTTAGGGTAACCCAGCCGAAGCAGCAGGCGAAGCACCCCGCCTTGCAGGAGGGTCGCACGCCCTTCCCCTCCAGGTAGTCCGCGAGGTCTTGGTCCAAGGCCTGGTGGGCTTCCTCCACCCTCATCGCCGCTGGCGGTAAAGCCCCCGCCTGGGGTCAAAGGGGCAGGCGCGGAAGGCCACGTGGAGGCAGAAGCGCCGGTGGCGGAGGACCTCCAGGGCCAAGGCCCTGGGCAGGCCGCACCGGGGGCAACCCCGGGGGGCCCGCCCCCGCCAGAGGAGGTACGCCGCCCCCGCCAGGAGGATCAAGCCCAGCGCCTCCACGGGGGCCAGTCTACAGGGTGTAGCATGGGGGTATGCCTGCGCCCTTTCTGGAACCCCTGGTGCCGGGGGTCCCCCCGGCGGTCTCGGCCTGGGTCCGGGGCCTAGAGGAAGTGGCCCTCCACCTAAAGAGGTGGGCCTTTGACCTTCCCGAGGAAGGCTTCTGGTGGCGGCCCAAGGAGGGGGTGAACCCCATCGGGGGCCTGGTGCGCCACATCACGGGAAGCTCCTTGCGCCTCGCCCACTACGCCCTGGGCCTGGACCTCCCCGAGTGGGCAAGACGGGGCAGGGAGTGGGAGCTTCTGGGGGAACCTGAGCCCAAGGAGGCGGTGGTGGCCCGCTTCCGGGAGGCCTGGGAAGGGCTCCTTTCCGCCTTTTTGGGCGTGGGGGAGGAGGATTTAGGGAAGCCCGTCCCCGTGGGAGGCCAGGGGGTGGAAGCCCCCCGGGCCCACGTCCTCCATCACCTGGTGGAGCACGCCCAGCACCACGCCGGGCAGGTGATCTACGCCCGCAAGCTCCTGGGGAGCTTTGCCCCTCCCGGGGAGGGGTAAGATGGGGGCATGGAACGCGTGGGCATGCGCGCCGCGCCTAGGGCGAGCCTCGAGGCCCTGAAGGCGGCCTTGGGCGGCCAGAAGCTTTCCGAGGCCAAGGTCTACCTCATCACCGACTGGCAGGACCGAAGGGACCGGGCCCGCTACGCCCTCCTCCTCCACGGGGGCAAGAAGGACCTCCTCGTCCCCGACGCCTTCGGCCCCGCCTTCCCCGGGGGGGAGGAGGCCCTTTCCGAGCTGGTGGGCCTTCTCCTGGAGCGGGGCGCTAGGAGGTTCTACGAGGCCGTGGTCTCCCCGGGGGAGCTCACCGCCCTCCTCGGCTACCCCTCGGAGGAGATCGTCAAGCGGGTGAACGCCATCGCCAACCCCACGGACCCCGGGATCTACCTCAAGCAGGCGGCTTAGGAACCTTCTTCACAAAGGGGGGCTCAGCCCCCCTTTAAGGTTTTTTTCGGGAGGCTAGCCTATGCGCGCGGTGGTGCTCAAGGACTTCGGCGGGCTAGAGATGCTGGAGGAGCGGGACCTCCCCGTGCCCGAGCCTGGGCCCGGGGAGGTCTTGGTGAGGAACCTGGCCGTGGCCGTGAACCCCGTGGACGCCAAGATCCGGGCCGCTGGCCGTTGGGCGGGGGTGGAACCCCCCTTCGTTCTGGGGTACGACGCCGCTGGGGTGGTGGCCAAGGTGGGCCCTGGGGTGAGGGACCTCCGGGAGGGGGACGAGGTCTACTACACCCCGGAGATCTTCGGCAACCCCCACGGGACGTACGCGGAGTACACCCCGGTGCCCGCCAACCTCGTGGCCCGGAAGCCCAAGAACCTCTCCTTCGCTGAAGCGGCGGCCATTCCCCTGGCGGGGGGAACCGCCTGGGAAGCGGTGGTGCGCCGCTTGGCGGTGCGCCCTGGGGAAGTGGTCCTCGTCATGGGGGGCGTGGGCGGCGTGGGTTCCTTTGCCGTGCAGTTTGCCAAGGCGGCCGGGGCCTTCGTCGTCGCCACGGCCAGCCGGGAGAACCTTCCCGTGCTCACCGAACTGGGGGCGGACCTCGCCCTGGACTACCGGGGCCCTTGGCAGGAGGAGGTGCTCCGGGCCACGGAGGGCCAGGGGGTGGACGCCGCCTTTGAGACGGCGGGGGAGAACCTGGTGGAGCGGGTGATCCCCGTGGTGCGTCCCTTTGGCCGCATCGCCACCATCCTGCCTCCCCAGGGGAACCTTTCCGGGCTCTACACCAAGAACCAGACCCTCTACGGGGTTTTCCTCACCCGGGAGCGGAAGCGGCTGGAGGAGATGCGCCCCCTCTTTGAGCGGGGCCAGGCGAAGCCCCTCCTCGCCGAGGTCCTGCCCTTCGGCTTGGAAAACCTGCGCAAGGCCCACGCCCGCATGGATTCGGGCCACGGGCGGGGGAAGGTCGTCCTGACTTTTTAGGCGTACCGGAGCTTAAGCCGCGCCGCCTCCTCCGCCAAATGGGGGAGGCGGCTTAGGTCCACCCCCGTGGCGAGTCCCCTGGCCTCCAGGAAGGGGAGGACCCTTTCCGTGGGCAGGTTGCCCACCAGTTCGTCCCCGGCGAAGGGGCACCCCCCCACCCCCGCCAGGGCCCCTTCCAACCAGAAGACCCCGGCCTCCAAGACGGCCTCCGCCTTGGCCAAGGCCTCTTCGGGCCGGGCGTGGAGGTGGGCCCCGAGGCCCCCTGGGCCGAAGCGGGCCACCGCCTTCTCCAGCACCTCGCGGATGCGCTGGGCCTCCGCCACCCCGTAGGTGTCCGCCAGGGCGATCTCCCGCACCCCCAGCTCCCTTAGCCGCCCGATGGCCTCCAGCACCGCTTCCACGCCCCAGGGGTCCCCGTAGGGGTTGCCGAAGGCCATGGAGAGGTAGACCACGAGGCCAAGCCGCCCCCGCGTCCTCTCCACCATCTCCGCCACCAGGGGCCAGGAGGCCTCTATGGAGCGGTTCGTGTTCCTCCGCTGGAAGGTCTCGGAGAGGGAGAAGGGGTAGCCCACGTGGGTGAGGTTGGGGGTGGCGAGGGCCCTTTCCAGGCCCTTCTCGTTGGCCACGATGGCGAGGTAGGTGCGCCCCCCTGGGGGCGGGAGGGCGCTTAACACCGCTTCGGCGTCCGCCATCTGCGGCACCCACTTGGGGGAGACGAAGCTCGTGAGGTCCAGGTGGCGGAAGCCCGCCGCGAGAAGCCCCTTCAGGAAGGCCACCTTCTCCTCGGTGGGGATGAAGCGGGAAAACCCCTGCCAGGCGTCCCTGGGGCACTCCACCCACTTGGCCTCCATGCCTTCCCCCCCTACACCTGGAAGACCCCGATGCGGAAGGGCTCCCGCTCGGGGTTCAGGGCGCAGGCCTCGAGGGCCCGGATGAGCCACTTCCGGGTCTCGTGGGGGAAGATGACGGCGTCCACCCAAAGCCTCGCGGCGGCGTACCGGGGGTCCAGGGTCTCCTCGTAGCGGCCCTTGATGCGCTCGTAAAGCTCCTTGAGCTCCTCGTCCGAGGGCTCCTTCCCTTCCCGCCTGAGCTTCTCCACCTCAAGCTCCAGAAGGGTCTTCGCCGCCTGGGCCCCGCCCATCACGGCGTACTTGGCGCTGGGCCAGGCGAAGAGGAACCGGGGGGCGTAGGCCTTGCCCGCGAGGGCGTAGTTCCCCGCCCCGAAGGACCCCCCGAGGATCAGGGTGATCTTGGGCACCACGGAGTTGCTGACGGCGTTCACCAGCTTGGCCCCCCGCCTTATGATCCCCGCCTGCTCCGACTCCTTGCCCACCATGAAGCCCGTCACGTCCTGGAGGAAGAGGAGGGGGATGTTCATCTGGTTGACCTCGAGGATGAACCGGGCCGCCTTGTCCGCCGCCTCGGCGTAGATGACCCCCCCCACCTCAATCCGCCCCTTCTTCTTCAGGACGAGGCGCTGGTTCCCCACGATGCCCACCGGAAAGCCCCCGATCCGGGCGAAGCCCGTGACCAGGGTCTCCCCGTACCCCCCCTTGTACTCCAGAAACTCCGAGCCGTCCACGATCCGGGCGATCACCTCCTTGAGGTCGTAGGGCCGGGAGCCGTCGGGGGAGACGAGGCCGTAGAGGTCCTCTATGGGGTAGAGGGGCTCCCTTGGCGCCTTCCGCCCTTCCGCCCAGGGGGCGAGGCGGGGGGGCGGGTAGAGGGCGGCGAGCTCCCGTATGCGCGCCAAAGCCGCCTCGTCCGTGGGCTCGTAGAAGTCCACCGTCCCCGAGACCTCGAGGTGCATCCTCGCCCCCCCGAGCTCCTCGGAAGAGACCTCCTGGCCGATGGCCGCCTTCACCAGGGCGGGGCCCGCGAGGTAGAGGCCGCTCCCCTCCGTCATGATGAGGACGTCCGTCATCACCGGGAGGTAGGCCCCCCCGGCCACGCAGTTCCCCATGATGGCCGAGATCTGGGGGATCCCCAGGGCCGACATGCGGGCGTTCAGGTAGAAGATGCGGCCAAAGTCGTCCTGGTCGGGGAAGACCTCGTCCTGGAGGGGCAGGAAGACCCCGGCGGAGTCCACCAGGTAGACCGTGGGGATGCGGTTTTCCAGGGCGATGGTCTGGGCCCGGATCACCTTCTTCGCGGTGATGGGGAAGAAGGCCCCGGCCTTCACCGTGGCGTCGTTGGCGATGATCATCCAGTCCCGGCCCGCGATCTGCCCGATCCCCGTGATGACCCCCCCCGCCGGGGCCCCGCTCCACTCCTCGTACATGCCCAAGCCGGCGAAGGCCATGAGCTCGTAGAACTCCGTGCCGGGGTCAATGAGCTTTTGAATGCGCTCCCTGGCGGTGAGGCGGCCCTTTTTGTGCTGGCGCTCTATGGCCTTGGGGCCGCCGCCTTGGCGCACCCTTTCCAGGCTTTCCCTGAAGTCCCGCACCAGGGCCACCCAGGCGTCCTTGTTGGCCTTGAAGGCGGGGCTTTCCCGGTCCTCCGGGCGCAGGGCGGTTTCCAGCATGGCCCGATTATAACGCTTTTATGCCTCTTCGTGGAAAAGCGTGGGGACCTGGGGCGGGCAGGGCGTCTTGGCCTGGGCTTGGGCCTGGCGCCTCGCCTCCCGGTCCACCCGCTCGTTCTCCGGGTGGCCCGTGTGCCCCTTCACGAAGTGGAAGCGCACCCGGTGGGGGGCCAGGGCGAGGAGGAGGGCCTCCCAGAGGTCGCGGTTTTTCACGGGCTTGCCCTCCGCCGTCCTCCAGCCACTTTTTTGCCATCTTTCTAGCCAGCCTTCCGTGAAGGCCTTCTTGAGGTAGTGGCTGTCGGTGTGGAGGTCCACCTCGCAGGGCTCCTTCAAGGCCTTCAGGCCCTCTATGGCCGCCTTGAGCTCCATGCGGTTGTTGGTGGTGCAAGGCTCTCCCCCGGAGAGGAGCCTCTCGTGGGCGTTAAAGCGGAGGAGGGCCGCCCACCCCCCGGGGCCGGGGTTTCCCAGGCAGGCCCCGTCGGTGAAAAGCGCCACCCGCTTCATCCCCTACCGCGGGCTTCCCGGGAAAGGAGGGCCATGCTGAAGGCGATGAGGAGGAAGGCGATGAGGGCTTGCAGGGGGATGGGAAACTGGGGGATGTACTCCACGCTGCAGGGCACGGGGGGTTTGCAGGCCAGGGGGAAGAGCCCCGGGAACCACTCCTGGGTGAGGTGGAGGGCGCTCACGCTTCCGCCGAGGAGGGAGAGGGCCAGGCTGTAGGGCCAGATCCCGAAGTCCTGCCGCCAAAGGGCAAGGCCCAGGATCACCGCCTGGGGGTACATGAAGATCCGCTGGTACCAGCAGAGCTCGCAGGGCAGGAAGAGCCGCACCTCGGAGTAGTAGAGGCTTCCCAGGGTGGCCACCAGGGCCACCACCCAGGCGAAGGCGAGGAGAAGGGGAGCGCGCTTCACAGGGGGTAGCATACTCCCAAACTGGGGCCATGGAGGAGGCTTCCCTGGAGCTTAAGGAGGGGGAGGACTTCTATTGGGAAGAGGGGCGGAGGGTTTTCACATGCTGGCGCAAGCCAGCACGGGGGCCCCGGCAAAGGGTTCTCAAGGGGCCTTGGGAAGGCGGGCGCTTAGGCCTCGAGGAGGGCCTCCACGAAGGCCTCGGGGTCAAAGGGCTGGAGGTCGTCCGGGCCTTCCCCCACGCCGACGAAGCGGATGGGCACCTTGAGGGTGCGGACGATGGGGACCAGGACCCCGCCCTTCGCCGTCCCGTCCAGCTTGGTGACGATGACCCCGGTGAGGCCCAAGGCCTCGTGGAAGCGCTTGGCCTGCTCCAGGCCGTTTTGCCCGGTGACGGCGTCCAGCACGAGCCACACCTCCCCAGGCTCCCCGGGGTCGGCCTTGGCGATGGCCCGCTTCACCTTCTTGAGTTCCTCCATGAGGCCCTGCTTGGTGTGGAGGCGGCCCGCGGTGTCCACGAAGAGGAGGTCCAGGCCCCGGGCCTTCCTGGCCTGGGCGGCGTCAAAGGCGAGGGCGGCGGGGTCGGCGCCCTCCGCCCCTTGGATCACCGGGATCCCGAGGCGCTTCCCCCACTCAGCGAGCTGGGTGCCCCCCGCGGCGCGGAAGGTGTCCCCGGCGCAGAGGAGCACCTTTTTGCCCAGGCCTTGGTAGTAGCGGCCCAGCTTGGCGACGGTGGTGGTCTTGCCCACCCCGTTCACCCCCACCACCAGGACCACGCGCCCCTTGGGCTCCACGGCCTTGGGCTTTTGCGGGTTGAAGCCGAGCTTGCGCAGGGTGGCCCGCCGCTCGTCCGGCTCCAGCATCTGGACGAGCTTCTCCTTCACCGCCTCCTTCAGGTCCTTGCGCCCCGAGGCCCGAACCTCCTTCAGGAGTTCTTCCGTGGCCTCGAGGCCCACGTCGGCGGCGAGGAGGGCCATCTCCAGCTCCTCCAGGACCTCCTCGGGGTCGCCGCCCCAGGGGATGGCCTTGAGGAGCCTCTCTCGGGTCTTGGCGAGGCCCGCCTTTAGGCGCTCAAAGAAACCGGCCATCTAGCGGAAGTTCGCCCCCAGGGCCAGGCGCCAGACCTTGGGAAACTCCGCGAACCCGTAGACGTAGGTGCCCTCGGCGAAAAGGCCCGTGTAAGGGTCTAAAAGCCCTTCCAGCCCCAGGGTGAAGCTCACCCCCAGGGTGGGCGCGGGCCCCACGAGGCCGCTTAGGCCCCCGCCGAAGTAGGGGAGGAGGCCCTGGAGGCTGGGGTCGTACTGGCCCAGGTCCGGCTTGAAGAGGAGGCTCGCTTCCAGGGCAAGCCCCGGGGCCGCCGGGGCAAGCTCCGCGAGGAGCCGACCCGAAAGGTTTTGCCGCAGGCGGTTTTCCACCCCGGCCCCGAAGGTGAGGCCGAGGCCTTCCCCGTAGCCGAAGCGCATCCCGATGGCCCCCTGGGCGTGGGCGAGGCCCAGGAGGAGGCCGAGGGCGAGAAGAAGCCGCTTCATCCCCCTGAGTATACCCGGGTTTGCGGTTTTCTTCACGAGAGGACCCGCGCCAGGCGGGAAAGCGCCCGCCCCTTCCCAAGGAGGGCCAGGATCTCAAAGAGGCCCGGGGTCTCCAGGCTCCCCGTGAGGGCCGCCCGGAGGGGCTGGGCCACCTGGCCGAGCTTGACCCCCTTCTCCGCGGCGAAGCCCCGGAGGAGGGCCTCGAGGGCGGCCTCGCTCCACTCCTCCTGGGCCTCTAGGCGGGGGTAAAGCTCCCTGAGGAGGGGAAGCCCCTCCTCCAGCGCCCTCTTGGCCTTCTCCGAAACGGGGTAGTCCTCGGTGAAGAGGTAGCGGGCCTTCTCCGGGAACTCCTTCAGGGTGTCAAACCGGGGGCGCATGAGCTCCACCGCCCGCCTCAGGTAGGCCTCGCTCTCCCAGGAAAGCCCCGCCTCCCGGAGGAAGGGCTTGACCCTCTCGGCCACCTCCTCCAGGGAGAGCACCTCCCGGAGGTACTTCCCGTTCATCCAGCGGAGCTTCTCCAGGTCAAAGACGGGCCCCCCCAGGGAGACCCTTTCCCAGGTGAAGGCCTGGATGAACTCCTCGAGGGTGAAGATCTCCCGCCCGTCGGGCATGGAAAACCCCATGAGGCCGAGGTAGTTCCTCAGGGCCTCGGGCAGAAACCCCTCCGCCTTGTACCAGTCCAAGGAGGTGTGGCTCTTGCGCTTGGAGATCTTGGTCTTGTCGGGGTTGCGGAGGAGGGGCATGTGGTAAAACCTAGGCGCCTCCCAGCCGAAGGCCCGGTAGAGGAGGACGTGGATGGGGGTGGAGACGAGCCACTCCTCCGCCCGGATCACGTCCGTGACCCCCATGAGGTGGTCGTCCACCACGTTGGCCAGGTGGTAGGTGGGGTAGCCGTCGGACTTGAGGAGGACCACGTCGGGGATCTCCTGGTTGTCGTAGACCACCACCCCCCGTAGCTCGTCCTTGACCTCCGTGGTCCCGGGGCGGGGCACCTTGAGGCGGATCACGTGGGGCTCGCCCCGCCTCGCCCGCTCCTCGGCCTCCTCGGGGGGGATGTTCCGGGCCCTCCCGTCGTAGCCCCCCTTTTCCTTGCGGATTTGCTCTAGCTCCTCCGGGGTCTCAAAGGCCCGGTAGGCCCACCCCCGCTTGAGGAGCTCCTCGGCGTGCCCCTTGTAAAGGGGAAGCCGTTCCGACTGGCGGTAGGGCCCGTGGGGGCCGCCCACGTCGGGGCCCTCGTCGTAGGTGAGGCCAAGCCACCTCAAGGCGGCGAGGATCCTCTCCTCGGCCCCGGGGACGTAGCGGGTGCGGTCCGTGTCCTCAATGCGCACGATGAAGCGCCCCCCGTTCTTCCGGGCCCAGGCGTAGTTGAAGAGGGCGATGTAGGCCGTGCCCACGTGGGGGTCCCCCGTGGGGCTTGGGGCGATGCGGGTCACCACCATACCTCGCCCATTATCTCATCCGGGGTTAAAGGCCGAGCCTTACGCTGAGGGGCAATGGACGGCGAGCTCATGGCCCAAGGACTCAGGAAGCGCTACGGCCCGAAGGAGGTGGTGAAGGGGGTGGACCTCCACCTCAGGCGGGGCGAGATCGTGGCCCTCTTCGGCCCCAACGGGGCGGGGAAGACCACCACCTTCTACATGGTGGTGGGGTTCATCCGGCCCACCGCGGGGCGGATCTTCCTCAAGGGGCAGGAGATCGGCCGCCTGCCCATGTACCAAAGGGCCCGGCTCGGCCTCGGCTACCTCCCCCAGGAGCCCAGCGCCTTCCGGCGCATGACGGTCTTGGAGAACCTCCTGGCCATCCTGGAGTTCCAGCCGCTTTCCAAAAAGGAGCGGCTGGAGAAGGCCAAGGCCCTCCTGGAGGAGCTCGCCATCCACCACCTCAGGGACCGGATGGCCTACGCCCTCTCCGGTGGGGAAAGGCGCAGGCTGGAGATCGCCCGCGCCCTCGCCACCGACCCCGACTTCATCCTCCTGGACGAGCCCTTCACCGGGGTGGACCCCAAGAACGTCAAGGAGATCCAGAAGGTCATCGCCGAGCTCCGGGAGAGGCGCGGCGTGGGGGTCTTCATCACGGACCACGCCGTGCGGGAGACTTTGGCCATCACCGACCGGGTCTACGTGATGTACGACGGGGAGATCCTCTTCCACGGCGACCCCAAGACCTTCGCCCAGGACCAGGGGGTGAGGCGGCACTACCTGGGAGAGGACTACGAGCTTTAGATGACCTTCTGGGCGCTTCTTTTCCTCATCCTCTTCCTCTCGGCCTTCGTGGCCTACCTGGGGGACAAGGTGGCCAAGTGGGCCGGGAAGCGCCACTACCGCCTCTTCGGCCTGAGGCCCCGGCAGACGGCCACCCTGGTGGCGGTGTTCACCGGGGTGGGGATCGCCCTTTTCAGCTACCTGGGCTTTCTCCTGGTTTTCCGGGAGGCCCGGGTGACCATCCTCGAGGCGGAGGCTGTCCGCAAGGAGCGGGACGGGCTTAAGGCGGAGCGGGACGCCCTCCTTCGCGCCAAGGAGGCCCTGGAGGCCGAGGCCTCCCGGGCCCTGGCCGAGCTCAACGCCCTCCGCTCCGAGGCCAAGGAGCTCTCCCGGGCCCTAGAGGAGGCGGCCGCCTTAAGGAAGCGCCTTCAGGCCGAGGCCAGCGCCCTGGAGGCCCGGGTGAGGGCTTTGGAGGCGGAAAAGAAGCGGCTCACCGCCCTCCTGGAGGAGCGGGAAAGGGCCCTCCGGGAGAAGGAGGGCCTTCTCGCCCAGAGGGCGGAGGCCCTCAAGGCCCTGGAGGAGGCGGTGCGCCGGGCGGAGGCGGAAAGGAAACGCCTGGAAAGGGAAAAGGCCCGCCTCGAGGCCGACTTGACCCTCCTGGAGGCCAGGCTGGGGGAGGCCCAGAAGGAGCGCCAGGCCCTCAAGGCGGAGGCCGAGGCCTTAAGGGCCCGCCTGGAGGAGGCCCGGAAGGAGCTCCGCCGGGCCGAGGAGCGGGTGCGGGACCTGGTGCAACAGGCGGAGGTCTTGCAAGGGGAGCGGGGCCAGCTTTCCGCCCGCCTGGCCCGCCTCAGCCAGGGGCTTTCCCTGGGGGAGGTCCGCCTGGGGGCGGAGGAGGGGCGGGTGGTCCTGGAGCGGGTGGCGGAGCGCCGGGCCCTTTCCCAGGGCTTCCGGGGGGTGGAGCTCCTCCTGGAGGAGGAGGTGCGGGGCCCCGGGGTGGCGGTCCTCGAGGGGGCGGGCTACCAGGAGGGGCGGCTTCTGGTTCGGGTGCGGTTTTACCCCGAAAGGCGGGTGGCCGAGAAAGGAAAGGTCCTGGCCAGCGCCACCTTTCGGCTTTCCACCCCGGCCAAGAACCAAGAGGTCCTGGAGCGCCTGGGGAAGGAGGCCCGGGAGCGGCTCCTGGAGGCGGGCTTTCCCCCCGAGTACGCTACCTTCCCCTCCCCCGAGGAACTGGCCCGGGGCCTGGCCCTCCTGGAGGGAAAGAGGGGGGTGGTGCGGGTGGGGGTGGTGGCCGTGCAGGAGCTACGGACCAGCGAGCGGCCCCTCCTCGCCTTCGGGCTTCTCGGGGGGCCTCCGGGCCCGGAGGTACCGGTCCCGACCCGCGAGGTCCCTTAGCACCTCCACCCCCTCCCAGCCCCTTTCCCGAAGCTCCTGGGCGAGGAGGTGGACGTTTTCCGGGGCGAGCTCCAGGAGGAGGAAGCCCCCCGCCCGAAGGGCCTCCCAGGCCTCCTGGGCCAGGGGGCGGGCCACCGAGAGGCCTTCCGGCCCGGCGTAGAGGGCCAGGGGGTTTTCAAAGGCGAGCTCCTTGGGGGCGCTCTCCCGGTAGGCCTCGGGGAGGTAAGGGGGGTTGGCCACCACCAGGTCCAGGCCCCTGAGCCCCCCGGTCAAGGAGGCGGGGAGAAAGGCCACGGGAAGCCCCAGGCGCCTGGCGTTCTCCTCCGCCAGGGCCAGGGCCTTGGGGTCCACCTCGGTGGCGTAGACCTCCGCCTCGGGCAGGTGCCGCTTCAGGGCCAAGGCGATGGCCCCCGTGCCCGCGCCCACGTCCAGGATGCGCGGCCTTGGGGGGAGGGGAAGCCCCAGGGCCAGGGCCACCAGCCCCTCCGTCTCGGGCCTGGGGATGAGCACCCCTTCCTCCACCCGGAGGGGCAGGCCGAAGAACTCCACCTCCCCCAGGAGGTACTGGAGGGGGTAGCCCGAAAGCCGCTTTTCCAGCAAGGCCATGGCCCGGGCCTCGCTTCCCGGGGGCGGGGGCTCCCGAAGCTTTAGGAAAAGGGCCTTCCGGGGAAGGCCCGTGGCCAGGCCCAAAAGGTCCCAGGCTTCGCCCCTGGGGAGGCCCGCGGCCTCAAGCCTCCTTTCCAGTTCCCGGAGGAGCCTTATCACGGGGGTAGACCACCACGTGCCGTTCCTCCCCCTCCCCTTGGCTTTCCGTGGTCACCTTGGGGTGGTTTTTGAGGAGCATGTGCACGATGCGCCTTTCCGAGGGGCGCATGGGGGGGAGGGGCAGGGGCTCGCCCGTGAGCTCCACGGTGAGGGCGGCCTCCTCGGCCAGCTTGCGGATCCTCTCCTCCCGGCGCCTGCGGTAGCCCGCGGCGTCCAGGACCACGCGGTACTCCCCCCCGAAGTGCTTGGCCAGGACCACCCCCGCCAGGTACTCCACCGCCTTCAGGGTCCGGCCTTCCTTGCCGATGAAGCGGCCCAGGTCTCCCCCTTTGACCTCGGCCTTGAGGAGGTTCCCCTCCTGGCGCACCTCCACGTGGTACCCCGGGTCCAGGCGCAGGAGAAGCCCCACCAGAAAGCCCTCCAGCACCTCCTTGGGGCTTTTGGGCCTTTCCTCCTTTCCCGCCTCCTTGAGCCCCACCTCCACGGGGGCCTCCTCCAGCACCCCGAGGTCGGCGAGGAGGTCGTCAATGTTCTTTTTCTTCTCGTCCATAAGCCCAGTTTACGCCGTCACCGGCTTCAGGCTCTTGTTGATGAGCCACTGCTGGAGGAGGCCGATGAGGTTGGAAAGCACCCAGTAGAGGGTGACCCCCGAGGGGAACTGCAAGACGAGGAAGATGAAGATGAGGTTCATGAAGAGGCTCTGGCGGATGAGGTCCTTGTTCCCGTGGGCGGAAACCCAGGTGGAGAGGAAGGTGCTGGCCACGTAGAGGGCGGGGAGGATGTAGAAGGGGTCGGGGAGGGCCAGGTCGGGGATCCAGAGGAAGCCCTGCCCGAACTCGTAGTTGGCGATCACCTTCCAGAGGATGAAGAGGATGGGCATCTGGACCAAAAGGGGCAGGCAGCCCGCGGCGGGGTTCACCTTGTGCTCCTGGTAGAGCTTCATGGTGGCCTCCGCCCGCTTGTTGGGGTCGTCCTTGTACTTCTCGTTGATCTTCTGGATGAGGGGCTGGAGGCGTTGCATCTCCGCCATGCTCTTGAACTGCTGGTGCATGAGGGGCCAGAGGAGAAGCCGCACCACCAGGGTGAGGAAGAGGATGGCCAGGCCCCAGCTCCCCGTGTAGCGGAAGGCGGTCTCCATGAGCCAGAGAAGGCCTAGGGAGAGCTGGCCCCAAATGTTGGGGGCGAAGAGGCCGGGGAGAGGAAGGAGGCCTTCCACGTGGAAGCGGACGAGCTCGTTCTGGCCCCCGTAGACCTTCAGGGCCTCCCCGGGGCGGAGGTCCACTTCCCCCCCCTTTCCGAGAAGCTTGGCCGCAAAGGGCCTCTCGGCGAAGGCCACCAGGGCGTAGCCCGCCTTGGGCCGGGTCTGCCAGGCCAGGTAGCGGGCCTGGCCCTCCCCGCTGGGCAGGGGCTCCTTCTGGCCTTCCAGGAGGATTTTGGAGGCGCCCTGGGCGGAAAGCCGCAGGGTGAGGGGGAAGTCCGCCTCCACGCTCACCGTGTAGCGCCCCTTCTCTATGCGGTAGGTGAGGGTACCCTCCTGGCCTTGAAAGCGGGCGAGAAGGCGGCCATTCTCCACGGCGAACTCCGCCTTCTTTGGGGTGAAGCCCTCGGGGGCCACCACCGGGCCGTTTGGGCTCAGGTTGGGGGCGCGGGTGTAGTCGTTGAAGGCCGTTCCTTTGTAGGTCTTCACGTACCAGCCCACCACCTGGCCTGCCTCGTTGAAGGCCAGGTCCATGAGGTTGGTGACGGCCACCTTCTCCGGCACGCCGTCCCCGTTCACATCCACGTCCTTGAAGGTGGCCTCCAGGGCCAAGGCGGGGACCAGGAGGAGGGCCAAAGCCAGGCTTCTCATCGGGCCTCCTCCTTGGCCCGCCGGGGCGGGAAGACGAGGGGCACGGGGTCCAGCCCTCCGGGGTTTAGGGGGTGGCACCGGAGGAGGCGCCTTGCCGCCAGGTAGCTGCCCCAGAAGGCCCCGTGGCGCTCCAGGGCCTCGAGGGCGTAGGCGGAGCAGGTGGGGTGAAAGCGGCAGGTCTTGGGCTTGAGGGGGGAGAGGAAGCGCCGGTAGGCCTTCACCAGAAGGATCAGCAAGCCGCGCACGCCGCCTATTGTACCAGCCCGCTTTTCCTCAAGGCCCGCACCACGTCCTGGAAGAGGGCGGCGAAGTCCGCCTCCCGGGCCTCGGGGCTCGCCACCAGGAGGAGGTGGGCCTTGGGAAGGTGGAGGCGGCGGAGGACCTCCCTAAGCCGCCGCTTGATGCGGTTGCGCACCACCGCCTTGCCCACCTTCTTGGAGACCACGATGCCCACGCGAAGCTCGGAGGCGGGAAGCCACTTCACGCTCACGTAGCGGCCCCTTCCCGCCTTTCCCTTGCGGAGGCGCTGGAAGGCCCGGTCGCCCTTCAGCGAAAGGAGCTTGCCCCCCGGGGTGGGGGGCTTGGGGCTTAGGGCTTCCGCACCGCGGGCGTGAGGCGCCAGCGGCCCTTCTGCCGCCTGCGCTTCAGCACCTTCCTGCCGCCTGGGGTCCTCATGCGGGCCCGGAAGCCGTGGGTCTTGGCCCGCTTCCTCCGGTTGGGCTGCCAGGTCCTTTTCATCCATTTCCCTCCCTGGGGCCTTGGGCCCCCGACACCCTAACGAGTGTAGCATAAGGGAGGCGGAGTCTGGCCTAACGGATTTTTGCAGGCAAGCCCCCACGGCGTTGACAACCTCGCTGGCCTCCCCTATACTCCCCGGTAAACGGTCGTTAGGGAGGAGCCCGTGGCCCAGCTTTCCGTGGAGCGCATCACCTTAACCTTTGGCGGCGTGGCGGCCCTCGCCGGGGTCTCCCTGCGGGTGGAAAGGGGGGAGCTCGTCTCGGTGATCGGGCCCAACGGGGCGGGGAAGACGAGCCTTTTGAACTGCATCTCCGGCTTCTACCATCCCCAGCGAGGACGCATCCTCTTTGAGGGGCAGGAGATCACCCGGGCGAGCCCTCACGCCATCACCAAGCTGGGGGTCGCCCGCGCCTTTCAAAACATAGAGCTCTTCTCAGGCCTCACCGTGCTGGAAAACCTCATGCTGGCCCGGCACACCCACCTGAGCTACGGCCTCCTCGCCGCCGGGGTCTTCTACGGGAAGGCCCTGAAAAAGGAGGTGGAAAACCGCCGGGCCGTGGAGGAGGTCATTGACTTCATGGAGCTGGAGCCTTACCGCAAGGCCCTGGTGGGGAACCTCCCCTACGGGGTGAGGAAGCGGGTGGAGGTGGCCCGGGCCCTGGCCCTTTCCCCCAAGCTCCTCCTCCTGGACGAGCCCATGGCCGGGATGACCCTCGAGGAAAAGGAGGACATGGTGCGTTTCGTCCTGGAGATCCGGGCCCGGGGCACCACGGTGATCCTCATTGAGCACGACCTGGGGGTGGTCATGGACATCTCCGACCGGGTCTACGTCCTGGACTTCGGCCAGGTCATCGCCGAGGGGAGGCCCGAGGAGGTGGCGAAGAACCCCAGGGTGCAGGAGGCCTATCTGGGGGTGGAAGCGTGAAGGCCTTGAGGCCCTCCTACGAGATGAAGCGCTACACCCTGCCCCAGCTCCTGAGGCTAAGGGCGGAGCAGGAAGGGGACCGGGTGGCCCTCCGGGAGAAGGACTACGGCATCTGGAACGAGATCACCTACGCCCAGTACTACGAGAACGTCCTCCTCTTCGCCCACGGCCTCCTCTCCCTGGGGTTTGGGCCGGGGGAGCGGCTCGCCGTCATCGCCGACAACATCCCCGAATGGCTCTACGCCGAGCTCGGGGCCCAGGCGGTGCGGGGGATCAGCGTGGGGGTTTACCAGAGCAGCCTCCCCCCCGAGATCGCCTACATGCTCCAGTACACGGGGGCGAGCGTGGTCCTCGCCGAGGACCAGGAGCAGGTGGACAAGCTCTACGAGATCCGAAGCGAGATCCCCCACGTTCGCTACGTGATCTACGAGGACGAGAAGGGGATGCGGGGCTACAAGGACCCCTGGCTCCTCTCCTTCGCCGAGGTGCTGGAGCGGGGGCGGGAGCACCGGAGGAAGCACCCGGACGCGGTGGAGAAGCTCCTCCTGGAAGCGAACCCCGAGGAGGTCTGCCACCTCTCCTCCACCTCCGGCACCACGGGGCGCCCCAAGGCGGCCATGCTCCGCCACCGCAACCTCATCCACATGGGGGTGGCCCTGCAGGAGGTGGACCCCCTCCTCCCCACGGACGACTACCTCTCCTTCCTCCCCCTGGCCTGGATCGGGGAGCAGATGATGTCCGTGGCCATGGCCCTCACCGGGGGGTTCGCCGTGAACTTCCCCGAGGCCGTGGAGACCGCCATGCAGGACCTCAAGGAGATCGGCCCCCACGTGATGTTCAGCCCGCCCAGGGTCTGGGAGGGGATCCAGAGCCAGATCTGGGTGCGGATCTCGGAAAGCTACGCCTTCAACCGCTTTGTCTACGAGCGGCTTTTGCGCCTCGGCTACTGGGCGGCGGACTACCGCATGCGGGGGAAGCCCATGCCCCTAGGGCTTCGCCTCGCCTACTGGTTCGCCGACCAGGTCCTCTTCAAGCCCTTGCGGGACCAGCTGGGCTTCCTCCGCCTCCGCCGGGCCTACACCGGGGGGGCCGCTTTGGGCCCCGACGTCTTCCGTTTCTTCCACGCCATCGGGGTCAACCTCAAGCAGATCTACGGCCAGACGGAGATCATCGGCATCGCCTTCGTCCACCGGGATGGGGACGTGCGCCACGAGACCGTGGGCCTCCCCATCCCCGGGACGGAGGTGCGGATCAGCGAGGAGGGGGAGATCCTCTGCCGCTCCGACGCCGTTTGCGCCGGGTACTGGGAGAGGCCCGAGGCCACCCAGGAGACCTTCGGGGACGGGTGGCTCCACACCGGGGACGCGGGCTACCTCACGGAGGACGGCCACCTGGTGGTCATTGACCGCCTCTCCGACGTGATGCGCACGGAGAAGGGCACGGTCTTCAGCCCCCAGTTCGTGGAGAACAAGCTCAAGTTCTCCCCCTACATCAAGGAGGCGGTGGTCTTCGGGGACCGGAAGCCCTATCTGGCGGCCTTCCTCAACATAGACCCCCAGACCGTGGGCAAGTGGGCCGAGGACCGGGGCCTGGCCTACACCACCTACCTGGACCTCTCCTTGAAGCCCGAGGTGGCCGAGCTCATCCGCAAGGAGGTGGAGAAGGTGAACCAGGGGCTTCCGGAGGAGCTTAGGGTCCGCCGCTTTGTCCTCCTCTACAAGCTCCTTGACGCCGACGACGAGGAGCTTACCCGCACGGGCAAGGTGCGCCGGGGCCTCATCGCCAAGAAGTACGCCCCCCTGGTGGAGGCCCTCTACTCCGGCGCCCAGGAGGTGGAGGTGGAGGCGGAGTACCGCTACCAAGACGGGAGCGTCCAGCGGCTTCGGGCCCGGGTGCCCGTGTGGGACCTGAGGGAGGAGGTGCCCGCGTGAGCTTCTTCCTGCAGCTTCTCTTCTCGGGGGTGGTGCTGGGGCTCGTCTACGCCCTCGCCGCCTTGGGCTTCGTCCTCATCTACAAGGCGAGCCGGGTGGTGAACTTCGCCCAGGGGCAGTTCATCGCCATCGGGGCCTTCCTGGCCTACTGGGCCATGGCCTCCTTGGGCGCCCCCTTCTTGCTGGCGGCGGCCTTGGCCTTGGCCCTCACCGCCCTGTTGGGCTTCGGGGTGGAGCGGGTCTTCCTGAAGCGCATGGTGGGCCAGCCCATCATCTCGGTCATCATGGCCACCATCGGCCTCGCCTCCCTCCTTGACGGCTTGATCCACCTCACCCCCTTCGGGGCGGGCAACTTCAGCTACCCCGCCTTCCTGCCCCCTGGGGGGGTGAGCGTCCTTGGGGTGCAGGTTTCCTACGCCCAGCTTCTCGCCGTGGCCTTTACCCTGGGCTTCCTCGTCCTCTTCACCTGGTTCTTCCAGCGCTCCACCTTAGGGATCGCCATGCGGAGCGTGGCCGACGACCAGATGGCGGCCTTAAGCCTCGGGGTTTCCGTGGAGAAGGTCTTCGCCCTGGCCTGGGCGGCGGCAGGGCTCACCGCGGCGGCGGCGGGGATCGTGGTGGGCACCATCTCCGGCCTGAACCTGGACGGGCTGGTGCACATTGGCCTTAAGGTCTTCCCCGTGGTCATCCTGGGGGGGCTGGACTCCATCCCCGGGGCGGTGGTGGCGGGGATCATCATCGGCGTCTTGGAGAACCTGGCGGCGGGCTACCTGGACCCCTTTGTCCCCGGCGGGGGAACCCGGGACGTCTTCCCCTTCCTGGTCCTCCTTCTCGTCCTTTGGTTCAAGCCCCACGGGCTTTTCGGCACGGAGGAGATTGAGCGCGTATGAAGAACCCCTGGGCCCAGACCGGAAACTACCGCACCCGGTACGAGGAGGACGCGAGCCTCTTCGCCACTCACCGGGAGCTGGTCTCTCTGCTCCTCTTCCTGGCCTTTCTCCTGGTGCTCCCCCAGTTTCTTTCCCGCACTCAGGTCTTCATCCTGGACCTGATCCTGGTCTACAGCCTCGCCGTCTTGGGGCTCAACGTCACCACGGGGTATGCGGGGCTCATCAACATCGGCCAGGCGGCCTTCATGGGGGTGGGGGCGTACACCGCGGCCCTTCTCGCCCCCCAGGGCCTGCCCTTCTGGCTGGTTCTTCCCTTGGGGGGCCTGGTGGCGGCCTTCTTCGGTTTTCTTGTGGGCATCCCGAGCCTTAGGGTGAAGCACCTCTATTTGGCCATGGCCACCCTGGCCTTCCAGATGGTCTTTGAATGGACCGTGGGGCATATGCCCCTTTTACGGCAGGGGGGGGCCATGGACCTGCCCCGGGTGAGCTTTCTGGGGTACGAGGTGGGTTTCCGCAACCACTACCACTTCTGGTACTACGTGAGCCTCGCCGTGCTGGTCCTTCTGGCCCTTTTCTGGCGCAACCTTCTGCGCACCAGGTACGGGAGGGCCCTGGTGGCCGTGCGGGACAACGACCGGGCGGCGGACGCCATGGGCATGGACCCGGGGCGCACCAAGCTCTTCGCCTTCGCCCTGGGGGCCTTCTACGCCGGGGTGGCCGGGGTGCTTTACGCCTACCTCTCCCGGGCGGTGGTCATAGAGGACTACACCTTCGCCGTCTCCATCAAGCTCCTGGCCATGGCCATCGTGGGGGGGCTCGGGACCCTGGTGGGAAGCTTCCTGGGGCCCGCCTTTTTGGAGCTTCTGGACGTGAACATGGAGGCCCTTTCCAACCTCATCAAGGCCCTGGGCTTCAGCGTGGCTGGGGTGGACGTGGCGAGCGCCCTCCGTCCCTTCGCCTTCGGCCTCGTCATCGTCCTCTTCCTGGTGTTTGAGCCTAGGGGGCTTTACAACTGGTGGCGCCTGGTGCGAAGCTACTTCCGCACCTGGCCCTTTAGGTACTAGGCAACCCCCCTCATGGGGTTGGTGAAGGGAGGGAACGTATGCGGAGGACACTGGCAGGCATCGCGGCGGTTTTAGGGTTGGCCTTGGGCCAGCAGCAGGTGACCCTCTTCTGGTCGGGGGCCATCACCGGGCCCACCTCGGACGCTGGGGCCCCTTACGGGGCGGCGGTGGAGGACTACTGCAAGTGGGCCAACGAGCGGAAGCTCGTGCCCGGGGTGGTCTTCAACTGCGTGGTGCGGGACGACCAGTACAACAACGCCAACACCCAGCGCTTCTTTGAGGAGGCGGTGGACCGCTTCAAGATCCCCGTCTTCCTCTCCTACTCCACCGGGGCGAACCTGCAGCTCAAGGCCCTGATCCAGGAGCTCAAGATCCCCACCATCCCCGCCTCCATGCACGTGGAGCTTGTGGACCCCCCCAACAACGACTACTTCTTCATCCCCACCTCCACCTACTCGGAGCAGGTGGTGGCCCTCCTGGAGTACATCGCCAAGCAGAAGAAGGGGGCCAAGGTGGCCCTGGTGGTGAACCCCTCCCCCTTCGGCCGGGCCCCGGTGGAGGACGCGAGGAAGGCCGCCCGGGAGCTCGGGCTTCAGATCGTGGACGTCCAGGAGGTGGGGAGCGGCAACCTGGACAACACCGCCCTCCTCAAGCGCTTTGAGCAGGCGGGGGTGGAGTACGTGGTCCACCAGAACGTGGCCGGTCCCGTGGCCAACATCCTCAAGGACGCCAAGCGTCTGGGCCTGAAGATGCGCCACCTGGGGGCCCACTACACGGGAGGCCCCGACCTCATCAAGCTGGCGGGGGACGCGGCGGAGGGCTTCCTCTGGGCCACGAGCTTCTACATGTACCACGAGGACGCGCCGGGCATCCGCCTGCAGAAGGAGATCGCCCAGAAGTACGGCCGGCCCCAGGCCATCGCCGAGAGCACCAACTACACCAATGGGATGCTCGCCGCGGCCATTGCCGTGGAGGCCATCCGCAGGGCCCAGGAGCGGTTCAAGCGGGTCACCAACGAGACCGTGTACCAGGCCATCGTCGGCATGAACGGGCCCAACGCCTTTAAGCCGGGTTTCGCCGTTTCCACCAAGCAGGGTATTGAGATTGACTTCACCAAGAGCGAGCACACCGGGGCGGAGGGCCTCCGGATCCTCGAGGCCAAGGGGGGCCGCTTCGTCCCCGTCTCCGAGCCCTTCACCTCGGCCCTCTTCCGCAAGGTGCACTACGGCAAGTAAACCCCAGGGGCCCGGGGCGCCCCGGGCCCCTTCCCTGAAAGGCCATGGACACCCTTAACCCCACCCGCCCTGAGGACCTCGGCCCCATCCTCCTCCTCGTCAACAACATTGAGGTGGTCTACCACGACATCATCCAGGTGCTCCGCGGGGTCTCCCTGAAGGTGCCCGAGGGGAGGATCACCGCCCTCCTGGGCCCCAATGGCGCGGGGAAGACCACCACCCTTAGGGCCATCTCCGGCCTCCTCATCCCCGAGGACGGGGAGGTGGTGCGGGGGGAGATCCTCTACCGGGGAACGCCCATCCAGGGCCGCCCTCCCGAGGAGATCGTCAAGCTGGGCATCGTGCAGGTCCTGGAGGGGCGCCGCGTCTTCAAGCACCTCACGGTGGAGGAGAACCTCAAGGTGGGCACCCTCACCCGAAGGGGCGTGAACCTCAAGGAGGAGCTGGACCGGATCTACCACTACTTCCCCCGCCTGGCCGACCTCAGGCACCGGCTCGCGGGGTACTGCTCGGGAGGGGAGCAGCAGATGCTGGCCATCGGCCGGGCCCTCCTCGCCAGGCCCCGCCTTCTCCTTCTGGACGAGCCTTCCTTGGGCCTTGCCCCCCTCCTCGTGCGGGAGATCTTCGGGATCGTGGCCCGGGTGAACGCCGAGGAGGGGGTCACGGTCCTGGTGGTGGAGCAAAACGCCCGGATGGCCCTTTCCGTGGCCCACTACGGCTACATCATGGAGACGGGGCGCATCGTCCTGGAAGGGGACCAGAAGAGCCTCCTGGAGAACCCCGATGTGCAGGAGTTCTACCTGGGGGTGGCCAAGGGCGGGGGGCGGAAGAGCTTCAAGGAGGTCAAGGCCTACAAGCGCAGGAAGCGCTTCATGTAGGGGTTTTCTCCCCTTATCATGGGGAGCGTGGTGCGCTTCCGCAGGGAAGGCCTTCGCCTGGACCAGGCCGTGGCCGAGGCCCTGGGGGTGAGCCGGGCCCGGGCCCAGGCCTGGATCGCCCAGGGGCGGGTGCGGGTAGGGGAAAAGGTGGTCTCCAAGCCCGCCTACCGCCTAAAGGGGGAGGAGGTGGTGGTGGACCCCCCCGAGGAGAAGCCCTGGGTGGCGCCGGAGGACCTTTTCCTCCCCGTTCTCTACGAGGACGAGGACATGCTGGTCCTCAACAAGCCCCCGGGCCTCCTCACCCATCCCGCCCCCGGGGTCTACACGGGCACGGTGGTGAACGCCCTTCTCGGCCGCTACTTCCCCCTGGAGGAGGCTAAGCGGCCCGAGCTGGTGCGCCCGGGCATCGTCCACCGCCTGGACAAGGACACGAGCGGGGTCCTGGTGGTGGCCAAGCACGGGGGGGCCCTCGAGGCCCTCTCCCGGGCCTTCCGCGACCGCCTGGTGATGAAGCGCTACCTGGCCCTCACCGAGGGCCACCCCAAGGAGGGCACCCTCGTCGCCCCCATCGGCCGCCACCCGGTGGAGCGGCACCGGATGCACGTGGGGGGCGTCGCCCCCCGCTACGCGGAGACGGACTTCCGGGTTCTGGCCACCGCGGGCCCCTACGCCCTGGTGGAGGCGAGGCCCCACACGGGCCGCACCCACCAGATCCGGGTCCACCTGAAGCACCTGGGGGCGCCCATCTTGGGGGACGAGCTCTACGGGAGAAAGAGCCCCCATATCGGGCGCCAGGCCCTCCACGCCTACGAGCTCCGCCTTCCCCACCCCCGCACGGGCCGGATTCTGGAGTTTCTCGCCCCCGTGCCCCAGGACATGGCCCGAGCCTGGGAGGCCCTGGGGGGGAAGTGGCCGGAAGAGGTGGTGCGGGAAGGGTATACTGGGGCGCAATGAGCTCCCTCGCGAGGCCCGAAGAGCTGCTTTTAGAAGGGGAGGGCACCCCTTCCGGGGTTCACCGCCTCCACGTGGGGGACGCTCGGGAGGTGCTGGCCTCCCTCCCCGAGGCCTCGGTCCACCTGGTGGTGACCTCCCCGCCCTACTGGACCCTGAAGCGTTACGAGGACGTCCCGGGGCAACTCGGCCACGTGGAGGACTACGAGGCCTTCCTGGACGAGCTGGACCGGGTGTGGCGGGAGGTCCACCGGGTGCTCGTCCCCGGGGGGAGGCTCGTCGTCGTGGTGGGGGACGTGGCCGTGGCGAGGCGCCGCTATGGGCGGCACCTCGTCTTCCCCCTCCACGCCGACATCCAGGTGCGCTGCCGCAAGATGGGCTTTGACAACCTGAACCCCATCATCTGGCACAAGCACACCAACGCCAGCCTCGAGGTGGAGGGGCGGGGCGTTTTCCTGGGCAAGCCCTACGAGCCCGGGGCCATCATCAAGACGGAGATTGAGTACGTCCTCATGCAAAGGAAGCCCGGGGGGTACCGCAGGCCCACGCCGGAGCAGCGGGAGAAGAGCCGCCTTCCCAAGGAGGACTTTCACCGCTTCTTCCGGCAGATCTGGGACGACATCCCCGGGGAGAGCACCAAGGACCACCCCGCCCCCTTCCCTTTGGAGCTCGCCGAGCGTTTGGTGCGGATGTTCAGCTTCGTGGGGGACGTGGTGTTGGACCCCTTCGCGGGCACCGGGACCACCCTCATCGCCGCGGCGAGGTGGGGGAGGAGGGCTTTGGGCGTGGAGCTCGTGCCGCGGTACGCTCAGCTGGCCAAAGAGCGCTTTGCCAAGGAAGTCCCCGGGTTCTCCCTGGAGGTCTTGGATGGAGCCCCCCATCCTCGCCGTTAGATTGAAAAGGCTTTTAGAAAACATGATACGGACCTCCTCCCAGGATAGCGGGCGCCAGGGGGTTTTGGCGGGGTATTTGGAGGAGCGCTTGCGGGAGCGCTTACCCCCACATCTTTGGCCCTACTTGGAGCAGGAGGTTTCCGTACCCGGTTTGGCCCGGGAGAAAAAATGGGACCTGGGGTTGGTGTACCCAGCGGGTTCCTCCTTACCCAAGAAACCGCGGCTTCTCATTTCCCTGAAGTCCATCCTGAAAAATCCCTCGGGGTCCTGGCCTAACCGCCTGGACGATCTGGTGGGAGAGGTCTCCTCCGTCCAACTCCTTTTTCCCGAGGTGGTGGTAGGGTATGTTGTGGTTCTGGACTACGGGGCGCCTACCAAGCGAAAGGGAGGCGTTTACCAACCTCCCCGGGAAAATGAGCTTGCCCCTATCTACGCCCGCTTCAAGCAGGGACTCGCCGCCCTTGCGCAAAGACGCCCTCCCCTCTGGGCCCAAGGCCTCGTGGAGGGTTGCTGGGTTTTGGAGATAGACACCCGCCGAGGGCCTTTTTTGCTGAGGCCCGAGGAGGCGGTGGCGGGGGGAGAAGCCTTTTTAGACGCCCTGGTGGAGGAGCTGAGAAGAAGAGAGCCCCTCCTCTTCCTAGACCAACGCCAAGAGCCCCTTTAAGGCCCGCCCGAGCCGCCGCACGCCCTCCATGATCCTCTCCGGGTCCAGGGTGGCGTAGGAGAGCCTCAGGGTGTTCTCCCCGCCCCCGTTGGCGAAGAAGGGGCCTCCCGGCACGAAGGCCACGTTCTCCTCGAGGGCCTTTTGGAAGAGGCCCTCGGCGGAAAGGCCCTTGGGGAGCTCCATCCAGACGAACATCCCGCCCTTGGGCCTCGTGTAGCGCACCTCCTTGGGCACCTCCCGGTCCAGGGCCTCCAGCATGGCCTGGGCCTTTTCCCGGTAGACCCTGCGGACCCGCTCCAAGCGCTCGGAGAAGCCCTCCTTTAGGAGCTCGTGGACCAGCATCTGGTTGAGCATGGGGGTGTGGAGGTCGGCCCCCTGCTTGGCCTGGACGAGCTTCTGCAGGGCCTCCGGGTGGGCCACGGCGAAGGCCACGCGAAGCCCGGGGGAGAGGACCTTGGAGAAGCTTCCCAGGTAGATGACCCCGGGGTAGCCCGCTTCCCGGGCGAGCTCAAAGAGGCTTGGGAGGCGCGCCTCCCCGAAGTAGAGCTCCCGGTAGGCGTCGTCCTCCACCACCACGAGGCCCCGCTCCATGACCCTCTCCAAAAGCCGCTTCCGGGCGGGAAGGGGCATGAGGCCCCCCGTGGGGTTCTGGAAGGAGGGGATGAGGTAGAGGAAGCGGGGGCGCTCCCTCTTGAGGACCTCTTCCAGGGCGTCCAGGTCCGGGCCCTCCTCCCCGGTGGGCACCGTGAGGAAGCGGGGGCCATGGAGGCGGAAGGCCTGGATGGCCCCCAGGTAGCTTGGGGCCTCCAGCAGCACGGGGCTTCCCTCGTCCAGGAAGACCTTGCCCACGAGGTCCAGGGCCTGCTGGCTTCCCGTGGTGATGAGGACCTCCTCGGGGGCCACCCCAAGCCACGCCGCCACGAAGGCCCGCAAGGGGAAGTAGCCCTCCGTGGGCCCGTACTGAAGGGCCACCTCGCCCTTCTCCCTTAGGATCGCCGCCGTCTTTTGCGCCGCCTCCTCCTTGGGGAAGAGCTCCGGGGCGGGGAGCCCCCCGGCGAAGCTCAGGACGCCGGGGCGCTGGGTGAGCTTGAGCAGCTCCCGGATGGTGGAGGCCTGGATCCTTCCCGCGCCTTTACCGAACGCCTCGGACCAGCTTAGGGGTTTCACCCCCATAGTCTACCCCGCCTCCCTTCGTCCCGCCGGAACGTGCCGCCCTCAGGGGGAGAGCCTGCGGTAGGCCTCGAGGGCGTAGCGGTCCGTCATCCCGGCGATGTAGTCGCACACTATCCGCTCTAGCCCCTCCTCGGGGATTTTGGCCTGCACCTCCCGGGGAAGGAGCTCGGGGTAGCGGGTGTAGGCGGCGAAGAGGCCTTCCAGCACCGCCTCCGCCTTGCGCCTTTCCCTGAGGACCTCGGGGTGGCGGTAGAAACGCTCCATGAGGAAGGCCTTGAGCGCCTTGAGGGCCTTTTCCGCCTCCTCCCCCAAGGCGGCGAGGCGGCTTGGGTGGCGGCGCACGGCCTCGGCGCTTTGGACCCCGGCGGCCTCCACCTTTTCGTGGGTGGCCAGGGTGGCCTGGGTGATGAGGTAGCCCAGAAGCTGGCGCACCAAAACCCTCCGCCCGAGCTCCGTGAGCCTTTCCAGGTCCAGCCCCTCCTCCCGGGCCAGGGCCTGGAGAAAGGCCACCTCGGAAAGCTCCCCCGGGGCCAAAAGGCCGCTTCGTAGCCCGTCGTCCAGGTCGTGGGCGGCGTAGGCGATGGCGTCGGAGAGGTCCACCACCTGGGCCTCGAGGGTCCCCTGCCCCTCGTAGAGGGGCTTGAAGCCCGGGCTGTAGGCGGCCTCGTGGGTGGCGATCCCCTCCAGGACCTCGTAGGTGAGGTTGAGGCCGCGGAAGCCGGGGTAGCGCACTTCCAGGTGGGTGAGGATCCTTAGGGCCTGGGCGTTGTGCTCAAACCCCCCGTGGTCCTGCATGAGGGTGTTCAGGACGTGCTCCCCCGTGTGGCCGAAGGGAGGGTGGCCCAAGTCGTGGGAGAGGGCGATGGCCTCGGTGAGGTCCTCGTTGAGGCCGAGGGCGCGGGCGATGGACCGGGAGACCTGGGCCACCTCCAGGGTGTGGGTGAGGCGGGTGCGGTAGTAGTCCCCCGCCCAGTTGGGAAAGACCTGGGTCTTGTACTCCAAGCGGCGGAAGGCGGTGGTGTGGAGGATCCGGTCCCGGTCCTTCTGGTAGGGGGTGCGGTAGGGGGACTCGGGCTCGGGGTAGTGGCGCCCCCAGGTGTCCAGGCCCTTTTGCGCGTAGGGGGCGAGGCGCTCGGCCTCCAGCGCCAAAAGCCTTTCCCGGGGGAAAAGCATCTAGACCCTCTTGAAGAGGAGGACGGCGTTTTGCCCGCCGAAGGCGAAGGAGTTGGAGAGGGCGTAGTCCACCCTGGCCTCCCGGGGCTCGGGGACGAAGTCCAGGTCCAGCTCGGGGTCGGGGTCCTCGAGGTTGATGGTGGGGGGGATGACCCCGTGGTAGAGGGCCTGGACCGTGGCGATGGCCTCAATGCCCCCCGCCGCCCCCAGGAGGTGGCCGGTCATGCTCTTGGTGCTGGAGACCATGAGCCTTTTGGCGTGCTCCCCGAAAACCTGCTTGATGGCCAGGACCTCCGCCCGGTCCCCCACGGGGGTGGAGGTGCCGTGGGCGTTGATGTAGCCCACCTGCTCCGGGGCCACCTTGGCGTCCTCCAGGGCCCGGCGCATGGCCAAGGCGGCACCCTTCCCCTCGGGGTGGGGCTCGGTGATGTGGTGGGCATCGGCGCTCCGGCCAAAGCCCGCAAGTTCGGCGTAGATGCGGGCCCCCCGCTTCTTCGCGTGCTCGTACGCCTCCAGGACCAAGACCCCGGCCCCCTCCCCCATGACGAACCCGTCCCGGCTTAGGGTGAAGGGGCGGCTCGCCTTCTCGGGCTCCTCGTTCCTGGTGGAAAGGGCCCGCATCACCGCGAAGGCCCCGATGGCCATGGGGGTGATGGCGGCCTCCGTTCCCCCGGCGAGGACGACGTCCGCCTCGCCGAGCTGGATCATGCGCAGGGCCTGCCCCAGGGCGTCCGAGCCGGTGGCGCAGGCGGTGACGGCGGTGGAGGAAGGCCCCATGAAGCCGTAGCGCATGGCGATGTGGGCCGAGGCCATGTTGGCGATCATCATGGGGATGAAGAAGGGGCTGATGCGGTTTGGGCCCCTCTCCAAGAAGACCTTGCTCTGGGCCTCCCAGGTCTCCATGCCCCCGATCCCCGTGCCCACCAGGGTGCCCACCCGTTCCGGGTCCAGCTCCTCCGGGGAAAGCCCCGCGTCCTCCAGAGCCAGGTGGGCGGCGATGAGGGCGTACTGGACGAAGCGGTCCAGGCGCCTAAGCTCCCTTTTGTCAATGTAGGCCTCGGGGTCCACGTCCACCTCGGCGGCGATGCGCACGGGGAGGGCCGAGGCGTCAAAGCGGGTGATGGGCCTGACCCCGCTTTTGCCCGCAAGCTGGGCCTTGTGGAAGGCCTCCTGCCCCACGCCGATGGGGGTGAGGGCGCCCAGGCCGGTGACCACCACGCGTCGCATGGGGGTAGTATACCCGGGAAAAGGGAAAGGCGGGGCGCCCTTCGCGCCCCATCCGCGTCGCAAGCCCCTTGTACCCTTGCCGGGGCCCCCTAGCCCAGCTTGGCCTTGATGTACTCCACCGCGTCCTTGACGGTGCGGATCTTCTCGGCCTCCTCGTCGGAGATCTCCAGGCCGAACTCGTCCTCCAGGCCCATGATGAGCTCCACGGTGTCCAGGCTGTCGGCCCCGAGGTCCTCAACGAAGCGGGCCTCGAGGCTCACCTTCTCCGGCTCCACCTGGAGCTTGTCCGCGATCACCGCCTTCACCTTCTCAAAGATCTCCTGCTCCGTCATGGAAAACCTCCCGGGGGGATTTTAGCACGACCTCAGTGGGGGGTAAGCCCCCCGTCCACGCAGAGGGTCTGGCCGGTGATGTAGCCCGCCCTCTCCGAAACCAGGAAGGCCACGGCCTCGGCCACCTCCTCAGGGCGGCCGAAGCGCCCGGCGGGGATCTCCCTCAGGTAGGCCTCCTTCACCGCCTGGGGGAGCCTTTCCGTCATCTCCGTCTCAATGAAGCCCGGGGCCACGGCGTTCACCGTGATCCCCCGCTGGGCGTACTCCTTGGCCACCGCCCGGGTGAAGCCGATGAGCCCCGCCTTGGAGGCCACGTAGTTGGCCTGGCCGGGGTTGCCCAGGATCCCCACCACGCTGCTGATGTTCACGATGCGGCCGAAGCGGGCCTTCATCATGAGCTTCACCGCCTCCCGGGTGGTGCGGAAGGCGGCGGAGAGGTTGGCCTCGAGGACCGCCTCCCAGTCCTCGTCCTTCATGCGCACGAGGAGGGTGTCCCGGGTGATGCCGGCGTTGTTCACCAGGGTGTCCAAGCCCCCTAAGGCCTCCGCCGCCTGGTGGACGAGGGCCGTGGCCGCCTCGGCCTCCAGGAGGTTCGCCCCGAGGACCGCCACCAGGGGGCTTCCCCGGCGCCTCGCCTCTTCCGCCACCTCCTCCGCCTGCTCCCGGTTCTTCCCGTAGTGGATGGCCAGGGCGAAGCCGTCCTCCGCGAGCCTCAGGGCGATGGCCCGCCCGATGCCGCGGCTTGCTCCGGTGACGAGGGCCTTACGCATCTTCCACCTCCAGGGCTTTCCTCAGGCTTTCCGGGTCCTGGACGCTTAGGGCCTGGGCCTCCTTCAGGGTGCGGAGGACGAGGCCCTTAAGCACCTCCCCGCTTCCGAACTCCAAAAAGCGCTTGACGCCCCTCGCCTCCATGTCCCTTAGGACCTCCACCCAGCGCACCGGGGCGGTGATCTGCTCCAGGAGAAGCGCCCGGATCCGCTCCGGGTCCTCCTCGGGCCTCGCGGTGACGTTGGAGTAGACGGGGAAGCGGGGCCTTTTCAGGGGAACCTGGGCCAGGTCCTCGGCCAGCCGCTTTCGCGCGGGGGCCATGAGGGAGGAGTGGAAGGGGGCGGAGACGGGGAGGAAGACCACCCGGGCCCGCCTCTCCTTGAGCCTTTCCGCCGCCTCCTCCACCGCCTCCTTCCTCCCGGAGATCACCGTCTGCTCCGGGGCGTTGAGGTTGGCGACCTCCACCCCCTTAAGGCCCTCCAAAGCCTTTTGGACCTCCTCCAGGGGAAGCTTCAAGACGGCGGCCATGGCCCCCTCCCCCACGGGGACGGCCTCCTGCATGTACCTGCCCCTGAGGCGCACGAGCCTTAGGGCGTCTTCCAGCTCCAGGGTGCCCGCGGCCACGTGGGCCGTCCACTCCCCTAAGGAGTGCCCGGCGGCGAGGGCGGGGGGCTTTCCCCCCGCCTCCAAAAAGGCCCGGTAGGCGGCGTAGCCTGCGGCGAGGAGGGCGGGCTGCTGGTTCTCCGTGAGGGTCAGGGCCTCCTCGGGGCCCTCCCACATGAGCTTGAGGAGGCCGGGTAGGGCGGCCTCGGCCCGGTCCAGGACCTCCTTGGCGGCGGGGGAGGCCTCGTAGAGGGCCCTGCCCATCCCCACCCGGTGGGAGCCCTGCCCGGGGAAGAGGGCGGCGTACATCAGGCCCCCCCCCAGGTGAGGACGGCGGCGGCCCAGGTGAGCCCCGCCCCGAAGGAGACCAGAAGGACGTGGTCCCCCTCCCGGATCCGGCCCGCGTCCACCGCCTCCTTGAGGGCCAAGGGGATGGAGGCCGTGGAGGTGTTGCCGTAGCGGTCCACGTTCACCGCCACCCTTTCCCAGGGAAGGCCCAGGCGCTCCCGGGCGGCGTCAATGATCCTGAGGTTCGCCTGGTGGGGGACGAAGAGGCGGATCTTCTCGGGGGTGAGGCCCGCCTTCTCTATGGCCTCGAGGGTGGCGGTGTTCATCACCCGCACGGCGAACTTGAAGACCTCCCGCCCGTTCATGTAGAGGCGCCTTTCCATGGAGGTGCCGTCGGGCAAGCGAGGGGCCACGCAGGCGTGGTAGAGCTCCTTGCCCCCCGTGCCGTCCGCCCCTAGGACGAAGGACTTAAAGCCAAACCCCTCCCTGACCCTTCCCACCACGGCCGCCCCGCCCCCGTCCCCGAAGAGGACGGCGGTGGCCCGGTCGTTCCAGTCCAGGATCTTGGAAAGGGCCTCCGCCCCCACCACCAGCACCTTGCGGGCAAGCCCCGCCTCCACCAGGGCGTGGGCCTGGGCCAGGGCGTAGATCCACCCGGGGCAGCCCGCGAGGAGGTCGTAGGCGAAGGCCTGGAGGCCGAAGCGGGCCTGCACCAGGGCGGCGGTGTCGGGGAAGAGGGCGTCCGGGGTGTTGGTGGCCACGATGACCCCGTCCACCCCCTCGAGGGCCCCGGGGTGCCTCCTTAGGAGGTCCTCCACCGCTCTAAAGGCCAGGTCCGAGGTGTACTCGTCCTCCGCGGCGATGCGCCGTTCCCGGATCCCGGTGCGGGTGACGATCCACTCGTCGGAGGTGTCCAGGTAGGCCTCAAACTCCTCGTTTTTCATGACCCTTTGGGGCACGTAGGCCCCAAGGGCCAGGATGCCGCTCATGGCCGACCTCCCGTCATGGCCTTCACTATATCCTTCAGGAGTGAAAAAAGCTGAGGCCCCGGGGTGCGGGGCCCCGGAGTCTTGACCCGGTCTAGACTTCCAGCACCTTGCGCCCGTCGTAGTAGCCGCACTCCGGGCAGACGGTGTGGGGGGGGCGCATCGCCTTGCACTCGGGGCAGGGGACCAGGGTGGGGGGGGTGAGGGCGTGGTGGCTCCTGCGGGCGTCGCGCCGCGCCTTAGAGGTCTTTTTCTTCGGTACAGGGTGCTTGGCCATCTCCCATCCTCCGCGCGGGGGGCTTGCCCCGCTAAACCCCTGGTAGTATAGCAGAAGCCCTAGAGTTCCGGAAGGAGGTCCTTAAGGGCCTGGAAGGGGTGTGGGGTTTCCGCCTCGTGGCCGCAGTCCACCAGGTTGCGGTCCGCGCCGCACACCGGGCAAAGCCCCTTGCACCCCTCCTCGCAGAGCACGGTGTAGGGCATCTCCGTCACGAAGGCCTCGGTGAGGAAGGGGAGGAGGTCCAAGTCGGGCTCCCCGAAGGCGTAGTACTCGTCCTCGTCCTCCTCGTGGAAGACCACCCCCTCGAGGCCCTGCTCGTACCGGAGCATGTGCTGGAAGTGGGCGTGCACGGGGGTGGGGGTGGGCTTCAGGCAGCGGCGGCACTCCATGTACACCACCCCCTCCACCTCCCCGGAAAGCCAGTACTCGTTCCCCCCCACGGAGGAGACGGCCACCTTCCAGGAGGCCTCCCCTTCTAGGGGAAACCGCTCCTCCCCCACCCAGAAGGCCTCCTCCACCACCCCGGAGGCGCGGGCGGTTCCCCCCTCCTTTAGAAGCCGGGCCAGGTTGATCCTCGTCACCTTGGCGTAGTCCATCCTTATGAGTATAGCGCGGAAGGCCCGCCCTTCCTAGGGCATAAACTTCCCGAGCAACGCATAGGGCTTTCTGGTACCCTCTGGGCCATGGAGCGCGTGGCCGTCTTGGGCTTGCCCATGGACCTTGGGGCGGGAAGGCGGGGCGTGGACATGGGGCCCTCCGCCCTCCGCTACGCCCGGCTTCTGGAGGAGCTCGAGGCCTTGGGCCTGGCCGTGGAGGACCTGGGAGACGTGCGGGTGCCCCTGGCCGAGACCCTGAGGAAGCGGAAGGGCCCCTACCTGGAGGAGATCCGCCAGGCGGCCCTGGAACTCCGGGACCGGCTTAGGGGGCTTGAGGGGGTCTTCCCCATCGTCCTCGGGGGGGACCACTCCCTTTCCATGGGCTCGGTTTCCGGGGTGGCCCGGGGGCGGATCGGGGTCATCTGGGTGGACGCCCACGCGGACTTCAACACCCCCGAGACGAGCCCCTCCGGCAACATCCACGGCATGCCCCTGGCGGTGCTTTGCGGCCTGGGCCACCCGCGGCTCACCGAGGCCTTCCAGGCGGTGGACCCCAAGGACGTGGTCCTCATCGGGGTGCGGAGCCTGGACCCCGGGGAAAAGCGCCTCCTCAAGGAGATGGGGGTCCGGGTGTACACCATGCACGAGGTGGACCGCCTGGGGATGGCCCGCATCGCCGAGGAGACCCTGGCCTACCTGGAGGGGCTTCCCCTCCACGTCTCCCTGGACGCGGACGTCCTGGACCCCGCCCTGGCCCCCGGGGTGGGCACCCCGGTGCCCGGGGGGCTCACCTACCGGGAGGCCCACCTCCTCATGGAGGTTCTGGCCCATTCGGGGAGGGTGCAAAGCCTGGACCTGGTGGAGGTGAACCCCATCCTGGACGAGAAGAACCGCACGGCGGAGATGATGGTGGGCCTGGCCTTAAGCCTTCTTGGCAAGCGGATCCTCTAGGGGAGCCCCCCGCGGACCCGCCTTCCCAGGGCGAGGCCCCGCGCGAAGGCCCCGCGCAAGGAGGGGTAGGGGGGGAGGCGCTTGCGGTGGAGGAGGGGCTCCAGGGCCTCCCGGGCCCACTCGCTCACCAGGAGGGGAAAGTCCAGGCCCGTCTCCCAAAAGTAGGCCTCCGCCTCCTGCCAGGCGCCCTCCATGCGGCGGAAGAGGGCCTCCGGGTCCTTGGGGGGCGGGGCCTCGGGCCAAAGGAAGCCGCTCGCCACACCCAAGAGCCAGCTTCCCCGAAGCTCCCGGCGCCAAGCCTCGGCCCCGAGGCGCACGTAGGCCAGGGGGTCCTTGTGCAAAAGGGCCTTGGGGAGGCGGGCCAGAGGGTCTTCCATGGGTCCTGTCCCCACTTTAGGCCTCCCGGCCTCCGGAGGACAAGGGGGGCGGGGAACTCCCCCGCCCCCGAGCGGAAGCCTTTTGGGTTAGCCCCCCTGGGCCAAGGCGGGGAGGACGCTTCCCGGCAGGAGGCCGAGGAGGAGAAGGAGGAGGGCCGCCAGGAGGGCCACACCCCGGGCCAGGGGGCGGGGCCTGGCCTCGGCCTCTCCCCGCCCGAAGACGGCAAGCCCCAGGGCCAGGTAGTAGTAGGCGCTCACCGCGCTGGTGACCAGGGCCAGGACCAATAGCCCCCACTGCCCCGCCTTGGCGGCCTCGGCGAAGACCAGGTACTTCCCCCAAAACCCCGCCAAAGGCGGCAGGCCCAGGAGGGAAAGGGCGGCCACGAAGAGGGCGAGGCCCAGGAGGGGGTCCCGGTGGAAGAGGCCCTTGAGGCGCTCCAGGGGCACCCGGTCGGGGGAGATCTCCGAGAGGACGGCGAAGGCGAGCCCCGTGGCCAGGACGTAGGTGAGGAGGTAGAAGCCCAGGGCCTGGGCGTTCCCGGTGTAGAGGGCGAGGGCCATGTACCCGGCGTGGGCGATGGAGGAGTAGGCGAGAAGCCGCTTGGCCTCCTTCTGCGCCAGGGCCGCGAGGTTCCCCACCACCACGGAGAGGGCCACGAGAAGGGCGAGGGCCTCGGGGGGTGCGGCCACCCGGAGGAGGGCGGCGAAGGCCGCGGCCTTCACCCCCGTGGCCATGAAGAGGACCACGGGGGTGGGGCTTCCCTGGTAGACGTCGGGGGTCCAGAAGTGGAAGGGCGCCAGGGCCGCCTTGAAGCCCAGGCCCACCAGGAGGAGGCCCAGGGCCAGGGCGTAGAGGGGGCCTTGCCCGGGGGCGCCGAGGACGAGGCTCCCCGTGGCCCCGTAGTGGAGGGCGGTCCCGTAGAGGAAGAAGGCGGCGGCCAAAGCCCCCAGGAGGAAGTACTTGAGGGCGGCCTCCAGCCCCTCCCCCCGCCGCCAGGTGGCGAGGGCGTAGAGGGGGAGGGAGAGGGCCTCGAGGGCCACCAGCATCAGGACGAGGTTCTGGGTGGAGGCGAGGAGGTGCATCCCCAAGGCGGCGTAGAGCACCAGGAGGTGGAACTCAAACCGCCTGGAGCGCACCAGCCCCACCGTCCAAAGCGCCCCCAGGAGGGCGAAGAGGGTGAAGGCCTGGGAGACGCCGTCCACCCTGTAGGGCCCCAGGGCGAAGGGCTTGCCCCAGGTGAGGAGGAGGGAAAGCAGGGCGAGGCTCAGCCCCAGGATGGTGAGCCTCTTAAACACGGAAACGGATACGAAAAAGCCCAGGAGGGTCAGGGCCACGGAGAAGAGGGTGAGGACCAAGAGGGTCATGCGCCACCTCCGAGGAGCTTGGCGAAGGCCTCCGCCAGGGGCCTAAGCCCTTGGAGGAAGTACCCGGGGAAGACCCCCATGAGGACCAGGGCCGCCCCCGAGAGGAGGGCGAAGCCCCACTCGCTTCCCTTGAGGTCCTCCACGGCCCTCGCCCCCTCCTCCCAGAAGGTTTTCTGGAAGGCGGTGAGGGCGTAGGCCGCGGAGCCGATCACCGAGAGGAAGGCCAAGGCGGCAAGCCAGGGGCTCGCCTTGTAGGCCCCGAGGAGGGTCAGAAACTCCCCGGGGAAGCCGGAAAGCCCGGGGAGGCCCACCATGGCGAGGAAGAGGAAGAGGGCCAAGGCGGCCATGCCCGGGGCGCTCTGGGCCAGGCCCCGGTAGGGCCCGATCTCCAGGGTGCCCACCCGCTCGTAAAGCCTTCCCGCGAGGAGGAAAAGCCCCCCGGTGTAGACCCCGCTGGCCGCCAGGAGGTATAGCCCCCCCATGGCCCCTTCCGGGGTTCCCGAGAAGACCCCCAAGGCCGCCACCCCCATGTGGGAGACCCCGGCGTAGGCCAGAAGGGTCTTGAAGTCCTTGGCGGCGAAGGCCACCCAGGCCCCGTAGAGGGCGGAAAGGGCGGCGAGGAAGAGGAGGAGGCCCTGAGTTTGCGCGAAGCCCTCGGGGGCCAGGGGGATGGCGAAGCGGAAGAAGGCGAAGACCCCCACCTTGTAGAGGGTGCCCAGGGCGTCGGCGAGGCCCGAGGGGTGGTTCTCCTGGTGGAAGGGGGGAAGCCAGGCGTGGAGGGGGAAGAGGGGCGTTTTAATGGCGAAGGCCAGGGCGAAGCCCAGGAAGACCCAGAAGGCCGCGCTCCCTCCCACCGGGTGGGCCAGGAGGTCCTCCAGGAGGAAGGAGGGGCTTCCCCCCAGGGCCCGCGCCGCGAGGACGGCGGCGAGCATGGGCAAGGAGCCCGCCAGGGTGAAGAGGAGGAAGGTGTAGAGGGCCTTCACCCGGTTCTGGCCCCCGTAGAAGAGGAGCATGAGGAGGGCGGGGATGAGGGGGGCCTCAAAGAAGAGGTAGAAGACGAGGAGGTCCCGGGCGGCGAAGAGGCCGAGGAGAAGCCCCTCCATGAGGAGGGCGAGGCCCAAAAAGCGCCCCTCCACCCTCGCCACCAGGGCCCCCAGGAAGACGGTGAGGGCGATGGTGAGGAAGAAAAGCGCGGAAAGCCCGTCCAGAGCGAAGGCCCAGTACACCCCCGCCCCGGGGAGGAGGGGGGCTTGGAAGGCGTGGGCCACCCCGCCGGGGTGGGTGAGGAAGAGGTAAAGGTTCCAAAGGAGGCTCAGGCCCGCCCCCAGGACCCCCAGAGCCCGGGGGAGGCCCAAGAGGAGGAGGGCCCCGAAGAGAAGGGGCAGAAGGATCGCCAGGACTACCACCGCATCACCCCCAGAAGCAGAAGCGCCCCCAGCACGAAAAGCAGGGCGTAAAGCCTAAGGTAGCCGGTCTGCAGGCGGGCCAGGGCCTGGCCCAGGTTCCTTACCCCCCCGCCCAGGCCGAAGTAACCCCCCAGGAGGCCCCGGTCCCCGTAGAAGAGGGCCTCCGCCAGGGCCTTCAAGGGGTTCACCACGAGGGCGTTGTACATCTGGTCCACGTAGAAGGCCTCCCGGCTCGCCGCCTCAAAGGCCAGGTACCAAGCGGGGAGGGCCTTGCGCTGGAAGAAGACGTAGCCCCCCCAAAGCCCCAGAAGGGCCACCGCCCCGGAGAGGGCGATGAGGGCCCACTCCGCCCCTAAGGAGAGGTGGTGGGCCTCCACCTCCGCCAGGGCGGGCTTCAGGAAGGGTTCCAGGAGGTTAGGCAGGGGGTGGGGCAGGGCCAGGTACCCCGCGAGGACCGAACCCAGGGCCAGGAGGTGGTTGGGCCAGAGCATCACCGGCGGGGCCTCGTGGGGGTGGTGGTGGCCCCTTTCCTCCCCCAAAAAGACCAGGACGAACCAGCGCATGGCGTACATGGCGGTGAGGACCGCCACGAGGAGCGCCCCCACGTAGAAGCCCACCCCCCCGAAGGGGTAGGTGAGGGTGGCGGTGAGGATGGCGTCCTTGGACCAGAAGCCGGAAAGCAGGGGAAGGCCGCCCAGGGCCAAGGCCCCGATGAGGGCGTGCCAGCGGGTCTTGGGGAGGTGTTTCCAGAGGCCTCCCATCTTGCGCACGTCCTGCTCGCCCCCCAGGGCGTGGATCACGCTGCCCGAGGCCAAGAAGAGGAGGGCCTTGAAGAAGGCGTGGGTGAAGACGTGGAAGAGGGCCACCCAGTAGGCCCCCACCCCGGCCGCCAGGAACATGTACCCGAGCTGGCTGATGGTGGAGTAGGCGACGATTTTCTTGATGTCCGTCTGGCCGAAGGCGGAAAGCGCCCCATAAGCCGCGGTGAGGAGGCCGACCACGGCGATGGTGTAGGAGACGTCGGGGAGAACGCTATAGAGGAAGGAGCTCCGGGCGATGAGGTAGACCCCGGCCGTCACCATGGTGGCCGCGTGGATCAGGGCGGAGACGGGGGTGGGGCCGGCCATGGCGTCGGGAAGCCAGACCATGAGGGGAATCTGGGCGCTTTTGCCCACGGCCCCGAGGAAGAGGAGGAGGCCCGCCAGGGCGAGGAGGCTGGGGTTCCTCAGGGGGCCCTCCATGGCCTCCTTGAGCTCGCTGATGGAGAGGGTCCCGAAGAGGGCCCAGAGGATGGCCATCCCCAGCATGAAGCCCAGGTCGCCGATGCGGTTCACGATGAAGGCCTTGCGGGCGCTGTCGGCGTACTGGGGGGTTTTGTACCAGAAGCCGATGAGGAGGAAGCTCGCCAGGCCCACCCCTTCCCAGCCGATGAACATCACCGGGTAGCTGTCGGCGAGGACCAGGGTGAGCATCATGGCGATGAAGAGGTTGAAGTAGGCGAAGAAGCGGCTGTAGCCCGGGTCCCCCGCCATGTAGCCGATGGCGTAGACGTGGATGAGGAGGCCCACGCCGGTGACGATGAGGAGCATGAAGCCGGAGAGAGAGTCCAGAAGGAGGCTGAAGGGGATGCCGGGAAGCCACTCCGCCTGGAACCGGGCCCCGCCCGAGAGGAGAAGCCCCGCCCCCAGGAGGAAGGAGGCCAAAACGAGCCCCGAGGCCAGGACCCCGGGGAGGGGCTCGTTCATCCGTTTGCCCAATAGCCCTAGAAGGGCGAAGCCGAAGAGGGGCAGGAGAATCGTCCCGAGAAGCGCCATGCTTACCCCCGAAGCTCGGAAAGGTCGTCCACCGCGGTGCTTTCCCGGTGGCGGAAGATGGCCACGATGAGGCCGAGGCCCACGGCCACCTCGGCGGCGGCGATGGCGATGACCATGAGGGCCGCCACCTGGCCCTCGAGCCCGTAGGCCCGGGCGAAGCCCACCAGGGAGAGGTTGGCCGCGTTCAGCATGAGCTCAATGGAGAGGAAGACCAGGATGGCGGTCCTCCGGGTGAGGACCCCGTAGACCCCGAGGGCGAAGAGGAGGGCGGAGGCGAGGAGGTAGCTCACCGCACCACCTCCCTCTCCCGCTCTTCCCGGGGCAGGGCGTCCAGGGGACGGGCGGGCTGCACCAGGGCCACGGCCACCACCGTGGCGGCCATGAGGAGGAAGCCCACCGCGAGAAGGACGAGGAGCCAGTCCCCGTAGAGGAGGGGCCCCAGGGCCTGGGGAAGGCCGCCTTTAAGGTCCTGGGTGAAGGCGGGCCTCAGCCCCCAAAGCCCCGAGAGGAGGGCCCCCGCCACCCCTAAGGCCAAGAGGGCGGCGAGGGGCTTGGAGCGCACCAGGGGGTCAAAGCCCACCTCTCCCTGGGCGGCGAAGAGGAGCATGATGACGAAGAGGAAGAGGACCACGATGGCCCCGGCGTAGACGATGATCTGGATAAAGCCCAAAAAGCGGGCGTCCAGGGCCACGTAGACCCCGGCCAGCACAAGAAAGTTCAGAATCAGGGCCAAGGCGGCGTGGATGGCGTTTCTTAGGGTCACCACCAGGACCCCGCTCAGGAGGAGGAGGAAGAGGGCCAGGCCTTCCAAGGGGCTCACGGCTTCCTCCTTTCCGTGGGGGCCTTAAAGCCCTCCAGCTCGGGCCGCACGTAGGGCACCACGTAGCCCACCTTCACCGGCTTGCCCGTCATCTTGGCCTCCCGGCGCTGGGGCTTGGTGCCCACCACGTCCACCAGCATGTCCTCCTTGCCGTAGATGAGGTCGGAGTACTGGTAGTCGGCCATCTCAAAGTCGTAGCCCAAGACGATGGCCCCCGTGGGGCAGGCCTCCTCGCAGAGGCCGCAGAAGATGCACCGGAGCATGTTGATCTCGTAGACCTTGGCGTAGCGCTCCCCCGCGGAGACCGGGTTTTCCGGGTCGTTCTCCGCGGGCTCCACGTAGATGGCGTAGGCGGGGCAGGCGGCGGCGCAGAGGGAGCAGCCGATGCACTTCTCCAGGCCGTTCGGGTGGCGGGTGAGGACGTGCCGCCCGTGGAAGCGGGGCTTCAGGGCCACGGGGGCGTCGGGGTAGGGGACGGTCACGGGCTTGGAGAAGAGGTACTTGAGGGTGATGCCGAGGCTTTGGGCGAGGGCCTTCAGGGTCATGCGCCACCTCCTTTGCGCACGGGCTTGGGGGTGTAAAGGACCGCCCCCATGAGGGCGAGGAAGCTCAGGGCGGAGAGGTAGAGGAGGTAGGTCCTGGGGAGGTCCAGGGCCACCACAAAGGCGGTGACGAGGAACCAGAGGAGGGCCACCGGGAAGAGGAAGCCCCAGCCGAAGCGGAGGAGCTGGTCGTAGCGCAGGCGGAACCAGGTGGCCCGGATCCAGATGAAGAGGAAGAGGAAGAAGGCGATCTTGAGGAACATCCAGAGGTAGGGAACCTCGAGGACAGGCATGGTCCAGCCGCCCAGGAAGAGGGTGGGGATGAGGGCGCTGGCGGTGATGAAGTGGATGTACTCCGTCATCTGGAAGAGGGCCCACTTGATGGAGCTGTACTCCGTGTGGTACCCCCCCACCAGCTCCTGCTCCGCCTCGGGGAGGTCAAAGGGGGTGCGGGCGGCCTCGGCCAGGGCGGCGATGGCGTAGACCAAGAAGGCGGGGAAGGCGTAGAGGAGGAGCCAGCCGTTTTCCTTCTGCCAGTTCACGAGGTCGTTCAGGTTGAGGCTCCCCACGAGGAGGACGGGGGCAAGGAGGGCGAGGCCTAAGCCGAGCTCGTAGGAGATCAGGCTCGCCGAGGAGCGAAGGGAGCCAAGGAGGCTATACTTGCTCCCCGAGGCCCAGCCCGCCAGGAAGATGCCGTAGATGGCCATCTCGCTCACGGCGAAGAGGTAGAGGAGGCCCAGGTCCAGGTTCACCACCCAAGGGCTATAGCCGAAGAAGCTCCCCGGGGGGCCGAAGGGGATGGCCCCGAAGGCCAAAAGGGCGAAGACCACCCCCAGAAGGGGGGCGAGGACGAAGAGGACCTTGTCGGCCCGCTCCACCACCAGGTCTTCCTTGAAGATGCTCTTGATGGCGTCGGCGATGGGCTGGAAGAGGCCGAAAGGCCCCACCCGGTTGGGCCCCATGCGCACCTGGAAGCGGGCGAGGAGCCTCCTCTCAATGAGGGTCATGAAGGCGAAGGCGGTGAGGAGGCCCACCACCACCAAGAGGGCCTTCAGGGCCACCATCCAATAGGGGTCTACGGGGTAGGACCAGGTCACGCTTCACCTCCTGCGGGGACCAGCACCCGGCCTTCCACGAGGCGCCCGGCGGCCGCGCCCAGACCCGAGAGGTAGAGGAACCCCTTGGGGAGGTCCTCCCGGTGGACCACCCGGGCCTCCACCCGGCCCAAGGGGGTCTCCACCGCCACCCGCGCCCCTTCGGGGAGGACCTCGGCCCGGGCGGTCTCGGGGTGGGCCCAAAGCTCGGGCGCCGCCGCCTCCGCCGCCTTGCCCACGGCCTGGTGGGCCTTCCACATGCCGGGGCGGAGGTAGAGGGCGCCCCCTTGGGCCCTCGGCCTCAAGGCGCGGGTGCGGAAGGCCAGGAGGCCCATGGGCCCGGGCACCTTGCGGGCCTTGAGCTCCCGCTCGGCCTCGAGGTGGAGCCGGAAGGGGGGCCTCACCCCCAGGGCCTCGGCGAGGAGGGCGAGGACCTGGAGGGCGCCCTCCGCCTCCCCGTTCTCTATGGGGGCGGGGCTTAGGGGGAGGACCCGGCCCTCCAGGTTCACCAGGTGCCCCCGCTTCTCGTAGAAGGTGGGGGCGGGGAGGACCACGTGGGCGTAGCGCTCCGCCAGGGGGTGGAGGTGGCTTAGGTGCATCACCACGAAGCGCTTGCCCTTAAGGGCCTCTTCCGGGGGCACGAAGCCGTAGTAGGCGTAGAGGGCCCCGGGCTCGTCCCAGGAGGCCCCCTTCGCCCCGGGGAGGACCCCCATGGCCTCGAGGCCCCGGGCGTTCGCCGCCGGGGTCATGGCGAGGACCTTGGCCCCCTTGCGCTCGGCGAGAAGGCGGGCCCTTTCCGCGGCCACGGCGTCCTGGAGGACACCGGCCCCGAGGAGGAGCACCGGGGCCTTCGCCTTCTCCCAGGCCTCCTTCGCCTTCGCCACCATTTCGCTCCCCTCCTTCTCCCCGAGGAGGGCGAGGAGGATTTCCCGCTCCTCCCCGGGCCTGTGGACCTCGTGGAGGGCGGCCCACCGCATGAGGGGGGCGCGGTAGGGGGCGAAGAGGGCCATCTTGTCCGTGCGGCGGGGCATCCTTTCCTTGATCTGCAGGTCGGCGAAGGGGGTGCCGTGGGCGAAGCGGTAGGGGGGCTTGAGGCCCCGCACGAACTCGGAGAGGCGGAGGTGGAGGATGGGGGCTTCCTCCGTGGGGTCGCCGAGGACCAGGGCGAAGTCCGCCCGGAGGAGGTCCTCCAGGGTGGCCGCCGGGAAGAGGCTCGCCGGGGCGGCGGTGCGGCCCTGGAAGTCCAGGTGGGGGGTCTTCAGGGCCTTGGCGAGCTCGGCGGCGAGGAGGCCTTCCTCGAGGGTGGCGTCGTGGGCCAGGTAAAGCCCCACCTCCTCGCCCCTCGCCCCCTTCAGGCCCTCCTTGAGGGCGAGGAAAGCCTCCTCCCAGGTGGCCTCCACGAGCCTTCCCTCTTTCCGCACCAGGGGGGTCTTGAGGCGGTTTTGGTCCGCCCACTCGTGCCCGAAGCGGCCCGCGTCGCAGATCCAGATCTCGTTGACCTCGGGGACCTCCCGGGCCCGGATCCTGAGGAGCTCGCCGCTACGGGTGTCGGCGGTGATCCCGCACCCCACGGGGCAGAGGGCGCAGGTGGTGGGGGTCTCCTCCATCTCCCAGTTGCGGGCGCGGAAGCGGGCGGTGAGGTCCAGAAGGGCCCCCACGGGGCAGATGTCCGTGATGTTCCCGGAGAAGCCCGAGGGGAGGCCGAAGTCCATGCTGCCGATGAAGGTGTGCACCCCCCGCTCAATGAAGTCCAGGACCTCGTCCCCGGGCACCTCCTCAAAGTAGCGCACGCACCGCTTGCAGTGGATGCACCGCTCCCGGTCCAGGATGACGAAGGGGGAGAGGGGGTGGTGCTTGTCCACGTGGCGGCGGGTGAACTCAAAGCGGGTGTAGACGGGGAGGGAGAGGGGGTCCTTCTGGTAGTACTTCTCGTAAAGCCCGTACTCCACGGTGCGGTCCTGGAGCTCGCAGGCCCCGCCCTTGTCGCAGGTGGGGCAGTCTAAGGGGTGGTTTAAGAGGGTGAACTCCACCATCCCCGCCTGGGCCTCCCGCACCACGTCCGAGAGGGTGTCCACCACCATCCCGTCCGCCACCGCCGTCACGCAGCTCGCCGCAAGCTTGGGCTGCCACTGGATCTCGGGCTCGCCCTTCTCGTTGAGGAGGGGCTTTCCGTCGGGGCCCTTTTTGGGAAGGCCCACCCGCACCAGGCACATGCGGCAGGCCCCGATGGGGGAGAGGTGCTTCTCCGAGCAGAAGAGGGGCACGTCGTACCCCGCGTGGAAGACGGCGTCCATGACGCTCGTCCCCGGAGGCACCTCCACCACGCGGTCGTTCACCTTAACCCTTACCATGTCACCTCCAGAGGGAAGGCCTGGGCACCGGGCGCTTCGTTTGCGCCAGGGCCAGGTACTGGTCCTTGAAGTGCCTTAGCGAGCCCTTCACCGGCCACACCGCCGCGTCCGCCAGGGGGCAGAAGCTCCGCCCTTCAATGAGCGGCAGGAGGGCTTCCAGGTTCTCCACGTCCTTCTCCTCCCCCTCGCCCCGGCCGAGCTTGGCGAAGAGGTTCACCATGAACCCCGCCACCCCTTCCCGGCAGGGGGTGCACTTGCCGCAGGACTCGTGGGCGTAGAAGCGGGTGAGGTTCCACATGGCGTCCACTATGCTCACCCGCTCGGGGATGAGGATGACCCCCCCGGTCCCCAGCATGGAGCCCTTGGCCTGGAGGTGCTCGTAGCTCATGGGGGTGTCCAGGACCTCGTCCGTGAAGGGCAGAGGCGGGGTGGAGGACCCCCCGGGGATGAGGGCCTGGATGGGCTCCAGGGGCCCGCCCGCCCACTCGTAGATGAGCTCGCGGAAGGTGGTGCCCATGGGGAGCTCGTAGACCCCAGGCCGCCTGACGGGCCCCGAGACCTGGTAGAGCTTCATCCCCTTGGACTGCTCCGTGCCCATCTGGGCGAACCAGTCCGCCCCCCGCTCCAGGATGGGCACCACGGAGGCCAGGGTCTCCACGTTGTTGATGGTGGTGGGCTTGCCCCAAAGCCCCGCCTGGGCGGGGAAGGGGGGCTTCAAGCGGGGGTTTGCCCTGAGGCCCTCCAGGGAGTTCATGAGGGCCGTCTCCTCGCCGCAGATGTAGGCCCCGGCCCCCCGGTGGACGTGGAGGTCAAAGGAGAAGTCCGTGCCGAAGAGGTTCTTCCCCAGGTAGCCCCGGGCCCGGGCCTCCTTGATGGCTTGTTCTAGCCGGTCCGCCGCCCGGCGGTACTCCCCGCGGACGTAGATGTAGCCCACCGTGGCCCGGATGGCGTACCCGGCGAGGATCATCCCCTCAATGAGGAGGTGGGGGACGTCCTCGAGGATGTAGCGGTCCTTGAAGCTCCCGGGCTCGGACTCGTCGGCGTTGCAGATGAGGTAGTGCTGCTTCCCGTCGTCCTTGGGCATGAAGCTCCACTTGAGCCCCGTGGGGAAGCCCGCCCCGCCCCGGCCCCGTAGCCCCGAGCGCTTCACCTCCTCTATGACCTCGTCCGGGGTCTTCTCCTTAAGGACGCGCTTTGCCGTCTCGTACCCCCCGTGCCGGAGGTAGTAGTCCAGGGTCCAGGACCCCTCCTTCCCCACGTGGGCGTAGAGGGTCCGTTCAAACCTAGGGTCTAGTCCGGAAACGATGGGGCCCGTCATACCTCCACCTCGTGCACGTGGTGGCCGCACTTGCCGGGAAGCTCAATCTCCTCAAGCCGCTTCCCCGCCCTGAGGCCCGCGAGAAGGGCCTCAAGCCTCGCCCGGGTCACGCACTCCACGTAGGGCTCGTCGTTCACCTGGATTACGGGGGCGGTGTGGCAGCTTCCCAGGCACTCCACCTTCTGCACGCTGAAAAGCCCGTCCGGGGTCACCTCCCCCGGGCCGATGCCCAGGGTCTCGGTGAGGTAGTCCCAAAGCTCCTCGGCCCCGGCGAGCTTGCAGCTTAGGGTGGCGCAGACCTGGAGGTGGTACTTCCCCGTGGGCACGAACTGGTAGTAGGAGTAAAAGCTCGCCACCCCCATGACCTCCGTGGGGGTGGTGCCCACGAGGCGGGCGATCTCCTCTATGCGCTCGGGCCGGATCCAGCCTTCCTCCTGCTGCACCCGCCTGAGGAGGGGCATGATGGCGGCGCGGCGCCCTTCCGGCGGGTACTTGGCGAAGGTCTCCTCTAGGAAGTCCTGCTTGTCGTCAAAGAACCCCATCTTCCCTCCCTTAGCGGTCCACGTCCCCCATCACGGGGTCAAGGCTGGCGATGATGGCCACCATGTCGGGGACCTGCTCCCCCTTGCAGGCGTAGGGGAGGCTTTGCAGGTTGACGAAGCTCGGCGCCCGCACCTTGACCCGGTAGGGCATGGAGCCGCCGTCGGAGACGACGTAGTAGCCGAGTTCCCCCCGGGCCGACTCCGTGGGCACGTAGACCTCCCCCTTGGGGGGGTGGAAGCCCTCGGTGTAGTGCTTGAAGTGGTAGATCACCGCCTCCATGGAGGTCTCCAGGAGGGGGCGGGGGGGCGGGGTGATCTGGGGGTTGGGGTCGCGGACGGGGCCCGGTTCCAGCCGTTCCAGGGCCTGCCGGATGATCTTCACCGACTCCCGCATCTCCCGGATGCGGATGAGCATCCGGTCAAACACGTCCCCCCTCTCCCCCAGGGGCACGTCAAAGGTGTAGGTCTCGTAGCCCGAGTAGGGGTAGGCCTTGCGCACGTCGTAGTTCACCCCGCTCGCCCTTAGGGACCCCCCGGTAAGGCCGAGGTTAATGGCCACCTCAGGAGGGATCACCCCCACGCCCCGGGCCCTCTCGTAGAAGATGGGGCTTTCGGCGAAGAGGGCCTCGTACTCGTCAATGCGGTGGGGCATGACCTCCAGGAACTTCCTGAGCTCGGGGACGAACTCCTCGGGGAGGTCTTCCTTCACCCCGCCGATGCGGATGTAGTTGTGGTGGAAGCGCTGGCCCGTGACCCACTCAAAGAGGTCCAGGATGGTCTCGCGCTCGCGGAAGGCGTAGAAGAAGGGGGTGAGGGCCCCGAGGTCCAAAAGCCCCGTCCCCAGGAAGACCAGGTGGCTCGCCAGGCGGGAAAGCTCGTTCAGGATGACCCGTATGGTCTCCGCCCGGGGGGGCACCACCGCCCCCACCAGCTTCTCCACCGCCAGGGCGTAGGCCAGGTCGTGGGCGAAGGAGTGGAGGTAGTCCATCCGGGGCGTATACGTGATCACCTGCGTATACGTCCGGTTCTCCATGTTTTTCTCAAAGCCCGTGTGGAGGTAGCCGATGTGGGGGACGAGGTCCAAGACCTCCTCGCCGGAGAGGGTGACCACGAGGCGGAGCACCCCGTGGGTGGAGGGGTGCTGGGGCCCCACGTTCAGGGTCATCACCTCGGTGCGGAGCTCCTTGGGCTCCTCCACCCCCTGGGGATCCAGGTCCAGGTACTCCTTCATTTGGCCTCCTTGGCCTTGACGAGGTCGGCCCAAAGCGCCTTGTACCCCTTGCGGGCCCCGCCCCGGTAGTGGGTGAGGCCGGGGTCTTTGCCGGTGATGGCCGCCCGGAACTCGCTGGGGATGATGTACCGCCCCTCGCGGAAGAGGGTGGGGGTCTCCCCCAAGGGGAAGTCCTTGCGCAGGGGGTGGCCCTCGAGGTCCTCCGGGGTGAGGATCTTGCGGAGGTCGGGGTGGCCCTCAAAGACGATGCCGAAGAGGTCGTAGACCTCCCGTTCCAGGAAGTTGGCACTCCCCCAGAGGTCGGTGACCGTGGGGAGCCTGGGGTCCTTCTCGGGCACGTAGACCCGGGCGAAGAAGCGGCTCCCGTCCCCGTCCTTCCAGCCCGGGAGGGAGACGAGCTCGTAGACCACGGCGAAGCGCTCGGGACGGGGGTCGGGGTAGGTCAGGTAGTCCAGGCCCACGATGTCCGCCAGGTAGTTGAAGCCCATCTCCTTGTACCGGGCCATCTCCTCCCTGAAGCGCTCCCTCGGCAGGACCACCCAGAGGTTGCCGAGGCCGTTGTCCTCTATGGGGTAGCCCTGGGCCCGGGCCTCTTCCAGGACGCGTTCAAGCCGCATGCCTCACCCCCTCGCCCGCTTCCAGGCGGCCACGGGCGGAAGCTTCCTGCCGCTTTCGTCGTAGGCCTGGCCCCGCACCTTCTTCTGGAGTTGCATCACCGCGTAGATCAGGGCCTCGGGCCTGGGGGGGCAGCCGGGCACGTAGACGTCCACGGGCACCACGGAGTCCACGTTCTGCACGATGGCGTAGTTGTTAAACATCCCCCCCGAGCTCGCGCAGGCCCCCATGGAGATCACCCACTTGGGGTCGGGCATCTGCTCCCAGACCCGGCGCATCACCGGGGCCATCTTCTTGGAAAGCCTCCCGGCCACGATCATCACGTCCGCCTGGCGGGGGCTTGCCCGGAAGACCTCGCTCCCGAAGCGGGAGAGGTCGTTGCGGGCGTCCGTGGAGGCCATCATCTCAATGGCGCAGCAGGCGAGGCCGAAGGTGGCGGGCCACAAGGAGTTGCTCCGCCCCCAGGCCACGAGCTTCTCTAAGGTGGTGAAGAGGATCCCCTCCCTCTCCAGCTCCTGGACGTCCCGCTCAAAGAGGTCCTTCAGTGCCACCGCATCACCCCCTTCCACCACTCGTAGAGGAAGCCCACGAAGAGGAGCAGGGTGAAGCCCAAGACCCCGAGGAACCCGTAGAGGCCAAGCCCCCCTGCGCTCACGGCGTAGGGCCAGAGGAAGGCCACCTCCACGTCAAAGAGGATGAAGAGCATGGCCACCACGTAGAAGTGGACGGGAAAGCGCTTCACCTCCCCGGCGGGGTCGTTCCCCGACTCGTAGGGCATGAGCTTGGCCCGCCCCGGCTTCTTGGGGCCGAGGAGGGCCCCCACCAAAAGGGCCGCCACCCCGATGAAGAGGGCCACCCCCAGGTAGATTAGGACGTTCACGTACTCCGCGATGGGCGCCAAGGTTCCCCTCCTTTCGTGCCTCTCTTCACGAGCGGGGCTCCCAACACCCCAAAAGCCCCGCCCGAGTTCCTGCCCATCTTACTACCCCAGGCCCGGGACAAGAGGGTAAGGCTACACCGTGCCGGGGGCTATCGGTGTAGTCCCGCTCTTTATGGGATAGATGGCGCTACACTCCGGTGTAAAGCCTTTCCCGCAGGCGGCGGAAGGCCTCGAGGCCAAGCTCCTCGGCCCGCACCCCCAGGGGGAGGCCCAGGGCCTTCAGGGCCTCCTCCACCTTGCCCCTGGGGTAGCCCGCGGCGGCCAGGGCGTTGAGGAGGGTCTTGCGCCGCTTGGAGAAGGCGGCCTCCACCAGGGCGAAAAGCCCGGGGTCGTCGGGGGCCCCCGTGGGGGTGAGGCGCACCAGGCTGCTCCACACCTTGGGCGGAGGGAAGAAGGCCCCCGGGGGAAGGTCAAAGAGCCTCTCCGCCACGGCGTGGTGGGCCACCCGGAGGGAGAGGAGCCCGTAGGCCGGGGTCTTGGGCCTGGCGGTCATGCGCTCCGCCACCTCCTTCTGCACCAGGAAGACGAGGCGGGCGAAGCGGCCCGTCTTGAGAAGCCTCGTGACCAGGGGGGTGGCGATGTGGTAGGGGAGGTTGGCCACGAGGAGGCTCCCCTGGGGCACCTCCTCCCAGGGGTAGAGGAGGGCGTCCTGGAAGACGAGGCGCACCGGGAGGCCGGAAAGGGTCTCCTCCAGGAGGGGCTTTAGGCGCAGGTCCTTCTCTATGGCCGTGACCTCCGCCCCGGCCTCGAGGAGGGCCCGGGTCAGGACCCCAAGCCCCGGCCCCACCTCAAAGACGGGCCCGGTGAAGGGCCTGGCCGCCTCCACGATGCGCCGGAGGTGGGCTTCGGACACCAGGAAGTTCTGCCCGAAGCGCTTGTCGGCGAAGAGGCCGTGGCGGGCGAGGAGCTCCCGCACCGCCTTGGGGGAGGTTAGGGGGTTAGCCATGGGCCAAGCGCTTCACCCTCGGGCAGAGGGGGTCTTCCTCGGGGAAAAGCTCCAGGTACTCCCCGAGGTCCAGGGCATCTATTAGGGCGAACCGCTCCTTGAGGAGCACGCCCTCCTTCATGGGCACGTGCCCGTAGACCCCGAAGCGGTAGCCCATGCGCTCCACGTAGTCCGGGGTGCGGAACCACCAGGTCTTGGGCTCGCTTTGGGCGTAGAAGAGGGCGTCGTACTCCTGGAGCCAGGGCACGGGGCCCACGTGGGCGAAGTGGACGCCCTTTAGGACGAGCTCCCGGGGAAAGGAGGCCATCCAGGCCCTTAGGGCCTCAGGCAGGGGCTTTCCCCCGTGCTCGGGGTGGAACTCCAGGTGCTCGAGGTGGCGGTTGCCCAGGATGGGGTCGCCTTTGAGGGCGGCCTCGTCGTGGTTGCCTAGGAGGATGGTCACGTGGCCTTCCGCCTCTTCCTGGAACCTTTTCAGGCGGAAGAGCTCCCGGATCTGGGCCCCCGCGGCCAGGCGGAGGTGGGTGGGGTCCTTGGGGTCGTAGGGGGAAAGCCCCGTGAGCCCCTCGTAGTCCTTGGGGGTCTTGGGGTGGACCAGGTCCCCGAGGAGCACGAGGCGCGTCCGCCCCGAGCGCAGGGCCTCCGTGGGGCGGAAGCCCTCGTCGGCGAGCCCCTCCTGGCGTAGGATCCGCCAGAGCAGGGGGAACTTGCCGTGGAGGTCCCCGAGGGCGACGACCCTCATCCCTTGAGCAAGTTGCGGAGCTCCCCGTAGAGCCTGCGGGTCTCCTCGGGGGTCTTGCCGTAGCCCCCGTACTTGGTGATGATCCGGGCCGCCTCCTTGCCCAGGCCCTTCTCCTTCAGCCTTTCCAGGAGCTGGTCAATGAGGCGGTAGGCCTCGGGCTTCTCCTCTTCCTCGGGGGCTTCCCCCTCCCCTTCGGGGAGGCTTGGGGGGGTGAAGCGGCCCTTCTCGGGGTCGTAGTCCACCCACTGCTTCTCCAGGCGGTAGAGGTAGCGCCCCACCCCGAACTTCACCGCCGCCCGCTTGAGGGCGTCGGAGAAGGCGGCCTTCAGGGAGTCCCCCTCGCCCACATCTTCCTTGGTCACCCCGAGGACGGTGAGGCGGCACTTCACCTCCACCACCCGCTCCTGGCGCTCCCCGCGCTCGTCCTTCACCGCCCTTTCCGCATCGGCCAGCACCTCGTAAGCGTCGTGCCAGCCCTCAGGGCCCACCACCTTGTCCAGGCGGTCCAAGACGGTGCGGGCGTCCACGTAGGGGACCACGAGGGCCCGCTTCTTGTCCCGGGAGAGGGCCTCTATGCGCCACTGCACCTCCCCTTTGGGGAAGGGCTCGGCCAGCTTGCGCCAGACTTCGTCCATAACCCCAAGTGTACTTTAGCGTTCTCTCATCCTAAAGACCCCCTTAGGGCGGGAGACTGGGGGCATGAAGCGCTGGCCCATCCTTCTGCCCTTTTTGGCCCTGGCGTGGGCCCTGGAGGTGCGCCTCACCGCCACCTTGGCCTTTGACCTTTTCCCCCAGGCGGTGGTGGTGGAGCGGGTGGCCGAGCCCCAGGGCATTGTGGTGGTCTACGGCTACTCCCGGCCCGAGGCCATCTTCCGCTACCACGACGAGGACCTCCGCCGCCGGGGCTGGGTGCGGGTGAAGTACGAGGTCAAGAAGGACGAGTGGAAGGCGGAGTACCGCAAGGGCAAGGCCAAGGCCAAGCTCTCCGTGAAGGACAAGAAGGGCCGGGTGGAGGTGCGGCTCAAGGAGGGGGACTAGACAAGGCCCAAGCCCCTCGGTACCATATAGGGCGCGCGGGGCCGTGGCGCAGTCGGGAGCGCGCCTGAATCGCACTCAGGAGGTCAGGGGTTCGAATCCCCTCGGCTCCACCAGAAAACCTCCCGCCTCGAGGCGGGAGGTTTTGTTTTTGCGCTCAGTAGCCCGTGGAGGATCGGGGGTTCAGGAGGGGAGCGAGGCCCTGGGGGGCCACCTGGACCTGCTGGGGCGCCACGTGGTTGAGGGGTAAGGGCGTGGGGTCAATGGTGGCCACCGCCGAGAGGACCTTGGAGTTGGTGGAGTCGTAGTAGAGGGGGTAGTCGTTCGGCCCAGGCACCAGCACCGAGGAGCAGGCCATGGTTACGTTGGTCATGCCCTGAGTGATCTGGTGAGGACGCAAGGAGGCCTGGGGCAAGGTGTTGTAACCGCAGTCCACCGCCTGGCCGGTGTTGGTCATCACCGCCCCCATCTTGCCCAGGAAGTCGTTCTCCAGGGTGATGGCGTCGTAATATCCCTGCCACTCGCCGATGAAGACCACGCGCCCCCCTTCGTCGGCAAACTGTTTGAGCACGTTGATCTCCCCGTTGGTGAAGGTCTCGCGGGGGTTCCAGAGGAAGATGACCTTGACCTCGAGGGGCAAGGCGGTGATGGATCCCTGGGTGGAGTTGAGCTCCTCAATGGTAAAGCCCTCGCCTTGGATCACGCTCCGGAACGTGGCCAGGCCCGCATCGCTGCACTCCCCCATGCCCCCGCACACGGAGTTGCGGCCCCGGTCAAAGAGCACCTTGGTGCCTGCGCCCCGGGGGCCTGCGGTGGTGTAGTTCACCAGGTTGCGGGCCATGAGCTGGTTGTTGGGGTTGGCCATGGCGGTGTTGTCAAAGGGGTTGATGTCGTTAAACACCACGATGTCCTTGCCGGGCGGGGGTGGGGTGTTCTGGCAGGCCTGTACCGTGTACTCCAAATGGCCCTGGCCCTCGGCGAAGCTGTAGCTTGGGCTCAGGAGAAAGGCGTAGCCGGCCACGTGGAGGCTGTCCCCGGGGTTGGCGCCCAGGTCCGCCAGGGGGAAGGCGTAGGTGAAGGTGTCCACGTAGGGGTCGTGCACCGCTTGGGCGGGGTAGCTCCACCAGTTTCCCGGGGCCGCGGTGCCCGCGTAGGCGTGGCTTTCCGTGAGTTGGTAAGGGGAGACCCCGGAAAGCTGCACGAAGAGGGTGTCCGCGGTGTTCCAGACCAGGATGCCCCCCTTCGGGCCCATGGCGGCCTTGGCCACCTCGCCGCAGGCCTGGGCGGGGTCGCCCCCGGCATCGTCCCGGGGGCCCGGGACCACCATGTTGGGAACCACGCCTTGAGGGCCGGAACAAGCCCCCAGGGCTGCCAGCAATGCCAAAGCACCCAGACGCCAATACACGGGAATGCCCATTTGATACCCTTTTATGCTAATTCCTTCGTCCTAGGCCACCAGTGGAACAGGGTGTGCCGCCTGAGGGTCTCGGGGTCCTGGGCAAGGACCCGGC
>NZ_FNBC01000008.1 GCF_900102145.1 Thermus arciformis | reverse complement strand
CTCCAGGAGGGCCTCAAGGAGTTTGGGGTCCAGGTGCTTGAGGGCGTAGCGGGCCAGGGACTGGTGGGAAGGGAAAGGCCCTTCCATCAGGTCCTGGAGTGAGGCCTCCGTCTCGCGGTAGGTGAGGCGGAAGAAGGCGCGGAAGAGAAGGAGGGCCAGGTAAAGGGCGTGGCTGTAGCGCCAGGGGCGGCCCCGCTTGCCTTTGGGGGTGGGAGGGGCCACCTCCCGGGCCAGGCGCAGGCAGTGTTCCAGGACCTCCTTGGGGCTTGCCTCCCTGCGAAGGAAGCCTCGCTTGCCCATCAGGAGAGAGATATACACCCGTCCTCCTGACCTTTGCAAGGCAAGCCCAGGCGGGGGGCCGCCCCGTATACTGAGGCATGAGCCCAAGCCCAGGCCTCTGGCCGACGCTGGGCCGCCTTTACTGGCGTTTGGCCTGGGTCCCCGCGGTCTGGCTCCCCGTGGTCTTCCTGTACGGGGGCGCGGTGATGGTCTGGAGCACCCTCCTTTACTGGACTGCGCTCCCCTTGGCCTACGCCTGGGGTAAGCGCACGGGGCGGGAACGCTTGGCGGTGGCCCTGCACCTGGGCGTGGCGGTCTTCACCGCCCTCCTGAGCCTGGTGGCCCCGCCGGAGGCCGTGGTCCGCGGGCTTCCGGAAGGGGCCTGGCGCCTGGGGGTCATGGGCTTTTACACGGTGGGGGCCTATGCCTTGGCCGCCTTTGGGGGCTGGCCGGGGCTTTTCCTCGGCCTGGCCTACGTCCTCCTGGCCCCCTGGCCCCAGGCGGAGGTGCGCTTTGTCTTTGCGGGAGGCACCCTCTTGGCCAGCGTGGGGGGTCTTAGCGTGGGGATCTTGGTGGACCGCCTCGAGGCCTTGCAAAGGCTGGTGGAGGGCGAGGCCCTCACCGACCCCCTCACCCGCTTGGCCAACCGCCGCGCCCTGGAACGGGAGTTCCCCCGCTTCCAGGCCCTTGCGGCCCGGGAGGGGTTTTCCCTGCTCTCCCTCTGGGACCTGGACAACCTCAAGGAGATCAACGACCAAAAGGGGCATGCCGCAGGGGACGCCCACCTGGTGGCCTTTGCCCGGGCCCTGCGGGAGGAGGCCCGGCAGGGGGACGCCCTCTACCGCATCGGCGGGGATGAGTTCGTGGGCCTTCACCTGGGGCTAGGGGACGGGGGCTCCCTCGAGGCCCGGGTGCGGGCCCGCTTCCCGGGGGTGTCCGTGGGCTTTGCCCCCGTTCAGGGGCAGGACCTGGCCGAGGTCCTTCAGGCCGCGGACCAGGCCATGTACGGAAAGAAACGGGGTCGTGGGGGTTGAGCCTGGGAAAGGGAGGTGGTTTGTCCGTGGAGAAGGCCATTCAAGAGCTGGCCAGGCGGTTCGCCCGGGAGCGCATCCTCCCCGAGGCGGCCCGCCTGGACCGGGAGGGGCGCTTTCCCCAGGAGCTTTTTCAGGAAGCGGCCGTCCTGGGGTTTCCGGTCTTGGGGGTGCCGGAGGCCTTGGGGGGAGTGGGGCTTGGCCCCAAGGCCCTGGCCTTGGTGGCGGAGGAACTCGCCTACGCCTGCGCGGGGGTGGCCGCCGCCCTCCTCCTCAACAACCTGGTGGCCGACGCCTTGCTCCTCTCGGGAAGCCCCTACGCCCGCGCCTTCCTCCCCCGCCTCAAGGAGGAGGTGGCCTCCTACGCCCTCACCGAGCCCCATGCCGGCTCCGACGTGGCCGCCCTCCGCACCTGGGCGGAGAGGGTTCCGGGAGGGTTTCGCCTCCACGGGCGCAAGACCTGGATCAGCCACGCTCCCGAGGCCCGCTTTTTCGTGGTCTTCGCCAGGGTGGCCGAGGGACGGGAGGGCATCGCCGCCTTTTTGGTGGAGCGGGGGGAGGGGGTTTGGGTGGGCCCCCCCTTGCCCAAGCTGGGACAGAAGGCCTCTCCGGCGGCGGAGGTGGCCTTGGAGGGGGTCTTCGTGCCCGAGGAGGCCTTGATCGCCCGGGAGGGCTTTCTCCTGGCCATGCGGGTCTTTGACCGCTCCCGGCCCATGGTGGCGGCCATGGCCGTGGGGCTTTTGCGCCGGGCCTTGGACGAGGCCTTGGCGTACGCCCAGACCCGGGAGGCTTTTGGCAAGCCCCTTTGGGCCCACCAGGGGGTGGGGTTCAAGCTGGCGGAGCTGGCCATGGACCTCGAGGCCAGCCGCCTCCTCACCCACAAGGCCGCGGACCTGGCGGAAAGAGGGGAAGGGAGCGCCCTGGAGGCGGCCATGGCCAAGGCCTTCGCCGCCGACGCCTGCGTGCGGGGGGTTTCCGAGGCTCTGCAGGTTTTTGGGGGCAACGGCTACTCCGAGGAGTACCCCATGGCCAAGCTCTACCGGGACGCCAAGGTCCTGCAGATCTACGAGGGGACCTCGGAGATCCAGCGGGTGATCGTGCTCAGGGAGCTGATTCGGAGGGGAAGATGGGAGAGCCGGTGATCCTCGAGGCGGTGCGCACGCCCATCGGCAAGCGGAACGGGGCCCTGAGGGCCTACAGGCCCGATGCCCTCTACGCCAAGGTCCTGGACGCCCTCTTGGAGCGGACGGGCGTAGACCCGGGCCTCATCGGGGACGTGGTCACGGGGTGCGTGACCCAGGTGGGGGAGCAGGGGGCGAACGTGGGGCGGCTTGCGGTGCTCCTCTCCAGGCTTCCCCAGGAGGTGCCCGCGGTGAGCCTCAACCGCATGTGCGGCTCCAGCCAGCAGGCCGTCCACTTCGCCGCCCAGGCCATCGCCGCAGGGGATGTGGACTTCGCCATCGCCGGCGGGGTGGAGAGCATGACCCGGGTGCCCATGTTCTCGGACATCGGCGGGGGTTTCCACACCCTGAACCCCGAGCTTGGGAAGAGGTACGAGCTCGTCCACCAGGGGGAAAGCGCCGAGCGGATCGCCGAGCGCTACGGGTTTTGCCGCGAGGAGCTGGACGAGTGGGGCTACCTCTCCCACAAAAGGGCGGCCCGGGCCACGGAGGAGGGGCGGTTTTCTGCCCAGATCCTCCCCCTGGAGGGGCTGGACGCCGAGGGGAGGCCCTTCCTCCTCACCCGGGACGAGGGGGTCCGCCCCGATGTGGACTACGAGAAGATGCTCGCCCTGAAGCCCGTCTTCCGGGAAGGGGGGGTGGTGACCGCGGGGAACTCCAGCCAGATCTCCGACGGCGCCGCGGCCCTCCTCCTCGGGGACAGGGAAAAGGCCCTGGCCTTGGGCCTAAGGCCCAGGGCCCGCTTCCTCGCCCGGGTGGTGGTGGCGGGGGACCCTACCCTGCAGCTTCTGGAGGTCATCCCCGCCGCGAAAAAGGCCCTGGAGCGGGCGGGGCTTTCCTTGCGGGACGTGGACGTCATAGAGGTCAACGAGGCCTTCGCCAGCGTGGTCCTGGCCTTCCTGCGGGAGCTTGGGGCGGACCCCGAAAAGGTGAACCCCAACGGGGGGGCCATCGCCCACGGGCATCCCTTGGGGGCCACGGGGGCCGTGCTCATGACCAAGCTCCTCCATGAGCTTGAGCGCCGGGGGGGCGAGTTCGGCCTCCAGGTGATGTGCATCGGCCACGGCCAGGCCACGGCCACGGTGATCCAGAGGCTATAAGGAGGGAAGGATGGAGCGGAGCGCCTTGGTGACGGGTGGGGCCTCAGGGCTTGGGCGGGCCGCGGCCCTGGCCTTGAAGGCGAGGGGCTACCGGGTGGTGGTCCTGGACCTCAGGCGGGGGGAGGAGGACCTCCTTTACGTGGAAGGGGACGTGACCCGGGAGGAGGACGTGGCCCAGGCGGTGGCGAGGGCGCAAGAGGAGGCCCCCCTCTTCGCCGTGGTGAACGCCGCCGGAATCGGCCTCGCGGAGAAGATCCTGGGCAAAGAGGGCCCCCACGGCCTGGAAAGCTTCCGGAGGGTTCTTGAGGTGAACCTCCTCGGCACCTTCAACGTTTTGCGCCTCGCCGCCTGGGCCATGCGGGAAAACCCTCCCGACGCCGAGGGGCAGCGGGGGGTCATCGTGAACACGGCCAGCGTGGCCGCCTTTGAGGGGCAGATCGGCCAGGCGGCCTACGCGGCGAGCAAGGGGGGCGTGGTGGCCCTCACCCTTCCTGCGGCCCGGGAGCTCGCCGGGTGGGGGATCCGGGTGGTCACCCTCGCCCCGGGCCTCTTTGACACCCCCCTCCTCCAGGGGCTTCCGGAAAAGGCCAGGGCCTCCCTCGCCGCCCAGGTCCCCTTTCCCTCGAGGCTTGGCCGCCCCGAGGAGTACGCCGCCCTGGTCCTCCACGTCCTGGAAAACCCCATGCTGAACGGGGAGGTGATCCGGCTGGATGGCGCCCTCCGCATGGCCCCCCGGTAAGGTCTTGGACCTCACCCGGCTTTTGCCCGGGCCCTTGGCGGGGAAGCTCCTCTTGGAGATGGGCTTTCCCGTCCTCAAGGTGGAGCCCCCAGGGGGGGACCCCCTGAAGGCCCTCGCCCCCGAGGCCTACCGCTTCCTGAACGGGGGGAAGGAGGTCCTCGTCCTGGACCTGAAGGCGGAGGAGGGAAGGGCGCGGCTTCTGGGCCTGGTGGCGGAGGCGGCCATTCTCCTGGAGTCCAGCCGCCCGGGGGCGATGGAGAGGCTCGGCCTGGGGCCCGAAGCGCTTCTGGCCGAGAACCCCCGCCTGGTCTACGTCCGCCTCCGGGGCTACCGGGACGCTCCCGACCCCGGCCACGACCTCACCTACCTGGCCGAGGCGGGGCTTTTGGGCCGTTTCCCCTGGCGGGCCTTCCAGTTCGCCGACCTGGCGGGGGCCTACGCCCTGGCCCTCGCCGCCCTCAAGGGCCTCCTCCTGGGGGGCGGGTTCTACGAGGTGGCCCTCGCCGAGGCGGTGAAGTCCATCGCCTACCCGCCGATCCCCTTCCTGGACGGCTCGGTCCTCTGCTACGGGGTCTACCGGGCGAGGGAGGGGGAGGTGGCCTTCGCCGCCCTCGAGCCCCACCTCTGGGCCCGCTTCTGCCAGAAGGCGGGGCTTCCCAAGCTCCTGGAAGCCGCCTTCAGCCCCGCCTCCCCGGAAAACCCCCTCTACGGGGCCCTCTGCGCCTTCTTCGCCCAAAGGCCCGCCCGGGCCTGGGAGGCCTGGGCCAGGGAGGAGGGCCTCCCCCTCAGGGCCGTCCGCTAGCGGGCCGTCCAGCCCAGGTCTATGGGGAAGACGGCCCCGGTGATGGCGCTGGCCTTCTCCGAGGCCAGGAAGAGGGCGAGCTCGGCCACCTCCTCGGGCGCGATGAGGCGCTTGATGGCCGCCTGGGCCAGGAAGACCTTCTCCGCCACCTCCGCGGGGGGGATCCCCAGGGTCTTGGCCTGGTCCTGGATCTGGCCCTCCACCAGGGGGGTGCGGACGTAGGCGGGGGCGATGGCGTTCGCCGTGACGCCATAGGGCCCGGCCTCGAGGGCTACCGTCTTCGTGAGGCCGAGGAGGCCGTGCTTGGCCGAGATGTAGGCGCTCTTAAAGGGGCTTGCCACCAGGCCGTGGATGCTGGCGATGTTCAGGATCCGGCCCCAGCCCCTTCGCTTCATCCCGGGGAGGAGGGCTTGGGTGAGCTGGAAGGGGGCGGTGAGCATCACCTGGAGCATCCTTTGCCAGACCTCCAGGGGGAACTCCTCCACGGGGGCGATGTGCTGGAAGCCGGCGTTGTTCACCAGAATGTCCACGCCCATGGCCGCGGCCTCCTTGCCCAGGGCCTCCACCTCTTTGGGGTCGGCGAGGTCCGCCTGGAGGAAGACCCCACCGAGCTCCTCGGCGAGCCTCGAGGCGTCCCGCACGTCGTGGACCAGAACCCTCGCCCCCTCCCGGGCGAAGGCCCTGGCCATGGCCAGGCCGATGCCGCTTCCCGCGCCGGTGACGAGGACCGTCCTTCCCGAAAACGCTCCCATATGGGCCTCCTATAGGCTAAGGTACGCCTCCCGCACCCTCGGGTCTTGGGCCAGGGCTTGGGCGGGGCCCTCCAGGACCACGCGGCCGTGCTCCAGGACGTAGCCCCTTTCCGCCACCTCCAGGGAGAGGGCCACGTTCTGCTCCACGAGGAGCACCCCCACCCCCCCGCGGGCCACCTCCTTCAGCGCCAGGAGCACCTCCTCGGCGAGCCTTGGGGAGAGGCCCAAGGAGGGCTCGTCCACGAGGAGGATCCGGGGAAAGCCCATGAGGGCCCGGCCGATGGCGAGCATCTGCTGCTCCCCGCCGGAAAGCGTCCCCGCGAGCTGCCGCCTGCGCTCGGCGAGCCGGGGAAAGAGGGCGTAGACCCTCTCGTACCCCTCCTTCTCCCGCCCGGGGGCGAGGAAGGCCGCCCCGAGCCGGAGGTTTTCCTCCACGGTCATGAGGGGGAAAAGCTGCCTCCCCTCGGGGACGTGGCCGAGGCCCAGCCGGGCCCTCCTTGCCGGGGAAAGGCCCTTAAGGTCCTGCCCGTCCAGGAGGACACGGCCTTTCCAGGGGCGGAGGAGGCCGGAGAGGGCGCGGAGGAGGGTGGTCTTGCCCGCCCCGTTCGCCCCGAGGAGGGCCACGAGCTCCCCTGCCTCCACCCCCAGGTCCACGCCGAAGAGGACCTGGGCCTTGCCGTAGCCGGTTTCCAGGGCCTGGACCTCCAGCCTCATGCCCGCCTCCCCAGGTAGGCCTCCCGCACCCGCTCCTCCCGGGCCACCTCCTCGTAGGCGCCCTCGGCGATCTTCTCCCCGTGGTCCAGGACCACCACCCGGTCGGCCAGGGCCTTGACCACGGGCATCAGGTGCTCAATGAAGAGGATGGAGACCCCGCTATTCCGGATCCTCCGGATCATCTCCACCGCCTCCTGGGCCTCCTTGGGCCGAAGCCCCGCCATGACCTCGTCCAGGAGGAGGACCTTGGGCCGCGTGGCCAGGGCGCGGGCGAGCTCCAGACGCTTGTCCTCGAGGAGGGTGAGCTCCGAGGCCAAGGCCTCGGCCCTGGGGGCCAGCCCGGTGAGCTCCAGCACCCGGTCCACCCAGGCCTCGGCCTCCCGCTTGGAGGTCCTTGGCTTGCCGAAGAGGGCCCCCACCAGGAGGTTCTCCCGCACGGAGAGCTCGGGCAAGGGCTCCACGATCTGGAAGGCCCGGCCCAGCCTCCGGTGGGTGCGGGCCTCGGGGGGGAGGTGGGTGACGTCTTCCCCCAGGAGGAGGACCCTTCCGGCATCGGGGCGGAGGAGGCCCGAGATCACGTTGAGGAGGGTGCTCTTTCCCGCCCCGTTGGGGCCGATCACCGCGAGGATCTCCCCCTCCTCCAGGCCGAGGCTCACCCCTTTGAGGGCCTGGAGGCCCAGGAAGCGCTTGCTGACCCCTTGGACCTCGAGGACCCTAGCCACGGCGACCTCCCAGGAGGCCGAGGAGGCCCTTGGGCAGAAAGAGGATGGCGAGGACGAGGAGCGCCCCGTAGACCACCAAGTAGCCTTCCTGGATCCAAAGCCTCAGGGCCTGCTCCAGCCCCACCAGGACCACCCCGCCCAGGAGGGGCCCCAGGGTGGTGTAGAGGCCCCCGAAGATGGGGATCACCAGGGCCTCCACCGCCCGGGCCAGGCTGAAGGCCTCATAGGGGCTTAGGAAGAGGGCCTTCATGGCGTAGACCCCTCCGGAAAGCCCCGCCACCAGACTCCCCAGGAAGAGGGAGAGGAGCTTCACCCGCACCACCCTTACCCCCAGGACCCGGGCCACCGCCTCCGACTGCCGGCAGGCGGCCTGGGCCAGGCGGAAGGGGCTTTTCTCCGCCCAGAGGCTCAGGGCCACCGCCAAGGCGAGGACGGCGAAGGCCAGGTAGTAGCCCGCCAAGGGCAGGCCGCCCCCGAAGGGCGGGGGCACGGGGAGGCCGATGGGCCCGCCGGTGAAGGGAAGCTTCAGGGCCAGGGTGCGGAGCACCTCGCTGAAGGCCAGGCTGGCGATGGCGAAGTAGAGGCCGTGGAGCCTCAGGGTCACCGAGCCCAAAAGGAGAGCGCCGAGCCCGGCGAGGAGGGCGCCCAGGGCCAGGGCGGGGAGGGTGCCCACGTGGGGCAGGAGAAGGCCCGTGCCGTAGGCCCCGAGGCCGAAGAAGGCCCCGTGGGCCAGGGAGAGCTGGCCGGTCCTCGCCACCAGGTCCCAGGAGAGGGCTAAGGCGGTGAAGAGGAGGACGAAAAGCCCCACGTCCAGGAGGAAGGCCCGCCACACCCCGAGGGGAAGGAAGGGGAGGAGGGCGAAGAGGAGGAGGAAGGCGAAGACTCCCCTCATGCCCCCCTCCAGGCCCGGCCCACCAGGGCCAGGAAGAGCACCAGGAAGAAGACGGCCTCCACCAGCCCCCCGCCCCCGGGGACGTAGGTGCTCACCAGGGCCTCGGCCAGGGCCAGGACCAAAGCCGCCGGGAGCACCCCCTTCAGGTTCCCAAGCCCCGCCAGGGCCACGATGGCGAAGGACTTCAGGGTGAAGAGGAAGCCCACCGTGGGGCTGGCGTAGAGCATCACCGAGAGCATCACCCCCGCGACCCCGGCCAGGGCGGCCGAGAGGCCGAAGGTGAGGAGGTAGACCCCTTCGGCCTCAATGCCCAGAAGGCCTGAGGCGAGGCGGTTTTGGGCCACGGCCCGCATGGCAAGCCCCAGGGGCGCACGGGTGAGGAAGGCGTGGAGGGCGAGGAGGAGGGCCAAGGAGAGGAGGAAGGCCCCAAGGGGCACCGCCCCCAGGAAGAAGGGGCCCAGGGCGAGGGTGGCCGCCTGGTAGGGCGGGGCCACCACCCGGGTGTCCGCCCCGAAGAGGAGGAGGGCCAGGTTCTGCAGGAATACGGAGAGGCCGAAGGTGAGGAGCATCTGGTTGAGCTCCGGGGCCCTGAGCACCGGGCGGATCAGGCCGCGGTAGGTCAGCCCGCCCACCAGGAAGGCGGCCAAAAAGGCGAGGCCCAGGGAGAGGAGGGGGTCCACGCCGCAGAAGGCGAAGAGGAGGTAAGAGAGGTAGGCCCCGAGCATGAGGAATTCTCCGTGGGCGAAGTTGACGATGCCCACCACCCCCAGGGAGAGGGCGAGGCCCGTGGCCACCAGGGCGTAGACCCCGGCCATCAGCACGCCATTCAGGAAGGTTTGCAGGAGAAGCTCCATGGTCCTTTCCCTGGGCCAGGGCCTTTAGCGCAGGTAGTACTCGCCGGGGTAGCGAAGGGGTACGCTGGCCTTCTCCTTGGGGAAGACCGGCCTCCGGGTCCCCTGGATGTACTGGAACTGGAACCAGATCTCGGGGCCGAAGCCCTGGTACCGGGTCTTCCCCGTGTCCGAGGGCTTGAAGCTGAGGGGCCCAAAGGGGGTGTTGAGGCGAAGCCCCGCCAGGGCCTCGGCGATGCGGTTCTTGTCGGGGCTTCCCGCCCGCTCCGCCGCCAAGGCCAGGCTCTTGACGATGACGTAGCCCATGGGGGCCATGTACTCCTCCGTCACCTCCCCGTACTTCTTCCGGTAGGCCTCCACGAAGCGGCGGGACTCGAGGTTGGAGAGGGTGGGAAGCCAGGCGGTCATCCCGGCCACGTCCTGGGAGAGGGGGTTCTTCTCAAAGCCGATGGGCCAGGAGGGTGGGGCCCCGTAGATGAGCTTAGGCCTCAGGCCCACCTGCCGGGTCTGGGCGGCGATGGGCAGGGCGTCCACGTCGTAGCCGATCCAGTAGAGGATGTCGGGCTGGAAGGCCCGGAAGCGGGTGAGGATGGGGGTGAACTGGCCGCTTCCCGTCTTGTAGGGTTCGGCCTGCACCTGGTAACCCAGCTTTTCCAGCTGCTGCTTGTAGACCCCGATCCCCGCCGAGCCGAAGGGGCCGTCCTCGTAGAGGATGGCCACCTTCTTCGCCCCCTGCTCCCGGTTCAGGTACTGGAAGAACTGCAGGGCGGCGGCCACGTTGTGGTAGTCCCAGGGGTGGTAGTGGAAGAAGAGGGGGTAGCCCTCAAAGGCCTGCTCCACCACGGAGGAGGCGGCCCCGATGACCAGGAAAAGGGGCCCGTACTGCTTCACCGGGCCGGAGAGGGCGAAGGTGACCCCGCTCGCCAGGCCCCCGATGACGATGTCCACCTTGTCCACGGTCATGAGCTTGGTGAAGGCGGGGACGGCCTTGCTGGGGTCGGTGCCGTCGTCCACCACCACGAGCTCCAGCCGCACCTTGCCCCCCGCGTTCGCCTCCTCGGCGGCGAGCTGGATGCCGTTTAGGGCCGCCTTCCCCGCCACGGCCGAAGCCCCCGAGAGGGGTAGGATGACCCCCACCTTCAGGGAGGTCTGGGCCCAGGCGAGCCCCGCCAAGAGAACCAAGAGTCCCAACCCTTTACGCATCGCTGCCTCCTTTTCCCCTAGGGCGTGCCGCCCTGAGGTTCCTCGTAGAGCACCGCCGCCTCGCCCTCTATAACCCTCTCCCCGCGCTGGTTCTCGCAGAAGGTCTCCAGGGTGAGGACGCACCCACCCTTCTCCCGCTCCCGCACCGCCTTGACGACGGCGGTGGCGGTGATGGTGTCCCCCAGGTAGGTGGGCTTCAGGAAGCGGAGGGTCTGGGAGAGGTAGATGGCCCCCACCCCGGGGAGCTTGGTGCCGATCACCGTGGAGATGAGGCCCGCCACCAGGATCCCCTGGGCGATCCTCCCCCCGAAGCGGCTTCGCTTGGCGTAGGCCTCGTCCACGTGCAAGGGGTTGGTGTCCCCCACGGCCCCCACGAAGAGGGCCACGTGGGCCTCGGAGAGGGTCTGGGTGTAGCTCGCCCGGTCGCCGACTTGGAACCTCATCCCGCCACCTCCTCGAGGAAACCTTCCAGGATGGCCTTGAGAAGCCCGGGGTTTTCCAGGTTCAAGGAGTGGCCCACCCCCTCCAGGACCTGAAGCCTGGCCTTGGGGAAGAAGGCCGCCGTGGCCTCGGCCATCTCCCGGGAGATCAGGGGGTCCAGGGCCCCGTAGAGGACGAGGACCGGCCCGCCGTAGGCCCGGCTTGCCCGCCAAAGGGCGAGGGCCCGGGCGTTCCCCTGGTAGTGGGCCGGGTGCATCCTCTGGGCGCAGTCCACGAGTTCGGGAAACCAAGGGGGCCTTTGGGTGGGGGCCATGGCCTGGAGGGCCACCTCCAAGGCCTTCCGGTCCTGCCGGTAGGACTCGAGGACGGGGTAGTAGGCCTCCGGGGTCAGGAGGCCCGAAGGGGGGGCGGAGTTGAGGAGGACGAGCCCCTTCGTCTTTTCCTCCGCCGCCTCCATGGCCACCGCGCCCCCGAGGGAGTGGCCCACGAGGAGGGCCTCCTCCGCTCCCACCTCCTTGAGGAAGTCCCGGAGGGCCTGGGCGTAGGCGGGGATGGAGGGGGCGAAGCCCTCGGGGGCGGGGCTTTCCCCGAAGCCCGGGAGGTCCGGGGCGAGGAGCCTTGCCCCTTTCGGGGGGTCCTCGAGGAGGCCCCGCCACCACTCCTTGCAGGCGAAGTTGCCGTGGACGAGCACCACGGGCGTGCCGCTTCCCGCTTCCAGATACCTAAGCATACACTTCCTCCAAAAACGTGCGCACGGCCTGGGCGAAGGCTAGGGGGGCCTCGAGGGGGGCGGCGTGCCCCGCGGGGAGGGCCTCTAGCCTCGCCCCTAGGGCCTCGGCCAGGTCCCTGGCGTAGGCCTTGGGGAAGAGGAGGTCCTCCTCCCCGTAAAGGACCAGGGTGGGAAGGCGGAGGCCCGAAAGCCTCGGGCGGAGGTCCTCCAGGGTGAGGAAGCCCAGGAGGAGCCTTTCCTGGGCGGCTTCCGTGGGGGCCTGGGCGGCGAGGCCCCTTAGCCCCTCCTCGGCGAGAAGCTCGGGGTGGGCCTCCAGGAAGCTCCTGCCAAAGACCCAGGGGAGGGCCACCCGAAGGCGCAAGGCCGTGCCCCCGGCTTTCAGGGCGTGGAGCCAGCTTTCCACCTTGGCCCGGAGGGCGGCGTCCAGGTAGGGGGTGGTGCAGCAGAGCACCAAGGCAAAGAAGCGCTCCGGGGCCAGGAGGGCCGCTTCCATGGCCACGATGCCCCCGTTGGAAAGGCCCACCAGGGCGGGCCGGGAAAGCTTGGCCTCGTCCAAAAGGGCGAGGAGGTCTTCCGCGTGGGCCCGGGGAGGGTAGGGGCCTTCCGGGGCCTCGCTTTCCCCCTGGCCCCGCATGTCGTAGCGGAGGAGGGTGAACCCCGTGAGGTGGGGAAGGACGGGGTCCCAGCTCTCCAGGCGCTGGAAGATCCCGTTTAGGAGGACCACGGGGGGGCCTTCCCCCTCGAGGCGGTACCTAAGCTTGGCCATACCGTTCCTCCCAAAGCCTCTTCAAGGCCTCCTTCTGCACCTTGCCCGGCCCCGTCTTGGGGAGCTCCTCCAGGAAGATCAGGTGCTTGGGCACCTTGTACCCGGCGAGGCGCGCCTTGAGAAAGGCCCTTAAGGCCTCGGCCGGGACGGGCTCGCGGAGCACCACGAAGGCCGCCCCCACCTCGCCCCACCGGAGGTCGGGCACCCCCACCACCGCCGCCTCCTTCACCGCCGGGTGGTCGTAGAGGACCCGCTCCACCTCCACGGGGTAGACGTTCTCCCCCCCGGAGATGAACATCTCCTTCCTCCGGCCCACGATGTAGAACCTCCCCCCCTCGTCCCGGTAGGCCAGGTCCCCGGTCCTAAGCCAAAGCCTCTCCCCGTCCCAGACGAAGACCTTCTCGTTCTCCTCCGGGCGGCGGAAGTAGCCCTTCATCACCACGCTCCCCGAGAGCCAAAGCTCCCCGGCCTCCCCCACCCCCGCCTCCTTCCCGTCCTCCCGCAAAAGCCGGGCCCAGAGGTGGGGCATGGGCCGGCCCACGCTCTCCGGGTAGCGCTCGGCCTCTTCCAGCTCAAAGGTGAAGCAGTTCACGCCGCACTCCGTGAGGCCGTACCCCTGCTTGAAGCGCACCCCCCGCTCGCGGAAGGCCTCCCGCACGGGGGCGGGGCAGGGGGCCCCGCCGGAGATGGCGAAGCGCACCGAGGAGAGGTCCGTCTCCGCGAAGGCCTGGGCCTCGAGGAGCATCTGGTACATGGTGGGCACCAGAAAGAGGAGGGTGGGGCGGTGGAGGCGCACGAGTTCTAGGTACTCCTCGGCGTGGAAGCGCTCCTCCACCACCACCTGGCCCCCCAGGTAGAGGAGGGGGGTGGCGAGGGCGTTGAGGGCGGCGTGGAACATGGGGGTGGCGAGGATGTACCGGTCCTCCCGGGAAAGGCCCCAGGCGAAGGCGGTTTCCAGGGCGTTCACCAGGAGCTGGCGGTAGGGGAGGAGGGCCCCCTTGGGTAGCCCCGTGGTCCCCCCGGTGAAGAGGAGGAGGGCGGGGTCCTCCAGGTCCACCCGCACCTCCTCGGGGGCCTCCTCTCCTTCCAGGAGGGCCTCGAGGGGAAGGGCCTTGGGGTCCAGGGCCTGGGCCACCTCCTGGAACCCTTCCCCATAGAAGAGCACCTTGGGCTCGGTGTAGGCGTGGAGGGCCTGGAGCTCGGGGGGGCTTAGGCGGTGGTTGAAGGGGGTGAGGATGTGGCCGAGGAGGGGCCCGGCGAAGAGGAGGTCCAGGTAGGCGGGGTGGTTCCAGGCGAGAAGCCCCACCCGGTCCCCCTTGGCCACTCCGAGGGCCCTCAGGGCCCCCGCCGCCTTCCTGGCCCTCAGGTAGAGCTCCCCGTAGGTGAGCCAGGTGTTCCGGAAGCAGAGGGCGGGCCTTTCGGGGTGATAGGCGGCCAGGCGGCCGAGCCAGTTGGGGTTAAGCATCCAGCCCTCCTTCCAGGCGCAGCACCGCGGCCCCGTAGAAGTACCCGACCCCGGCCGCCGCCAGGGCCACGAGGCTCCCCTCCTTGAGAAGCCCCTTCTCCCGGGCGAGCCTCAGGGAGAGGAGGGGGTCCAGCTGCCCCAGGTGGCCGAAGCGCTCCAGGTAGATGGAGCGCTCCTCCGAGAGGCCGAGCCCCGCGAGCACCGCCCGGTGGGCGGAGCGCTTCATGTGGAGGAGGGCGAGGTAGTCCAGGTCGGCCTCCGTGTACCCCGCTTCCTCCAGGGCCTCCCGGATCACCGCGAGGAAGCTCGGGATGGAGGTGGCGTCCAGCCTCCGCTTCATCCCCTCGGGGTCCTCCACCCTCAGGCGGTACTGGGAGAGGTTCTCCGGGGTGAGGGGAGCCCGGGTCCCCCCCACGGGGACCTTGACGGAGAGGGCCAGCTCGGGGTCCATGCGGTGGGCGAGGCCGAGAAGCCTTAGGCCCGGCCCTTCCCGGGTGAGGACCGCCGCCGCCCCTCCCGCGGCCAGGTCGTAGAGGAAGCGGGTGTGGGGGTCTTGGTAGTCCACGAGGTCGCCGTTGCGGTAGCCCCCCGCCACCAGGACCACCCCCACCTCCTTCCGGGTGGCGAAGAGGCCCCGGGCCACCTCCAGGGCCCCCATGAGGGAGGCGCACTTCTGGTTCAGGTCCAGCCCCTTGGCCCGGGAGGCCCCCACCTTCCGGGCCAGGTAGGGGGCCGTGGCCCAGACGGGGTAGTCCTTGTGCTCCTCCACGATGGAGACCACCCAGTCCACCGCCGCTCCCGGTAGCCCCGCCTTGGCCAGGGCCTCCCTCGCGGCCCAGGCGGCCATCTCCGCCGGGTGGTCTTCGGGGCCGGGGATGGGCTTTTCCAGGAGGCCGAGCTTTTCCCGCACCACCTCCGGCGCGAGGCCCGAGCGCCGGGCGATCTCCTGGGCGTCCATGCGCCCTTTGGGCAGGTAGACCCCAAGGCTTCTCAGGTACATCCGCCCTCAGGGTAGGGGAAGGGCGTTACACGCCCGTTACACGGAAGGGGGTCCGGGCCCTGGAGGATAATGGAGGGGATGCCCTACCCCGTTCCCCCGTCCCGGCTCTACCCGCCCCGCACCGCCCGGGAGGTCTCCCGCGTCCGCCCCTTGCGCCTTTTGGAGGAGGCCTTCCGCAAAAGCCCCGGGGTGGTCCTGGCCGCGGGGGCGGGGTACGGCAAGACGAGCCTCGCCGCGGAGCTTCCCGCGGTCTACGTCTCCCTCGCCGAGGAGGCCAAGGACCCGGCGGTCTTCCTCTGGCACCTCCTCGCCGCCTACGAGGGGCGGGCGGAGCTCGCCCCGGTGGGGGCCCTTCTGGAGGCCGGGGCCTGGCCCAAGGCCCTGGAGGCCCTCCTCGAGGCCCTCGCCCCCCTAGGGGCCCACTACCTGGTCCTGGACGAGGCCCACCGGGCGGAAAGCCCGGGGGTGGTCCGGGTCCTCCAGGGCCTCCTCCGCCTCCCGGGCCTCCGCCTCCTCGTCCTCTCCCGGAAGGCGGCCCCCTTCGCCTTCCTCACCGTGCTTTCCGAGCGGGAGCTCGCCTTTGACCCCGAGGAGGCCTGCCAGCTGGCCAAGGCCCTGGCCCCGGAGCTCCCCGCCTTTGAGGTGGAAAGGGCGCTAAGCCTCGTCCGGGGCTGGCCCTTGGGGATGAGGCTCGTCCTCCTCGCCATGCGCAAGGGCCTGAGGCCCGAGCTCGCCCTGGAGAGCGCCGAGGGGCTTCTCGCCTACCTGGGGCAGGCCCTGCCCAAGGAGGTCCTGGACCGGGCCTCCCGGCTCGCCCTCCTCGGGGAGGTGGACGAGGAGGAAGGGGCCTTCCTCCTCCCTTACGCCGAGGACCTGCTTCTGGAGAGGCGGGAGGGGCGCCTCTGCTTCCACCCCCTGGTGCGGAGCGCCCTCAAGGCCCTCCTTCCCCAAGCGGAGGCCCGGGGCCTCCTCGCCCGGGCGGCGGAGGCGGCCTTGGCCCGGGGCGAAGGGGTGCGGGCGGCGGAGTTCCTCCTGGAGGCCGGGCGCTTCGGCCACGCCGCCGACCTCCTCCTCAAGGAGGGGGAGGGCTGGCTGGCCCGGGGGCTCACCTACACCGTGCTCCGCCTCCTCGGCCACCTGCCGGAGGGGGTGCGCCGGGGGCGGGCGGGGCTTCGCCTCCTCGAGGCCGAGGCCCTGCGCCAGGCGGGGCGGTACCGGGAGGCGGAGGCCCTCTACCGGGAGGCCCTCGAGGCGGGGGAGGAGCGGGCCTACCTCGGCCTTGCCCGCCTCTTCCTGGACACGGTGGAGCCCGCCCGGGCCAAGCCCTTCCTGGAGGAGGCCCTCCGCCGCTTCCCCGGCCTGGCCCGGCCCCTTTTGGCGGAGAACCTCCTCAACGAGGGCCGGGCGGGGGAGGCGGAGGCCTTGGGCTTTTCGGGGCCGAGGCTCCTCCTCCGCCAGGGGAGGCCCGCGGAGGCCCTGGAGCTTCTCAAGCGGGCGGAGGACCCCGGCCTAAGCCGTCCGCCCCAGAACCACCGGGAGGGAAGCCTCCTCCGGGCCCTTTTGGAGTGCGTGGCCGGGGACGCGGAGGAGGGGCTTCGCTTTGCGGAGCGGGGCCGGTTTGAGGCGGAGGCCCTGGGAAGCCCCTTCGGCCTGAGCCTGGCCGAGGCCCGCAAGGGGCACGCCCTCCTCGCCTTGGGCCGCCTGGGGGAGGCCGAGGCCAGTTACCGCGCCGCCCTCGCCCTGAGCGAGGGGGGCCCGGCCCGCCTGCGGGTGGAGGCCTTGGGGGGCCTTGCCGCCTTGGGCGACGACGGGGCCTACCGGGAAATGGTCCGGCTCTCCCGAGCCTCGGGGGACCTCTGGGTGGAGGGGTTCCTCACCCTGGTGGTGGCCTTGGCCCGGCTCCGCCTTGGGGAGGAGTTCCCCTTGGGCGCCTTCCCCGCCCCCGACCCCTTCCTCGAGGCCCTGGCCCGGGCCTACCCCTTCCGGGACGGGTGGGAGGAGGTGCTTGAGCGCTACCCCTTCCTCGCGGGGAAGACCCTCTTCGCCCCGCCCCTCGCCCGGCTCCGGCGGGCCCTTTGGCGGCTCGGCCGCCTTCCGGTGCCCTACCACCCGGGGGTGCGGCTGGAGGTCCGGGTCCTTGGGGGGCTGGAGGTGCGGGTGGAGGGCAGGCCCGTCCGCTTCCGGCGGGAGAAGGCCCGGCTCCTCCTCGCCCTCCTCACCGCCAAGGACTGGGAGAAGGAGGACCTCCTGGAGGCCCTGGAGGCCACCCCGGGGGAGTTTAGGGTCCTCTGGTGGGAGGTGGTGAACGCCCTGGAGCCGGGCCGCCCCAAGGGGGCCGCCCCCTACTTTCTCCGCACCCGTCCTTTGGGGCTCAACCGGGAGGCCCCCGAGCTCTACCTGGACCTTGCCGACCCAAAGGCGCCCCTCGCGCCCCCCTACGCCGACCTAGACCACCCCTTTCTAGAGGAGGCGTCCCGGGCCTGGCTGGAGGAGCGGCGGCGGGCCCTCCTCTTTAGTCCCCACCCCGGGGACTGGCTTCTGGCCCTGCGCCTGGACCCCCTGGACGAGAGGGCCCTCCTGCGTCTAAAGGGCACGCCCCTTTACGAGGAGGGCCTTCGCCTTCACCAAAAGGCCTTGGAGGAGCTTGGCCTCCGCCCCGGGGATCCGGGGGAAAACGCCACCCCCAGGCCCGCCTGAGGCCTGGGGGTGTTGGGCCTTAGGCCGCCTTTTGTTCCCGCCTCTTCATGAGGCTCTTCCAGAAAACCACCAGGGCGCTCACCACGTAGATGGAGCTGTAGGTGCCCACGAAGATGCCCACGAAGATGGCCAGGGCGAAGTCCCGGAGGACGTTTCCCCCCAGGAAGAGGAGGGCGAGGATGGGGAGGAGGGTGGTGAGGCTCGTCATCACCGTGCGGGAAAGGGTCTGGTTGATGGAGCGGTTGACGAGCTCGAGGTAGGGAAGCCCCCGGAGGAGCTTCTGGTTCTCCCGGATGCGGTCCGAGACCACGATGGAGTCGTTGATGGAGTAGCCCACCACGGTGAGGAGGGCGGCGATGGTGGAGATGGAGAACTCCAGGTTCAGGAGGCTATACATCCCGGCCACGATGGCCACGTCGTGGGCCACGGCCAAAACGCTGGCCACGCCGAAGGTCCAGTCAAAGCGGAAGGCCACGTAGAGGAGGATGAGGCCAAGCCCCACCAGCACGGCCATGACGGCGTTCCGCCTCAGCTCCTGCCCCACCGCCGGGCCCACGGTCTCGGAGGTGAGCACCTGGGCCTTGAGCTCCTGGGCGAAAAGCCGCTCCAGCTCCAGGCGCTTTTCGTCGGATAGGGGAGGGAGCTTGAGGGCGAACTCCTTGTAGCTGGCCGTGGGGGCCTGGACCTCGGTGATGACGGCCTCCTGGGCGGGAAAGCCCTTCGCCTGCAGGAAGCGCCTCAGGGTGTCCACCCCCGTTTCCGGGGAGGCCCTCAGGGTGAAGGCGGTCCCCCCGGTGAAGTCAATGGAGTAGTTGAACCCCTTGGTGAAGACCAGGCTCCCCGCAAGCAGGGCCAGGAGGAGGGAGGCCAGGGTGATGTAGCGGGCGGGCCCCATGAAGTTGATCCGGGGCTCCACGAGCCACATGGGGGGGCGCACCTCCCGCTTCTCCCCCATCCAGTCCAGGAGGTAGCGGCTGAAGACGAGGTTGGAGAAGACGCTGGCCACCACCCCGATGGCCAGGGCCACGGCGAAGCCCCGCACGGGGCCGGTGGCGTACTGGTAGAGGGCCGCCGCCGCCAGGAGGTGGGCGGCGTTCACGTCCAGGATGGTGAGGGTGGAGTGGCGGAAGCCCTCGGGGATGGCCTGGCGGAAGCGCTTGCCCGCCCTGAGCTCCTCCTTGATCCGCTCAAAGGAGAGGACGTTCCCGTCCACCGCCGCGCCCAGGGTGAGGACGAGGCCGGCGATGCCGGGGAGGGTCAGGGTGGCCCCAAGGCCCGAGAGGAGGCCCAGGATGAGGGCCGAGGTGTAGACGAGGCCCAAGGAGGCCACGAGCCCCAGGTGGGGGCCGTAGTAGGCGAAGATGAGGAGGAAGATGGCCAACGTGCCAATGAGGGCGGAGCGGATCCCCGCCTGGATGGCGTCCTGGCCCAGGGTGGGCCCGATGGCCCGGATCTCCACCACCTTGAGGGGGACGGGGAGGGCCCCGGAGCGCAGGACGAGGGCGATCTCGCTCGCCTCCTCGAGGCCGGAAAGCCCCTCTATGACCGCCTGCCCCCCGGTGATGGCCTGGCGGATCACGGGGGCGGTGTAGACCTTGCCGTCCAGGACGATGGCGAGCCGCTTGCCGACGTTCTGCCGGGTGATCTCGGCGAACTTCTTCGCCCCTTCCGGGGTGAAGGTGAGGGAGACCTGGGGGCGGCCGAACTGGTCAAAGACCGCCCGGGCGTCGGCCAGGTCCGCCCCGGTGAGGAGGGGCGGGCCGAGGTCCTCCGGCTTGATGAGGTCCTTCTCCAGCTCCTCCCGGTTGAGCCTGGGGTTCTCCCGGAGGGCCTGGTTGATCTGGGCCACGGTGGTGCCCGTGGCCCCCTCCTTGAGGATGCGGAACTCCAGCACCGCCCGCTGGCCGATGAGCTTGAGGGCCCGGTCCTGGTCGGCCTGGGAGAGGCCGGGGAGCTCCACCACGATGCGCTTCTGTCCCTGGATCTGGATGAGGGGCTCGGCCACGCCGAGGGCGTTGATCCGGTTTTCCAAGACGGTCCGGGCCTTTTCCAGGTCGTCGGGGGTGGGGTTTTCCACGTCGGCCTCGAGGACGATGCGCAACCCCCCCTTGAGGTCCAGGCCGAGCTTGATCTTGGGCTCCTGGGGGGCCCAGGGCTTCCACACCAGGAGGAGGGCCAAAAGGAAGAGGGCGAGGAGGAAAAGTCCGGTGGTCCACTTGCGGTTCATAACGCGCTCCTTCACGAAGGTCGGGTTCCTTGTGCCGGGGAAGCCGCCCTTAGCCCCTGCCCCGCGCCCCCCTTCCCAAAGGGCGCAGGGCTTTGGGGCCTGGAGCTAGCCCCCCTCCAGCTGCAGGCGCCGGAAGACGAGGTAGAGGGGACGCCCCGGAAGGGGGCGGAGGGAGGGGAGGGGCGGGAGGGGCCTTCCCCTCTGGAGGCTGACCCCTTTCCGCCAGGCCTTTGGAGAAAGGGGAGGGAAGGATAGGGGAAGGGTGCGGTCCTCCTTGAGGACCAGGACCGGCCCCCCCGCGGAAAGCCCCGCCTCCCCTTTTCCCCGGGGGGAGGGGAGGAGGCTCCCCTGGAGGAGGAGGGCCAAGACGCCCAGGAAGGCCGCACCACGCCGGAGCACGCTTCCCCCTAGGCGGGCACCTCTACCATCTGGAAGGCTTCTATGATGTCGCCTTCCTGGAAGTCGTCAAAGCCCTCGAGGCCCATGCCGCACTCGTACCCCTGGGCCACCTCCCGCACGTCCTCCTTGAAGCGCTTGAGGCTAGCGATGCGGCCTTTCCAGATCTCCTGCCCCTTGCGCAGGACCCGCACCTCGGCGTTCCGGGGGATCCGGCCCTGGGTGACCATGCACCCCGCCACCTGCTTGCCCGTGGGCAGGCGGAAGACGGCCCGCACCTCGGCCCGGCCCAGGACCTCCTCCTTGTACTTTGGCTCCTTCTGCCCCTTCACCATGTTGCGGACCTCGTCAATGAGGTCGTAGATGATGCGGAAGGTCTTGAGGAGGACGCCCTTTTCCTCGGCCTTCTTCTTCACCGAGCCCGGGGGGTTGACCCCGAAGGCCAGGATGGCCGCGTTCGCCGTCTGGGCCAGGAGGACGTCCGACTCCGTGGGGGCGCCCACCTGGGCCAGGAGGAGGTTGATCTTCACGTCCTCGGTGCTCTCCCGGGCCAGGATGTGCTGGATGGCCTCTAAGGAGCCCTGGGTGTCGGCCCGGAGGATGAGGTTGACCTCCTTCTTCCCCTCCTCCTGCATGGCCCGGAGGAGGTCGGCCATGGTCCTGGGGCGGCGCTCCTTCTCCGCCTCCTCCCTGGCCCGCCTCTCCTCCTTCCGCTCCTCGGCGATCTCCTTGGCGGCCTCGAGGTCCGGCACCCACTCCACCACGTCCCCGGCGTGGGGAAGCTCCTGGAAGCCCAGGACCTGGACGGCGCTTCCCGGCCCCGCCTCCTTGCGCTGGTTCCCGTCCGCATCCGTCAGGGCGCGGATGCGGCCAAAGACCTCCCCCGCCACCACGTAATCCCCCACGTGGAAGGTCCCTTCCTGGACCAGCATGTTGGCGATGACCCCCGCCTGCTTGTCCAGCCTGGACTCCAGGATCACCCCCCGGGGCTCGGCGTTGGGGTCGGCCCGGTAGTCCTCAAGCTCGGCGAGGAGGAGGATCATCTCCAAGAGGTCCTGCACCCCCTGGCCCGTCTTGGCGCTGATGGGGATGACGATGGCGTCGCCGCCGTACTCCTCGGGCACGAAGCCCCGCTCCATGAGCTGGCGCTTCACCTTCTCGGGGTCCGCCTGGGGGAGGTCAATCTTGTTGATGGCGAAGATGAGCTTGGCCCCCGCGGCCTTGGCGTGGGCGATGGCCTCCTCCGTCTGGGGCATGATGCCGTCGTCCGCGGCGATGACGATGACGGCGATGTCCGCCACCTTGGCCCCCCGCTGCCTGATGGTGGTGAAGGCCTCGTGCCCGGGGGTGTCTATGAAGACCACGGTCCCCCCGGGGGTCTTCACCTCAAAGGCGCCCACGTGCTGGGTGATCCCCCCCGCCTCCTTCTCGGCGATGCGGCTCTTGCGCAGGTAGTCCAGGAGGGTGGTCTTCCCGTGGTCCACGTGGCCCATGATGACCACCACGGGGGGGCGCCGGGGGAGGCTCTTGCGGCGCTCCTCCTCGGCGAGCTTCTCCTGGAGCCCCCGTTGCTCCTTGACGAGCTCCCGCACCGCCTCCGCGTCCTCCTCGCTGAGGGTGGAGGCGTGGGACTTGTAGGCCACCCCCATCTGGTCCAGGAGCTCCAAAAGCTCCTCGTTGGTCATGCCCAGCTCTTTAGCCAGCTGGTAGATGCGTATTTTGGCCATCCTTACCTCCTAGGAAGGCCGAAAGCGCTTCGGAAAGCGCCTTGGCCCGGCCTCCGGCGAAGCGCCGGAGCCTCTTTTCCGTCCAGCACTCCGGGTTGTCGGGGCAGACGTAGGCCCCCCGGCCCGGAAGCTTGCCGCTTGGGTCCAACTGGAAGCCGCTTTCCGTGAGCAGGATGCGAAGAAGCTCCCCCTTGGGCCGCCTCCTGCGGCAGGCCACGCACATGCGCCAGGGGACGTGCTTCATGCTTAGGAAAGGTCCCGGAAGAGCTTCTCAAACTCCTCCTTGGCCCGGCTTGAGGCCTCCGCCTCCTCCTGGGCGGCCTTGCGGATGGCCTCGTCCAGGTCGGAGATCTCCGCCTCCTCAAAGTGGATGTCGTAGCCGGTGAGCTTGGAGGCCAGGCGGACGTTCTGGCCCCCGGTGCCGATGGCCAGGGAGTGCTGGTCCTTGGTCACCTTCACCTTGGCCTTCTTGGCCTCGGGGTCCAGCTCAATGGAGCCCACCTGGGCCGGGGAGAGGGCGTTTCGGATGAACTCCTTGGGGTCTTTGGACCAGAGGATGATGTCCACCTTCTCCCGGCCGAGCTCGGCGGAGACCGCCTGGATGCGCTGCCCCTTGTGCCCGATGCAGGCCCCGATGGGGTCCACGTTGGGGTTGTGGCTCATGACCGCCACCTTGCTCCGCCTTCCGGGCTCCCGGGCGATGGCCTTGATCTCCACGATGCCCTCGGCGATCTCCGGCACCTCCTGCTTCAGGAGGTGCTTCAGGAGCTCCTCGTGGGCCCGGCTCACGATGAGGGAGGGGCCCTTGGCGGAGCGGTCCACCTTCTTCAGGTAGACCTTGAGGCGCTGGCCGGGGTAGTAGCGCTCCGTGGGGATCTGCTCGCTCTTGGGAAGGTAGGCCTCCCCGCGGCCCAGGTCCACGAAGACGTTCCCCCGGTTGTCCACCCGGGTCACCACCCCGGTGAGGACCTGGCCCTCCTTGTCCTTGTACTCGTTGTAGATCCGGTTGCGCTCCGACTCCTTGAGGCGCTGGGTGAGGATCTGCCTAAGGTCCTGGATGGCCATGCGGGAGAGGCCCTCGGGGTCAATGGGGAACTCCATCTCGTCCCCCACCTGGACCTCGGGGTCGTACTGGAGGGCCTCGGCCAAGGAGATCTCCTTGTCGGGGTCCTCCACCTTCTCCACCACCCGGCGGACCTCCACCATCTCTATGCGCCCGGTCTGGGGGTCAATGTAGACGTCCACCTCGGGCCCCTTGCCGGCGTCAATCTCCTCTTTCCTGTAGCCCTTTTGTCTTTTGATGTAGGCCTTGCGCAGGGCTTCCTTGAAGGCCTCGAGGATCTCCTCGGTGGACACGCCCCGTTCCAGGGCCAGCTGCTGCATGGCTTGCACGAAATCCCGGTTCATCCCTCCTCCTATCTTGGCTCCTCGGGCCACTCGGCGAGGTGGGCGCGGAAGGTGCCGATCTTGAGGCGCCGCTCCTCCTTCCCCACCTGGAAGACCACTTCCTCCTCCTCCACCCTGAGGATGCGCCCCACGAACCCCTCGGGCCCCGGCACCTTGGCCTTGAGGCCCTGGAAGCGCTGGAAGTGGCGGCGGGTGAAGAGGGGCCTTTTGGGGCCGGGGGACTCCACCAGGAGGCGGTAGCTTCCCGGGATGGGGTCTTCCCGGTCCAGGACCGCCTCTATGGCGCGGCTCGCCCGTTCCAGGTCCGCCACGGTGATGGGCCGCTCGTCCTTGCGCTCAAGCCGCACCAAGACCTCCCCGGGGGCCTCCTTGACCTCTAAGACCTCGAGGTCCAAAGGCTCCACCGCCTCTTCCACCAGCCGCCAAAGCTCCACAGGCACCTCCCCACCTCCCTTCACAAAGGAAGGGTGGGCTTCCACCCACCCCCCTCCCTTGGGAGCACTGCCGCCAGTTTACACCCAAGGACCCCTTGACTACAACCCCTTTAGTCTGATACACTCAAGGTTGCCGGTCCGAGCCCGGCCGAGCACACGGGGGTGAACGGTCTCGACGGGGGTCGCCGAAGGCGTGGTGGCGCGCCGAGGTGCGGGTGGCCTCGTAGGTACGCCCAAAAGGGCGTGACCGTAAAAACCCGCAACGGCATAACTGCCAACACCAACTACGCTCTCGCGGCTTAATGACCGCGACCCCGCCCGGTAGCCCTGCCGGGGGCTCACCGGAAGCGGGGACACAAACCCGGCTAGCCCGAGGCCACGCCCTCTAGCCCCGGGCGAAACCCAAAGAGGGCTTGCCCCTGGCCGCCCGTCCGCGGGCCAAGCCAGGGGGACTCCCAAAACGCGGACTACGCGCGTAGAAGCCCGCCGTAGGGACCTTCGGACGGGGGTTCAACTCCCCCCACCTCCACCAAAAGGGGCGCCGGAAGGCGCCCCGATCCTTTTGGCCCGGAAGCGTGGCCTAGGGACAACCTTCCTCCGCCGGGCCTGCTAAAGTGGGGCTGGTGCCTTGAGCACCTCCTTCGGGGCGGGGTGGAAGTCCCCACCGGCGGTGAAAGCCCGCGAAGCCCCTAAAGGGGCCCGACCCGGTGGAATTCCGGGGCCGACGGTGAAAGTCCGGATGGGAGAAGGAGGGGTGTTTGCGGGAGCTAGACGAGCGCTTTCTGCGAAGAGCCTTGCAGCTGGCCGAGCGCGCCCGGGGCCACACGAGCCCAAACCCCCTGGTGGGGGCGGTGCTGGTGAAGGAGGGGCGGATCGTGGGGGAAGGGTTCCACCCCAAGGCGGGGGAGCCCCACGCCGAGGTTTTCGCCCTCCGGCAGGCGGGGGAGGAGGCCCGGGGGGCCACGGCCTACGTGACCCTCGAGCCCTGCGACCACCATGGCCGCACCCCGCCCTGCTCCTTAGCCCTCCTCCAGGCGGGGGTTTCCCGGGTGGTGGTGGCGGCCCGGGAGGAAAACCCCGTGGCCAAGGGGGGGCTTGAGCGCCTGCGGGCGGGGGGGGTCCAGGTGGAGGCGGGCCTTTTGGAGGCCGAGGCCCGGGCCCAGAACGAGGTCTTCTTCGCCGTGCAGAGGAAGGGCCTTCCCTTCGTCCTCCTCAAGGCGGCCCTCACCCTGGACGGGAAGGCGGCCGCCCCTTCGGGGGACGCCCGCTGGATCTCCTCCGAGGCGAGCCGCCGCGTGGCCCACGCCTACCGGCAGTGGCTTCCCGCGGTGATGGTGGGGGTGGGGACCGTCCTAAAGGACGACCCCGCCCTCACCGTGCGGGAGCCCGACTTCCGCCCCTTTCCCCTCATGGTGGAGCCCCCGCCCCTCCGCGACCCCCTCAAGGTGGTCCTGGACACCGAGGCCCGCACCCCCCCCACGGCCCGCCTCTTCCGGAAGGGCCCCAGGGGCGAGCCCGCCCGGGTTCTGGTCTTCGTGGGGGAGGGGGCCCCGAGGGCGCGGGTTTCGGCCCTGGAGGAGGCGGGGGCCCGGGTGGTGGCCCTGTCCCGGGAAGGGGGGCGGGTGGACCCGGAAAGGGCCCTCGCCTTCCTCCTGGAGGAGGGGGTGGACGGGGTGCTCCTGGAGGGGGGGCCGAGGCTTGCCGGGGCCTTTCTGGAAAGGGGCCTTGTGGACAAGCTCGCCCTCTTCCTCGCCCCCAAGCTCCTGGGGGAGGGGAGGGGGCTTGCCGAGGGCTTTGGGGTGGAGCGGGTGGCGGAGGCCCTCCGCCTTCGCCTTGCCCGCAGGGAGTGGCTGGGGGAGGACCTCTGGCTCGAGGCCTACCCGGAGGGATAGATGTTCACGGGACTCGTGGAGGAAACGGGGGAGATCCTGAAGGTGGAGGAAGGGCCCTTCCTCCGGGTTCATATCGCCGCCCGGAGGGTGCTGGAGGACCTCAAGGTGGGGGACTCCGTGGCCGTGGACGGGGCCTGCCTCACCGCGGTGGCGGTGGAGGCGGGGGGGTTTTGGGTGGAGCTCGCCCAGGAGACCCTGCGCCGCACCGCCCCCACCTGGCGGGTGGGGCACAGGCCCAACCTGGAGCGGGCCCTGAAGGTGGGGGACAGGCTTGGGGGGCACTTCGTCACCGGGCACGTGGACGGGGTGGCGGAGCTTGTGGCCGTGGAGGAGGCCCCGGGGGCCAGGAACTACTTCTTCCGCCCGCCCAAGGGGCTTGCCCGCTACATCGCCGAGAAGGGGAGCGTGGCCCTGAACGGGGTCTCCCTCACGGTGGCGGGGCTTGCGGGAGGGGCCTTCTGGGTCACCCTCATCCCCCACACCCTCGAGGTGACCAACCTGGGGAGGCTTCGCGTGGGGGACGGGGTGAACCTCGAGGTGGACCTCATCGCCCGTTACGTGGCGCGGCTTTTGGGGAGAGCGTGATGGAAGGCATCGCCAGCGTCAAGGAACTCCTGGAGGAGCTCAAGGCGGGCCGCCCCGTGATCCTGGTGGACGACGAGGACCGGGAGAACGAGGGCGACCTCATCATGGCGGCGGAGCACGTGACCCCGGAGTGGGTGAACTTCATGCTCAAGGAGTGCCGGGGCCTCCTCTGCGTGGCCCTCACGGAGGAGAGGGCCAAGGCCCTGGACCTCCCCCTCATGGTGGAGAGGAACCAGGACCCCCAGGGCACCCGCTTCACCGTGAGCGTGGACGCCCGGGGGACGACCACGGGGATCAGCGCCTTTGAGCGGGCGGCCACCATCAGGCTCCTCGCCGACCCTGAGGCTGTGGCCCAGGACTTCCGCCGCCCGGGGCACGTCTTCCCCTTGGTGGCGAGGCCCGGGGGGGTCTTGCGCCGCGCCGGGCACACCGAGGCCACGGTGGACCTGTTGCGCCTCGCCGGCCTCACCCCGGTGGGCAGCCTCATTGAGATCCTCAAGGAGGACGGCACCATGGCCCGCCTGCCCGACCTCATGGAGTTCGCCAAAAAGCACGGCCTCAAGGTGGGCACCATCGCCGACCTCATCCGCTACCGCCTGGAGAAGGGGGACCTCTACGTGCGGCGGGAGGCGGAGGCCCTGCTCCCCACCCGCTTCGGGGAGTTCCGCATCCTGGGCTACCGCGACACCCTCACGGGGGAGGAGCACGCCGCCTTGGTCATGGGGGCGTGGGACCCGGAGGAGCCCGTCTTGGTGCGCATGCACTCCGAGTGCCTCACCGGGGACGCCCTCCACTCCCTGCGGTGCGACTGCGGCTTCCAGAGGGATTTGGCCCTGCAGCGGATCGCCGAGGAGGGAAAGGGGGTCCTGGTCTACCTGAGGCAGGAGGGGCGGGGGATCGGCCTCGTGAACAAGATCAAGGCCTACCACCTCCAGGACCAGGGCCTGGACACGGTGGAGGCCAACCTGGCCCTGGGCTTTCCCCCCGACCTCCGGGACTACGGCGTGGGGGCCCAGATCCTCTACGACCTCGGGGTGCGGAAGATGCGCCTCCTCACCAACAACCCGCGCAAGGTGAAGGCCCTTTCCGGCTTCGGCATAGAGATCGTGGAGCGCATCCCCTTGAGGGCCGGGGACAACCCCCACAACGAGCGCTACCTCCAGGCCAAGAAGGAGAAGCTCGGGCACTGGATGGACTGATCCTACCCCAGGCCGGCACAAGCCGGCCTGGGGGCCCCGGCAAAAGGGCATGAGCGCCCCCGCCGGGGCCCGAGACCCGGGTAGCATGGGGCCATGCTCCGCCTCCTGCGGGGAGCGGTGCTCCTCCTCTTGGTTCTGGCCTTTTTGGATCCCAAGGGGTCCTTGCCGGGCCGGGTGGTCTACCTCCTGGACTTCTCCCCCTCGGCCCGGGAGGGCGTCTTCGCCCTGGCCGCGAGGCTTCCCAAAGACGGGGTCTACGTGGCCTTCGCCGAGCGGGCCGCCACCCTGCCCTCGCCCACGGCGAGAAGGCTGGACCTCGGGGAGGGGACGGACCTCCGGGAGGCCTACAAGGAGGCCCTCCGCCACCGGCCAAGCCGGGCGGTCCTGGTCTCCGACGGGCTTTTGGAGCCCATCCCTCCGCCCTTTCCCCTGGACGCCCTTTACGTCCCTCCAAGGCCTTACGTGGCGGTGCGGCTCGTCCCCCCGGCCTACCCCCTCTACGGGGAGACCGTGGGGGTGGGGGTGGTGCTGGAGGCCCCCGCGCCCGCGGAGGCGAGGCTTAGGGTGGAGGGGCCTGGGGGGGTTTTGGAGAGGGCCTTGAGGGTGGAGGGGAGGAGGGCCCTCGTCTACCCCTTTCCCCTCACGGAGAAGGCCAGGGTGCAGGCGGTGGCCGAGGGCCCCTGGGGGCGGAGCGAGGCGGCGGTGGAGGTGGCCCCCGCGGACCGGGCCAAGGCCTTGGTCCTCGGGGATGCGGCCCTCGCCCGCTACCTCGAGGCCCAGGGCTTCCAGGTGGAGGAGGGCTTTACGCTTCCTCTGGAGGCGGACCTGGTGGCCGTGGGCGCGGGGGTTTTGGACCTCCCCGAGGGGGCGCCCGAGGCCCTTAGGGCCTTCCTCCGCCAGGGGGGCGGCCTCCTCTTCACCGCCACCCCCAAGGGCCTCTTCTTCGGGGGCTGGGACCGGGCTTTGCCTGAGGAGCTCCCCTTAAAGCCCTTGGGGCGGGAGGGGGCGGCCTTGGTCCTTGTCCTGGACGTTTCGGGAAGCATGGAGGGGGAGAAGCTTGCCATGGCGGTGGCCGGGGCCTTGGCCCTGGTGGAAACCGCCACCCCCGAGGACCGCCTGGGGGTGGTGGTCTTCTCCTCGGGCCACCGGGTCCTCTTCCCCCCGAGGCCCATGACGGAGCAGGCCAAGAAGGAGGCGAGAAGCCTCCTCCTCTCCCTGGAGGCGGGGGGCGGGACGGTCCTCGGGGGGGCCTTCCGGGAGGCCCTGCGCCTCCTCAAGGGGGTCCCCGTGGAGCGGAAGGCGGTCCTGGTCCTCACGGACGGCCTCCTCTCCGACCCCAAGGAGCCCATTCTCTCCCTGGCGGCAGCCTCGGGGGTGGAGGTGAGCGCCCTGGCGCTGGGGCCGGACGCGGATGCGCCCTTCCTGGAGGAGCTGGCCCGGAGGGGCGGGGGGCGGTTCTACCGGGCGGCCTCCCCCAAGGAGCTTCCCCGCCTCTTCCTGCGGGAGGGGCAGGAGGTCTTCCGGGGAGAGGCCCTGGAGGGAAGGTTCCCCGTGGAGGCCAGGCCCCACCCCCTCACCGAGGGCTTCCGCTTTCCCCCCCTTTCCGTCCTCCTCCCCGCGAGGGCCGAGCCCTGGGCCGAGGTCCTCCTCACGAGCGGCGGGCGGGCCGTCCTCGCCGTGGGGGAGCGGGGGGAGGGGAGGGTTGCGGCCCTCGCCACGGACCTCTCCCGCTCCTGGCGGGGCTGGGAAGGGGCCTCCGCCTTCCTCGGGGGGCTTGCCCGCTGGCTCGCGGGGGCGAGGCGGGCCCTCGCCCTCTACGCCTACCCCGAGGGGGAAGGGGTGCGCCTCGTCCTCCTGGGGCGGCTGGAGCGCCCCCTAATCCTCGCCGGGGGGAAGGAGGTGGCCCCGGTTCCCGTGGGGCCTTTGCGGCACGAGGCTCGCCTGAAGGAGGAAGGGGTTCTCCTGGACGGGAAGCGCCGCCTGCCCCTCCCCCTTCCCCTTCCCGGGGAGTGGACGCCCCGGGACGGCCAGGCCCTCCTCCAGGCCTTGGCCGAGGGAAGCGGGGGGAGGCTCCTTTCCCCGGAGGCGCTGCCCATAGGGGCCGAGGCCCCCCTTCCCCTGAGGCCCTACCTCCTGGGGCTTGCCCTCCTCCTTTTCCTCGGGGAGCGGCTTCTCGAGGCCCGGCGGAGCCAGGGCACAATCGGGGAGAGGCCTTTGGGCTAGCCTGGGCCCCTAGGGAGGTCAACATGGACCGGAGGCGGTTCGTCCAGGGAGCGGGTCTTCTTTTGGCCTGGGCCAAGGTCTCCAGCCTGGCCCAGGGGCGCGCGCCCAAGGGGGTGAACGGGGGCGGGTTCTACCGCTTTCGGGTGGGGGAGGTAGGGGCGGTGGTCCTTTCCGACGGCCAGTCGGCCCCGGGGCCCCTCCTCCCCAACTGGGGGGCGAACCCCGAGCTCCAGGAGGACTTCCGCAGGGTCCTGGCGGAAAACTTCCTGGACCCCCAGGCCACCCGCAACAACTTCAACCCGGTGCTCCTGGACCTGGGGGAGGCGCGGCTTCTGGTGGACACGGGGAGGGGAGGGGCCTCGGGGGGAAGGCTTCTTGCCCACCTGGAGCTTGCCGGCTACGCCCCCGAGGACATCACCCACGTCTTCCTCACCCACGGCCACCCCGACCACATCGGGGGCTTGGTGGACGAGGGGGGGAGGCCGGTTTTTGGAAAGGCGGTCCACCTCATGGGCGAGGTGGACCTGGACTACTGGCTCAAAAACCCCAACCAGGCGGTCTCCCGGGCCCTCGTGCCCCTAAAGGACCGCATCCGCCCCGTGAGGGACGGGGAGGAGATCCTCCCGGGGGTGCGGGCGGTGGCCTCCTTCGGCCACACCCCGGGGCACATGAGCCTCGAGGTCCTTTCCCAGGGTAAAAGGCTCTTCGTCTTCGGGGACGCCGCGGGCCACCACCTCCTCTCCCTGCGCTTTCCTCAGGCCTACCTGGGCTTTGACATGGACAAGGCGGAGGTGGTCCGCACCCGGGCCCGCCTCTTCCAGAAGGTCTCGGAGGAGCGAAGCCTGGTGACCGCCTACCACTTTCCCTGGCCGGCCCTGGGGTACATCCGCCGGGCGGGGGAGGGGTACGAGTTCGTCCCCGCCTTCTTTGAGTTCTAAGGTTTCTCATGTTCTTTTTTGGCCCAGAAGGTGGGGAAGGGGTCCTAGCCTAAGGCCATGCTCCACTGGGACGACGAGCTGGAGCGCCGCATGGCCCCCTTAAGGGCCAAGCGGGAGGAGGAAAACCGCAAGATCGCCGAGCTGGAAGAGAAGCTGGCCCGGGTCTCCTTTGAGCTCCTCCTCTTCCGCGGCTACCTGCGGCAGGCGGAGGAGGAAAACCGCCGCTTGCGGGAGGAGGTGAAGGCCGCCCTCCTGGGCCGGGCCTTGGGCGGGGAGCTTGCCCAAGTGAGGGAGATTTTGGAAGCGGCCTGGTTGGAGCTCGTCCTCCACGCCTCGCCCCAGGCCTCCCGCCTCGAGGCCCTCATCCAGGCGGTGGAGCGCCTTCTTTCCCAAAACCCTCGGTGATCTGCACCAAAACCGCCTCCCCCCGCACCGTGAGGACCCCCTCGGCGTAGAGCTCGGTGTCCACCACCACCTTCTTCCCCTTCACCTCCCTGGGCCTGCCCAGGAGGAGGAGTTCTGGGCCCAAGGGGGTGGGCTTGAGGAAGTCCACCTTGAGGCTCGCGGTGACGAAGCGAAGAGGGGTGGCCTCCAGGGAAACCCCCTCGGCTTCCGCCTTGGCCGCCGCGGCGGTGGCGGTGGAGTGGCAGTCCACCAGGGAGGCCAAAAGCCCCCCGTAGACGAAGCCGGGGATGGCGGTGTGGTGGGGCGAGGGGGTGAACCGGGTCTCGCTAAGCCCCCTTTCCGCGTCCCAGTAGGTTTTGATGTGGAGCCCGTGGGCGTTCAGGTAGCCGCACCCGTAGCAGTGGGCCCACTCCGGGGGGTAGTAGAGCTGGATGGCCTTCATGCGAGCCCCTGGGCCTTCCAGCGCTCCGGCACCGCCTTTTTCAGGAAGTCCACGATCTCCTGGGTGCTGGTGCCAGGGCCGAAGACGGCGGCCACGCCCAGCGCCTTCAGCTTGGGCACGTCCTCGTCGGGGATGATCCCCCCGCCGAAGAGGAGGATGTCCGAGGCCCCCTGCTCCTCCAGAAGGCGCTTCACCTCGCGGAAGTAGTGCATGTGGGCCCCGGAGAGGATGGAAAGCCCGATGGCGTCCACGTCCTCCTGGATGGCGGCGGAGACGATCATCTCCGGGGTCTGCCTTAGCCCCGTATAGATGACCTCCATCCCCGCGTCCCTGAGGGCCCGGGCCACCACCTTGGCCCCCCGGTCGTGCCCGTCCAGGCCCGGCTTAGCGATGAGGACCCGTATCCGCCTGTCCACGTCTGCCATTCTACCCCTCCCTTCCCAGGCTTCTCACGATGGCCAGGGTCACCGTGGCCTTGGCCACCAGGCGGTCCGTGTGCACCTCGGACTCCACCACGCTCAAGGTCCGCCCTCCCCGCAACACCTGGGCCCGGCACCGAAGGCGTTCCCCTTGGGCTGGCCGGAGCAGGTTGAGCTTGAACTCCACGGTGAGGACGGCTTCCCCCGGGGCCACCAGGGTGGTGGCCGCCGCCCCTGCGGTGTGGTCGGCCAAGGTGGCCTGCACCCCGGCGTGGACGAAGCCGTCCTGCTGCAGGTGGACTGGGCCCACGGGCATTTCCGTGAGGCACCACCCCTCCCCGGCTTCCACGAGCCTGATCCCCAGGTGGTTCACAAAAGGCGCCGTGAACACCCGTGAAAGCTCTTCCTGGTTCATGGGCGTGGATGTCCTCTTGGGGCTCCTTAGACGTAGGCCGGCTCCTGGTAGGTGCCGTAGACCTCCCGCAGCACGTCCATCATCTCCCCCAGGGTGCAGTAGGCCAGGGCGCACTCCACGAAGTGGGGCATGGTGTTCTGCCCCTCTACCGCAGCGCGCCTTAGGCCCTGAAGGGCCTCCTCCACCCGCCTGGGGTCCCGCTCCCGGCGCACCCGGGCGAGGCGCTCCGCCTGGACCCTTTCCACCTCGGGGTCCACGAGCTGGATGGGCACCTTCAGGGGGATCTCGTCGGTGAAGGCGTTCACCCCCACGATGATCCGCTCCTTCCGCTCCACCTCCTGCTGGTAGCGGTAGCTGGCCTCGGCGAGCTCCCGGAGGAAGTACCCCTCCTCAATGGCCCGCACCACGCCCCCCATGCGGTGGATCTCCTGGATGATCTCCATGGCCTGCCGCTCCATCTCGTCGGTGAGCCACTCCACGTAGTAGCTCCCCGCCAGGGGGTCAATGGTGTGCGTGACCCCGGTCTCGTAGGCGATGATCTGCTGGGTGCGCAGGGCGATGGTGGCGCTCTCCTCCGTGGGCAGGGCCAGGGCCTCATCGTAAGCGTCGGTGTGGAGGCTGTTGGTGCCGCCGAGGACCGCCGCCAGGGCCTGGATGGCCACCCGGGCGATGTTGTTCAGGGGCTGCTGCGCGGTGAGGGAGACCCCGGCGGTCTGGGCGTGGGTGCGGAGCATCCAGCTTTGGGGGTTCTTGGCCCCATAGCGGTAGCGCATCTCCTTGGCCCAGATGCGCCTTGCCGCCCGGAACTTGGCGATCTCCTCAAAGAAGTCGTTGTGGACGTCAAAGAAGAAGCTGATGCGGGGGGCGAACTCGTCAATGTCCAGCCCCCGCTTGAGGGCGGCCTCCACGTACTCAAAGCCGTCCGCCAGGGTCCAGGCGAGCTCCTGCACCGCGGTGGAGCCCGCCTCCCGGATGTGGTAGCCGGAGACGGAGATGAAGTTCCACTTGGGGACGTTCTTGGGCCCCCACTCAAAGGTGTCAATGACCAGCTTCACGCTGGGCTCGGGGGGGAAGATGAACTCCTTCTGGGCGATGAACTCCTTGAGGATGTCGTTCTGGATCGTGCCCCCGAGCTTCTTCCAGTCGTAGCCCCGCTTCTTGGCCACCGCCAGGTACATGGCCCAGATGGCGTTGGCGGGGCTGTTGATGGTCATGGAGGTGGTGACCTCCTCGAGGTTGATCCCCTCAAAGAGGATCTCCATGTCGGCGAGGCTACTGACCGCCACTCCGCACTTCCCCACCTCCCCCTTGGAGAGGGGGTGGTCGGAGTCGTAGCCCATGAGGGTGGGGAGGTCAAAGGCCACGCTGAGGCCCGTCTGCCCCGCCTTCAGGAGCTTCTTGAAGCGCTCGTTCGTCTGCTCGGCGGTGCCGAAGCCCGCGAACATGCGCATGGTCCAGAGCTTGGACCGGTACATGGAGCCGTAGACCCCCCGGGTGTAGGGGTACTCCCCGGGGAAGCCCCGCTTCTCCTCGTACTCGGGGTCCAAGACGCCGATGTCCTCGGGGGTGTAGAGGGGCTCCGGGGCGATCCCCGAGAGGGTGCGGTGGGCCACGGGCCTCTCCGGCATCTTCTCCAGGCTCTTTTGGTAGGTTTCCCTGAGCCAGTCGTGCTTCTTCCGCATGGACCCTCCCCTTTGCCCCCCAGTCTACGCTTTTTTACGCCCGAGGAAAAGAGCGTTATGCCCTCCGCCCTTTAGCCCCGCCGCTCGCTTTCCGGCTCCACGTGGATGGTGACGCTAAGCCCCGGAATCTCCTCCTCCAGGGCCTTTTCCAGCCGGTCGCAAAGCCGGTGGGCCTCGGCCACGGGGGTTTCCCCCGGCACCACCAGGTGGAACTCCAAGAAGGCCCGGTGCCCTGCCTTCCGGGTCTTGAGGTCGTGGACCTCTAAGGCCTTCCCCCCAAGCTCCCGGGCGATCACTTCCTGGATGCGGGCCACCTCCTCGGGGGAAAGGGAGGCGTCCATCAGCCCCCCCACGGAGTCCCGCACCAGGCGGAAGCCCATGAGGAGGATGTTCCCCGCCACCAGGAGGGCGAGGAGGGGGTCCAGGATCCAAAACCCCGTGAGCCAGGCCAGGCCCACCCCCAGGAGGACCCCCCCGGAGGTGAGGACGTCGGAGAGGACGTGGTAGCCGTCGGCCACCAGGGCCGGGGAGCGGTGAAGCCTTCCCTGGCGGATGAGGTGGTAGGCCAGCAGGCCGTTGGCCGAGGAGGCGAGAAGGCTCACCAAAAGCCCCGGGCCAAGGCCCTCCAGGGGCACGGGATGGAAGAGGCGGGGAAGGGCCTCCTTGGCGATGAGGAGGGCGGCCAGGACCACCAGGACCCCTTCCAAAACCGCCGAGAAGTACTCCGCCTTGGTGTGGCCGAAGGGGTGGGTGGCGTCCGGGGGCTTTTGGGCCAGGCGGATGGCGAAGAGGGCGAGGAGGGCGGCGGCCACGTTGACGATGGACTCCAAGGCGTCGGAGAGGAGGGCCACGGACCCCGTGAGCCCGTAGGCCAGGGCCTTCAGGCCCAGGACCAAAAGGGCCACGAGGAGGCTTAGGCGGGCGGCGCGCTCGGCCACTAGGCTTCTTCCCGGGCCTCCTCGAGGCCCTCCTTTTTAGGCTTCATGAGGGGAAAGAGGAGGACGTCCCTTAGAGAAGGCTGGTCGGTGAGGAGCATGGTGAGGCGGTCTATCCCCAGGCCCAGGCCCGCCGCCGGGGGCATCCCGTACTCCAGGGCCAGGAGGAAGTCCTCGTCGGGCTCCGGGGCCTCCTCGTCCCCCTCCTTGCGGCGCCTGGCCTGCTCCAGGAAGCGCTCCCTCTGGTCCAGGGGGTCGTTGAGCTCGGAGTAGGCGGGGGCGAGCTCCATCCCCCCGGCGAAGAGGTCCCAGCGCTCCGTGAGCCCGGGCTTCTCCCGGTGCCGCTTGGCCAGGGGGCTGATGGCCAGGGGGAAGTCAAAGACGAAGGTGGGGTCCTGAAGCCCGGGCTCCACGTAGATCCCGAAGAGCTTGTCCAGAAGCTTATAGCTCGGCACCTGGGAAAGCTCGGGGTGGTGGGCGTCGGCCCAAAGCCTCAGGCGCTCCAGGTCCAGGGGGTCAAAGGGGAGGCCCGCCTTCTCCCTCAGGGCCTCCACGAAGGAGATGCGCTTGAAGGGCGGCTTGAAGTTCAGCACCCGCCCCTGGTAGGGCACCTCGTAGCCTCCGAAGAGGTGGAGGACGAGGCCCGAAAGGAGCTCTTCCACCAGGCCCGCCATGTCCTGGTAGTCGGCGTAGGCCCAGTAGGCCTCCAGCATGGTGAACTCGGGGTTATGGTTGTGGTCAATGCCCTCGTTGCGGAAGACCCGGCCGATCTCAAAGACCTTCTCGTACCCCCCCACCAGGAGGCGCTTGAGGTAGAGTTCCAGGGAGATCCGGAGGTAGAACTCATCGTCTAGGGCGTTGTGGTAGGTCTTGAAGGGCCTGGCCTCCGCCCCCCCCGTGGTGGCCTGGAGGACGGGGGTTTCCACCTCCAAGAAGCCCTTCTCCTCAAAGAAGCGGCGGATGTAGCGGACGATGGCCGAGCGGCGGCGGAAGACCTCCCGCACCTCGGGGTTGACGATGAGGTCCAGGTAGCGCTGGCGGTAGCGCACCTCCTTGTCCTTGAGGCCGTGCCACTTGTCCGGGAGGGGGTGGAGGGCCTTCACCAGGGGGGTCCAGGAGAGGACCTTCACCGTGACCTCCCCGGTCTTGGTGGTGAACACCGTCCCCTCCACCCCCAGGAGGTCCCCCACATCCAGCTTCTTCAAGAGCTCGTAGTGGGGGGTGAGGTCCCTTTGGAAGTAGAGCTGGATCCGCCCCGTCTCGTCCAGGAGGTGGGCGAAGGTGACCTTGCCCATACGCCTTAAGGCGAGGAGGCGCCCCGCCAGGGCCACCCGCTCCTCGGGCCACTCCGCCTCCGGGGGGGCCCCTTCCTTGGCCCTTAGGATGGCTTGGGCGCTGTGGGTTTTGGGGAAGCGGTAGGGGTAGGGGGGAAAGCCCGCCTCCACCAAGGCTTCCAGGTTGAGCAGGCGTTGGCGCGTTTGCTCGTTCATCTTCCCGGGCGGTTAGCCGTGGACCGCCACCACGCGGAACTCCTTCTTGCCCTTGGGCGTCTCCAGGGTCAGGACGTCCCCCACCCGGTGGCCCAGGAGGGCCCGGCCCATGGGGGAGGCGTCGGAGATCTTCATGGGGGTTTCCAGGACGCTGGCCTCCGCCGGGGAGACCACCTGCACCTCCAGGCGCTCCCCCGTGGCGGGGTCTTCCAGCTCCACCACCGAGCCTAGGCCGATGGTCTCGGAGGCCGCCTCCTCAATGATCACCGCCCGGGAGAGGACGTCCTCCAGGGAGTCAATGCGGGCCTCAATGCGAGCCTTCTCCTGCTTGGCCGCCTCCAGCCCCGAGTCGTCGTAGTCGTCGGAGGACTCCATGAGCTCCTGCAGGATCTGGGTGGCCTCCTGCAGGCGCTTCCTCTCCAGCTCCAGCTGTTGCATGAGCCGCTCGTAGCCGGCCTTGGTCAGCTTCACCTCGCGCGCCATAGCTCACCTCGTAAGTCATGGAGGCCGGCCAAAGCCGACCTCCTTGGCCCAAGGGCCCCTTTCTCAAGTGAGTATACCCCGAAGGAGGATTTCCCTCAAACGCTCGGGCTCCGCGTGGCTGGCGCAGGAGGCGGTGTCCTGGCAGAGGACCAGGTAGCGGAGGTGGGTTTCCTTGCCCCCCACTGGGTGGCGGAAGAAGCCCAGGGCGCTTCCCGAGAGGTGGCGGCGGCAGGCCTCGCACACCTGGGGGCCGCCCACGTGGCCGGGGAGGGCCTCGAGGACCAGGCGGAGCTCGGGGGGGCCTTTCTCTGCGATCACCACCTGGCCTTCCTCATTCCGGTAGTAGAGGATCTCCCCTAAGGGGAGGAGGTCGGGGGAGGTGCCTGGAAAGAGCTCCAGGATCAGCTCCCGTTCTTCGTAGTCCATGCCCCTAGCTTAGTCCAAACCGGGCGAAAAGGGGCGGGAGGAAGAGGTAAAGGCCCAGGAGGAGGGCGAGGAGGCTCGCCACCAGGACCGCCGCCGCGGCGGTGTCCTTGGCCCGCTTGGCCAGGGGGTGGTAGACGGGGCTCGCCAGGTCGGTGAGGGCCTCGAGGGCGGTGTTCAGGAGCTCCAGGGAGAGGACCAGGGCAGCCACGAGGAGGATGGGCACGAGGTCCACCCTAAGCCAAAGGCCGAGCCCCAAGGCGAGGAGGCCCAAGGCCACCTCCACCCGGAAGTTCCGCTGGACCCGCCAGGCGTGGGCCAGGCCCTCCCAGGCGTAGCCGAAGGACCGGAGGACCCCTTTCAGAGGGCGAGGATCCTCTCTTGGACGCGGCGGAACCCTTCCCAATCCTCCTCCTTCTGGTGGTCGTGGCCCAGGAGGTGCCAAAGCCCGTGGGCGGCGAGGACCAGGACCTCTTCCTCCAGGGGGGCCCCCCGGGCCTCGGCCTGCCTCCTCGCGGTGTCCAGGCTGATCCAGATGTCCCCGAGGTGGGGGGGCACGAAGGGGTCCCCGGGCTCGTAGTGGGGGAAGGAGAGGACGTCCGTGGCCTCGTCCTCCCCCCACCACGCCCGCTTGAGGGCCCGCGTCCTCCGGTCCCCGGTGAGGATCACCGTGACCGCCTTGTCCCCCACCCCAAGCTCCTCCATGAGCCTCTGGAGGGCCCGGCGGAGCCTTGGCCTAAGCCCCCTCGGGGGCTTTTTGTTGCTCACGAGTTCCACCACGCTCCGCCTCCTCGTAGGCCTTGATGATGCGGGCCACCAGGGGGTGGCGCACCACATCGGATTCCTTGAAGTAGATAAAGGCGATCCCCTCAATCCCCTTGAGGATGCGGGTGGCCTCCACGAGGCCCGACTTCTGCTGCTTGGGCAGGTCAATCTGGGTCACGTCCCCGGTGATGACCATCTTGGAGGAGAAGCCCATGCGGGTGAGGAACATCTTCATCTGCTCCGGGGTGGTGTTCTGGGCCTCGTCCAGGATGATGAAGGCATCATTCAAAGTTCTTCCACGCATAAAGGCCAAAGGCGCCACCTCAATGATCCCCGACTGCAGGTACTGCTCAAACCGCTCGGCGTCAATCATGTCAAAGAGGGCGTCGTAGAGGGGCCTGAGGTAGGGGTCCACCTTGGCCTGGATGTCCCCCGGCAGAAAGCCCAGCTTCTCCCCCGCCTCCACCGCCGGGCGGGTGAGGACGATGCGCTTCACCTTCCTGGCCCGGAGATGGCTCACCGCCATGGCCACGGCCAGATAGGTCTTCCCGGTGCCCGCGGGGCCGATGCCGAAGGTGATGTCGTGCCGGGCGATGGCCTCCACGTACCGCCTCTGCCCCGGGGTCTTGGGGCGGAGGCGGCCCGGGAGGGCGAGCTCGGTCTCCGGGGTGGTGGCCTGGTAGAGGCCCTCTCCCTCCAGGGCCAGGGCCACCGCCTGCTCCAAGGTGGGCTCGTCCAGCTCCGCCCCCTGGCGGAGGAGGGCGAGGAGGTCGCGCACGGCCCGCTCCGCCGCCCCCACCGCCTCCTGGTCTCCTAAAAGCTCCACCTGCTCCCCCCGGGCCACGAGCCGCAGGCGCTCTCCGAAGGCCTCCTTGAAGAGGGCCCGGAGCTTTTTCAGGTTCCGGTCCGCCTGGCCCAGGAAGGCCAGGGTCTCCTCGGGCCTTAGGGGGATCACCACCCTTTGGGCTTCTTCAGGATCTCGTGCCATATCACCCCTTTGAGCAGGCTTTGCGGGTCGGTGGCCAGGAGCCTTTTCCTTGGCGCCTTGGGCGCTTCCTCCGGGGCCTCCTCCCGGAAGCGCACCTCCAGGGGGGTGCGCTCCAAGGAGGGAAGGCGTTCGGCGCTAAAGGCCTCCTCCCGCCGGGCTTCCGGAGGAGGAGGGGGTGGGGCTTTGGGCCTGGGGCGGGCCTTGGGCCTGGGCCGGGGGAGGGGTTCGGGGGCGGGCAGGTCCTCGGGGAAGCCCGGGGGCGTTGGGGGCTGGCCCCGGCGGGAAAGCCCCTGCAGGGCGGGCAGGACCACGAAGAGGAGGAGGAAGAGGAGGCCCAGAAGGTCGTCCAGGCTCATTCCTCACCCTCGGGCTTGGCCGCCCGGCTGATGGACTCCCGCATGTCCGTGTCGGCCTCAATGTTCTTCAGGCGGTAGTAGTCCATGACCCCGAGGTTCCCCTTTCGCAAGGCCTCCGCCAGGGCCAGGGGCACCTGGGCCTGGGCCTCCACCAGCTTGGCCCGCATGGCCTCCACCAAGGCGCGGTTTTCCTGCTCGGCGGCCACGGCCATGGCCCGGCGCTCCTCGGCCTTGGCCTGGGCGATCTTCTTGTCGGCTTCCGCCTGGTCAATCTGGAGCTGGGCGCCGATGTTCTTGCCCACGTCCACGTCGGCGATGTCCACGGAGAGGATCTCAAAGGCGGTGCCTGCGTCCAGGCCCTTTTCCAGCACGGTCTTGGAGATGCGGTCGGGGTTCTCTAGGACCTCCTTGTGGGAGTTGGCGCTGCCGATGGTGGTGACGATGCCTTCCCCCACCCGGGCGATGATCGTTTCCTCCCCGGCCCCGCCCACCAGGCGGTCAATGTTGGCCCGCACCGTGACCCGGGCGGTGGCGAGGAGCTGGATCCCGTCCTTGGCCACCGCGGCCACCATGGGGGTCTGGATGACCTTGGGGTTCACGCTGACCCGCACCGCCTCGAGGACGTCCCGGCCCGCGAGGTCTATGGCCGCCGCCCGGTCAAAGGTGAGCTTGATCCCCGCCTTGTCGGCGGCGATGAGGGCGTCCACCACCCGGTCCACGTTCCCCCCGGCCAGGTAGTGGGCCTCGAGGCGGTCCAGCCTCACGTCCAGCCCCGCCTTGGTGGCCTTGATGAGGGGGTAGATGATCTTGGCCGGGGGGACGCGCCTTAGGCGCATGGCCACCAGGGTGAGGAGAGGGACCCTGACCCCCGCCGCCCAGGCCGAGATCCAAAGCCCCACCGGGATGAAGCTGAAGAAGAGGAAAACCAGGATGAGGACGACAAAAGCCAGAAAGAGCACGCCGAGTCCTTCCATATTCACGCCTCCATGGGTTCCACCACCACCGTGGGCCCCCGCACCTCCACCACCCGGATGGCGGTGCCCTTGGGGATGAAGCCCCGGTTGGCCACCACGTCCACGCGCTTGGCCCCGAAACGGGCCACGCCCCCGGGCCTCAGGTCTGTGAGGGCGGTGCCCACCATGCCCACCTCCACCTCCTCCGGGGTGGCGTGGGCCTCAATGGCGCTTTCCAAGACCAGGGCCCGGGCGGGGCGGGTCCTGGGAAGGTAGCGGAAGACCAAGAGGAGGCCAAGGCCAAGGGCGATCACCGCGATGGCGATCACCGTGAGGGCGTTCTCGCCGAAGGTGAAGTAGACCGAGGCCAAGATGCTTCCCACCCCCAAGGCCCCAGCCACGCCGAAGCCGGGGAAGAGGAAGGCCTCGGCCAAAAGAAGGCCCACGCCCAGGAAGAAGAGGAGGAGCTCAAAGGCCCCGGAAAGCCCCGCGAGCCACCCCCCGGCGAAGTAGAGGGCGAGGAAGGAAAGCCCCAGAGCCCCCAGGAGGCCAAACCCGGGGGTGAAAAGCTCCAGGAGGAGGAGCAAAAGCCCCAGGGCCAGGAGAAGGCCGGCCACGCCCGAGCTGGTGAGAAAACGGGCCACCTGGACCCTGGGGCCCGGCTGGAGCCTTTCGGTTTCCGGGTTGAAACCTGCCTGGCGCAGGGCCTCGGGGAGGCTTGCCGCCTTGAAGTCGGCCACCTTGAGCTCCACGGCCTTGTCGGCGGAGAGGGTCAGGGGCTCCCCCTTGGCGGAGAGGCCGGGGACCTCGAGGTTCGGGTCCACCATGGCCTCGGCGAGCTCCACGGGCCGCCCCCGGGCCTCGGCCACGGCCCGGAACTTCCCCTTGAGGGCGGAGATCACCTTTTGGTCGGCGGCCTGGGGCTCCTGGAGGGGAAGGGCCACCACGGGGAGGGCGGCCCCGATCTCCGAGCCCGGGAGCATGGCGATCTGGCGGCAGGAGAGGGCGACGAGGGCCCCGGCGGAGAAGGCGTTTTGCACCACGGCCAGGGTGGGGAGGGGGGTCTGGAGGATGCGGTCGGAGATGCGGATGGCCGCGTCCACCCGCCCCCCCGGGGTGTCTATGAGGAAGGCCACCCCGCTCGCCCCTTCCCGCTCCGCCCGGGCCAGGGCCTGCTCCACGAAGACGGCCAAGGCGGGGTCAATCTCCCCCTGGATGGGGACGAGGAAGGTCTTCCCCAGGGCCAAGGGGAGGAGGAAGGCGAGGGCCAGAAGCCTTTTCACCGCCTCCATTCTATACGCTTTCGGAAGCAAGAGAGGGTTCCTCCCCGCTATCCTTAGGAGGATGCTGCGCTTCGCCGTGCTGGGCCACCCCGTGGCCCACTCCCTCTCCCCCGCCATGCACGCCTTCGCCCTGGAAAGCCTGGGGCTTGAGGGCAGGTACGAGGCCTGGGAAACCCCCTTGGAGGCCTTGCCCGGGCGCCTAAAGGAGGTGCGTCGGGCCTTCCGGGGGGTCAACCTCACCCTCCCCCTGAAGGAGGCGGCCCTGGCCCACCTGGACTGGGCCTCCCCCGAGGCCCAGAGGATCGGGGCGGTGAACACCGCCCTCCAGGTGGAGGGAAGGCTTTTCGGCTTTAACACCGACGCCCCGGGCTTCCTCGAGGCCCTCAAGGCGGGGGGCATCCCCCTAAAAGGCCCCGCCTTGGTCCTGGGGGCCGGGGGGGCGGGCCGGGCCGTGGCCTTCGCCCTGAAGGAGGCGGGGCTCGAGGTCTGGGTCTGGAACCGCACCCCAAAGCGGGCCCTCGCCCTGGCGGAGGAGTTCGGCCTAAGGGCTGTCCCCCTGGAGAAGGCGAAGGAGGCCCGGCTCCTCGTGAACGCCACCAGCGTGGGGCTCGGCGACCCTGGGGCCACCCCCTTGCCGCCGGAACTCCTCCCGGAGGAGGGGGCGGCGGTGGACCTCGTCTACCGCCCCCTCTGGACCCGGTTTCTGCGGGAGGCCAAGGAGCGGGGCCTAAAGGTCCAGACCGGCCTTCCCATGCTCGCCTGGCAGGGGGCTTTGGCCTTCCGCATCTGGACGGGCCTCCTCCCGGACCCCTCGGGCATGGAGGAGGCGGCCCTTAGGGCCTTGGGGGTTTAAGTACCCCGCGCTGGCTTGCGCCAGAGCGGGGGCCCCAAAAGAGGCTTCGCAGAGCCCTACCTCCGGCGTTCCATGTGGCGAAATCAAGTGCGGGCACTTAGGGCCAGCATGGGGGCCCCGGCAAAGGGTCCTCGGGTTAGCCGAGCGAAGGAAGGCGGAGAAAGGGTATAAGGTGGTGAGGATGAAGCTTCACCGGGTTCAGGTGGTGCTGGAGGAGGACCAGTGGGCCGAGGTCCAGCGCCTGGCGCGAAGGCTCGCCCTCATCCGTGGACGACGGGTGAGCGCCAGCGAGGCCTTGAAGGAGCTCGTGGCCCGAGGCCTCGCCGAGGAGGCCAAGCGAAAGGAAGACTACCTCGCCCTTCTGGAGGAGCTAAGCCACCTCGGCGGGGAAGCCCCCGTGGGGCAAGACCTCATGGAAGAGGACAGGCGGGCCCATGACGAGCGCCTGGGTCCTTGACGCTTCCGTGGCCGTGGCCGCGGCCACGGGCCATCCCTTGCGGGAACATGCCCAGAGGCTCCTCCGGCGGGCCGTGGTGGAGGAGAGGCCCCTCTTCGTCCCCCGGCTCTTCGCCGCCGAGGTGGCCTCGGCCCTTCGGCGGGCCTCCTTCCACGGCGCCTTGACCCAGGAGGCCGCGGAAAGGGCCTTGGACCTGCTTCTCAAACTCCCCTGGATCTATGCCAAAGACGAGGAACTCGCCCTCCCCGCCCTGCGCTGGGCATCTAAGCTGGGCCAGGCGCGGGCCTACGATGCCTTCTATGTGGCCCTGGCCGAGAGGAAGAGGGCCCTCCTCTGGACGGCCGATGCCCGTTTGGTCCAAGGCCTAAGGGCGTTGGGCTTCCCCGGGGTCAAAGGTCTAGAGGAAGCATGAGCCTCACCCTGGCGGACAAGGTGGTCTACGAGGAGGAGGTCCGGAAGAGCCGCTTCATCGCCAAGGCCGCCCCCGTGGCCTCGGAGGAGGAGGCCTTGGCGTTTTTGGCCGAGAACCGGGAACCGGAGGCCACCCACAACAGCTACGCCTACAAGATCGGCCCCCTCTACCGCTTCTCTGACGACGGGGAGCCCTCGGGCACCGCGGGGAAGCCCATCCTCCACGCCATAGAGGCCCAAGGCCTGGACCGGGTGGCGGTGCTGGTGGTGCGCTACTTCGGCGGGGTGAAGCTCGGGGCCGGGGGGCTGGTGCGGGCCTACGGGGGGGTGGCGGCGGAGGCCTTAAGGCGGGCGCCCAAGGTCCCCCTGGTGGAGCGGGTGGGGCTCGCCTTCCTCGTGCCCTTCGCCGAGGTGGGCCGGGTCCACGCCCTCCTCCGGGGCCTTGGCCTCGAGGCCGAGGAGGCCTACACCCCGGAGGGCGTGCGCTTCGCCCTCCTCCTCCCGAGGCCCGAGCGGGAAGGGTTCCTCAAGGCCCTCCGGGACGCCACCCGGGGGCGGGCGGTCCTCCTGTAGCATGGAGCCGATGCTGCCCCTCTTTGAGCCCAAGGGCCGGGTCCTCCTGGTGGACGGCCACCACCTGGCCTACCGCACCTTCTTCGCCCTCAAAGGCCTCACCACGAGCCGGGGCGAGCCCGTGCAGGCGGTCTACGGCTTCGCCAAAAGCCTCCTCAAGGCCCTAAAAGAGGACGGGGACGCGGTCATCGTGGTCTTTGACGCCAAGGCCCCCTCCTTCCGCCACGAGGCCTACGAGGCCTACAAGGCGGGGAGGGCCCCCACCCCCGAGGACTTCCCCCGGCAACTCGCCCTCATCAAGGAGCTCGTGGACCTCCTGGGGCTAGTCCGCCTCGAGGTCCCCGGCTACGAGGCGGACGACGTCCTCGCCACCTTGGCCAAGAAGGCGGAAGGGGAGGGGTACGAGGTGCGCATCCTCACCGCCGACCGCGACCTCTACCAGCTCCTTTCCGAGCGCGTCCACATCCTCCACCCCGAGGGCCACCTCATCACCCCGGAGTGGCTTTGGGAGAGGTACGGCCTCAGGCCCGAGCAGTGGGTGGACTTCCGCGCCCTGGTGGGGGACCCCTCCGACAACCTCCCTGGAGTGAAGGGAATAGGGGAGAAGACGGCCCTCAAGCTCCTCAAGGAGTGGGGAAGCCTGGAAAACCTCCTCAAGAACCTGGACCGGGTGAAGCCGGAAAGCGTCCGGGAGAAGATCCAAGCCCACCTGGAAGACCTCAGGCTCTCCTTGGAGCTCTCCCGGGTGCGCACCGACCTCCCCCTGGAGGTGGACTTCCAAAGGCGGAGGGAGCCCGATTGGGAGGGGCTTCGGGCCTTTCTGGAGCGGCTTGAGTTCGGAAGCCTCCTCCACGAGTTCGGCCTGCTGGAAGGCCCCGTGGCGGCGGAGGAGGCCCCCTGGCCCCCGCCGGAAGGGGCCTTCGTGGGCTTCGTCCTCTCCCGGCCCGAGCCCATGTGGGCCGAGCTCAAGGCCCTCGCCGCCTCCAAGGAGGGCCGGGTGCACCGGGCGGAGGACCCCTTGGCGGGGCTAAAGGACCTGAAGGAGGCCCGGGGGCTTTTGGCCAAGGACCTCGCCGTCTTGGCCTCGAGGGAGGGGCTGGACCTGGCCCCAGGGGACGACCCCATGCTCCTCGCCTACCTCCTGGACCCCTCCAACACCACCCCCGAGGGGGTGGCGCGGCGCTACGGGGGGGAGTGGACGGAGGACGCCGCCCAGCGGGCCCTTCTCTCGGAGAGGCTCCAGCAGAACCTCCTCGGGCGCCTCCAGGGGGAGGAGAGGCTCCTTTGGCTCTATCACGAGGTGGAAAAGCCCCTCTCCCGGGTCCTGGCCCACATGGAGGCCACCGGGGTCCGGCTGGACGTGGCCTACCTAAAGGCCCTCTCCCTGGAGGTGGAGGCGGAGATAGGGAGGATAGAGGAGGAGGTCTTCCGCCTGGCGGGCCACCCCTTCAACCTGAACTCCCGGGACCAGCTGGAAAGGGTCCTCTTTGACGAGCTCGGGCTTCCCGCCATCGGCAAGACGGAGAAGACGGGCAAGCGCTCCACCAGCGCCGCCGTGCTGGAAGCCCTCCGGGAGGCCCACCCCATCGTGGGGAAGATCCTGGAGTACCGGGAGCTCACCAAGCTCAAGAGCACCTACATAGACCCCCTCCCGGGCCTCGTCCACCCCAAGACGGGCCGCCTCCACACCCGCTTCAACCAGACGGCCACGGCCACGGGAAGGCTTTCTAGCTCCGACCCCAACCTGCAAAACATCCCCATCCGCACCCCCTTGGGCCAGAGGATCCGCCGGGCCTTCGTGGCCGAGGAGGGCCACCTCCTTTTGGCCCTGGACTATAGCCAAATAGAGCTCCGGGTCCTCGCCCACCTCTCGGGGGACGAGAACCTGATAAGGGTCTTCCAGGAGGGGAAGGACATCCACACCCAGACCGCAAGCTGGATGTTCGGCGTCCCCCCGGAGGCCATAGACTCCCTGATGCGCCGGGCGGCCAAGACGGTGAACTTCGGCGTCCTCTACGGCATGTCCGCCCACAGGCTTTCCCAGGAGCTTTCCATCCCCTACGAGGAGGCGGTGGCCTTCATTGAGCGCTACTTCCAGAGCTTCCCCAAGGTGAAGGCCTGGATAGAGAAGACCCTGGAGGAGGGGAGGGCGCGGGGCTACGTGGAGACCCTCTTCGGAAGAAGGCGCTACGTGCCCGACCTCAACGCCCGGGTGAAGAGCGTCCGGGAGGCCGCCGAGCGCATGGCCTTCAACATGCCCGTCCAGGGCACCGCCGCCGACCTCATGAAGCTCGCCATGGTGAAGCTCTTCCCCCGCCTCCAGGGGACGGGGGCCCGCATGCTCCTCCAGGTCCACGACGAGCTGGTCCTCGAGGCGCCTAAAGACCGGGCCCAGGAGGTGGCCGCCCTGGCCAAGGAGGTGATGGAGGGGGTCTACCCCCTGGCGGTGCCCCTGGAGGTGGAGGTGGGGATGGGGGAGGACTGGCTTTCCGCCAAGGGCTGAAGGAGCCCTGGTATAGTGGCCGCCATGAGGCGCTACTTCGGCACCGACGGGGTGCGGGGGGAGGCGGGAAAGCCCCCCTTGACCCCGGACTTTGTCCTAAAGCTCGGCCAGGCGGCGGGGGCCTACTTCCTTGCTCAGGAGAAGAGGCCCGTGGTCCTCCTGGCCAAGGACACCCGGGAGTCCTCGGACCTCCTGGAGGCCGCCCTGGCCGCGGGGCTCATGAGCCAGGGGGTGCGGGTGGAGCACCTGGGGGTCCTCCCCACCCCCGGGGTGGCCCACCTCACCAAGGCCCTGAAGGCCACGGCGGGGGCCATGATCTCCGCGAGCCACAACCCCTACCAGGACAACGGCATCAAGTTCTTCGGGCCCACGGGGGAGAAGCTTCCCGACGAGGCCGAGGATGAGATTGAGCGGCTTCTTTCGGAAGACCACCCTACCCGGGGCATCGGCACCGTGGGGGACTTCCGGGAGGCGGAGAGGATGTACCTGGACTTCCTCCTCGCCCACGCCCCGGACCTCACGGGGCTCAAGGTGGGCCTGGACCTCGCCCACGGGGCCACCTACCGCATCGGGCCCAAGCTCTTCCAGAGGGCGGGGGCCGAGGTCATGGCCTTCTTCAACACCCCGGACGGCCGGAACATCAACCGGGGGTGCGGCTCCACCCACCCCGAGGCCTTGAGCCGCTTCGTGGTGGAGCTCGGGCTGGACCTGGGCCTCGCCTTTGACGGGGACGGGGACCGGGTGCAGTTCATAGACCGCAAGGGGCGCCTCTTCCACGGGGACCACGTCCTCTACCTCGCCGCCTTAGCCTTTGGGGAGAAGGGCGTGGTGGGAACGGTGATGAGCAACATGGCCTTGGAGGTGGCCCTCAAGGAAAGGGGCCTCGCCTTCCACCGGGCGGCGGTGGGGGACCGGTACGTCCTGGAGAAGCTCAAGGAGACGGGCCTCGCCCTGGGAGGCGAGCCCTCGGGGCACGTGATCTTCCTCCGCCACCACACCACGGGGGACGGCCTCCTCACCGCCCTCCTCACCCTGAAGGCCCTCAAGGCTCTGGGCGGGGACCTCGCCGACTGGTACGAGGCGCTTCCCCTCTACCCCCAGGTGCTCCTCAACGTGCGGGTCTCCGACAAGGCCAAGGTGATGGCCGACCCGAGGCTTGGGGAGGCCGTCCGCGAGGCCGAGGCCCGGCTAGGGGGGAGGGGCCGGGTGAACGTCCGCCCCTCGGGCACGGAGCCCGTGGTCCGGGTCATGGTGGAGGCGGAGGAGGGGGCGGAGGAGGTGGCGCGGGAGCTCGCCCACCTGGTGGCCTCCCTGGACCAGGGGGTAAGCTAAGGGCGTGTACGGGAAGGCCCACCTCGAGGAGAAGCTCCTAAGGGCCCTGGCCGAGGCCATCAGGGAGCTGGAGGACCCCAGGCTCTTCCTCCTCACGGTGGAGTCGGTGCGCCTTTCCCCGGACGGCCGGGTGCTCTCCGTCTACGTGGAGGCCTTTCAGGAGGAGGAGAGGGCCTTGGAGGCCCTGCGCCACGCCCAGGGGAGGCTTCTTTCCGCCCTCGCCCGGCGGGTGCGCCTGCGCCGCTTGCCCCGGTTGGAGTTTCTGCCGTGGAGAGCGTCACCCGCATAAAGGTCCGCTACGCCGAGACGGACCAGATGGGCGTGGTCCACCACGCGGTCTACGCCGTCTACCTCGAGGCCGCCCGGGTGGACTTCCTGGAGCGGGCGGGGCTTCCCTACCACCGGGTGGAGGCCAGGGGGGTCTTCTTCCCCGTGGTGGAGCTCGGCCTCACCTTCCGCGCCCCGGCGCGCTTCGGGGAGGAGGTGGAGGTCCGGACCCGCCTCGCGGAGCTTTCCTCCCGGGCCCTCCTCTTCCGCTACCGGGTGGAGCGGGAGGGGGTCCTTTTGGCCGAGGGCTTCACCCGCCACCTCTGCCAGGTGGGGGGAAGGGCGGCCCGCATCCCGGAGGACCTCTACCGGGCCTTGAGCGTGCTACACTTAAGGTAGCATTGGGGCATGGACTTGGACGCCTTCACCCTCTTTGAGCGGCACATCAACCCAGGCCTCGCCGGGCTTCTCCGCTTCACCGGGCTAGACCGGGTGGAGTCCCACGCCGAAGGCCCTTACGTTTGGGACACCCAGGGCAAGCGCTACCTGGACTTCCTAGGCCTCTACGGCACCCTGAACCTGGGCCACCGCCACCCCAAGGTGGTGGAGGCGGTGAAGCGGCAGCTTGACCGCATGCCCATGTCCGTGCGGGTCCTGGTCTCGGAGCCCACGGCCAGGCTCGCCGCAAGGCTCGCCGAGATCACCCCCGAGGGCCTGGAGATGGTCTTCTTCGGCAACTCCGGGGCCGAGGCGGTGGAGGCGGCCATCAAGCTCGCCCGGGCCTACACCGGCAAGCCCGGCATCGTCACCACCCAGGGGGGGTTCCACGGCAAGACCATGGGGGCGCTCTCCCTCACCCCCAAGCCCGAGTACCAAGACCCCGCAAGGCCCCTCCTCCCCGGGGTCAAGGTGGTGCCCTACGGGGACCTGAAGGCCCTGGAGGCGGCCATAGACGAGGACACCGCCGCCGTGATCGTGGAGCCCATCCAGGGCGAAGGGGGGATCCGGGTGCCCCCCGAGGGGTACCTGAGGGGCGTGCGGGAGCTCACCCGGGAAAAGGGCGTCCTCATGATCGCCGACGAGGTGCAGACGGGCCTCGGGCGCACGGGTAGGCTCTTCGGGGTGGACTGGGAGGGGGTCTCCCCGGACCTCATGACCCTGGCCAAGGCCCTGGGGGGCGGGGTGATGCCCATCGGGGCCTGCGTGGGGCGGCGGGAGGTCTTTGAGGTCTTCAAGACTAACCCCCTCTTCCACTCCTCCACCTTCGGGGGGAACCCCCTGGCCGCGGCCGCGGCCCTTGCGGCCATCCAGGTCACCCTGGAGGAGGACCTTCCGGGCCGGGCCCTGGAGGTGGGCGGGTACCTGATGGAGGGCCTGAAGGCCCTGAAGGCGCGGCACCCCCACCTCATTGAGGAGGTGCGGGGGCGGGGGCTCATGCTGGGCGTGGAGTTCACGGACGCCGACATCGGCGCCCTGGTGGTGGCGGAGCTGGCGGAGAGGGGGGTCCTCACCGCCTTCGGCCTGAATAACCCCAAGGTGGTGCGCCTCGAGCCCCCCCTCATCATCGGCAAGGAGCACGCGGACGAGGCCCTCGCCGCCTTCTCCGAGGCCCTTATGGCCACGGAAAGGACCCTCGAGGGCCTTCTAGGATAGAATGCAGGAAACCCTTCTAGAGTTTTTCAAGAAAACCGGGAGGCCCCACCGGCTGGAGGAGATCCTCCACCGCTTCGGCCTCTCCAAGCGGGAGGCCAAGGCCTACCTCGGGGCCTTGGTGCGGGAAGGCCTCCTGGAGAAGCGGGGAAGCCGCTACGCCCTCCCCCAGAAGGTCCAGGGGCCCCTAAGCCTCCACCGGGACGGGTACGGCTTCGTCCGCCTCCCCGAGGGGGACCTCTTCATCCCCCCGGGGTACACCCAGGACGCCTGGCCGGGCGACCTGGTGGAGGCCCGCCTCATGCCCCCGGGGCGGGACGGGAGGCCCTGGGGGGTGGTGGAGCGGGTCCTCAAGCGGGCGCGGGAGCGGGTGGTGGGGAGGCTGGACTTCCGCAAGGGGTACGCCCTCCTCCTCCCCGACGAGCCCGGGCTTCCCGAGCTCAGGCTTTCCCCCGAGGGCCTCGAGGGCCTGAAGCGGGGAAGCCGCATCGTGGTCCAGGTCCACTACGGCAAGCGCCCCTACGGGACCTTCCTGGCGTACCTGGGGGAGGGGGAGGCCCCCGAGACGGAGACGGAGGCCGTCATCGCCAAGTACGGCCTTCGCGCCGAGTTCCCCGAGGAGGTGCTGAGGGAGGCCGAGGCCATCCCCCTGGAGATCCCCGAGGCGGAGCTTGCGAGGCGGGAGGACTTCAGGGGCCTTCGCGTCTTCACCATAGACGGGGTGGACGCCAAGGACTTTGACGACGCCATCCACGTGGAGCGCCTGCCCGGGGGCTACCGCATCGGGGTCCACATCGCCGACGTCTCCCACTACGTGAAGGAGGGAAGCCCCCTGGACCAGGAGGCCTTCCTAAGGGGCACCAGCGTCTACCTCCCGGGGCGGGTCCTCCCCATGCTTCCCGAAAGGCTTTCCAACGGGGTTTGCTCCTTGAGGCCGGGGGAGGACCGCCTGGTCCTCTCCGTCCTCGTGGACCTCACGGAGGACCTAAAGGTCAAGCGGGTCCGCTTCCGGGAAGGGGTCATCCGGAGCGTGGCCCGCCTCACCTACACCGAGGTGGAGGCCTTCGCCGAGGGGTTCGGCCTTCCCGAGGAGCACGCCTTCCTGGCGGAGGACCTGCGCCTCCTTCTGGACCTCACGCAGAGGATGCGGGAGAAGCGCCTGGAGGAGGGCGCCTTGGACTTCAGCTTCCCCGAGGTGAAGGTGGAGGTGGAGGAAGGGGTGCTCCACCTCATCCCCCAGGCGGAGCCCAAGGCCAGAAGCCTCATTGAGGAGCTCATGCTCCTCGCCAACCGGCTCGTGGCCGAGCACCTGGTGCAAAAGGGCCTTCCCGGCCTCTACCGGGTGCACGAGGAGCCCTTGGAGGAGGCCTACGGCAAGCTACGGCTGGCCCTGGCCCGCCTCGGCTACAGTCTTCCCGAGGAGGTCTCCTCCAAGGCGTTGCAGCGGGTCCTCCTGGAGGCCAAGGGCCGCCCGGAGGAGCCCGTGGTGGCCTCCCTCGTCCTCCGCTCCTTGCGCCTCGCCCGCTACGCCGCGGAGAACCTGGGCCACTTCGGCCTCGCCATGGAGCACTACCTGCACTTCACGAGCCCCATCCGCCGCTACCCGGACCTGGTGGTCCACCGGGTGCTGAAGGCGGCCTTGCGCCGCACCCTCACCCAGGGGCGGAAGGCCAGGTGGCTTACGGCCTTCCCCGCCGTCGCCGACCACGCTTCGGAGATGGAGCGGAAGGCCGAGGCCGCCGAGCGGGAGCTCACCAAGTACTACATGGCCAAGTGGGCCGAGCTCCACGTGGGGGAGCGCTTTTTGGGGAAGGTCACGGGGGTGGCGAACTTCGGGGCCTTCGTGACCCTGCCCAACGGGGTGGAGGGCCTGGTGCGCCTCGAGGCCCTGGGGCCTTACACCTACAGCGAGGAGGCCATGGCCCTCCTTGGCCCCAAGGGGAAGAGGATCCGCCTGGGGGACGAGATGGAGGTGGTCATCGCCGCCGCCAACCCCAGGCTTCGCCAGGTGGACCTGGTGCCCTACGTGGAAGCCCAAGGGGAGGTCAAGACCCCAGGCAAAAGGAAGAAGGAAAAGGAGGAGGATATGCGCAAAGTGGTAGGACCCCCCAAGGACAGGACCCGGGACACCCGTCCCGAACGGGCCACGGTGAACACCATCTACTTCGGCGAGTGGACCCCTAAGGAGTCCCAAGAGTCCCGCCCGGCGAGGACCCGGGCCCGCAGGAAGCGGCGCCGCTAAGTGCCCACCCCCTGGGGTTCTGCAACCCCCTGGGGGAGTGCAGGCCCAGCGGCTGAAGGCGGCCCTTTTGGGACGGGGGGAGTACACGCCCTTTTACCTCTGGCGATAGGGCGGGCCTTGGCTATACTTGTCAGCAAAATTACGATGCAACCGGCTTTCTTTGGACTTTGAAAAGTAAAGCTCAGTGCAGGAGCCCTTTCTTCACCGAAATTTTGACCTGGCCCAACGTTGCGGTGTGTGCTATACTCCCCCTAACCCGGACCTCCGGGTGGGGACCTTGAAAGCCAGTTTTCCTCTTGCCGAAGGCGAATATGCGCTTTCCCCTTCTCATCGCCCCTTCCTCCTGTGGCTTGCCATCGGCCCAAACCCCCGAAAAACCCCGTTATTCGCCGTGTGCATATTCCAAGCTTCATCTTTCTCACAAACCCCCCCCTCTAGCGGTGCCGTCCAGGACGGGGTTCTGAGGGGGGTAGAGTTGCAAGAGCTTGAGCCCCGTAAGGGGATTGCGACTCAGACACCATTTGCCACCGCCGCATCTCCATCACCTCCACCGTTGCAAGAGCTTGAGCCCCGTAAGGGGATTGCGACGGGGTCGAGGCCCGCGGAACTAAGCGACTCCTCCACGGGTTGCAAGAGCTTGAGTCCCGTAAGGGGATTGCGACAGGTTGAGGCGGTAGGTATTGGTGTACCCAATCCTCTCCCGTTGCAAGAGCTTGAGCCCCGTAAGGGGATTGCGACATGTAGGAGGTGAATATGCGGCGGATATGGCTTTTGTTCGTGTTGGCCCTGAGCGCTTGCGCACCTTCAGTAACTCAACCCCGTCCCGTCTACAAGGCAACGGCCCAGGAGCTGATCGCCTATCTGATGGCCGAAGCTCCTTCCATTCAGCCCCACCAATGGTTTGAGCGCTGGCAAGTGGTCCGAGCGTCCGAAACCACGGTGGAGCTCATCACGTATCCCCTCATCGCGTTCCGCGCCCTCGGAGCTACAAGTCCGGCTAAAGCTACCTGTAGCGCTCTCAATCAGGGCCAGGGGGCCATCATCACATGTTATGGCGAGTTCACAGATAGCCTCTATGGACTCATAGACAAGCGTTTTGAACGGCTCTGATGGCCCGCAAACGCTCCCCCAGGAGAATTGCAAGAGATTGAGCCCCGTAAGGAGATTGCGACAGAAGCTCGCGGCGGAGGGTTTGGGCGTCCTTCTTCTCGTTGCGAGGAATTGAGCCCCGTAAGGGGATTGTCGTGGGTGAAGGTCTGTGCCCCTCGCGCTAGGAGGCTTCCACGCAGGCCCCGGCGCGCCTTTCCACCCACCTTCCGGGCCCTTTCCCAAAGGAGCGCTTCCAGAAAAGGGGCCCGGGCGGTTCGGCGCCCGGGCCTTCGCGCGGTTCCAAATCTGGGGTCCTGGTTAGAGGACCAGGGTCCCCGCCCCCACGGCGCTTAGGGTGGGGGCCTCGAGGTCCAGGCGGTGGGCCAGGACTTCGCCCCTCCTTCCCCGGAGGAGGGGGAGGAGGCTTGCCACCACCTCCACCCCGTCTATGCGGGTGGGGTTTTCCCCGAGGAGGGCGAGGGCGGCCTCCGGCGCCCCTTCCGCGATCCGTTCCAGGAAGCCCAGGTCCCGCCGCCTCGCCTCCTCCGCCAGGGGGCGGGTGAGGGGAGGGTCCCCGAAGCGGGGCCCCACGTGGGAGAGGTCCACAGCGAGGACGAGAAGCCCCGGGAAGTCCCGCAGGACCACCTTGAGGGCCTCCCCGAGCTCCGGGCTTCGCCGCCCCACGAGGAGGGGAAGGACGCGGGCCTCGGGGAACCGCCCCTTCAGGAAGAAGAGGGGAAGCTCCAGGCTGTGCTCCTCCCGGAAGGCGAGGGGCGTGTTAAAGAGCTCAAAGGGAAGGAGGGCGTCCAGGGCCTGGAGGGCGGGGAGGTCCGGCAGGGCGGGGCCGAAGGGGGTCTGGAAGGGCACGGGGAGGGCGGCGGCCCTCTCCTTAAGCGGCCTGTGGGCGACCCCCACCAGGTAGACGCGCTCAGGGGGCGGGGTCTTCTCCAAGGCGGCGAGGGCCGCCCCGTAGACCTCGGGGACCCGGCTTGGCTCCAGGTGGGGCATGAGGAGGACCTCCGCTTCCCTTCCTTCCCCGGGGTAGCTCGCCCGGAAGGCCTCGAGGAAGGCCCGGGCCTCCCGCTCCCCTTGGGGGTAGGAAAGCCCGGCGAGGCGCATGGGCCGCTCCCGCCTGAGCCTCTCTTCCTCCTCCCTAAGCCTCGCCTCCACCCTTTCCGTGAGGAGGAGGCCCGCCTCCTCCAGGGCCTTCGCCAGCTCTTCCAGCTCCTTCCTCGGCACCAGGACCCCGTGGCGCTTGAACACCTCCTCCTGCACCTCCTCCAGGGTCCTCCCCTCCATGAGGGAGAGGAGGAAAAGCCCGCCCTCGGTGAGGGCCAGGGGCTTCTCGTAGACCCCGTAGGGGTCGGAGACCAGAAAGCCCCCCTCAACGGGGGTGATCTGGGGTTCCCGAAGCCTGAGCCTCCCTTCCACCCTTCCAATATAGGAGAAAGGCCCGGGCCTCCTCCTCGGTCCCCACCCGGCCCTCCGCCTGGGCCTCGAGGAGGGCCTTCAGGGCCCTTCCCACCTCGGGGCCTTCCCGCAGGCCCAGAAGGGCCATCACCTCCTCCCCGGAGAGGAGGGGCCTTTGCGGCAGGGGGTCTTTCAGGGCCTCCCCGTAGCGCCCGAGCACCTCCCAGGCCTCGGCCTCCACGCCCTTCGCCGCCAGGCGGTCCGCCGCCATGAGGTAGACGAGGTCGGGGAGGAGGTCCTGACGCTTCAGGAGGAAGCGGCGGAGGGCCTTCCTCTCCTCGGGGGGGCGGTCCATGTGGCGGCGCACGAGGCCCGCCACCCGCTCCACCCCCTCCTTGGGGAAGCGGAGCCAAAGGAGGCTTGCCCGGGCGATCTCCGCCCCCACCTCGGCGTGGCCCAGGAAGCGGAAGCGGCCCACCTCGGGGTCAAAGCGGCGGGTGAGGGGCTTGCCCACGTCGTGGAAGAGGGCGGCGAGGCGGGCCTCGAGGGGGGCCTCGGGCCAGAGCCAGAGGAGGTGGAAGACCACGCTCAAGGTGTGCTCCCAAGCGGGGAGGTGGTGCACCCCGCCTTGATGGAGGCCCACGAGGAGGGCGAGCTCGGGGAGGTAGACCCCAAGGAGCCCTACCCTCTCCAGAAGGCGGAGGCCGTAGGCCGCCTTTGGGGAGAGGAGGAGCCGCGCAAGCTCCTCCCTCACCCTTTCCCGCGCGGGAATGGCCTCGGGGTGGGCCTGGAGGAACCGGGCGTGGCGGCCAAGGGCCTCCCGGGTCCTCCGGGGAAGCCCGAAGCCCAAGGTGGCGGAAAGGCGCACCCCCCGGAGGCTCCGCAGGTGGTCCTGGTAGAGGTTTTCCTCCCGCACGGGGACGAGGAGGCGCCGCCTCAGGTCCTCCTCCACCCCCTCTAGGCCAAAGACCGCGCCCCGCCTCCAGAGGAGGGCGTTTAGGCGGTAGTCCCGCCGGAGGAGGTCTTCTTCCGGCCTCCCCTCCAAGGGGGTGAAGTCCAGGGTCCTTTCCCCCACCACCAGGCGGAAGTGGCCCCGCTCGGGGTCCAGGGGGAAGAGGCTTCCCCCGAGGCGCCTTTGCGCCTCCTCGGCCGCCTTTTGCGGGTCCAAGGCGGCGTAGTCCAGGTCCTTGGGGCGCCTTCCCAGGAGGAGGTCCCGCACCGCCCCGCCCACGGGGAAGGCGTCCTTGGGGGTATAAAAGGGGAAGTCCATATGGCGGATCAGCCGGAGCACCCCATCATTATCGGCATCACCGGGAACATCGGCAGCGGCAAGAGCACCGTGGCCGCCCTCCTCAGGTCCTGGGGCTACCCCGTCTTGGACCTGGACGCCCTCGCCGCCCGGGCCCGGGAGAACAAGGAGGCGGAGCTTAGGCGCCTCTTCCCCGAGGCGGTGGTGGGGGGGAGGTTGGACCGGAGGGCCCTCGCCCGGCTCGTCTTCTCCGACCCGGAGAAGCTTAAGGCCCTCGAGGCCGTGGTCCACCCGGAGGTGGGCCGGCTTCTTGGGGAGGAGCTTTCCCGCCTCGAGGCCCCCCTCGTCTTTCTGGAGATCCCCCTCCTCTTTGAGAAGGGGTGGGAGGGGAGGCTCCACGGAACCCTCTTGGTGGCGGCCCCCTTGGAGGCGCGGGTGAGGCGGGTGATGGCGCGCTCGGGGCTTTCCCGGGAGGAGGTCCTGGCCCGGGAGCGGGCCCAGATGCCCGAGGAGGAGAAGCGCAGGCGGGCCACCTGGGTCTTGGAGAACACCGGGACCCTTAAGGAGCTTGAGGAAAGGACCCGGGCCCTCCTCGGGGAAATCCGGGCCCGCTTTGGGCTATCCTGAGGCCATGCGCGCCGTGCTCATCTCGGGGGCGAGCCGGGGCATCGGGGAGGCCACGGCCCGCCTCCTCCACGGAAGGGGCTATGGGGTGGGGCTTTTTGCCCGGGACGGGGCCCGGCTTCAGGCCCTGGCGGAGGCGCTTGGGGAAGGGGCCTTGGCCCTCCCCGGGGACGTGCGCCGGGGGGAGGACTGGGCGAGGGCCGTGGCCCGGATGGAGGAGGCCTTCGGCGGGCTCTACGCCCTGGTGAACAACGCCGGAATCGGCGTCATGAAGCCCCTCGCCGAGCTTTCCGAGGCCGAGTTCCGGGAGGTCTTGGAGGTGAACCTGGTGGGGCCCTTCCTGGGCCTGAAGGCGGCCCTGCCCGCCCTCCTTCGCGCCCGGGGGGTGGTGGTGAACATCGGAAGCCTCGCCGGGAAGAACCCCTTCAAGGGCGGGGCCGCCTACAACGCCAGCAAGTTCGGCCTTCTGGGCCTCATGGGGGCGGCCATGCTGGAGCTGAGGGAGGTGGGGGTGCGGGTGGTGAACGTCCTGCCGGGCTCGGTGGACACGGGCTTCGCCGGGAACGTTCCGGGGGCCTCCTGGAAGCTCGCCCCAGAGGACGTGGCCGAGGCGGTGCGCTTCGCCCTGGAGATGCCGGAGCGGGCCTTGGTGAGCGAGGTGGAGCTCCGCCCCACCCGGGTAAGCTAAGGAAGATGAGCCTGCCCCCACGCCTGCAAGCCGCTTTGGACCTCTTCCGCGCCTTGCCCAAGGAGCTCAAGGCCCAGGTCCTCCTGGACTACGCCAAGAAGGTGCCCCCGCCCCCTCCCGGGGTGGAGCTTGAGCGGGTGCCCGAGTGCCAGACCCCCTTCTTCCTGAAGGCGGAGGTGGAGGAGGGGAGGGTGCGCCTCCACTTCATGGTCCCCGACGAGGCCCCCACGGTGAAGGCCTTCGCCGGCCTCCTGAAGGAGGGCCTCGAGGGCGAACCCCCCGAGGCGGTCCTCGCCGTCCCCCCGGGGTTTTACCGGGGGGCGGGGCTGGAGGAGCTCTTTACCCCCTTGAGGCTTAGGGGCCTCGAGGCCGCCCTCCTCCGCCTGCAGGACCAGGTGCGAAAGGCCCTCTAGCCCATGCTTCTCCCTTTCCTCCTGGGCTACTTCCTGGGAAGCCTCCCCGTCGCCTTCTGGTTCGGGGCCCTCAGGGGCAAGGACCTTCTGCGGGAGGGCCCGGACGCCTACCGGGCCTTAGGCCCGGTGCCGGGGTTTCTCGCCCTCATCCTGGACGCCTTCAAGGGGGTCTTGGCGGTGGCCCTGGGGGAGGGGATGGGCCCTTTGGGGGGGCTATGGGGCGGGGCGGGGGCGGTGTGGGGCCACGCCTTTTCCCCCTGGCTCGGCCTCCGGGGCGGGAAGGCCCTGGCCCCGGCCGCGGGGGTCCTCCTCGCCGTGGACCCCAGGCTCCTCCTCCTTTCCCTCGCCCTCTTCGCCCTCCTCCACCTCCTCTTCCAGAGGCCCCGCCGGGCGGCTTTGGCGGTGGCCCTGGCCTTGCCCCTTTTCGCCGCCCTTTTGGGCCAGACCCCTTCCCACCTCCTCTTCGGCCTCCTCCTGGGTCTGCCCGTGGCCTTGCGCCACCTTCAGTAGGGGAGAGGCCAGGTGCGGAAGTAGTCCCGCACCCGCCCCCAAAGCCCCACCAGGCCCAGGGGCTCCAAGACGAGGAAGGCCAGGATGAGGAGGCCGAAGGCCACGTTGCGCCAGGCGGCGAGCTGGGCGGCGTACTCCGGGCCCAGGGCCCCCACGAAGCCATTTAGCACCTCGGGGATGAGGAGGACGAAGAAGGCCCCCAAGACCGCCCCCAAGACCGTCCCCGCCCCGCCCACGATGACCATGGCCAGGTACTGGATGCTCACGGAGAGGGGGAAGTACTCCGGGGTCACCGCCTTGTAGAGCTGGGCCAGAAGCCCCCCGGCCACCCCGGCGTAGAAGGCGGAGAGGGCGAAGGCGAGGAGCTTGGCCCGGGTGAGGTCCACCCCGGCCACCCGGGCGGAGAGGTCGTTGTCCCGCACCGCCCGGAAGGCCCGCCCGGCGCGGGTCATGAGGAGGCGCTTGCCGTAGAAGAAGAGGGGGAGGGCGAAGAGGAGGACCAGGTACCAGAGCCTCTCCGGGGTGTCCAGGACGAGGCCCAGGACCTCAGGGGGAGGGAGGGTTCGGCCCCGGATCCCCCCCGTGACCGCCTCCCAGGTCTTGAAGGCGTAGTCCGCCAGGAACTGGAAGGCCAGGGTGGCGATGGCCAGGTAGACCCCCTTGATGCGGAGGGAGGGGAGGCCCAAAAGAAGCCCCAAGGAGGCGGCGATCCCGCCCCCGAGGAGGACCCCCAAGGGGGCGAGGGGGCCCGTGAGGTGGCTTGCCGTGTAGGCCCCCACCCCCATGAAGGCGGCGTGGCCCAAGGAGATCTGCCCCGCGCCCCCCACCAGGAGGTGGAGGCCCAGGGCGGAGAGGGCCCCGATGGCCACCAGGGTGGCCACGTACATGGGGTAGGGGCCGAGGAGGAGGGGAAGGAGGAGGAGCAGGAGGAGGAAGGCGTAGAGGGCGAGGCGGCCCAAGGGGGTGCTGGCGTAGGCCTCGTCCTCCCGGTAGGTCTCCCGCACCGCCCGGGCAAACCGGCGGCTGAAGGCGTCGGTGAGGCGCTTGGAGAGGGCGTACACCTCAGACCTCCTGGACCTCGAGGGTGGCCTCCAGCCTGCCCTCCCCCTCGAGGTAGCGGATGGGCAGGGAGAGGCTCACGCGGCCGCCCTCGCCGTAGAGGGCCTGGATCACGGGGCCGTAGCGGGCCTCCACGATCTGGCGACGCACCTTCCGGGTGCGGGTGATCTCCTCGTCGTCGGGGTGGAGCTCCTTGGGCAAAAGGGCGAAGCGCCGGATCCTGAGCCTTTCGGGAAGGGTCTGGTTCACCATGCGGATCTCCTCGGCGATGAGGGCCTGCACCTCGGGGCGTTCCGTGAGGGAGAGGTAGGTGGTGAAGGGGATGCCCCGCCTCCTCGCCCAGTTCTGGACGTTTTCCGGGTCAAGCTCTATGAGGGCGGTGACGAAGGGCCTCCCGTGGCCGAGCACCACGGCCTCCCGGATGTAGGGGGAGTACTTGAGGCGGTTTTCCAGGAACTGGGGGGCGAAGCGGGTGCCGTCCGCCAAAGCCCCCACCTCCTTCACCCGCCCGAGGATCACCAGGTGCCCCCGCTCGTCAAAGAAGCCCGCGTCCCCCGTGCGGAAGAAGCCGTCCTCGGTGAAGCTCTCCCGGGTGGCCTTTTCCCCCTTGAAGTAGCCCTGGAAGACCTGGGGGCCCCGCACCTGGATCTCGCCTTCCTCGCCGATGCGCACCTCCGTGCCCGGAAGCGGGGGGCCCACGGTCTCCGGGGGGGCGTCCCCGGTGGCGTGGGCGGTGGTGGCGGCGGCGGTCTCCGACTGGCCGTAGACCTGGCGGATGTCCAGGCCCAGGGCGCGGAAGAAGGTGAAGACCTCAGGCCCCAAGGGCGCCCCGCCGGTGACGGCGATGCGGCAGGCGGCAAGCCCGAGCCTCGCCCTAAGGGGCCTGGCGATGAGGGGGTAGAAGAGGGCCCGCTTGAGGTTGAGCCAGACCCCCACCCTTTCCCCCCGGAACTCCCGGTTCGCCCCCTCCAAAAGGGCCCCCATCCCGGCCCGGTAGAAGAAGGCCTTGATGGGGTCGGCGTCCGCCATCCGGCTTTGGATGAGGCTCGCCATCTCCTCCCAGAGCCTGGGCGGGGCCAGGAAGAAGTCGGGCTGGACCTCCTTGAGGTCCTCCCTGAGGGTGGTGGGGTCCTCGGGGAAGTGGACGGTGGAGCCCTCCACCAGGCTCTGCACCACGGTGAGCATCTGCTCCCCGATCCAGGGAAGGGGGAGGTAGCTGAAGACCCAGGCTCCCCTTTGGAAGCCCAGGGCCTTGCCCAACGCCTCGTGCCCGGCGAGGAGGTTTTGGTGGGAGAGCATGGCGAGCTTGCTCCGCCCCGTGGTGCCGGAGGTGGGGGCGAGGAGGGCGGTCTCCTCGGGGCGCCGCCTCCTTAGGGCCTCCTCCCCCACCCTGGGGTCGCCCAAGGCCTGGCTAAAGCGCCTGACCTTCCCCCGGAAGTGCCGGCTCATCCCCGCCTCCTCCCACACCAGGACGAAGTCCACCAGGTGGAGGTGGGGGTAGACCTTGTCCAGCTGCTCCTCGTCGGAGACCACGAGGCCCCTCGCCCCGGTGAACTCCAGGAAGTAGCCCACCTCCTCGGGCATGGCGTCGGCGTAGATGCCCATGGGGAGGGCCCCGAGGACCTGGGCGGCGAGCTCCGCCTCCACCCACTCGGGGGCGTTGTGGCCGAGGATGGCGAGGACCTCGCCCTCCTTAAGGCCCAGGGCGGAAAGCCCCCCGGCGAGGCTTAGGACCCGGTCCAGAAGCCCCCGCCAGGAGGTCTTCTGCCAGACGCCAAGCCGCTTCACCCTTAGGGCTGGGGCCTCGGGGCGCTCCTTGGCGTGCCTCACGAGGTGTTCCAAGAGGGTCCCCTGCATACGCCTTCACCCTTGGCCCAGGTAGGCCTCCACCACCTTGGGGTCCTTCTTCACCCCTTCGGGGGGGCCGTAGTAGAGGACCTCCCCGTAGGAGAGGACCAAGACCCGGTCGGAAAGCTCCAGGACGGCCCTAAGGTCGTGCTCCACCCAAAGGAGGGTCACCCCCCACTCCTCCCGGGCGTCCAGGAGGAAGCGGGCCAGGTCCTGCTTCTCCTCCAGGGCAAGCCCCGCCATGGGCTCGTCCAGGAGGAGGAGCTTAGGCCGGCCCGCGAGGGCCCTTGCCACCTCCACCCGCTTCTGGAGGCCATAGGGGAGCATCCCCGCCGGGGCGTGGCGGAAGGGGGAGAGGTGGAGGTAGTCCAGGACCTCCTCCGCCCAGGCCCTTAGGCGCCACTCCCTTTCCGCCCGGGGTAGGGCCATGGGGTAGCCGGGGAGGGCGAGCTCTGCCCCCAGCTTGACGTTTTCCAGGACGCTCATCCCCCGGAAGATCTCCAGGCCCTGGAAGGTGCGCCCGAGGCCCATGCGGGCCCGCGCCTGCGGGCTTTTCCCCCTAAGGCTTTCCCCCAGGAAGACCACCTCGCCCTTCTCGGGCTCGTACACCCCGGAGAGGACGTTTAAGAGGGTGGTCTTTCCGGCGCCGTTTGGGCCGATGACGGCGAAGAACTCCCCCTCCGCCACGGAGAACCCCACCCCCGCGAGGGCCTTCACCCCCTTGAAGGAGAGGTGGAGGTTTTGGACCTCGAGGATCACACCCACCGCTTCCTCCTCCGGTACCGCCTCGCCTGGCGGAAGCCCACCTCCTCCTTGCCCAGGTAGAACTCCATCACGTCCTGGTCCTCCGTGGCCTCCTTGGCGCTCCCCTCAAAGACCACCCGGCCCCTTTCCAGGACGTACACCCGGTCCACGACGCCGAGGGCGGCCCGGGCGTTCTGCTCCACGAGGAGGAGGGAAAGCCCCTTTTCCCGCCTTAGGGCGGCGAGGGTTTGCATCACCTCCTCCACCAGCTTGGGGGCGAGGCCCAAGGAGGGCTCGTCCACCACCAGAAGCCTCGGCCTCGTGAGGAGGGCCATGCCCAAAAGGAGCATCTGCTGCTCCCCCCCGGAGAGGTAGCCCGCCTGCTCGTGGCGGCGTTCATAAAGGCGGGGGAAGCGGGCGAAGACCTCCTCCATCCCCTCCTTGAGCGCCTTTGGGGGGAGGCGGTGGCCTGCGGCCATGAGGTTCTCCACCGGGGTCAGGTAGCGGAAGAGGGGGCGGCCCTCCAGGATGGCGGTGAGGCCGAGCCGGGAGATCCCCACCGGGTCCAGGTGGGTGGCCTCCTGGCCGAAGAGGCGCACCCTTCCGTCCAGGACCCGCCCCTCAAACTTGGGGAGGAGGCCGGCGATGGCCCGCACCAAGGAGCTCTTCCCGGCCCCGTTCGGGCCCAGGAGGGCCACGGCCTCCCCTTCGCCCACCTCCAAGGAGACCCCGTCCAGGGCCAGGATCACCCCGCGGTAGACCACCTTGAGGTTCTCCACGGAAAGCATCACACCCTCTCAATCTGCCGCTCCCCGAAGAGGCCGTAGGGCCTCACGAGGAGGACGAGGAGGACCACCACGAAGGGAAGGGCCTCGGTGAAGCCGGGGAGGTAGGCCTCCAGGTAGCGCTGGGAGAGGGCCTCGAGGACCCCGAGCAAAAACCCCGCCACCAAGGCTCCCCCCACGGCGTCAAGCCCCCCCAGGATGGCCACGGGGAAGACCTTGAGCCCGAAGAAGACGAGGTTGTACCCCACCCCGCTCGCCACGGCGAGGAGGGCCCCCGCCAGGGTGGCGAGGAGGGCGGAAAGCCCCCAGACCCCGGCCAGGATCCGGGCCGTGGGGATGCCCAGGGCCAAGGCCGCCACCTCCCGCTCGGAGATGGCCCGGACCAGGATCCCGTAGCGGCTTTTCCGGAGGAGCCAAAGGAGGCCGAGCCCCAAGGGCAGGGCCAGGAGGAGGTTCCAGACCGCCCGGGAGGAGACGTAGACCCCCCCCGCCTCAAAGCCCAGGTCGGGGAGGCTTCCCGGCAGGTACTTGAGGTCCGGGCCCCAGAGGAGCTGCACCCCCCCGTCCAGGGCGGCGGCGAGGCCGACGGTGGCCATGATCACCGCCACCACGTTCCGCCCCAGGAGGGGCCGCACGAAGCCCCGCTCCACCAGGACCCCGAAGAGAAAGGCGAGGGGCAAGGCGGCCAGGATGGCCAAGGGGAGGGGAAGGAGGAGGGCGAAGGTGTAGGTGAGGTAGGCCCCTACCAGCAGGAACTCCCCGATGGCGAAGTTCACCACGCTGGTGGCGCGGAAGACCAGCACGAACCCTAGGGCCAGGAGGCCGTAGAGGGCCCCGTTGGCCAGGCCGCCGATGAGGTAGGGAAGGAGGTCGGCCACGTTTCCTCCCGGGGAAGGGGCCTGGCCTTAGGCCAGCTTCAGCCAGTCGGTGATGGCGTTGAACCGCCCGTCCTTGACGCTCGCCCGGTAGAGCTTGGTGTAGGGGATACGGTGGTTCACGAACTGGTAGCCCCGGGTGAGGCCCAAAGCGGTGTAGTCCCCGATCTTCTCCAGGTACTCCACCACCCCGGCCCGGGTGAGCTTCCCTGCCTGGGCCGCCCGGCGCATGGCCTCGGCCACCCCCAGGGCCACGGCCAGGCTCCCCATGTAGTAGGTGGGGCGGTAGGAGGTGTCCCGGCCCTTCCGCTGGCGGAACTTCCGCATCTCGTCCACCGCGGGCACCAGGGTGTCGTACCAGTAGGGGTTGTGGTAGGTGACGGTGAAGCCCTCGGCGGCGGGGCCTGCCCGCTGGATGAGGACGAGCTCCGCCGAGTAGTAGGTGCCCATGAACTGGGCCCTTAGGCCCTGCTCCCGCGCCGCCCTTAGGATCAGGGGCTCCACGGAGAGGGCGTAGCCCTGGAGGAGGACGAAGTCGGGGTTGGCCCGGCGCAGGTTGAGCACCACGGGGGTGGCGTCGGTGAAGGCGGGGGGCGTCACCTCCTCGTGGACCACCTCCATCCCCAAGGCCTTGGCCCGCTCCTTGACGTAGGGGATGGGGTCGCGGCCGAACTCGGTGTTGGAGTAGACGAGGGCGATGCGGGCCTTGCCCTTCTGCAGGCGGATCTGGCGGAGGAGGGCCTCCATCATGTCGTTGTAGGTGGGGCCGAAGACGAAGATGGTGGGGTACTTCTCGGGGTCGGCGAGCTCGCTGGCGAAGCTCGTGGCCGAGTAGGGGAGGCCGATCCTGGCGATCTCCGGGGCCAGGGCCTTGGAAAGCCCCGTGGAGTCGCCGTAGACGAAGAGGAGCTCCTCGGGCCGCTCCCGGGAGAGGACCCGGTTGAAGGCGGCCGTGCCCTTGGCCACGTCGTAGCCCGTGTCCTCCACGATGAGCTCAAGCTTCCGCCCGGCGATCCCTCCCAGGACCTCGTTCACGTAGTCCACCCCGTCCACGAACCCCTCCCGCCCGGCGTTGCCCGCGAAGGCGAAGGGCCCCGTGAGGGGGAGGAGGGTGGCGAGCTTCACGGGCCTCGCCTGGGCCAGGGCGAAGCGGGAAAAGCCCAAGGCCGCCAAGGACCCCACGCCAAGCCTTTGCAGAAACTCCCTGCGCTTCATGTTCGCCTCCTTCCGGATTGAGCTTGGTCCAAGGCTAACACGGCCCCGGCCTTTTGGCAAGCCCGGGCCCCGTAGGATGGGGGTATGCGCTGGCACGGGGTCTTTCGCCGCTTCGTCCTGGCCCGCCACTACCGCTTCGCCCGGGAGGCCTTGGTGCCCCACTTCTTTGACGCCCTCACCGCCTACGCCCTGGAGCTTTCCCGGCTCGGCCTCCCTTACGCCAAGGAGGCGGTGGCCGCCTTGCGGGAGCTCCGCACCCTGCCTTTGCCCAGCTTCACCGGGGAGGTGGAGGACGTGTTCTTCTCCATCCAGGCCCAGCTTGCGGAGCACTGGGGGGAGGAGGTGGCGGGGGCGGTGCGCCGGGGGCTTTCCCGCAACGACCTGGACCTCACCGTCTTCCGGGCCTACCTCCGGGACCGGGCCTTGGCCCTTCTCGCCGACCTCCTCCGCCTGCGGCAGGGGGTGCTCCGCCAGGCGGAGGGCCACCGGGGGGTGGCGGTGGTCCTCTTCACCCACCACCGCCCGGCCCAGCCCTCCACCCTGGACCACTACCTCCTGGGGGTGGAATCCCTCCTCGCCCGCGACACGGAGCGGCTTTTCCGGGCCCTTTCCACCCTGAACCGCTCCCCCTTGGGGGCGAGCGCCTTGGCGGGGGCCCCCTACCCTTTGGACCGGAAGCGCCTGGCCCTTCTTTTGGGCTTTGAGGGCCCCGTGGAGAACACCTTGGACGCGGTGGCCTCGGGGGATTACGCCCTGGAGCTCGCCTCGGCCCTGGCGGGCCTGGGGGCAAGCCTTAGCCGCTTCCTCACGGACCTCCTCTTCTGGGCGGGGCAGGGGGCCTTCCAGGTGGGGGAGGGCCTGGCCCAGGGCTCCAGCTTCATGCCGCAGAAGCAGAACCCCGTGGTCTTGGAGCACGCCCGCATCTACGCCGGGAGGCTCCTTGGGGGCTACCATCCCCTGGCCTTCCTCAACCACAACACCCCCTTCACCGACCTCAACGACCACTCCACCGGGGTCCTCGAGCCCCTCGCCGAGATGCTCTTCGTGGCCGAGGCCGCGGTGGAGCTCACCCGGGCGGCCCTGGAGGAGGGGCGGTTTCTCCCGGAGGGCCTTTTGGCGGAGTTCTCCCCCGAGGTCCTGGCCTCGGAGGCGGTGGACCTTCTGGCGCGCAAGGGCCTTCCCCTTCCCGAGGCCTACCGCCGGGTCAAGGGGGCCCTTCCCGGGCTCAGGCCCGAGCTCCTTGGGGTGGAGCGGGAGGAGCTTTTGGCCTGGATGGACCTCGAGGCCTTCTTCGCCCGCCGGGAGGTGCTGGGCGGGGTGGGGCCGAAGGCGCGGGCCGAGGCCTTAAAGGGGGCCAAGAAGCGGCTTAAGGCCCACCGCGAGGCCCTAGCCGCCCTGCGGGCGCGGGTGCGCCTGAGCCGCCGCTGGCTTCAGGACCTCGAGCCGCAAGAAGGCCAGGAGGGTGCGGAGGAGGAGGGGCAGGTAAAAGGCCAGGAGCACCAGGAATAGCCCCCAGGAGAGGAGGACGAAGACCTGGCTCTTTAGGCCCTCCGCCAGGGCCCGGGTGCCCAGGGTGAAGGCGGCCATGGGGAAGACCAGCCCCCAAAGCCCCGGCTGGAAGGCGAGGCGCACCCGGCGGAGGAAGAGGTCTTCCAGGAGGAGGGCCATGGCCAGGGTGAACCACCAGCCTCCGAGGCCCCAAAGGGCGGCCCCGAAGAGGTAGAGGCCCTGGAGGCTTCCCCCGTAAAGCCCCGCCTCCCGCGCCCCCCCGAAGAGGGAGAGGGGGGCCAGGATCCCCACCCCCACGGGGGCGAGGCCCACGAAGAGGGAGGGCACCAGCTCGGGGGCCGGGCGCTCGTGGACGTAGAGGCGGCCGAAGAGGGTGCTTCCTACCCAGAGGAAGAGGGCGAACCCCAGGCCCAAAAACATGAGGAGCCAGAAGTAAACCTCCCGGGCCCAGGGCCCAAGGAGGGGAAGAAGGGGCCCCCCCACCAGGGGCACCACGATGGCCGAGACCGGGGGGATGAACCAGGTGCCGTTGGCCGCCTCAAAGGGCAGGCGGAGCCGGGTGAAGACCAGGTAGCCGAGGAGGAGGCTCGTGAGGAGGGTCAGGGGCGCCCCCAGGGCGAAGAGGGGGAGGGCCAGGCCCGGAAGCCCCGCCACCCTTAGGCTCGCCAGGCTGAAGAGGAGGAAGGCCAGGGGGAAGGTGGCGTAGAGCTGGGAGAGGAGGGGGTGGTGCAGCTCCTGCCCCACCTGGCCGGGGTGGCGGAGGAGCTTGCCCAGGAAGAAGGCAAGGCTTAAGGCGAAGAGGAGGCCGGTGAGGGCGTAGGCCAGAAGGGCCAAGGGGGCGAGGCCGAAGGCCTTTAGGGCCAGGGCCACCCCGCTTCCCCCCATCACGGCGGCGAACCAGGCGGGGTTGAAAAACCGAGCGCTCATGAACCCCTATTCTAGGATACCCGGGTGGGGTAGGTCAACGCCCTCGGAAATGCTCCACGGTGAGGCGGATGCCTTCCGCAAACCCCACCTTGGGCCGCCAGCCGTGGGCCATGAGCTTCATGGGGGAAAGGACGCTTCGCTCCAGGTCCCCGGGGCGCGGGGGGGCGGGCTGGACCTGGGGGGCCTTCCCGGCCGCCTCGGCCACGGCTCTTAGGACCTCCTCCGTGGTGTGCCCTTCCCCGGTGCCCACGTTGTAGACCCCTTCCAGGGAGAAGAGGGCGAGGGCGTGGGCCTCGGCCACGTCCTTGACGTAGACGTAGTCCCGCACGCACCCCTCGTCCCCCGGGGTCTTCCGGGCGTAGAGGGTCACGGGCTCCCCCTTCAGGACCCGCTCGGCGAAGATGGCCACCACCCCCGCCTCCCCGTGGGGGTCCTGCCTGGGGCCGTAGACGTTGCCGTAGCGTAAGGCGGCCCACCTAAGCCCGTAGTTTTGCCCGTAGGCGGAGAGGTAGTGCTCAAAGGCCGCTTTGCTTGCGGCGTAGGGGCTCTTGGGGCGGGGGGGCCAGGTCTCCTCGGCCCGCTCCCCCTCGGGCACCTCCCCGTAGATGGCCCCGCCCGTGGAGGCGAAGACCAGTTTCTCTACCCCATAGCGGCGGCAGGCCTCGAGGAGGTTAAGCCCCCCCAGGAGGTTCACCTCAAAGTCCAGGACCGGGTCCTCCACGCTCACCTTCACCGAGGCCTGGGCCGCCTGGTGGGAGACGTGGGTGGGGCGGAACTCCCGGAAGACCCCTTCCACCCCTTCTTTGTCCCTCAGGTCCACCTGGAAGAAGGGGACCCCTTGGGGCACGTTCTCCCGCTTGCCCGTGGCCAGGTTGTCCAGGACCGCCACCTCCAGGCCCTTGGCGAGGAGGTCCTCCACGATGTGGCTTCCGATGAAACCGGCGCCGCCCGTCACCAACACGCGCATAAAACCCCCCGGGCCGAAGCCCGGGGGCAGTCTACCAGATGGGCTAGCCGATCCGCACCTCGGGCTCGTTCCCCGGCCTCCACTTGATGGTGCAGCCGATGGCCGGGGCCTCCTTGAGGGGGGGTTCCTCGCCCCGGAGGAGGGCCTCTATGGCCGCCTCGAGGTCGTGGCTTTGGACCTGGTCGGGGAACTTGGGGTTGTCGTTCACCCGGCCGTGGTAGCGGAGGAGGCGCCTTTCGTCAAAGAGGAAGACCTCCGGGGTGCGCAGGGCGCGGTAGGCCTTGGCCACCTCCTGGGTCTCGTCCAGGAGGTAGGGGAAGAAGATCCCGTGCGCCTCGGCGAAGGCCACCATGCCCTCGGGGCTGTCCTCGGGGTACTTCTCGTAGTCGTTGGGGTTGATGCCCACGAAGGCCACCTTGCCCTGGTACCTCTCCGCCAGGGCCACGAGCTCGCCGATGGAGCCCTTCACGTAGGGGCAGTGGTTGCACATGAAGACCACGGCCAAAAGGGGCTCCTGGAACTGGGAAAGCCGGTAGCGCCCGCCCCTCGGGTCGGGAAGCTCGGCGTCAATGAGGGGGCTCTCCAAGGGAAGCTCGGGGTACTGGAGCATGGCCCCATGCTACCAAGGGGGCGCCTTCGGGACAACCGCCTCTGGGGGTTTCTGGTAGGGTGAGCCTATGCGAGGGCTTACCTCCGAGGAGGCCAAAAGGCGGCTAGAGGAATACGGGCCCAACGCCCTTCCTGAGAAACCTGAGGAAAGCCTTGGCCGGCGCTTCCTCCGCCAGTTCCAAAGCCCCCTCATCTACGTCCTCCTCTTCGCCCTGGCGGTGGACCTCCTCCTCTGGGTGGGGGAAGGGGCGAAGGGGGCCCCCCTGGAGTCTTTGGCCATCCTGGCCATCCTCCTCCTGAACGCCACCCTGGGCGTTTTGCAGGAAAAGCGCTCCGAGGAGGCCCTAAAGCGCCTCAAGGCCCTGGCCGAGCCTGCCGTCTGGGTCTTGAGGGACGGAAGGTTCCAGCGCCTTCCCGCCCGGGAGCTCGTCCCCGGGGACGTGGTGCGCCTCGAGGCCGGCGACCGCGTCCCCGCGGACGGCCGGGTTTTGGAGGGAGAGGGCCTCTTGGTGGACGAGAGCGTCCTCACCGGGGAAAGCGTCCCCGTGGAGAAGGGGGTGGGGGACGAGGTCTACGCCGGGACCCTCCTGGTCCGGGGCCGGGCCCTCCTGGAGGTGGTGCGCACCGGGCCCCAAAGCGCCATGGGGCGCATCGCGGGCCTCCTCGCGGGGATGGAGGAGGAGAAGACCCCTCTGGAGCGGCGCCTTCACGCCTTCGGCCACCGGGTGGCCCGCTGGGTCCTGCTCCTCGCCCTTTTGCTCCTCCTCCTCGGGTTTGGGGTGGAGGGCCCCTCCGCCAAGGTGGTCCTCTTCGCCGTGGCCCTGGCGGTGGCGGCGGTGCCCGAGGGGCTTCCCGCGGTCCTCACCCTGGCCTTGGCCCTGGGGGTGGAAAGGATGGCCCGGCGGAAGGCGGTGGTGCGGCGCCTCTCGGCGGTGGAGGCCCTGGGAAGCGTCACCGTCATCGCCACGGACAAGACCGGCACCCTCACGGAAAACCGCATGGAGGTCCAGGAACTCCTGAGCCCCGACCGGGAGAAGGCCCTTCTGGCCATGGTCCTCTGCAACGACGCCGACCTCGCCACCGGGGCCGGGGACCCCCTGGAACTCGCCCTCCTCCGCTACGCCAGCCGCCACCTGGACCCGCAAAGGGTGCGCCAGGCCTACCCCCGTCTTTCCGAGCGCCCCTTTGACAGCGCCTGGAAATTCATGCGGGTCACCACCCCCTTGGGAAGCTTCCTCAAGGGCGCCCCGGAGGCCCTCATCCCCCGATTGAACCTTCCCGAGGAGGAAAAGGGAAGGCTTCTGGAGGAGGCCGAGGCCCACGCCGGGCGGGGCTTTCGCGTCCTGGCCCTGGCCTACGGGGAAGGGGAGCGGGAGGAGGGGCTTGGCTTTCTGGGCTTCGTCCTCCTCCTGGACCCGCCCCGCCCCGAGGTGCCCGAAGCGGTGGAGCGGGTCCAGAGGGCGGGGGTGCGGGTGGTGATGGTCACCGGGGACCACCCGGCTACCGCCCTCGCCATCGCCAGGCAGGTGGGGATCCCCGCGGAGGTGGTGGCCACCGGGGAGGAGATCGGCGAGCTTTCCGACGAGGAGCTTCTGGAAGTGGACATCTTCGCCCGGGTCCGGTCCGAGGACAAGCTCCGCATCGTGGAAGCCTTGCAGAAGGCGGGGGAGGTGGTGGCCATGACCGGGGACGGGGTGAACGACGCCCCGGCCCTCAAGCGGGCGGACGTGGGCGTGGCCATGGGGCAACGGGGCTCGGACGTGGCCCGGGAGGTGGCGGACCTGGTGCTTTTGGACGACAACTTCGCCACCATCGTGGCCGCCATGGAGGAGGGGCGGAGCATCTACGAGAACATCCAGAAGTTCATCCGTTTCCTCTTTTCCACCAACCTCTCCGAGGTCCTGGTGGTGGCCTTGGGGATGGTCTTCGCCGCCCTCTTGGGCCTCCGCGACGAGGCAGGGCACCTCCTCCTCCCCCTCACCGCCGTGCAGATTCTCTGGATCAACCTGGTCACCGACGGCCTTCCCGCCCTGGCCCTGGCCCTGGACCGGAACCCCGGGGTCCTGGACCAGCCCCCGAGGCCTAAGGACAGCCCTCTTTTGGACAGGCCTTCCCTCCGCTTCGTCCTCCTCACCGGCACCCTCAAGGCGGGGGTCGCCTTGGGGCTTTTGGGGCTCCTGCCCGGGGTGGTGGGCCTCGAGGCCGCCCGGAGCGCCACCTTCCACTTCATGGCCATCGGCCAGCTCTTCTTCGCCTACCCCGCCCGGCACACCCACCTCCGCCCCCTCCCCAACCTCTACCTGCACGGGGCCGTGGCCCTGGGGCTCCTCCTGCAGCTCGCTTTGGGGACCCTGGGGCCTGGCCTCCTCGAGGCCGTCCCCTTGCCCCTTTGGGCCTGGGGCCTGGTGCTCTTCAGCGCCCTTTCGGTCTGGGGGTTGGCGGAGGCGGTGGACCGGGTAGTATGGCGAAAGGAGGCCAAATGAGGGAGGACATCAAGGTCAAAGACTTCATGACGAGCCCGGCGGTGAGCGTCCCCTTGGGGACCCCCTTGGACCAGGTGGCGGCCCTGATGCTGGAAAAGCGCATCGGCAGCGTCCTGGTGGTGGACGAGAAGGGGAAGCTGGTGGGCATCGTGACCGAGAGCGATTTCCTCAAGGAAAGGGGCATTCCCTTTTCCACCTTCCGCGCGCCCCTTCTCCTGGGCCGCTTCCTCAATGGGGGCCAGCTGGAAAGGATTCTCCAGGAGGCCAGGGCCACGCGGGTGGAGGAGATCATGACCGCCCCGGTCCACGCGGTGGGGCCGGAGGCCCCCTTGCGGCAGGCCTTGGAGGTCATGCTCGCCTACGACATCAACCGCGTTCCCGTGGTGGACGAGGAGGGAAAGCCCCTGGGGGTCCTTGCCCGCTTTGACCTCCTCAAAGCTCTCGCCAGCTCGGCATGACCCTTTTGGCCTTCCTGGGGGTGGCCCTTTTGGTGGTGTTGGCGGGGTCCCGGGTGGCCTTTTACGGGGACGCCCTGGCGGAGAAGCGGGGCTGGGGCCGGACGTGGGTGGGCCTGATCCTGGTGGCCGCCACCACCTCCTTGCCCGAGCTCATCACCGGCAGCAGCGCCGCCTTCCAGGGCCTGGTGGACATCGCCGTGGGGGATGTCTTGGGAAGCACCCTGTTCAACCTCTTTATCCTCTCCCTCCTGGACGCGGTGAGCGGCCGAGTCCCCCTTCTTGGCCGCCTCCACCCGGGGCACGCCCTGGCCCTGGGCTTTAGCCTCCTCTTCCTGGCCCTCCAGGGGGCGGCCCTCTGGTGGGGTGGCCCCCTCCTGGGGCCCGTTTCCTGGTATGCGCCCGCGGCCTTCTTCCTCTACCTGCTCGCCGCCCGCCTCACCTTCCTCTATGAGAAGCGGCGCTCCTTGGGCCAGGAGGAACGGCTGGCCCGCCTTTACGAGCACCTGGAGGCGGCCCAGGTGGTGCGGGGGTACCTCCTTTGGGGCGGGCTGGTGGTGGCGGGGGCCAGCTTCCTCCCCTCCCTGGCGGAGCGGCTGGCCGAGGAAACGGGGCTTGGGGCGGGCTTCGTGGGCACCGCCTTCGTGGGGGCCGTGACCTCCTTGCCCGAGGTGGTGGTGACCTTAAGCGCGGCCCGCCTAGGGGCCTTTGACCTGGCGGCGGGGAACCTCCTGGGGAGTAATACCCTTTTATGCTAATTCCTTCGTCCTAGGCCACCAGTGGAACAGGGTGTGCCGCCTGAGGGTCTCGGGGTCCTGGGCAAGGACCCGGCACCGCTCAGCCACCGCCTCCATCATCTCCTCAAGGTCCCGGAAGTACCGGTTGGCCACCGCCTCGTTCACCAAGGGCCACACCCGCTCCACCGGCTGCAGCTCCGGGCTGTAGGGCGGCAGGAAGACCAGCCGCACCCCCTCCGGCACCTCCACCCGCCCCGACACGTGCCACCCCGCCCGGTCCAAGACCACCCACGCCTCCTCCCCCT
>NZ_FNBC01000045.1 GCF_900102145.1 Thermus arciformis | reverse complement strand
CAGGCTGCGGGAGTTGCACCGGCCCGAAAGGGCCGGTGAGGATTGAAACATTAGCGGAAAAACTATACCGCTTCCGGGGGGTCGCAGAACTGGAGGACCGGCCCGGCCCACCCTGGCCATCGCCAACGACAACGACTTCGCCATCACCGGCAAGGAGGGGCCGACCAAGGTGTGGGGCCGACCAAGGTGTGGTGGGTCCTCCTTCCGGAAGCCCTGCCCTAAAGGGGGGTCTTCTTTGGGGACGAGGTGGCGGCCCTTCCCCGGGGCAACCCCCCTGTCCTGACACCCTCCTGACACCCGCCCCTTACCCTCAACCCCGGAGGTGAGGATGATGAAGCGAAGGGACATCCTGAAGGGCGGCCTGGCCGCCGGGGCCTTGGCCCTCCTGCCCCGGAGCCAGGCCCAGGGGGCGCCTTCCCAAGACGGCCCCTCTTTAGGCAGGCGGTACCGCAACCTCATCGTCTTCGTCTACGACGGGTTTTCCTGGGAGGACTACGCCATCGCCCAGGCCTACGCCCGGAGGCGGCAGGGCCGGGTCCTGGCCCTGGAGCGCCTCCTCGCCCGCTACCCCAACGGGCTCATCAACACCTACAGCCTCACCAGCTACGTCACCGAGTCCAGCGCCGCGGGGAACGCCTTCTCCTGCGGGGTGAAGACGGTGAACGGGGGGCTCGCCATCCACGCCGACGGCACCCCCCTCAAGCCCTTCTTCGCCGCGGCCAAGGAGGCGGGGAAGGCCGTGGGGCTCGTGACCACCACCACCGTCACCCACGCCACCCCGGGGAGCTTCGTGGTCTCCAACCCCGACCGGAACGCCGAGGAGCGCATTGCCGAGCAGTACCTGGAGTTCGGGGCCGAGGTCTACCTGGGGGGCGGGGACCACTTCTTCAACCCCGCCAAGCGCAAGGACGGGAAGGACCTCTACGCCGCCTTCGCCGCCAAGGGGTACGGGGTGGTGCGCACCCCCGAGGAGCTCGCCCGTTCCAACGCCACCCGGCTCCTGGGCGTCTTCTCCGACAGCCACGTGCCCTACGAGGTGGACCGCCGCTTCCAGGGCCTTGGGGTGCCGAGCCTCAAGGAGATGGTCCAGGCCGCCCTACCCCGGCTCGCCGCCCACCGCGGGGGCTTCGTCCTCCAGGTGGAGGCGGGGCGGATTGACCACGCCAACCACCTGAACGACGCCGGGACCACCCTTTGGGACGTCCTGGCGGCGGACGAGGCCCTGGAGCTCCTCACCGCCTTCGTGGACCGGAACCCGGACACCCTTCTCATCGTGGTCTCGGACCACGCCACCGGGGTAGGGGGGCTTTACGGGGCCGGGCGGAGCTACCTGGAAAGCTCCATGGGGCTGGACCTCCTGGAGCCGCAGCGGGCGAGCTTTGAGCACATGCTCCGCGTCCTCGGCCAGGCTCCGGAGGCCTCCCAGGTCAAGGAGGCCTTCCGGGCCATGAAGGGGGTGGCCCTCGAGGACCCTGAGGCGGAAAGGGTGGTGCGGGCCATCCGGGAGAGGGCCTACTGGCCGGAGGGGGTGCGCCACGGGGTCCAGCCCGCCAACACCCTGGCCTGGGCCATGGCGCAGCGGAACGCCCAAAGGCCCGACCGGCCCAACATCGGCTATGGCTCGGGCCAGCACACGGCGAGCCCCGTGATGCTCCTCCTCTACGGCCAGGGCCTCCGCTTCCTCCAGCTTGGCCTTTTGGACAACACCCACGTCTTCCGCCTCATGGGGGAGGCCCTGGGCCTCCGCTACCAGAACCCGGCGATGAGCGAGGAGGAGGCCCTGGAGATCCTCAAGGCCAGGCCCCAGGGGACGCGCCACCCCGAGGACGTGCTGGCCTAAGGGGCCGGTCGGCCGGGGTCCGGCTCCCCTCCCTGGGGGCCGGTCCTTCCGGCTTCCTGGGGGGGGACCCTGCCCCCCCCGAGGGGCAGGGGGCGGCCCGCCACCAGGAGGTAGGCCTCCTGGGCCGCTTCGGCCAGGAGGGCGTTCACCTGGCCCAGGAGGTCCCGGTAGCGGCGGGCGAGGGGGTTTTGGGGGACGATCCCCATCCCCACCTCGTTGGAGACGGCGATGACCCTCTTGCCGCTTTCCTCCACCGCCCTGAGGAAGCGCCTCGCCTCCGAGAGGGGGTCCAGGCCCCGTTCCATCAGGTTGGCGACCCAGAGGGTGAGGCAGTCCACCACCACCGTGGGGTGGCGGGCCCTCTTTAGGGCCCCCGGGAGGTCCAGGGGCTCCTCCAGGGTCTCCCAGGTGGGGGGGCGCTCCTCCTTGTGGCGGCGGATCCTCTCCGCCATCTCCTCGTCCCGGGCCTCGGCGGTGGCCACCAGGGTGGCGAAGGGCCCGGCGAGCCGCTGGGCGAAGCGGCTTTTGCCGCTTTTCGCCCCGCCCAAGAGGAGGACGAGGCCGGGGGGTGGGGGCGGGTCTAAATGCCCCACCGAGGCGAAAGCCTCGGTGGGGGCCCCAAGGGGGCTTGCCGCGGGGAAGGCCCTCCCCGCAAGCCCCAGGGCCCGGTGGAGGGCCCCTAGGTCCAGGTGGCGTTCCAGGGCGTCCGCCAGGGCCTCCAGGGCTTCCTCCAGGCCCCTTGCCTCCCGGCCGAAGAGGGCCCTTTGCACCCCGGGGTTTTCCAGGAGGCCGTGGAGCCAGGTGGCGAGGAGGGGGCCTTCCTGGTGGACGAGGGGGAGGCCCTGGCCGTGGTGGATCTCGTACCCCTCCACCTCGAGGCCCTCAAGCCTCCCCCAGTACCCGGAAAGCCCCCGAAGCCTTACCCGCCTCCGCTCCACCGTCTTCTCCCGGGCCATCCGCACCCGGTAGGGGAGGAGGCCGAGGCCGGGGAACTTGCCCCTTTCCTCCACCCCCTCCTCGTCCAGGAGGGCCTCGGCGAGCATCTCCGCCCCGCCGCAGACGGCGAGGACGGGCCTGCCCGCCTCCAGGTGCCTCTGGATCAGGGGGAGGAAGGCCCGAAGCCAGGGGAGGTCCCGCGCCGGGAGGCGGCTTCCCGGGAGGATGAGGAGCCAAGCCCCTTCCGCCTCCTCGGGGGAGGTGACGTGGACCGGGCGGGCGAGCTCGGAGAGGGGCCAGAACTCGTCCAGGTTGGCCGCGTGGGGGTAGCGGAGGAGGGCCACCTTGGGGCCATTCCCGGCGGGCTGGCGGTAGCGGAACCCGTCCTCCTCGGGGAGGGCGAGGGGGAGCATGGGCAGGGTGCCGAGGACGGGGAGGCCGGTCCAGCCCGTAAGGAGGCCGTAGGCGGGCCTGAGGAGCTCCAGGTCCCCCCGGAACTTGTTGAAGGCGAAGCCCACGAGCCTCTTTCGGTGCTCCCCCAGGAGGGCCCAGGTGCCGTAGAGCGCCCCCAGGGCCCCGCCCTGGTCCACGTCGGCCACCAGGAGGGCCTTGGCGTCCGCCCACTCGGCCACCCTTAGGTTCGGCAGGTCGGGCCAGAGGTTCCGCTCCACCGGGCTTCCCGCCCCCTCCAGCACCAGGAGGTCGTGCTCGGCGAGGAGGCCTTCCAGGGCCTCGCGGACGGGGGCCTCGAGGTGGGGCCTCCTCTCCTTCCAGGGAAGCCCGGAGAGGAAGGGGTCCACCTTCCCCCAGACCACCACCTGGGCGCCCCTCTCCCCGAAGGGCTTCACCAGGACGGGGTTCATGCGCACCTCGGGCTCCACCCCTGCCGCCAGGGCTTGGAGCCACTGGGCGCTGGCCACCTCCCCGCCCCGGACCACCCGGGCGTGGTTCGCCATGTTCTGGGCCTTGAAGGGGGCGGCCTTGAGGCCAAGCCTTCTGAAGTGGCGAAGAAGCCCCGCCACGAAGAGGCTTTTCCCCACCCCGCTTCCCGTGCCCCAGACGATGAGGGCCTTAGCCCTTCCCAAGGCGCACCCTCCGGTCCTCAAGCCGGCGCTCCACGCTCATAAAGCGGTTTCGCCTCCAATAGCACCCCCTGGAGGAAGGGGAGTTCCCGGCGCTCTTGGAACTCCTCGGGGGTGAGGACGATGGCCTCCACAGGAAGGGGGGCGTCCTGGAGGAGCTCCAGGACGAGGCCGATGCGCTCAAGGGGAGGGAGGGAAGTGCGGGCCACCACCAGGAGGTCCAGGTCGGACCTCCGGTCCGCCGTCCCCCGGGCGTGGGAGCCGAAGAGGTAAGGGGCCTCCAGGTCCAGGGCCGCCCGCAGCCGCCCCAGGGCCTCCTCCAGGTAGCGGGCAAGCTCCGGGGTCATGCCTTGAGTTTACCCGCGAGGACCTCCTCCAGGGCGAGGAGGAGGGCCCTTATGGCCTCCTCCTTCTGGGCGGAGAGCCTGAGCCACTCGGGGAGGCCAAAACTGGTGCAGTCCCGCACCCTTATGCCCCTTTCCCTCAGGGCCTTCGCCACCTCCGTGGCCCGGCCCACCCGCACCAGGAGGAAGTTGGCGGGGCTTTCCCTAACCCTTAGGCCAAGCCCCCTAAGCCCCTCGGCGAGGAGGCGGCGGAGGCGGAAGAGCTCCCTCTTGCTCTCCTCCAGCCAGGCCCGGGCCTTTGGGTCCAGGTGGGCGTGGAGGAAGGCCTCCCCGTAGACGGAGAGGGGCCAGCTTGGGGCCAGGTTCTGGAAGTGGGTGAGGTCCAGAGGGGCGATGAGGTACCCCGCCCGCACCCCCGTGAGGCCGTGGGCCTTGTTGGGGCTATAGAGGCGGAAGGCCTTTTGGGGGAGGGGCGGGGGGGAGGCCATGAGGTCGTTGTAGGCGAGGTCCAGGACCAGGGCGCCTCCTGCGCGCCTCGCCGCCTCCTCCAGGAAGGGGTAGACCTCCCCCGTGGGGTTGTTGGGCACGCAGAGGAAGGCGAGGGAGCTTTTGGGGAGGAGCTCCAGAAAGGCCTCGGGGCTTTCCGCCTCCCAGAGGGGCAGGTCCAGGGCCCGGGCGGCCCGGGCGTACTCGCCGAAGGTGGGGGGGAGGAGGAGGATGGGCCCCCGCAGGTAGGTCCAGCGGGCCAGGCGGTGGATGAGCTCGCTCGTCCCTGTGCCCACGGCCACTTGTTCGGGAGAGACCCCGTGGGCCTCGGCCAGGGCCTTCCTTAGCCTGCGGTAGAGGGGGTCGGGGTAGCGGCTCGGGTCGGCCCGGCGGAGGTAGTCCAGGGCCACGGGGTTGGGGCCTAGGGCGTTGGCGTTGGTGGAGAAGTCGTAGAGGGGCTCGGGGCCCCCGTCGGTACCCCCGTGGATGGGGCGGAGGACGTCGTCCAGCATGCCTTCCATGGTAGGGAGGCCGCGGGAGGCCGAGTGGGGCCTAGGCTAAGGACGGAGGCGGAGGGCCCCCTCCGGCAAGGCGCTGGGCTCCCGGCTTGGGGTGTAGGCCTCGTCCGGCTCCCTGGCGGCGTCCGGCCACGCCTCGGGCACGGGGAACCTTTGGGCGGGCGCCTCGAGGAGGCCCGCCGCCGAGGGGCCCCGGGCCTCTGGAAGGCGGCCTTCTTCCCCTGCGGCCCCGCGAAGGGCGCCAGCCCTTCCCCCAGGGAGAGGTCCCGGCTTTGCGCCACCCCCAAAGCCTACCAAAGCCCCGTGGCCGCCGCGAGGAGGAGGCCCACCCCGTAGCCCAGGCCCCCCGCGAGCCAGAGGGCCTTCCGGGTGTGCCGGGCCTTTGGGGAGGGGGCCCGAGGGTTCAGGGCGTAGGCCCCCCGCTTCCTGAGGCGCACCCCGAGCCTCAAGGCCAGGGCGGCCATGGGGAAGCCCGCGTTGGGGGAAGGGGTCTTGCGGGCCTCCCGCCAAAGCCTCCCCCAGAGCCCAAGCGGGCAGAGGAGAAGCCCGGTGAGCCGGGCCGGAAGGAGGTTCAAGAGGTCGTCCGCCCGGGCGGCGAAGGCGCCCCTGGCCCCGTGCTCCGGGTAGCCCCACATGGCATCGGCGGTGTTGGCGTAGCGGTAGAGGGCGGCCCCCCCGAGGCCGAAGAGGGCGTAGTAGAGGAGGGGGGCGAGGAGGCTATCCGAGAGGTTCTCCGCGAGGCTTTCCAGGGCGGCCTCCCGCACCTCCTCCTCGGAGAGGTCTTCCGTTCTGCGGCTCACGATGCGGGAAAGGCGCCTCCTTCCCGCCTCGAGGCCCTCCCCCAGGGCCTTTTCCACCTCAAAGACCTCCTCAAGGAGCATCCTCAGGCTAAAGAGGGGCTTGAGGAGGAGGCCCAGGGCCACCCAGCCCCAGGCCAAGGGCCTCAGGAGGAGGTCCAGGAGAAAGGCGGGCAGGGCGAAGAGGAGGGCCCCCAAAGCCCAGTAGAAGGCCCCTGACCAGAAGCCCCGGACCCTCCTCCAGGCCCAGGCGAGGTACCGCCCCATCCAGACCACGGGGTGGAACCGGGAAGGGGGCTCCCCGAAGAGGGTGTCCAGGAGGAGGGCGAGGAGGAGGCTCACCTTGGGCCGAGGGCGTCCAGGACCCTGTGGGGCCAGTCCACCGCGAGGACGGTCGCTGGGGGCAAGAAGCGGTCCTCCCCCAAGGCCCTGAGCACCGCCCGCACCACCCCCCCGTGGGTGAAGAGGACCGCAGGGGCTTTAAGCCCCTCCAGGAAGCGGAAGACCCTTTCCTGGAAGGCCAGTAGGCTTTCCCCTCCCGGGGGGTGGAAGCCCTGGAACCTTAGGAGGGCCTCCTTGTAGCGGGGGTCCAGGGTCTCCCAAGGTGCCCCCTCCAGCGTTCCGAAGTGGATCTCCCGAAGCTCGGGGGCGAGGCGGGGGGAAAACCCCGCAAGCTCCGCCGTCCGCCTCGCCCGCAGGAGGTCCGAGCTGAAGGCGGGAAGTGAAGGAAGCGCCCCCTTGAGCCTTCGCGCCTGGGCCTCGCCCTCCGCCGTGAGGGGGAGGTCCGTCCAGCCGAGAAGCCTCCCCTCCCGGTTCCAGAGGGTCTCCCCGTGGCGCACGAGCCAGAGCTCCATGCCCCTAGGGTAAGCTTTTCCCCATGGTGGACCCGGAGGTCTTCGCCCAAGCCCGGCTCCGCATGGACCAGCTCACCAAGCCCCCCCGCGCCTTGGGCTATCTGGAGGAGGTGGCCCTGCGCCTCGCCGCCCTTCAGGGCCGGGTGAAGCCCGAGCTCGGGCGGGGGGCGGTGGTGGTGGCCGCCGCCGACCACGGGGTGGTGGCCGAGGGGGTTTCCGCCTACCCCCAGGAGGTCACCCGGCAGATGGTCCTGAACTTCCTCCGCGGGGGCGCCGCCATCAACCAGTTCGCCCTGGCGGCGGACTGCGCCGTCTACGTCCTGGACGTGGGGGTGGTGGGGGAGCTTCCCGACCACCCGGGGCTTCTCAAGCGCAAGGTGCGCCCGGGGACGGCGAACCTCGCCCAAGGCCCCGCCATGACCCCGGAGGAGGCCCAAAGGGCCCTCCTGGCGGGCCGCCAGGCGGCGAGGCGGGCCATCGCGGAAGGGGCCACCCTCCTCGCCGCCGGGGACATGGGCATCGGCAACACCACGGCGGCGGCCGCCCTCACCGCCGCCCTCCTGGACCTCCCTCCCGAGGCCGTGGTGGGCCGGGGGACGGGGGTGGGGGAGGAGGGCCTGAGGCGGAAGCGCCAAGCGGTGGCCCGGGCCCTCGCCCGCCTTCATCCGGGCATGGGTCCCCTCGAGGTGGCGGCCGAGGTGGGGGGGCTTGAGCTTGTGGCCATCGCCGGGGTCTACCTCGAGGGGTACGAGGCCGGGCTTCCCCTGGTCCTGGACGGCTTCCCCGTGACCGCGGGGGCCCTTTTGGCCTGGAAGATGGTGCCGGGGCTTAGGGACCACCTCTTCGCCGGCCACCTCTCCCGGGAGCCCGGCCACCGCCACCAGCTGGAGGCCCTGGGCCTGAGGCCGCTTTTGGACCTGGACCTCGCCCTGGGGGAGGGGACGGGGGCGGTCCTCGCCATGCCCCTTCTCCGGGCCGCGGCCCGCATCCTCCACATGGCCACCTTCCAGGAGGCGGGGGTTTCCCGGGGGTGAGGCCCCTGTGTATGATCTCTTCATGGGGCGCTGGGAGCTGGAACGGGCCTGGGACCTCCTGGAGGAGGGGGATCTCCTCGAGGCCTTGGAGCACGCGGAGCGGGCCTACCGCAGGCACCCCAAGGACCCGGAGGCCCGGTTCCTCTACGGCTACCTCCGCTTCACCTCGGACGGGGCCTACGAAGGGCTCCGCCTCATGGAACTTGGGGCCAAGGCCATGGGTGGGGAGGCCTGCGCCGAGCTTTGGCGGATCTACGGCACGGAGTTTCCCGCCCACCTTCTGGACTTGGCCCGCTTTCTGGAGCGGCGGGGCCTCCCTCTCCCGGGGGACACCGCCTGGGCGGAGGCCGTTCTGGAGGAGCAGGGGCTTCCTCCGGAGGTGGCCCGGGAGGTGGAGCGGTGGCTCTACCAGGAGGACATCCCCTCCCTGGAAGGGTTTTTCCGCAAACGCCCTTCCCCCTATCCGGGCTACCTCCTGGTGCGCCTGTACCTCGCCCGGGGGGCCTTCCTTAGGGCGCAAGGCCTCGCCGGGGAGCTCGGGGAGGCGTGGGGCGGGGACTGGAGGGTGGAGCTGGCCCGCCTCCTCGCCCGTTTCCCCCAGGAGGGGCCGTCCCTGGCGGAGGAGGTCCGGCCCCTCCTCGCCCGGCGCCCCAAGGACCCCCACCTCGCCGAGGGGCTCGCCCTCCTGGCCCTGGGTGTGGGAGAGGGGAGGGTGGCCCTGGAGCTGGACCGGGCCTTTGACCCGCCCCTAAGGGCCCGGTTTCCCCACCTGGAGGAGCCTCTGGAGGCGGAAGAGGAGGGGAGGCCCCTGGTTCCCCTGGGGCTCTTCCTCTCCCCGGGCCGGGCCGACGTGTCCCCTCCACCCTTCGCTTGGGAGGCCTTCCGGTCCTGGCTTCCCCGCCTGGGGCTAGGGGAGCTCACCCTTTGGGGCCGCCCCTTCCTGCGCTCGGGCCTCCTTTCCCCGGAAGACGTGAGGCAGGAGATGAGGGAGGGGGTGATGCGCCTCCGCTTCCTGGAGGAGGGGAGGCCGCCCTTCGTGCCCTTGGCGAGCCTCGGGGAGCTCCTCGGGGCCTCCCCGGAGGAACGGGAGGCGGCCTCGGCCGCGGCCTCCCCCGGAGAGCTGGCCCACTTCCGCAAGGCCTTCCCCGATAGCCTCCTCCTGGAGCTCTACGCCCTCCTATACCGGCCCTTTGGGGATTGGCCCGAGGGGCGGGTGCGCCGCCTGCTGCGGGAGGAGCTCCCCTGGGGGGTGAGGGAGGCCCTGCGCCTACGCCTGGAGCTCGGGCGGGACCCCCTCGCCCCCCTTTCCCCTCCCGAACCCCCGCCCGGGGACCTATGGCCAGAGGAGTTCCTCTTCACCTGGCTCCTCCTGGCCCCGCCCGAGGAGGAGGTGGAAGAGGCCTTCCTCGTCCCCCCCGGGAACCGGGCCGTGAACCTGGACCGGCTCAACGTCTACCCCCTCCGCGTCCGCCGCCTCGAGGCGCAAAGGCCCTGGCGGAAGGAACCCCTTCCTGAGGGGGGCGGTCTGGAGGACTGGGCCCGCCGCCTGCCCCTTAGCCTCAGGACCTTTTGGCTTGTCGAACTGGAGGTGGATGAGGGCATGGGGCTGGAGGACCTCCTGGACCCGGAAACCCTTCGGGACCTCCTGGAGGGGCTAACCCCCGGCGCCCGCTCCCTCCTCGCCCGCCTCGTCCGGGAGGGAAGGCTTCCCCTTTCCCAAGCGGAGGAAAAAGCCCTTGCCCAACTGGAGCGGCGCTTCCTGGCCTTCGTGGGGGCCGGGGAGGTGGGCCTTCCTGGGGACCTGAGGCGGGCACTTTTCCGTGCGCTTTAGGTGCTCCGAGACCTCCGCCTCGCCCTGGCCCTCCTCACGGTGTTGCCCGTGGCCCCTGCGGGGGTAGGGGAGGGGGAGTTCAAGCGGAGCGTGGCCTTCTTCCCCCTGGTGGGCTACCTCCTAGGGCTCCCCCTGGCCCTCCTCGCCCTTTTGCCCCTGTCCCCGGGGCTTTCCGCCGCCATGGGGGTGGCCCTCCTCCTCGGGCTCACGGGGTTTTTGCACCTGGACGGCCTCTTGGACCTGGCGGATGCCCTCTTAGGGGCGAGGCCCAAAGAGGAGCGCCTCCGCATCCTCAAGGACCCCCACCTGGGGGCCTTCGCCTTCGGGGTAGGGGGCGTCTACCTCCTCCTCCTCTTCCAGGCCCTGGCCCTGGTGCAAGACCCCCTCTTCCTCCTCCTCTTTCCCGGGTGGGCCCGCTTCGCCTTCCTCCCCTTCCTCCATCGCTACCCCCTCCTGGGCCCGGGGATGGCCGCCCTGGTCCGGGGGGGGCCCTGGCCCTGGGCCTTCCTTCCCGCCCTGCCCTTCCCCCTCCTCTACCCCCTTCCCGCCCTCCTGGGCTTCCTCGCCGCTTGGGGGGTGGCCCGCCTGGCCTGGGCCCGCCTCGGGGGGCTGAACGGGGACGCCCTCGGGGCCATGATCGCCCTTTGCGAGGTGGCCAGCCTGCTAGGCTATGCCTTGTGGAGGAGCCTAACCGGGTGAAGCCCTACGAGAAGCCCAAGGGGGAGAGGCGGGGCCTCCTCCTGGTCTACACCGGGGACGGCAAGGGCAAAAGCACCGCCGCCTTTGGGCTTGCCCTGAGGGCCCATGGCCGGGGGCTTAAGGTGCGGATTTTCCAGTTTATTAAGCATGGAACCGCCCGCTTCGGGGAGCACCGGGCCTTCGCCCTTTTGGGCATCCCCATAGAGGGCCTGGGGGACGGGTTCACCTGGAGGAGCCGGGACCTCGAGGCCTCCGCCCGCTTAGCCCAGGAGGGGTGGGGGCGGGCCAAGGAGGCGCTTCTTTCCGGGGCCTACGACCTCGTGGTCCTGGACGAGGCCACCTACCCCCTGCGCTACGGTTGGGTTTCTCTGGAAGAGTTCCTGGAAGTCTTGCGGGCGAGGCCTCCCCACGTCCACGTGGTGGTGACGGGGCGGGGCGCCCCCGAGGCCCTCTTGGAGTTGGCCGACACGGTGACGGAGATGCGGAAGGTGAAGCACGCCTTTGACCAAGGCGTTCCCGCCCAGAGGGGGATAGAGCACTGATGCGCCTCCTCCTCGCCGCCCCCCACTCGGGCGCCGGCAAGACCACGGTCTCCCTGGCCCTTCTCCTCGCCCTTAGGGCCAGGGGCCTAAGGGTGCAGCCCTTCAAGGTGGGGCCGGACTACCTTGACCCCACCCACCTGGAGAAGGCCGCGGGCCGGAAGCCCTACAACCTGGACGGCTTCTTCCTGGACGAAACGGGCCTCCTCGCCCTCTTCCGCCACGGAGCGAGGGGGGCGGACTTCGCCCTGATTGAGGGGGTGATGGGCCTCTTTGACGGGAAGGACCCCCGGGGAGAGGTGGGCTCCACCGCCCAGGTGGCGAGGCTCCTCAAGGCCCCCGTGGCCCTGGTGGTGGACGCCAAGGGCATGGCGGGCTCCATCGCCCCCCTCGCCCAGGGCTTCCGGGACTTCCACCCGGGGGTGCGGGTGGTGGGGGTCTTCGCCAACCGGGTGGGCTCGGAGCGGCACGCGGAGATCCTGAAGGAGGCCCTAAAGGCCGTGGGCCTCCCCCTCCTCGGCTGGCTTCCCCAAGACCCCGCCCTGGAGCTTCCTGAGCGCCACCTGGGCCTGGTCCTCGCCGGGGAGGTGGCCCCGCCCCTCGAGGCCCTGAGGCGGGCCTTCCGCGTGGACCTGGAAGAGGTCCTCCGCCTCGCCGCCACCGCCCCGCCCCTTCCCGAGGCCGGGCCCTTTCTCCCCCCAAAGCGCCCGCCCCGGGCCCGGGTGGCCTACGCCTGGGATAGGGCCTTCGCCTTCTACTACCCCGAGGCCCTGGAGCTTTTGGAGGCCCTGGGGGCGGAGCTCGTCCCCTTCAGCCCCCTCGAGGACGAGACCCTCCCCAAAGCCCACGCCCTCCTCCTCGGGGGCGGCTACCCCGAGCTCTTCGCCGAGCGGCTTTCCGCGAACCTGGCCCTGCGGGAGGCCATCCGCCGCTTCCCCGGCCCCATCGTGGCCGAGTGCGGGGGGTACATGTACCTCTCCCAGGGCCTCTGGGTGGGGGAGCGCTTCTTCCCCATGGTGGGCCTGGTCCCGGGGGAGGCCCGCATGGCGGAGAGGCCCGTCCTCGGCTACCGGGAGGTGGAGGCCTTGCGGGATAGCCCCGTGGCCCGAAAGGGCCAGGCCTTCAAGGGGCACGAGTTCCACTACGCAAGGCTTCCCGCCTCGCCAAGCCCCGCCTGGCGCCGCCTGGGCGGAGAGGAGGTGGAGGGGTACACCGACGGGCGGGTGCTGGCGAGCTTCGTTCACCTCTACCTCCCCGCGAGGCTTGAAGGGGCGGAGCGGCTCCTGGCGCTGGCCTCGAGGGGCGGGGTCCTGTCCTGAGGCTTCGGGGTAGCCCAAGGCTTGGGGGGGCCCAAAGCCTCGGCTAGGGCGCTCAAGCGGGCCCGGTTTCTGCTCTGTTGACAGGAAGGCCCTAAAGCTGCTATGCTCCAAACAACGACATCCCGGCATCGCCCAGCTTTTGGGGTGAGTTATGAAGAGAGTGGTTTGTTTCCTCGGATTGGCCTTCCTCCCCTGGGCTTTCGCCCAAAATAGCCTGGGGGAGCGCAAGCTTCAGGGCATCCAGGGCATCGCGGCGCGGAGGGTGGTCTTGCCCCTTCTCCTCCTGGGCCTCCTCGCCTGGGCCCAGGAGGAGAAGATCATCTGGGACGTGTACGTCCAAGGGGGTCTGGTCTACCTGGCCACGGGGGAAGGGGTGCGGGTCCTGGACCCCCAGCTCCGGGAGCGCGGTGCCCTCTCCGGCTTTCCCGCCTACGCCCTGGCGGGGGACGGGGAGCGCCTCTACGCCGCCAGCGACTACGGGCTTTACGTCCTGGCCGCAGGGGAAGGGCCCCGGGTGCTGGCGCGGCTTTCGGGTTTCCCCGCCCGCTTTGTCCTGGTACGGGAGGGACGGGCCTACCTGGGGGGCTCCGGGGGCCTGGGGGTGGTGGACCTCACCGGGGAAAGCCCGAGGCTTTTGGGTCGGCTCACCGGCTACGCGGTCTGGGGGATAGCCCTGGAGGGGCAACGGGCCTACCTGGCCACGGACAGAGGCTTGGTGGTGGTGGACCTGGGCCTGCCGGAGTCTCTCAAGGTAGTGGCCGAGGTGGACCTGGGGCCCGTGTACGCCGTGGCCTGGTGGCAGGGCCACCTGTACCTGGCCACGGGGGATGGCCTCCTCGTTCTGGCCGAGGAAGCCGGGGGGTGGAAGGAGCTTGCCCGCGTGGCGGGCTTTCGGGCCTACCGGCTTGTGGTCCGGGAGGGCCTCCTCCTCAGCGTGGGCGTGGGAGGGCTCCGGGTCTTCTCCCTGGAGTCCCCGGCGGCCCCCCAGCTTCTGGTGAGCCGTCAGGCCCTGGCCTTCACGAGCCTCTCCCTGGCGGAGGGGGCCCTCTGGGTGGCCTCCCCCACAGGGATCTTCCTTTACGCCCTAGAGTTGCCCGAGCTTCCCCTTCTGGCTTCCACGGAAGCCCCGGTCCTGGCCTCTGCGGAGAACCCCCGTTTCCTGGACAGGTACGGGGGGTATGGGGCCTGGGTGGCGGGCGAGCTCGTGTACCTGGCCACCAGGGACGGGGTGAAGATCATGAGCCTAAAAGACCCCAAGGCCCCCAGGATGGTGGGCCAGGTCAAGGGGTTCGTGGCCTACGCCGTTTTCCTTGAGGGGAACACCCTCTTTGTGGGGGCTTCGGACGGGCTACGCGTTTTCCAGGTCAAAGGACCCGGCCAGCTGGAGCAAAGGGCCTACTTCAAGGAGAAGCCGGTTTACGCCCTACACGTGGTCCAAGAGGTGGTGTACCTGGGCACGGCGGAGGGCCTCGTCTCCCTCCTTTGGCAGGGGGGCAAGCTGACCGTGGTGGGGCGGGCGGGCCTCGGCCCCGTGTACGCCTTTTGGCGCGATGGGGGCCTGCTCTATGCGGGGGGCCTTGGAGGGTTGGTGGCCCTTCCCCTGGGCAGGGAGCTCAAGGGCATCCAGGTCTTGCTTAGGGAGCCCTTCTTCACCCTGGTGCTTCACCAGGGCTACCTGTACCTCGGGGGTCCCGCGGGCCTGAAGGTGTACCGTCTCCAGGAGCCCTTGAAACCAGTATTCGTCACCGCTCTCCCCGGCTTCCTCGCTTGGTACTTGGCGGTGGCCAGGGAGGGCCTGTACCTCCTGGGGGAGGGAGGGCTTTACCTTCTGGACCTCTCCGACCCCGCCTCGCCTCGGGTGTTACGGCACAAGCCGGGGGTTTTCTGGGCCTACCTCTTCATCGCGCAAGGTTTTCTTTACGGCCTAGGCCCAGATGGAGTCTACCTCGCCCAGATCCAGGACGGGACGTGGGTTCTTTTGGGCCTGGTTCTCAACTACCTGGCGCAGCTTTCGGCCCCACCCCCACCCCCGCCCCCTCCCCCTGTCCCCGCCAAGGACTGGTACGGCATGTACTGGGTGAAAACCCTGGGGGCTCCTGGCGTGTTCTTCTTTCAGCCAGAAACCCAGGCCCTAGCGGTCGCCGTGGACGCCAAGGGCTTCGTTTACGTGGGAGGCTCCACCACGGGAAGCCTCCCAGGAGGCGTTCACCAAGGAGCGGAAGACGCTTTCGTGGCCAGGTTTGACCCCTCGGGCAAGCTCCTCTGGATGCGGCAGTTTGGCACCTCCCAGGGCGAGGGGATTTTCGCCTTAACCACGGACTCCGCAGGCAACGTGTACGCTACTGGCCACACCTTCGGCTCTCTCGGGGGGAAGAGCCATGGGGATTGGGACTTCTTCGTGGTCAAGTTCGCCCCCGATGGCCGCCGCCTTTTCCTCAAGCAGTACGGCACCCCCTTTTGAGACAAGGTGACGGGCCTCGCCTTGGACGGCCAAGGCAACCTCTACGTGGGAGGGTTCACCTACGGGGCCTTCCCGGGGCAGCGGAACGCTGGGGACAGGGACTACTTCTTGGCCAAGCTGGACCGGGAGGGCCGGTTGCTGTGGGTGCGGCAGGGAGGCTCTGCGGGCGGGGAGGTCACCCTGGGGCTGGCGTACTCCCCTGAGGGGGCCCTCTACCTGGTGGGGACCACAGACGGGCAGCTTCCCGGCCAGAGGTCCTTCGGGGGTGAAGACATCTTCCTGGTGAAGTACGATCCCAAAGGGAACCGCCTCTGGGTCAAGCAGCTTGGCACCTCCGCGGACGACCGGGGGCAGTCTGTGAAAGCTGACCCCACCGGGGTCTACGTGGCGGGCACCACCAGGGGCAGCTTCCAAAGAGGGGATCCGGGCGCCAAGGCCTTCTTGGCCAAGCTGGATTCCAAGGGAGCGATCCTTTGGCTTAGAGAGTTCGGGGTAGCCGTGGTGGAGGGGGAAGGGGTGATCACCGGCTCCGCCTACGTGGCCCTGGGGCCTGGGGGCAAGGTCTACCTGGCAGACTCCGCCCAGGGAAACCTCCCCGGTTACCTGGGGGCCGGAGGGGCGGACGTTTTTGTCCTGGAGTACACCTCTAAAGGGGAGCTTTTAGGCGTTCTCCAGTCGGGGACGGAGAGGGACGATCTCACCTATGCCCTGGCCGTGGGTCTGAAGGGCGAGGTCTACGTGGTGGGCAGCACGGGGGCCAACGCCTTCTTGGCCAAGGTCAAGGTTCCTCTTCGGGGCTACGTTTTCGCCACTCCTTCCTCGGGTCCTTGAGGTGGGTGGCCAGGCTAAAGCCTTTAGGGCTCCCTTTCCACCCCCCAAAGTACCTTTGGGCCTCTTGGTCCTTCCGGCCTTTCATTAAGAACTCCCCCTGGGTTTTTCTCTTAGGACGGGCCTCGAGGCGGACCGCTTCCACCCAGTAGCCTTGGTGAAGGCGGACTTTCAGGGGAAGGCCGCCACCTTGGGAGGGGAGGGGGAGGTGGCCTTCCAACTCCACGTGGTCCTCTGGGTCAACCCAAATGGAATTCCTTCGTGTGCTACCTCATAGCTCTATCCCGGCCATCCTTAGAAGCACCCGGCTACGGATGAGGTTGTGAACGAGCAGGATGAGGTTCACCCGGGCCACCAGACCCCAGTAGGACCGGACTTCTATCCGATGAAGCCCTAAAGACCGCACCATCACGCTGAACCGGGTCTCAATCCAGTTCCGTACCCTCCCCATCCATCCTTTCCACCCCGTCTCCACCACCTTCCCTCCCCTGACCCGATAGGGCGGGGTCTTGATCCCCTGAACCCAGCGAAAGCCCCGGTCCCCCAGGACCGCGGGCAGATCCCCCAAAAGCTCCCTCCCCCAGGTCTCCCGAGCATTCCCGGGGAGGATAGCCCAGCGAAAAAAGAGGCCCCGCTCGTTCATCACCGGCATGAGGACGTAGCCGCCGAAAGCCCCCAAGGGTCCTACCCCTACCGCGGCCTCGGGAAGGGAGAGGCCGTGGACGCGGTGGCCGTGGGCCAGGGGGATGGGCTTGAGGTCCACCACCTGCAGGAGGCCTCGCCCCCCGGAGAGCCTCATGGCCAGGTGAGCCAACAAACCCTGGGCCTTCTGAAGGACCCGGTAGAAGCGGGAGAGGTGGGGGAGGGAGGGGAAGTAGGCCTTGAGGGTGGTCTTGGCGGCCAGGTAGCCTTTGGCGAGGTCCTGGCCTTGCAACAGGAGGAAGATGGCGAGGGTTAGGAGCTCGGCCAGGGTGGCCTTCTGGTGCTTTTGCTTTGGGGGGAGCTTGAAGCCCTGGGCCTGCAGGGCCTTCAGTTCGTCGTCTACCCAGATGTAGGTAGCCACGAGAAGGGTCTCTGCGTCAAGATGGTAAACTCAAAACTTGCACCTCCCGCATACCCCGCATAAACCTTCACCCCCTCCCCCCGGCGGCCCCAGACCCAGGGCGTGGAGCTCCCGCAGGATGAC
>NZ_FNBC01000078.1 GCF_900102145.1 Thermus arciformis | reverse complement strand
CTCCGGGCCAGGACCTCGAGGCCCAGGGCGAGGAGGGTCCGGTACACCCTCCGCTCCCGCTCGGAAAGCCCTGGCAGGGTGCCCCGCCGCTCCCCCTCCTCCAGGAGGCGGTCGGCGAGGTCCCAGGCGTCCCGCTTCCACTCGGGCGGGGGCGGGGAGGCGGAAAGCTCCTCCCGGGTGGGGAGGGCCGGGGAAGGCGGCGCCTCCCGGAGCTTCCGGCGGAGGTCCTCCGGGGGAGGCGCCTCCTCGGGCGGGGGCTCATGGACCCCCTTCTCCGGGGGCGCGGCCCCCCCCAGGAGCTTCAGGTAGAGGGGCGGAAGCTCCTCGCCCCTCGCCCGCTTCCTCCGGGCCAGGGCCTCGAGGAAGGCCCGGCCCCGCTCGGTGAGTCCTTCCGGCTGTTCTTTATAGCTCTTCCCTTCAACTCCTTCTTGGGGCATAAACCCCTCCCGTTTCGCGCGTCGGAGACGGCACTCCCCCGCGCGCCGCCTTGGCGCCTATTGCCTTTCCCGCTGGGAGGGGATAACCTTAGGCGAAGGAAAAGGTTGCTGGAATTTGGGTTCCCTCCCAGCGGGAGCCTCTCTTTTTGGTCCTCACGCGGCCCTGCCGCCTTGGGCCCCAGGGGGGCCCGGTCTACCCGTTGGGGGCTATTATACCGACCCCTTCCCAAAGGCAAGAGGGGATCCCCCGTGCACCCCGTGCAGACGGGGGCTTTCGGTACTGCTGGTGCAGGGAGAAAGTGCGGTGTACCACACGGCAAAAGGCAAAGCCCCCCGGGAAACCCGGGGGGCTTCTCTTGGGCTTTCTGTCTTCCTGCCCTGGAGGGTTCTAGGTCAGGTCATCTGCTCATGCATCCACGCACCGATCCTCACTCAATCCGTCTTCCTCCTTCGCACGGCAACCCGCCAGGGCGGTGTCTGCTGCCCGTGTGGTGGGCTCTACCCCCGGTTTTCGGCCTCGGGACGGCCGTGGCTGTCCCCGTGTGGCCGGGACACGCCCCCGATTTAGGGCCTCGGGATGGCCGTGGTTGGTCCACTCCGGGGGACCTCCCGGTGGCCTGGCCCCCACCAAGCACCAGGAATCCCCACACGCCTACCCAAACCGCTACGGGTCTTCCCTCCACCAGGTTTCCCTGGCTTCCACGGTACTCACCCGCTCCGTCCCTGCCGTTATCCCCGCTTATCCGGTCCTCGTTGAGCGGGTTTCCCCGCCTCCTAGACCGTTTTCCCGCGGCCACCGATGGGGTTCGCCACGCTCCCATCGGCGTACCAGCCCCTATGGGTTCAGGGCTGGAGGACACACCCCGGTGCGGCATTGCCGCCCGTGGGCACGGCAGGGTCGCCATTCCCGTCCACCGCGTTGTCAGACACCTAGCCCACCGGGTCCAGAAGCCTTGCCTACCCCGCCTATGGGCGGGATCCCCTTCAGGGTGCGTGGGTAAGGGCCGGAAAACCCTCACGCAGGGGGAGCTCGGCTCAGCCTCCTTCGTCCCTCGGTTCGAAGCCCTCATCAGGCCCCTTGGGCAGGCCCCCGTGTGGGGGCTCTTCGGTGTCGCCCTAGCCGCATGGGTTCCGCTGTGAAGCCAGAACCCGCGACACTTGACCCATGACTCAGCACCCCTCGGGCCTGTGGCACCCTCGGAGCACCCATGGGCGGGCGCACCACCCCCTCGTGGTGCAGGGATCATCCCCTCCGACGGCGACGGCTGGCTCGTACGGTCGCCTTCCGTGTGAACCGACCACCAGATGCGTGGCGATAGGACGGTGCCTTTCACGGGGTCGCCCTCGATTCCGGCACCACCCCCGCCCCAAACCGGACGGGCCCAACTAGGGCATCCGGCTTTCCCCGGCCCAGGCGGGACGGGTGGGGAGGGGCACCTGGTGGGGGCCAGGCTCACGAGGTAGGTATAGCGGGGAGGGTCTTGATCCGACCCTTTTTACGTCCCCCCCCTCCCCTCCCCCCTTTTAGGCTTTCTTTCCCCTTCCCTACGGGAAAGGACAAGGTATGGCCCCCTGCCTGCTACCCTCTCCCCCATGGGCCGCACCCCCTACCCCTGGCAAGGCCCGGTCTGGAAGGCCCTGCACCGAGCCTTGGCCCACCCGGGGAACCGCTACCGCTACGGCCTCCTCCTCCCCCCGGGGGAGAGGCCTCCCCGGGAGCGGGAGGGCCTGCGGGCCTTCCCCCTCCCCGAGGGAGGGTGGTTGGTCCTCTCCCGGGAGGCGAGGGTGGGAAGCCTGGAGCTTCAGGACCTGGGGCAAAAGCCCATCCGGGTAGGCCCCTTCCTCCTCACCTGGGGCGGGATGCGGCGGGACAAGACCCAGAGGGCCCGCTTCCTGGTCTCCCCCGCCTGGGTGCGGGAGCGGCAGAGGGAGATGGAGCGCCTGGTGGGCACCTTCCGCTGGCCCCACGACCGGAAGCGGGTCAAGCCCCTGGTCCTGGCGGAGGCCCGCAGGCTCGTGGGCAGGGTGAACGCCCTCACCCGGGAGGTGCGGGAGGCCTCCCGGCTGGGCTTCCTCCCCCCGGCCACCGCCAACCGCTGGGACAAGGCGGTGCGGAGGAGCCTGCGGAAGGCCCTCACCGGCCTCGGGCTCACCAAGGGGGAGATATCGGAACTTCTGGGGCGGGTGGTGCGGCTCAAGCAGAGGAGGGGGGAATGAGAAAGCAAGATGCCATCCACGCCCTGGGGCGGCTTTTGACGCTTTATTGGCCCCTCACGGACGAGGTGGGGCTTGGGAACCTCCTGCGCCCCTACCTCCCGGACAAACCCGCCTGGACCGAGGAGGAGATCACAGCGGCCCTGGCCCGCCTCCTGGCGGACGTGGTGGCGGAGGGGTGGGACCGGCACGGAGCCCCCAGCGTGGCCCGCCACCCCACGGAGGGTTTTGTGGCCTCCTTCGAGG
>NZ_FNBC01000002.1 GCF_900102145.1 Thermus arciformis | reverse complement strand
CGACCTCGCTTCGCTTCTCCTCCTTCCCCTGGACCTTCCCGAGGGGGCGGAGCTCTACCTGGACCGGGGGTACGAGAGCCATCTGTACGAGGACCTCCTCCGGGAGGCCCAGGAGGTTGTTCCCATGGTCATCCGCAGGAGGAACAGCCGGCGGTATCTCCCTTGGATGCAGTACCTGGCCATCGTGGGGCGGAGGGTGGTGGAGACGGTGGGGAGCATGCTCCATCACCTCTTCCCCAGGCGCATCCACGCCGTGACCCAGGAGGGTTTCGTCATCAAAGTTCTCACCTTCGTCCTGGCCCATAACATCAGTCTCCTGACCCAGAAGATGGCTGGGTAGCAACTTGGGTTAGAATAGCCCCATGCGCGAGGCCTTCGCCCGGGTGTGGGAGAACCCCTACGTGCGGGTCCTCGTCTTCCTCGTCCTCTTCTACCTGGCCTATCGCCTCCTGGTCCGGGCCTGGCCCGCCTTGTCCATCCTGCTCACCGCCTTCGCCTTCGCCTACCTGGCCCACCCCGTGGTGCGCCTCCTGGAGGCCAGGCGGCTTCCCCGGGCCTTGGGGGTGGTCCTGGTCTACCTGGGCCTGGTCCTCTTCCTAGGCCTCGCCTCCTTCCTCACCGCCCAGACGGTCCTGGAGCTTTCCCAGCTCACCCGGGAGCTACCCCGCTTGCTGGAACCCCTCGTCTCCTGGCTCCTCTCCCTGCCCGAGCGGGTGCGGGCCGTGCCCATCCCCGAAGGCCTCCAGCCCGTCCTGGCCGAGGCCAGCCGGAACCTGGAGGGCCTTCTCCGGGGCTTCCTCGAGGCCCTGGTGCGCTGGCTCCAGGGGCTCCTTTCCCAAGGGGGAAACCTCCTCGGCTTCTTCACCTCCTTGCTTGGGGGCGTCCTCCAGCTCCTCACCGCCCTCACCCTTTCCGTCTACTTCCTCTACGACCTCCCCCGCCTGGGGCGGGCGGCCCTTTCCGCCTTCCCCGAGCCCTACCAGCCCCTGGTGGCCGAGCTTGCCGCCAAGCTGGACCGGAGCGTGGGCGGCTTCATCCGGGGCCAGCTCTTGGTGGCCTTTTTGGTGGGCCTTTTGGTGGGGACGGGGCTTTGGCTCGTGGGGGTGCCCCTGGCGGCGAGCCTGGGGTTTTTGGCCGGGGTCTTTAACCTCATCCCCTTCGTGGGGGTCATCGTCTCCGGGGTGCCCGCCCTCCTCCTCGCCGCCACCGGGGGCTGGCTTAAAGCCCTTCTCGCCCTTTTGGTCCTCTGGCTCGCCAACCAGCTCGAGGGGAACCTCTTCGGGCCCCTCATCGTGGGCCGGGCCACCAGGCTCCACCCGGTGACGGCCATCGCCGCCATCCTCCTGGGGGCCACCCTTTTTGGCCTCTGGGGGGCCCTTTTGGGCGTGCCCGCCGCCGCCTTCCTCAAGGTGCTCGTGGAGGACTACTACAAGGGAAGCCGCCTCTACCGCGAGGGCTGATCCGCTCGGCCGGGCCAGAAGCGAGGCCCTTTGGCCGGGGCCCCCGTGCGGGCTTGGGCCCGCACGGGGTGGCTCAGGGAAGCCGCTCCTCCCCCGCGGTGAGCTCCGCCAGCTCCAGCTTTTGGGGCAGGACCAGGTTCAGCACCACGCCCACCAGGGCGGCCAGGGCCATGCCGCTCACCTTGAGGGGCACCGCCGCCCCGGCCACCTGGACCGTGCCCAGCTGGGCCACGGCTCCGCCCAGGCCCAGGACCAGGATGGCCGAGACCACGATGAGGTTGCGGCTATGGGTGAAGTCAATCTCCGCCTCCGCCAGGGTGCGGATGCCGATGGAGGCGATCATGCCGAAAAGGAGCATGGAGATGCCGCCCAAGACCCCCTGGGGCAGGGTCTGGAGGAGGGCGGCGAGCTTGGGGGAGAAGGAAAGCAGTATGGCGAAGACCGCGGCGATGCGGAGGACCAGGGGGTCATAGACCTTGGTCACTGCCAGGACCCCGGTGTTCTCCGAGTAGGTGGTGTTGGCGGGGCCGCCTAAGAGCCCGGCGAGGCTCGTGGCGAGCCCGTCTCCGAGGAGGGTGCGGTGGAGGCCGGGCTTGACGAAGAAATCCTTCCCCACCACCCGGCCGTTGGTGAGGATGTCCCCGATGTGCTCCATCACCGTGACGAAGGCCACGGGGGCGATGAGGAGCACCGCCCCCCACTCTAAGGTGGCCGGGGTGAAGGCGGGCAGGCCGAACCAGGGGGCCTCCCGCACGGGGGAGAGGTCCACCCGGCCGAGGAGGAGGGCGAGGAGGTAGCCCGCCCCCACCCCCACGAGCACCGGGATCATCTGGAAAAGCCCCCGGAAGAAGACGGCGCTCGCCACGGCCCCCAGGAAGGTGAAGACGGCGAGGAGCCAGTCCTTGGCCGCCATCTGCACCGCCACCGGGGCCAGGGTGAGGCCGATGACCACGATCACGGGGCCCGTGACCACCGGGGGGAAGACCCGACGCACCCTTTCGGAGCCGATGAGGAGGACGAGGAGGGCGAAGAGGGCGTAGACGAGCCCCGCGGCCGCGATCCCGCCCCCGATGGCGGCTAGGGAGAAGCCCGCCTCCTTGGCCGCCAGGATGGGGGCGATGAAGGCGAAGCTGGAGCCCAGGAAGACGGGGACCATCCCCCCCGTGACCAGGTGGAAGACCAGGGTGCCTGCCCCGGCGGTGAAGAGGGCCACGGCCGGGTTGAGGCCGGTGAGGAGGGGGACCAGGACCGTGGCCCCGAACATGGCCACCGTGTGCTGGAGGCCCAGGATAAGGTGCCTTGGCGTCATACTGGGGAGATTGTATTCGGTCCTCCAGGCCCGGTAAACCCCCAGGAGCCTCTTGCCGGGGCTACCAGTGCCCCCCGGCGGCCAGGGCCTCGCGGAACCAGGCGGGCACCTCCTGGCCGAAGCGCCTCCTTGCGAACTCCCGGGCGAAGTCCCCGTAGCGCCCCTCGCGGATGGCCTCCCGGGCGGCCTCGGTGAGGCGGTGGAGGTGGCGCAGGTTGTGGAGGGAGAGGAGGATCCCCCCGAGCATCTCCCCGGCCCGCACCAGGTGGGCCAGGTAGGCGCGGCTAAAGGTCTTACAGGTGTAGCAGTCGCACCCCTCCTCCAGGGGGCGCTTGTCCTCGAGGAAGCGGGCGTTTTTCAGGTTGAGCCGCCCCTCCGGCACCAGGGCGCTCCCGAAGCGGCCCGTGCGGGTGGGGTAGACGCAGTCAAAGAGGTCCACCCCAAGCCCCATGGCCGCCACCAGGTCCTCGGGGTGGCCGACCCCCATGAGGTAGCGGGGGCGGTCCTCGGGGAGGAGGCGGGTGGAGAGCTCCACCATGGCGAACATGGCCTCCTTGGGCTCCCCCACGGCCAGGCCCCCGATGGCGTAGCCCGGGAGGTCAAACCGGATCGTCTCCAGGGTGGAGCGGCGCCTTAAATCTGGCTCCGTCCCCCCCTGGGCGATGCCGAAGAGGGCCTGGTCGGGCCGGGTCTTGGCCTTGAGGCTCCGCTCCAGCCAGCGGAGGGTGCGCTCCAGGGAGGCCTGAAGGTACTCCCGGGGGGAAGGGTAGGGGGGGCACTCGTCAAAGGCCATGATGAGGTCGGCCCCCAAGGCCTCCTGCACCGCGATGCTCCTTTCCGGGGTGAGCTTGATGAGGCGCCCGTCCAGGTGGCTTTGGAAAATCACCCCCTCCTCGTCAATGCGGCGCATGTGCCCGAGGCTCATCACCTGGAAGCCCCCGGAGTCCGTGAGCCAGGGGCCTTCCCACCCGGCGAAGCCGTGAAGCCCCCCGAGGGCCCTCACCCTTTCCGGGCCCGGGCGGAGGAGGAGGTGGTAGGTGTTGGCGAGGAGGACCTGGCTTCCGATGGCCTTCAGGTCCTTGGGCATGAGGCCCTTCACCGAGCCCGCCGTGCCCACGGGCATGAAGAGGGGGGTCTCCACCGCCCCGTGGGGGGTGGAAAGCCTCCCTGCGCGGGCCCTGCCCGCCCGGGCCTCCACCTGGAAGCGGAAGGGGTCCATCAGGCCTTGGGGGCGAAGCGGGCCTTGACGTAGTCCTCCACGAGCCTAAGGAACTCCTCGGCGATGCCCTCCCCCTTGAGGATGGTGAGGAGCTTGCCGTCGGCGTAGACCGGGGCCTTGGGCTCCTCCCCCGCCCCCGGGAGGGAGATGCCGATGTGGGCGTGCTTGCTCTCCCCGGGGCCGTTCACCACGCAGCCCATCACCGCCACCTTGAGCTCCTCCACCCCGGGGTAGCGGGCCCTCCACTCGGGAAGCCTCTCCTTGAGGCGGCGGGAGACCTCCTCGGCGAGCTCCTGGAAGAAGGTGCTGGTGGTGCGGCCACACCCGGGGCAGCTCGTCACCTCGGGGGCGAAGGCGCGAAGCCCCAGGGCCTGGAGGATCTCCTGGGCCACCTCCACCTCCTTGGTGCGGGGCTCCTTGGGGCCTGGGGTGAGGGAGACCCGGATGGTGTCCCCGATGCCCTCCAGGAGGAGGGGGGCCAAGGCGGCGGCCGAGGCCACGATCCCTTTCACCCCCATCCCCGCCTCGGTGAGGCCCAGGTGGAGGGGGGCTTGGGTGCGGCGGGCGAGCTCCCGGTAGACCCACACCAGGTCGCGCGCCTTGGAGACCTTGGCGGAGAGGACGAGCTTGTCCGGGCCAAGGCCCATCTCCAAGGCGGCCTCATAAGCGCGCACGGCGCTTTCCACCAGGGCCTCGAGGACCACCTCGTGGGCGCTTTTGGGCTCGGGGCGCTTGGCGTTTCGGTCCATGAGCTCGGTGAGGAGGGCGGGGTCTAGGCTTCCCCAGTTGGCCCCGATCCTCACGGGCTTTCCCAGGTCCGTGGCGATGCGGACCATCTCGGCGAAGTGCTCGTCCTTGTGCCGCCCCCGGCCCAGGGTGCCCGGGTTGATGCGGAACTTGTCCAGGGCCTCGGCCATCTTGGGGTACTTGCGCAGGAGGAGGTGGCCGTTGAAGTGGAAGTCCCCCACCAGGGGCACCTCCGCCCCCTCGGCGAGAAGCCTCCGCTTGATCTCGGGCACGGCCTTGGCCGCCTCCTCGTCGTTCACCGTGAGGCGGACGATCTCGCTTCCCGCCCGGTAGAGCTCCAGGACCTGGGCGGTGGTGGCCTCCACGTCCCGGGTGGGGGTGTTGGTCATGGACTGCACGGCGATGGGGTGGGCGCCCCCTATGGGGACCCGGCCCACATAGACCGTGGGGGTAGGTCGCCTCATCCCCTCCATGCTAGCCGAGGCCCGGTGGGTAAAAGGGGGGGCGGGCTACCCTTCCAGCTCCATCCCCATGATGTGGTAGCCCGCGTCCACGTAGACCACCTCCCCGGTGATGCCGCTCGCCAGGGGGGAGAGGAGAAAGAGGCCGAGGTTGCCCACCTCCTCCTGGGTCACGTTGCGCCTGAGGGGGGCGGTCTGGGCCACCCGGTCGTACATCTTGGTGAAGCCGGGGATGCTCCGCGCGGCCACGGTGCGCACGGGCCCCGCGGAGATGGCGTTCACCCTAACCCCCTTGGGCCCGAGTTCATAGGCCAGGTAGCGGACGCTGGCCTCGAGGGCCGCCTTGGCGACGGCCATGACGTTGTACTTGGGCACCACCTTCTCGCTGGCGTAGTAGGTGAGGGTGACGATCCCGCCGCCTTCCCTAAGGAGGGGCTCCGCCCTTTGGGCGGCGGCCACCAGGGAGTAGGCGGAGACCTCGAGGGCCAAAAGCCAGTCCTGGCGCCGCGTGTCCAGGTACCTCCCCTCCATGGCCTCCCGGGGGGCGAAGGCGATGGCGTGGACCAGGTAGTCTAGCCCCCCAAAGGCCTCCCTCACCCCGGCGAAGAGGGCGTCAAGCTCCGCGTCTTGGGTTACGTCCGCCTGGAAGAGGAGGGCCCCTCCCAGGGCCTCGGCGAGCTTTTCCGCCTCCGGGCGGAGCCTTTCCGCCTGGTAGCTTAGGGCCACCTCCGCCCCCGCCTGCTTGAGCTTCTCGGCGATGGCGAAGCCTAGGCTCCGCTGGTTGGTGACCCCCATGACCAGGGCCTTTTTGCCCGAAAGGTCCACGGTGAGCATGGGGGGATTATACCGAAGGCGAGGGGCCCAACACGAAAACGCCTTCCAAGGAGGCCGCCAGGGCAAGCCGTTCGTCCAGGGTCACCAGGGGCAAGGCTTCTGGGTCCCCCTCGGCCGCCACCAAGAGGGAGGCCAGCTGAAGAGCGTTCAGGGTTCTCAAGGGATGGGCCTGGAGGAGGCGGAGGGCCTCATCCCTCTTCACGCTCCTCCAGGAGGGCACGGAGGACGCTCTCCTTGGGGGTAGGAAGGGGAAGGCTTTCCAGGTTGGGCCTTCCCTTTCCCCGCCGGAGGAGGCCCTGGCGCTCAAGCCGAAGAAGCCCTGAAGGGCCCAGGGCCGGGCTGAGGCGGGCCACGGGCACCCCCCGGTCCAGGATGAGGACCTCCTCCCCCGCCTGCACCTGACGGAGAAGCTCGGAGAGGCGGTTTTTGGCCTCGCTCACCGAGACGGTCCGCATGTGTCCATTATAGCCAGGAGAAAAGGGCCTGTTAGGCTGGGCTACACTGAGGCATGGTCCGGTTAGAGGACTACGGCACTTGGGACGAGGCCCTTTGGCGGCTTGGGGAAAGCCGCGAGGCCCTCCTCGCCCTGCTTCGGGGGGCGGACCCCGCTTGGCTTTCCGCCCCCTTGCGGGAAGGGGCCTGGACCCCCCTCATGGTGGCGGAGCACGTGGCCTTGGTGGAGGACTCCACCGCCCGGGTCCTGAGGCGCTTGAGGCGCCTTGCGGCCGGGGAGAACCTGCCCCCCGTTCCCGTGAAGCCCGGGGAGTTCAAGGACGGCAAGCCCCAGGCCCCCGAGGGGGTGCGGCCCAAGGGGGGCCTTTCCCTGGAGGAGGTCCTGGCCCTTCTGGACAGGACCCGGGCCTTCCTCCTGGAAGAGGCGGGAAAGTCCGACCCCCAAAACCCCGCCACCTTTCCCCACCCCTTCTTCGGGGAGCTGAACCCCTTGGGCTGGCTTAGGGCCGCCGCCTACCACGAGGCCCACCACCTGAGGGCCCTTCAGGAGGCCTGGTCCTCCAGGTAGCGGGCGAGCCAGGCGTGGAGGCGCGCCGGGGATACCCCCCGGATGGCCTCCACCTTTCCGTTCCACTCCAGGACCACCCCGGCGGTGGGGCTTCCCACGAGCTCGGCGATCTTTCGGGCGGCTTCCGGGTCCTCCCGGGCGTTCACGAACTGGAAGGGGATGCCCTTCTGGGCCAGGAACATCTTCACGATCTCGCAGGGACCGCAGCCGGGGATGCCGTAGAGCCGCACCATACCCCTCTAGGGTAGCAAAACCCGGGCGCGAAGCCCGTACAATCCCGGATATGCGCCTGGCCGACCGCCACCCCGAGGTGGACCTGGAGCACCTGTTGGCGAGCTTCGCTCCCCCGCCCCGCTTCCTTGGGGCCACCTTCCAGACCTACCGCCCCGACCCCCGCTACCCCTCCCAGGCCCTGGTCAAGGAGCGCCTGCGAAGATGGGTCCACGACCGCCCCCGAGGGCTTTTACGTCCCCGGATGCCCGGGCCCCAGGGGATTTACCTGGACGGGGGCTTCGGGGTGGGGAAGACCCACCTCCTGGTGGCGGCCTACCTCGAGGCCCCTTCCCCAAAGGTCTTCCTCACCTTTGAGGAGCTCACCTACACCCTGGGGCTTTTGGGCCTTAGGGAGGGGGCGAGGCGGTTTTCCGGGCTCCGCTACCTCTTCCTGGACGAGTTTGAGTTGGACGACCCCGGGAACGCCCAGATGGCCACCCACTTCCTCGCCCTCACCATGGACCGGGGTCTGAGGGTGGCCACCACCTCCAACACCCCGCCCGGGGCTTTGGGGGAGGGGCGGTTCAACGCCGAGCAGTTCCGCCACCAGATCCAAGGCCTCGCCCGCCGCTTCGCCGTGGAGCGGATTGAGGGGGAGGACTTCCGCCACCGGGACCCGGACCGCTTCCCCAGGCCCCTCGCGGACGGGGCCCTCCTGGAAGCCTACCAAAAGGACCCCAGGCGGAAGAGCCTGGACGCCTTCCCCGAGCTCCTCGCCCACCTCCGCACCCTCCACCCCATCCGCTACCGCTACCTCTTCCAGGACCTGGATGTGGTCTATATAAGGGGCCTCGAGGCCATCCCCGACCAGAACGACGCCCTGCGCTTCGTCCACTTCGTGGACCAGCTCTACAACCTCGGCCTCGGCCTGGTGGCCTCGGGGGAGCCCCTGGAGCGCCTCTTCCTCGAGGGCTACCGCCACGGGGCCTTCGCCAAGAAGTACGGCCGGGCCCTTTCCCGCCTCGCCGAGCTTTTGGGGTAGCATGGGGGCATGGACCTAGCGGAAAGGCTTTCCGAACTGGCCCAGGCCCTCTCCCAGGCGAGCGCCGCCGTGGGGATCCTGGAGGCCATAGAAGAGGTTCTGGACGAGTACAAGGACGGGGAGCTCACCCTCAAGGAGGCCATGGAGGAGATCCAGGGGCTCGTGGAGGAGTTCCAGGCGGTGCGGGCCCTCTCCGAGATGTCCCCGGAGGAGCTCATGGCCCTGGCCGAGGAGGAGGAAGAGGACGAGGAGGGCCTTCGGTCTTGAAGGTGGTGGCCATCGTCTTGGACTCCGTGGGCCTGGGCTACCTGCCGGACGCCCCCCTTTTCGGCGACGAGGGGGCGGACACCCTGGACCACACCGTCTTGAAGACCGGGGTGGCCCTGCCGGGCTTCGCGGCCTTGGGCCTCGGGTGGGTCCAGGGGGTCCACACCCTGCCCCGGGTGGAGCCCCGGGGGGCCTTCGGCCGGATGAAGGAGGTGAACCCCGGGAAGGACACCACCACCGGGCACTGGGAGTTCGTGGGCATCCACCTGGAAAAGCCCTTCCGCACCTACCCCGAGGGCTTCCCCGAGGAGCTCCTCAGGGCCTGGGCGGAGAGGATCGGGGTCAAGGGGTGGCTTCTGAACAAGCCCTACTCCGGCACCGAGGCCATCCGGGACTACGGGGAGGCCCACCTCAAGACGGGCTACCCCATCGTCTACACCTCCGCCGACAGCGTCTTCCAGGTGGCGGCCCACGTGGACGTGGTGCCCCTGGAGGAGCTTTACCGGTGGTGCCAGGTGGCCCGGGAGATGCTCCTTGGGGAGCACCAGGTGGCCCGGGTCATCGCCCGGCCTTTCGCCGGGGAGCCCGGGGGGTTTTACCGGCTTGAGCACCTCCGGAAGGACTTCGCCCTGGAGCCCCCGAGGAACGTCTTGGACGTCCTAAAAGAGGGGGGCCTCGAGGTGGTGGGGGTGGGGAAGATCCCCGACATCTACGCGGGGCGGGGCTTCACCCGCACCGTGAAGACGAAGGACAACCAAGACGGTCTGGAGAAAACCCTGGCCCTTTTGGGGGAGGGCTTCCGGGGCCTCGTCTTCGTCAACCTCGTGGACTTTGACAGCAAGTACGGCCACCGCCGCGACCCCGAAGGGTACGGGCGGGCCCTTTTGGCGGTGGACGCCTTCTTGCCGAGGCTTCTCAGGGCCCTCGCCCCTGAGGACCACCTCTTCCTGGTCTCCGACCACGGCAACGACCCCACTTTCTTCGGCACCGACCACACCCGGGAGTACGGGATGCTCCTTTGGGTGGGGCCTGGGGTGGAAGGGGATCTGGGCACCCGCGAGACCTTCGCCGACCTCGGGGCCACCTGGGCGAGGCTCTTCGGCCTCCCTTGGGAGGGCCCCGGGACCAGCCTCCTCTAGGCCATGCCCTTCACCTGGCGCGACCTTCTGGACATCCTCCTGGTGGCGGTGCTCTTCTACTACCTCTACCGCCTCATCGCCGGCACCCGGGCCTTGAACCTGGTGCGGGGGGTGGTGGTCTACCTCCTGGTCTGGCTCGCCTCGAGCCTCCTGGGCCTCTCCACCCTTTCCTGGCTCCTCGGGAACGCCGCCACCTTGGGGGCCTTCGCCCTCATCGTGGTCTTCCAGCCCGAGCTCAGGGGGCTTTTGGAGCGCCTGGGCCGCGCCCAGGGGCCGAAGGCCCCCTCCTTGGTCCTGGAGGAGCTCCTTCTGGGCCTCGCCCGCCTCGCCGAGCGGCGCTACGGGGCCCTTTTGGCCCTGGAGAGGCGCACCCCCTTGGGGGAGTACGCCGCCACGGGGGAGGTGCTGGATGCCCGGCTTTCCGCCCGCCTCCTGGTGACCCTCTTCTACCCCGGCACCCCCCTGCACGACGGGGGGGCCATCCTCCGGGGGGACAGGCTCTTCGCCGCGGGGTGTGTCTTCCCCCTCTCCGAGGCCCAGATGGGCCTGGGCACCCGGCACCGGGCGGCGCTGGGGCTTTCCGAGGTCTCCGATGCCCTGGTGATCGTGGTGAGCGAGGAGACGGGGGCCATCCGGCTGGCGGAGGGGGGGAGGCTCTCCCCGCCCCTTTCCCTCGAGGCCCTGCGGGAGCGGCTCAAGGGGGTGGTCCATGCGTGACTGGCCGGCCTGGCTCCTCTCCCTGCTTGCGGCCTTGGCCGTGTGGTACTCCCTGCGGGAAAGGGCCCCCGTGGTGGAGCGGGCCCTGAGCGTCCCCCTGCAGGTGGTGGGCCTGGGTGAGGGGGTGGCGGAGGGGGTGCCCAAGGAGGTCTTCCTCCGGGTCCGGGGGCCCGCGCCCTTGGTGGAGGGGCGGAACCTCTTGGCCTCCGCCTACCTGGACCTTTCCGGGGTGGAGGGGCCCTTCTCCCGGGAGGTGCAGGTCTCCGTGCCCCAGGGGGTGACGGTGCTGGAGGTGCGCCCGGCCCGGGTGGAGGGGAGGGTGGAGGCCCTCCTCACCCGCACCCTGCCCGTGGAGGTCCACGCCCAGGGGGCCTGGGTGCGCACCGAGCCCGACCGGGTGGAGGCCAGGGGCCCCAGGAGCCAGGTGGAGGTGGCGGTGGCCGCCTTAGGGCTGGACCTGGGGGCCGGGGAGGTGGCCCTCACCGCCTTCGGGCCGCAAGGCCCCCTTCCCGGGGTGGCCCTTTCCCCCTCGAGGGTGCGGGTGGTGGCCCGGGAGGCCGTCCTTTTCCGGAAGGAGGTGGCCTTGGTGGTGAAGCCCCCTCCCGGCCTCGAGGTGCTGGAGTACACCCCCAAGACCCTGGAGGTGGTGGGCCCGAGGGAGGCCCTGGAGGGCCTGGAGGCGGTGGAGGCCAGGCCCCAAGGGGGCTTCCGCCCCGGGGAGGTGGCGGGCCCCTGGGTTCTGGACCTCCCCCAGGGGGTGCGCCCCATCGGCCAGGTTTTGGGAAGGGCGCGGTTTGCGCTAAAATAGACCGGATGATCTACCCCATCCGCCTTTACGGCGACCCGGTGCTCCGCAAAAGGGCCCGCCCGGTGGAGGACTTTTCCGGGCTGAAGCGGCTCGCCGAGGACATGCTGGAGACCATGTTTGAGGCCCGGGGGGTGGGCCTCGCCGCCCCCCAGATCGGCCTTTCCCAAAGGCTCTTCGTGGCGGTGGAGTACGCCGACGAGCCCGAGGGGGAGGAAAGGCCCCTCCGGGACCTAGTGCGCCGGGTCTACGTGGTGGCGAACCCCGTGATCACCCACCGGGAGGGCCTCGTGGAGGGCACGGAGGGGTGCCTTTCCCTGCCCGGCCTCTACTCCGAGGAGGTGCCCCGGGCGGAGCGGATCCGGGTGGCCTACCAGGACGAGGAGGGGACTCCCCGCACCCTGGAGCTGGAAGGCTACCTGGCCCGGGTCTTCCAGCACGAGATGGACCACCTGGACGGGATCCTCTTCTTTGAGCGCCTGCCGAAGCCCAAGCGGGAGGCCTTCCTGGAAGAGCACCGCTCTGACCTCGCCCGCTTCCAGAAGGAGGCCCGGGCCCTCCTCAAGGAGCTCGCCCAGGGATGAGGGTGGCCTTCTTCGGCACGCCCCTTTGGGCGGTGCCCGTTCTGGAGGCCCTCGCCCGCCACCACCAGGTGGTGCTGGTGGTGACCCAGCCCGACAAGCCCCAGGGAAGGGGCCTAAAGCCCGCCCCAAGCCCCGTGGCCCGTTACGCCGAGACCCACGGCCTTCCCGTGCTCAAGCCCAGTAGGCTCAAGGGGAACCGGGAGTTTCTGGAGGCCTTCAAGGAGGCCGCCCCGGAGGTGGCCGTCACCGCCGCCTACGGCAAGGTCCTGCCCAGGGAGGTTCTGGAGGTCCCCCCCCACGGCTTCCTCAACCTCCACCCTTCCCTCCTCCCCAAGTACCGGGGGCCCGCCCCCGTGCAGTGGGCCCTCATCCGCGGGGAGGAGGAGACCGGGGTCTCCATCATGAAGACGGAGGAGGGCCTGGACACCGGGCCCATCTACGCCCAGTGGCGCACGAAGATCGCCCCCGAGGAAGACGCCGTGGCCCTCTCCGAGAGGCTTCGCGACAAGGGGGTGGAGCTTCTCCTCGAGGTCCTGGAAGACCTCCCCCACCTCACCCCCACCCCTCAGGAGGGGGAGGCCTCCTACGCCCCCCTCCTCACCAAGGAGGAGGGAAGGGTGCGCTTTGGGGAGAGCGCCCAGGCCATCTTCAACCGCCACCGGGGCGTCCAGCCCTGGCCCGGAAGCCACTTCCTTCACGGGGATAGGAGGGTGAAGGTCCTCAGGATGCGCCCCGAGCCCGGGGAGGGGCTTCCCGGGATGGTGCAGGCGGTGGACCGGGAGGGGGTCGTGGTGGGCACGGGGGAGGGGCTCATCCGCCTCTTAGAGGTGCAACCCGAGGGTAAGCGCCCCATGCCCGCCGCCGACTGGGCCCGGGGGTACGGGGTGCGCCCGGGAACCAAGCTGGACTGAACCCCCCTGAGCGTGTCTTTTTGGGGCCCCCGCCGAGGCGGAAGCCTCGGCGGGGTACTTAAAACTCCTCGTCCCACTCCACGATGGTCTCGCTGGTGAGGGTGGGGGCGGGCCTGGCCTCGGTGGTGGCCGCCACCTCGGCGCCCCGCTCCTTCAGGAGGCCGAACTGGGCGGCGATGCCCCTAAGGCCCGCTCCCGCCAGGGCCACCACCAGGAAGGCGGAAAGCCCCCAGGCCAGATAAGGCACCAGGGCCTGGGCGATGGAGAGGTTGGCTAGGACGCCCAAAACGGGTAGCCCTCCGTATTCTGCCAGGATGGAGCCCATGTAGGAGAACCCCTCCGTAAGGATAGGGAGCACAAGGAAAAGAAAGGCCAGGCTCAGGAGGTTCCAGTAGAGGTTGCGCCCCCCGAAGGTAAGGCGAATGAGGTAGAGGGGAAAGAGGGCGAGGGCCGCCGCCAAAAGGAAGAAGACCGCCCGGGGGATTCCGAGGGAAAAGAGCTCCACCTGAACTTGAAGGGAATGCCAGGGGCCTAGGGTGCCTCCAAGGAGGCGCTCTTCCATCTCCTGGATTTCCCCTAGGAGTACGGTGAAGTCGGCGGTCCGGAGCCCCACGGCGTTTTGCATCTGAAGGAAAAGCCGGTCGGCACGCTCGGCCAGTTCCGGGGCGTAGGCTCCCACCACGGGATAGACCTTGAGGCGGAAGCGGTTGTAAGCGTAGGCCAGCTGGGCCCGGGAGCGTTCGTACTGGCCGCTTGCGGTGTAGAGCTGGGCCTGAGCCAGGCTGCTACGCACCTCATCCAGAAGGTCCAGCCAGTTGATCAGGCTGGGGATGGCCAGCCGTTGCAGGGCCTCGCCCACGCGAAGGGCCACCTCGGGGTCCAGCCGCAGCAGGTTGGTTTCCTCACGGATCTCCTGAGGCAGGAAGGTTTCCGCCAGGCGGACTTGGCTTGGGGAAGGGAGCGGAGCGGGGGACGGTGTGGAGGCAGGGGGTGTAGAGGCTTGGGTGGGAGGAGTGGGGGCGGGGCTTAGAGGGGCCGCCGTTCGGGCTTGCAGGCTCTGGCGCCAAGCAGCCACCTTCTTCTGCAGCTCCTGAACCCCTGGCCGGAAGTTCTCCCCCCCCGAAACCTTGGCCAGGGCCTGGACGAAGTCCTGGGCCCTTAGGGTGCTTTGGGGGCTATCCTGAACCACCAGGAACCGGGCGTAGGCCCGGGCCAGGGCCAGGTAGGCCTGGGGGCGGGAGGAGGCGGCGAGGGCCTGCCCCAGGTCCTGGGCCATGAGCTGCAGGAAGCGCCCCTCCAGGCGCCTCCTCGCCTCCTCGGGGGGAAGACCTGCCACCTCCAGTGCCCCTTGGCCAAGCCCCGCGGCCCGGGCCAGGCGGCTCAGGTAGCCGGGCTTCTCCGCGGGAGGGGCCTGGAAGTAGCCGTCGTAGAGGGCCTTGGCCAGGAGGTGGCGCACCAGGAGGAGGCGGGCCTCGAGGTCCGCCTGGCTCTTCCGCGCCAAGGCCTGCCGGGCCTCCTGGAGGTTGCCGAGGGCGGCGTCCCGCAACACCGGGGGCAGGCTTTCCCCCTCCTGGCGCAGGAGGCTTTGCGCCTGGTCCAAGGCCGCCAAGGCCTGGCTGGGGTTGGCCGTGCCCACGCGGGCGAGCACCCCTTCCAGCCGGTCGTAGAGCTGCGGAAGGGGTGCGGCCAGGGCCAATCCCAGAAACGCCAGCCAGAAGAGCCTTCCTCTCATCCCTCCACCTCCGCGCTGTCCACAAGCCGCCTGAGGCTGTGCAAAAGACGGCCCACGTTGGTCTCCTTGCGCGCCAGCACCCCCACGAACCCCCCTCCCAGGGGGCGGAGGGCCACCAGGGCGTCCCCCACCGCCGCGTAAAAGGTCCGGTACCCTTGCCTTCGCAAAAAGAGGTGGATGGGGTCCAGCTCCACGGGCTCCCCGGCGAAGAGGGTTTCCCTGCCCTTTAGGCCCGCCACCACCACCCCCACCACCCCCTCCAGCCGGGCCAGGCGCTGGGCCAGGTGGACCCGGGAGGCCGGGTCCTCCAGGTCCACGGCCTCCGGGAGAAGGGCTTCTTCTTCCTCGGCCTCGAGCTCCTGGGAGGCCAGGGCCTTGCGCTCCCGCACCCAGGCCTTGAGCTCTGGGGGCATCTCCTGGAAAGGCAAAAGCCGCTTGAGCTCCGGCCAGACCACTTCCTCGGCGAGCCTGGCCCACTCCCCGGGGTGGGTGGGCGTCCCCTGGGCCAAGGCCTTGCGCACGAGGCTTTCCGCGGCCCGGGGAGAAACGTACCGGCTTAAGAGTTCTAAAAGGCTTTCCTCCATAGCCCAGGGGCTTGCCAATCCGCCCCTCAGAGTGTACCATAACCTCTGCCCGAAGGTTCGGGCGCCTGCGCTGGGGTGTCGTCTAACGGCAGGACAGCGGACTCTGGATCCGCCGGTCGTGGTTCGAGTCCACGCACCCCAGCCAAACTTTGGCCCCATCGACTAGCGGTTAGGTCACCGCCCTTTCAAGGCGGCGGCGGGGGTTCGAATCCCCCTGGGGTCACCAAAGCCCTCCGAGACGCGCGCGGCCCCATCGTCTAGAGGCCTAGGACACGGCCCTCTCAAGGCCGAGACGGGGGTTCGAATCCCCCTGGGGTCACCAAAGCGCCTCGGAGGGCCTTTCTTTTCTTGACAGAACCCCACCCTTTCCGCAAACTGGGAGGCGCTGTATACCCCCACCTGGTATATGGGGGTGTAGGGTAAGGGAGGAGGTGTCCATGGAGTTCACCCTCACGGGGCTTGCGGGAAGCGGCGCTCAGGAGGAGCTTTACGACGTGGTCATCATCGGCGGGGGCCCTGCCGGGCTCACCGCGGGGATCTACGCGGGCCGGGGCGGGCTCAAGACGGTGATCGTGGAAAAGGGGCTCCCCGGGGGGCAGATCGCCCAGACGGAGGAGGTGGAGAACTACCCCGGTTTCCCCGAGGGCATCTCCGGGCCCGAGCTTGCGGGCCGCATGGTGCAGCAGGCGGAGAAGTTCGGTGCCCGCATCGTCATGGACGAGGTCCAGGGGATTGAAAAGACGAAGGAAGGCTTCCTGGTGCGGGGGTTTGAGCGGAGCTACCCCGCCCGGGTGGTCATCATCGCCACGGGGGCCAACCCCAGGAAGCTCGGGGTGCCCGGGGAGGAGAAGTTCTACGGGCGGGGGGTCTCCACCTGCGCCACCTGCGACGCCTTCTTCTACCGGGACAAGGAGGTGGTGGTGGTGGGCGGGGGGGACGCCGCCGTGGAGGAGGGGCTCTACCTCACCAAGTTCGCCCGCAGGGTGACCCTGGTCCACCGCCGGGACGAGCTTAGGGCCAACAAGGTGGCCCAGAACCGCGCCTTCCAGAACCCCAAGATGCACTTCCTCTTCTCCCACGTGGTCACGGAGATCCTGGGGGAGGAGCAGGTGACGGGGGTGCGCCTCAAGAACCTGAAGACGGGGGAGGAGTACGTCTACCCCACGGACGGGGTCTTCGTCTTCATCGGGCACGAGCCCAACACCGCCTTCCTCCAAGGGGTGGTGGAGCTCAGGCCCGACGGCTACATCGCCGTGCGGGACGAGGTCTTCACCTCCGTCCCCGGCATCTTCGCCGCGGGGGACGTGGCCGACCCCATCTACCGCCAGCTCACCACCAGCGTGGGGGCGGGGACCCGGGCGGCCATGATGGCCGAGAAGTACCTGGCGGAGAGGGAGGCCAAGGAGGAAGCCCCTCAAGGCACTTGATGCCTCCGGTTCCCTTCGCCCGCTTAGGGTGGCATGAGGGGCTTTTTCCTCCTGGCCCTTTGGCTGGCCACGGCCTTCGCCCGGCCCCTCCTCTACCTCCCCCTGGACGACCGGCCCCCGAACCTCGCCCCTTGCGCCTGGGGGCTCGTCCTCTGCCCGCCCCGGGAGGCCTACCGGGGCCCGGAGGGGGCGGACCTGGCCTCCTTTCGCGCCTGGCTCCTTTCCACCCCGGGGGAGGGCCTCGTGGCCAGTCTGGACGCCCTGGCCTACGGGGGGCTCCTTCCGAGCCGCCACCTTCCCCTTCCCCCGGAGGACGCCCTGGCCCGGCTTGGGCCCCTTCTTTCTTGGAAGGTCCGGTACGGGGGGAGGCTCTACCTCTTCGGGGTGCTGCCCCGCTGGGACGCCACCCAGAGGGAGCGTAACCTGAAGGCCCTCCAGGCCCTTGCCCTTTGGGCGGGGCTTCCCGGGGTGTACCTGGAAGCCGTCTGGGACGATGCCCTAAGGGGCTCACCTGCCCCTAAGGAGGCCCGGGGGCTCCCTTACCCCACCCGCCCCGGGGCGGACGAGGCGGGGCAGGTCCTCCTCCTCCGCGCCCTTAGGCCCGGGCTCCGGGTGGCGGTGGTGTACGGGGAGGGGCTTTCCCCGGACCGGATCACCCCCTACGAGGGGGTGCCTCTAAAGGAGACCGTGGCCGGGGTCTTGGGAAGCGCGGGGGCGCGGGGGGTGGCCCTGGAAGAAGGGCCCGACCTGGTGCTTTACCTCCACGGGGGCGGGGATCCCCGGCGGGCCGCCCTCCGGCTCATGGGCCTCATGGCCCGGCACCCCGTGGCCTTGGCGGACCTCTCCCGGGTGAACCGGGGGGACCAGGCCCTCATGGGCTACCTTCAGGCCTTGGGGCTTTACGGGCGGCTTGCGGCCTACGCCGCCTGGGGCACCCCGGCCAACAACCTGGGAAGCGCCCTGGCCCAGGGGGGGCTTTTCCTGGGGGACCGGGAGGGGCGGCTTCTGCGGCTCGCCGAGGCCTACTTCCACTACTGGTGGGGGGAGGTGGGAAGGCCCTGGGTGAGGGCCCGCTTCCCCGAACCCCTGCCCGAGGAGGCCCAAAGGGTGGCCGCCCTTTGGCCCCACGTGCTCCTGGAGGCCCGGCGGCTGGACCTCCTTGGGGTCCGCTTCCCCTGGCGCCGCGCCTTTGAGGCCGAGGGCGTTCTCCGCCTGTCTCCTTTGGACCTCTCGCCCCATCTGGTAGAGTGAAGGGCGTGATCCCCGTAGACCTGGAGCTCAGGCGCCTTCAGGCCCTGGTCCAGGCCTGGCGTCTTTTGGCTCCCCTGGAAAGCCTGGAGGCGGTGTGCCGCAAGGCGGTGGAGGTGCTTAAGGAAAACACCCGGGCCGTCTCCACCCTCTTTTTCCTCCACCGGCCGGAGGGGGACTATTTGGAGCTGGTGGCCGCCGCCGGGCTTTCCCAGGACAAGGTGGGGTTTCGCCTCCCCCGGGGCCAGGGCATCTCCTGGACGGTCCTGGAGTCCGGGGAGCCCCTCTATGTGGCCGACGTTTCCCAGGACCCCCGGGTGGTCTTCCTCTCCGGGAAGAGGCAGCCCGGGGTCTACCTGGGGGTGCCCGTACGGGAGCCAGGGGGAAGGGCGGTGGGCGTGCTCTCCATGGACACCGCTGGGGGGGTGGGGGAGATCCTCCCTGAGGAGCGCTTCTGGGTCCAGGCCCTGGCCGAGGCCGCGGGGATGGTCCTCGCCCGGGTGGAGGCCTTGGAACGGGCCAAGGAGGAGTCCGCCAGGGCCCAGGCCCTTCTGGAGCTTTCCCTGGCCCTCGAGGCTTCCCGGGACCCCCTGGCCATGGCCAAGGAGGCCCTGGAAACCCTCCTCCGCCTCACCCCCTACCACGGGGGGGCCCTTTACCTCTTTCGGGAAGGGATGGTGCGCCCGGCGGTGATGGCGGGCCGCTACCCAAAGGGCTTCCCCCGCCTTTACGAGGAGCACCCCATCCGCTTCGGCATGGGCCTCCTCGGCCACCCGGGGCTTTGGGAGGGTCCGGTGTACGTGGAGGACTACGCCCTCTTCCCCGGGGCCCTAAGGCCTTTCAGGGAAAGCGGCCTCCGCTCCGCCCTCCTGGTTCCCCTCAAACCCGAGGGGCGCAAGTACGGCGTCCTGGCCCTGGGGAGCTTTGGGGAGAAGGTGGCCTACCGCAAGGAGGACGAGGGCATCCTCCAAGTGGTGGCCAAGAGGCTGGAGGAGGCCTTGGAGCGCCTCTTCGCCCTCAACACCCTCCGCCGCACCCGGGAGGCGGCCTTTAAGGCCCTTTCCCGGGTGCTGGAGTACCGCGACCTGGAGACCCAGGGGCACACGGAACGGGTGGCGGAGCTCGCCGTGCGCCTGGCCCGGGAGCTTGGCTTTGAGGACCTGGAGGGCCTGCGCCTTGGGGCCTACTTCCACGACCTGGGGAAGCTGGCCCTTCCCGACGAGGTGCTCAAAAAGCCCGCCGCCCTTTCCACCGGGGAGTGGCGGCTGGTCAAGACCCACCCCGAGGTGGGCCTGGAGATCCTAAAGAGCCTCCCCTTTTTGCCCCAGACGGCCCTCAACGTGGTCCTCTACCACCACGAGCGCTGGGACGGCTCGGGCTACCCCCGGGGGCTCAAGGGGGAGGAGATCCCCTTAGAGGCCCGCATCTTCGCGGTGGTGGACGTCTGGGACGCCCTCGTCTCCGAGCGCCCCTACAAGCCCGCCTGGCCCCGGGAAAGGGCCCGGGAAGAGCTTCGGGCCCAGGCGGGAAAGACCCTGGACCCGAAGGTGGTGGAGGCCTTCCTCAGGCTAGGCCCTACTCCACGGTGACGCTCTTGGCCAGGTTCCGGGGCTGGTCCACGTCCCGCCCCAGGAGGACCGCCACCTCGTAGGCCAGAAGCTGGAGGGGCACCACGCTCACGATGGGGGCGAGGAGGGGGTGGACCTCGGGGACGTAGAGGACGTCCTGGGCGAGCTTCGCTATCTCCTCATCCCCCTGGGTGGCGATGGCGATCACCTTGCCGCCCCTCGCCCGCACCTCCTGGATGTTGGAAAGGGTCTTCTCGTAAAGCGGGCCCCGGGTGGCCAGGACCACCACGGGCAGGTGCTCGTCAATGAGGGCGATGGGCCCGTGCTTCATCTCCCCGGCAGGGTAGGCCTCGGCGTGGATGTAGCTGATCTCCTTGAGCTTAAGCGCCCCCTCGTAGGCGGTGGGGGTCTGCACGTGCCGCCCCAGGAAGAGGAAGTCCTGGGCCTGGTGGTACTTCTCGGCGATGTGGGCCACGAGGGGGCGTTGCTCCAGGACCTCCTCCACCAGGCGGGGCAGCTTGCGCATCTCGCGGAGGAGCCCCTGGGCCGCCTCCCGGGAGAGGGTGCCCCGGGCCCGGCCGAAGCGCACGGCGAGGAGGGCCATGGCCGCAAGCATGGCCAGGTAGGCCTTGGTGGAGGCCACCCCGATCTCTGGCCCTGCGTGGATGTATAAGACCTCGTCCACCTCGCGGGTGAGGCTGGAGCCCTTGGCGTTGACCACCCCCAGGGTCCTCGCCCCCTTGCCCTTGGCCTCGCGGATCCCCTCCAGGGTGTCTATCGTCTCCCCCGACTGGCTGATGGCGATGGCCAGGGTCTTCCCGTCCACCACGGGGTCGCGGTAGCGGTACTCGCTGGCCACGTCCCACTCCACGGGGACGCGGGCCAGGGCCTCCAGGAGGTACTTCCCGTAAAGCCCGGCGTAGGCGGCGGTGCCGCAGGCCACCATGTGGACGCGCTCCACCTCCCTGGGGTCCAGGGCGAGGCCTAGGTCCACGTCCCCCTCTTCCTCCCGAAGCCTTCCCCCCAGGGTGTTCTCCAGGACCCAGGGCTGCTCGTAAATCTCCTTCAACATGTAGTGGGGGAAGCCCCCCTTCTCCGCGGCCTCCAAGGACCAGTCCACCTCCACCGCTTCCCGCTTCAGGGGGTTTCCCTGGAGGTCGGTGATCTCCACCCCCTCCCGGGTGATGCGGGCCAGGTCCCCGTCGTGGAGGAAGATGACCTTTCGGGTGTAGGGAAGGAGGGCGGGCACGTCGGAGGCCAGGAAGTTCTCCCCTTCCCCGAGGCCCACCACCAGGGGGCTCACCGTGCGGGCGGCCACGATCTCCTCGTGGTCCTCGTGGGCCACCACCACGGCGTAGGCCCCCCGCACCTCCTTGAGGGCTTCCCGCAGGGCGGCGAAGAGGTCCCCTCGGTACTTCTCCTCCACCAGGTGGGCCAGGACCTCGCTGTCCGTCTCCGAGCGGAAGCGGTGTCCCCGGGCAAGGAGGGCCTCCTTGAGCTCCAGGTAGTTTTCAATGATGCCGTTGTGGATCACGGCGATCTTCCCGTCCTCCGTGGTGTGGGGGTGGGCGTTGGGGTCCGTGGGGGCCCCGTGGGTGGCCCAGCGGGTGTGGCCGATGCCCAGAGGGCCTTCCAGGCGCTCTTCCTTTAGGGCGCTTTCCAGGGCGGAAAGCTTCCCCGAGCGCTTCACCACCTTAAGCCCCGAAGGGGTGCGCACCGCCACCCCCGCGGAGTCGTACCCCCGGTACTCCAAGCGCCGAAGGCCGTCAAGAAGCACATCCGTGGCGTTCCGAAAGCCCACGTAGCCCACGATTCCGCACATGACCTTCTCCCTTAAGCGGGCCCCGTTCTGGGCCCGCCGCTGCCCTATCGGGCCAACGCTTTTGACGCCCTGCCCCTCGGTTGTCCCCTTAGGGCTTTCCCTTGGGGCTTTGCTCAGGCGGGCGGGGCGGGCACACCCCGGGCGGCATCCGCGGATTCCTCGACCTTTCCCGGTTTCCCGGTTATCCCCAATTGGGGTCCGCCACCTCGTCAGGCCAAAAGGCCCCCTGCGCTTCCCGCCTTCCTGGACCGATTTTTCATCCCTACCCTCTCACCCCCCGCCGGAGTATAGCAAACCTAAAGGCCAGGGGCTTGACACTTAGGGCATGAGGCTTTTATGATAGCCCCGGATGCAAGGGAAAACTGGCCTTTAAGGCCCTGGCGCTTTCCTTGCATCCCGGGAAGCTGGGTGGGAGAGGAAACGCGGAAACTCGCCCGCACCCTCTTCCCGAAAGACCCTGAAGGGGGTGTTTAGGGATATGAAGAAAAGGCTCGTGACGCTACTGGCAGGGCTCTTGACCGTGCTCTCCATGGGCTTCGGTCTAGCCCAGTTCTCCGACGTGCCCGCCGGGCACTGGGCCAAGGAGGCGGTGGAGGCCCTGGCGGCCAAGGGGATCATCGTGGGCTTCCCCGACGGCACCTACCGGGGGAACGAGAACCTCACCCGCTACCAGGCGGCCCTCATCATCTACCGCCTCCTGCAGCAGATTGAGGAGGAGCTGAAGGCCAAGGGCACCTCCCCCACCATGGAGGCCATGTCCTCCGAGGACCTCGAGGCCCTGAAGAACGCCGTGCAGGAGCTCGCCGCTGAGCTCGCTGCCTTGGGCGTGCGGGTCTCCGCCCTGGAGGACAGCGCCGCCACCAAGGACGACATCGCCCGCCTCGAGGCCATGATCGCCGAGCTCAAGGCCCAGCCCGCCCCCGAGCCCGGCATGGACCAGGCCGCCCTCCAGGACCTCATGGACCGGGTGGAGGCCGCCTCCATCGCCGCGGACACCGCCCTGGCCCAGGCCCAGCAGCTGGCCGAGCAGCTGGACGCCTTGGCCCAGGACGTGGAGGGGGTAAAGGGCGACGTGGCCGCCCTTTCCACCCAGGTGGAGGCCAACGCCCAGGCCATCCAGGCTCTGAACGAGCTCGCCGTCCTCCTGAACCAGGACGTGCTGGCCCTCCAGGACCGGGTGACCGCCCTGGAGAAGGGCCTGGCTGACCTGCAGGGGGTGGACTTTGAGCAGTTCGCCTCCAAGGAGGACGTGGCCGCGGTGCAGGATTTCGCCGCCGCCTTGCGCTCCGACCTGGTGGGCCTCTCCGATAAGGTTTCCAACTTGGAAAGGACCGTGGCCACCCTGCAGCGCAACGCCTTCACCATCAGCGGGAGCCTGAGCCTCGGCTACAGCGTGTATCGGGCCTGGGGCCCCGACGCCTCGGCTGCAGGGCCGGGCACGGCCAACACTTTTGACATTGACCGCCTCTTCTCCAGCAAGTTCAGCACTGAGGACGGGGACGGGGATGGCTCTGTGGGCGACGAGGCCGACCTGGGCAAGAACACGGAGGGCGTCACCAACGCCACCCTAAGCGTCAACTTCTCCACGGGGAAGTTGGATGCGGCTTCCGATCCGGGCAAGCTGAACAGCTACCCCGGCCTGGTCCAGTTCAGCCTGCGCGCGACGCTGACCAACCCCGGCAAATACGACCCCAGCACGGGTGCGCCCACCTACCCCATCAACCTCACCCTGGATGAGTTTTCCTCCACGCTGGCGGTGGCCAAGGACCAGACCCTCTCCTTCAGCTTCGGTCGGTCGGTAAGGTCCAAGTTCACCGAGTACGTCTTTGACAACGACTACAACAGCCGCGGGCATGGCTTCGTGGCCACCTTCAAGCCGGGCCTTCTGGGGGCTACGCTGACTGGGGTTTACGGGTCCAAGGGGGCTAACAATGGGGACTTCACGTACTTCCGCGGCGCCCGCTTGGCCTTGAGCCCCGCTGAAGGTTTCACCTTGGGTGGCTCCTTTGTCCAGGAGGGCCTGGACGCCAACCAGGGGACCATTACCCCCACCTTCCCCACCCCCACCACCGTGTACGGGGTGGATGCCAGCGTGAAGCTTGGTCCTGTGGGCCTCGCTGGGGAGTACTTCAATTCCGATGCCGCTCCCAACGCGAACGGGTACTACGTGAAGGCCGACGTGGCCTTGGGGTCTATCTCCGTGGCGGGGAACTACCGGAACATCGGCGCCGGGGTTACCGGGGCGAACATGCTCTCCGGGGACGCCACCAGCACCCTGGACCAGGGCGGCTGGGGCGGCGTTGATTCCAGCGGTAACGTCATCAACGGGGCGCCCTTCCGCTCTAACCGCCAGGGCTTTGGGGTGAGCGCTTCCGCGGGGCTTGGACCCATCACGGTCAAGGGCTACTATGACAGCTCCACGATCCTTGCCAACGAGACCATTAGCAACTCCTACGGCGCCTTCAGCTACAGCGCGAACGACCAGCTCGTGGCCTACGGCGGTCAGGCGGATCTCGCCTTCAGCGGCTTCGCGCTGAGCGGTTTCTACCGCATCGCCCAGCTCAACGGCGCCACCACCCGTTACATCCTCACCGAGAAGCCCGTGGACGCGGTGTACGCCAGCGAGTACGGGGCCAAGCTGGCCCACGATGGGGCCTCTAAGGACGCTCTGGTGCCCAAGCTCAACCTCACGGCCGCCTACACCCAGAAGTACGACAACGCCACCAGCGGCTTCACCACCCAGGACATCGCCGTCTACGGTTCCTACGAGCTGGCCCTCGGGCCTCTAACCCTCAAGCCCATGGGCCGGTACCACACCCAGGACGCCGCGGCAGCGAGCACTTCTTCCGACTACACCACGGTGAAGTACGGGGTGGCGGCTTCTATTGCCCTGGACCTTCCCTTCAAGCCCAGCCTTTCCGGGGAGTACTACGCCCGCTCCACCCAGGTAACCTCGGCCAACAGCGGTTCTTCCGCCACGGGCACCATCTCCGAAAGCAAGTACGCTGTGGGGCTGAAGCTGGGCGAGTTCCTCTTCAAGAACTCCTCGGTGGAAGCCAAGTACGCCTCCTACACGGGCAGCGGCCTCAACGCCCCCATTCTCCTGGGTGTCGCTGACGCCGCCAGCTCCACCACCTCCGACTACCTCTACAACAATGCGGTGAGCTCGGTGGGGAGCAACCAGGGCAGCGTGACCGGGTGGTACTTCACCTGGACGTACTGGGACCTCACCTTCGCCTACGTGGAAGCCGACGTGAACAACAACGGCAACCAGACCCACGGTCAGGCCTTCAAGATCAGCTACACCGTGAAGTTCTAACCCTGGCGGTCCCGCCCCCGCCCCCTTTGGGGGGGCGGGGGTTTTTGTTCTCCCCCTTCCTTTGGGGAGGAGAGGGGCCCCTATACTTGGGTAAGGATGAGCTTCCGCTACCGGGGGCCTGCGCCCAAGGGGGACCAGCCCCAGGCCATCGCCGGGCTCGTGGAGGCTCTAAGGGATGGGGAGCGCTTCGTCACCCTCCTCGGGGCCACGGGCACGGGGAAGACGGTGACCATGGCCAAGGTCATTGAGGCCCTGGGAAGGCCCGCTTTGGTCCTCGCCCCCAACAAGATCCTGGCGGCCCAGCTTGCGGCGGAGTTCCGGGAGCTTTTCCCGGAAAACGCCGTGGAGTACTTCATCAGCTACTACGACTACTACCAGCCCGAGGCCTACGTCCCGGGGAAGGACCTCTACATAGAGAAGGACGCCTCCATCAACCCCGAGATTGAGCGCTTAAGGCACTCCACCACCCGAAGCCTCCTCACGCGGCGGGACGTGATCGTGGTGGCCTCGGTCTCGGCCATCTACGGCCTCGGGGACCCGAGGGAGTATAGGGCCAGGAACCTGGTGGTGGAAAGGGGCATGGCCTACCCCCGGGAGGCCCTTCTGGAACGGCTCCTTGAGCTTGGCTACGAGCGGAACGACATTGACCTCGCCCCCGGGCGCTTCCGGGCCAAGGGGGAGGTTCTGGAGATCTTCCCCGCCTACGAGACCGAGCCCATCCGGGTGGAGCTATGGGGGGACGAGGTGGAGCGCATCCTCCAGGTCCACCCCATCACCGGGGAACGCCTGCGGGAGCTTCCCGGCTTCGTCCTCTTCCCCGCCACCCACTACCTCTCCCCGGAGGGGCTAGAGGAGATCCTGAAGGAGATTGAGAAGGAGCTCTGGGAGAGGGTCCGCCACTTTGAGGAAAGGGGAGAAGTCCTTTACGCCCAGCGCCTCAAGGAGCGCACCCTCTACGACCTGGAGATGCTTCGGGTCATGGGCACCTGCCCGGGGGTGGAGAACTACGCCCGCTACTTCACGGGGAAGGCCCCGGGAGAGCCCCCCTACACCCTCCTGGACTACTTCCCCGAGGACTTCCTCGTCTTCCTGGACGAGTCCCACGTGACCGTGCCCCAGCTCATGGGGATGTACCGGGGGGACTACGTGAGGAAGAAGACCCTGGTGGACTACGGCTTCCGCCTGCCTTCGGCCCTGGACAACCGCCCCTTGCGCTTTGAGGAGTTCTTGGAGCGGGTTTCCCAGGTGGTCTTCGTCTCCGCCACCCCGGGGCCCTTTGAGCTTGAGCATTCGGGGCGCGTGGTGGAGCAGATCATCCGGCCCACGGGGCTCCTTGACCCCCTGGTGCGGGTCAAGCCCACGGAGAACCAGATCCTGGACCTCATGGAGGGGATACGGGAGAGGGCGGCGAGGGGAGAGCGCACCCTGGTCACGGTGCTCACGGTGCGCATGGCCGAGGAGCTCACGAGCTTCCTGGTGGAGCACGGGATAAGGGCGCGCTACCTCCACCACGAGCTGGACGCCTTTGAGCGCCAGGCCCTGATCCGGGACCTCCGCCTTGGCCACTACGACTGCCTCGTGGGGATCAACCTCCTCAGGGAGGGCCTGGACCTCCCCGAGGTCTCCCTGGTGGCCATCCTGGACGCGGACAAGGAGGGCTTCCTTAGGAGCGAACGGAGCCTCATCCAGACCATCGGCCGGGCGGCGCGGAACGCCAAGGGCGAGGTCTGGCTCTACGCCGACCGGGTCTCCGAGGCCATGCGGAGGGCCATAGAGGAGACGAACCGGAGAAGGGCCCTCCAGGAGGCCTACAACCGGGAGCACGGCATCACCCCGGAGACGGTGCGGAAGGAGGTTAGGGCCGTCATCCGCCCCGAGGGCTACGAGGAGGTCTCCCTCGAGGCCGACCTCTCCGGGGAAGACCTGAAGGAGCGGATCGCCGAGCTTGAGCTTCTCATGTGGCAGGCGGCGGAGGCCTTGGACTTTGAGCGGGCGGCGAGGCTTAGGGACGAGCTAAGGGCCCTCGAGGCCCGCCTCCAGGGCGTAAGGGCCCCCGAGCCCGTCCCCGGGGGGCGGCGGAAGCGGAAGAAGCGGTGAAGCGTCCCTAGGCCAGGAGGAGGAGGGGGTTTTCCAGGTAGAGGGCCACCCGCTCCAGGAGCTTCCTCGCCAGAGGGGCTTCCAGCCCCGAGGCGGCGAGGAGGCCTTCTTGGGAGAGGAAGAGGCTTGGCCTACCGGTGTGCACCTCCTCCTCCCCGTGGAAGCAGAGGAGGCCTTCCCCTTCCTCCCCGCCCCCTTCCCGGAAGAGGGCGAGGAAGGAGGGGGAAGGCTTAAGCCCCCGCACCTCCTCGCCCTCCACCCGGCCCACGAGGGCCCGCATGGGGATTTCCAGCTCGGCAAGGGCCCGCTCCGCGGCCCGGAGGAGGAAGGGGAGAGGGGTCTTGGGCACCCCGTGGACCCGCTGGAAGAGGTCCATGGCCTCCTCCAGGGCCTTTAGGCCCACCCGCCTGCGGTGGACCCGGAGGGGCGTGAGGGGGGCGGGGGCCGGGGCGGGCACCGGGGCCACCCCTAAGGCAGAAGGCGGAGGCGCCGGGGCCGGGGGTTCGGCCTGGAGGAGGTCCTCGGAGAAGTCCTCCTCGGGAGGGGCTTCCTCCCAGGCCTCCTGGGGGGGTGGGGTGGAGGTTAGGAGGAGGTCTTCCTCCCACGCCTCCTGGGGGGGCGGAGCCTCTTCGGGCTCTTCCGCGAGGAGGAGGTCGTCCTCGAGGTCCAGGTCCACCTCGGGGAAGTCCAAGGGAAGCTCCTCCTCCGGGACCTCCTCCACCTGGAGGGTGGGGGCCTTGGGGAGGAGGTCGGCCAGGTCCACCCCTTCCTTCTCCAAGGCTTCCTGGGCCCGCTTCAGCTCCTCCTCGGGGGGGAGGGGCGGGGGCGCCTCGGGCAGGGGGGGCAGGTCCACCTCCCCGGCCATGACCTTGGCCAGGTAGGCCAGAATGTCCCGCTCCACGATGGTCCCGTCGGGGCCCGTACCCTGAAGCTTCCGCCAGTCTATGCCGTTTTCCTCCGCCAGGCGCCGGGCCAGGGGCGTGATGTTGGGTTCGGTCATCTTGCCCCTATGATAGCAGGGTGGAAGCGCGCTTCGCCGAGCTTTTGGCCGAGTACTGCCTCGAGGCGGGCCCCGGGGAGACCGTCCTGGTGGAGGCGGAAACCCCGGCCCTCCCCCTCCTTCCCCACCTGAAGCGGGCCCTCCTCCGAAGGGGCGCCTACCCCTTCTTCCGCCTGGGCTACCCCGGGGAGGCGGGGGACTTCCTGCGCCATGCCGGGCGCTGGCTGGAGGAGATCCCCGAGGTGGAAGCGGCCCTCTACCAGAAGGCGGACAAGTTCCTGCGGGTGCTCTCCGCGGAGAACCCCCTGGAGGGGGCCGCCTTGGAGCCCGCCTTGGCCCTCAGGCACCAGCGGGCCTGGCGGCCCTTGCAGGAGCTGAGGCTTAGGAAGCGCTGGGCCCTCACCCTCTACCCCACGGTGGGCTACGCCGTGGGCGCGGGGATGGGGACGGACGAGTTCCGGGCCTACCTGGAAAGGGCGCTCTTCCTGGACCGGGAAGACCCCGTGGCCGCCTGGCGGGAGCTTTCCCGCTTCCAGGAGGCGCTCATCGGGAGGCTTTCCGCCGGGCAGGAGCTCCGCATCCTGGCCCCGGGGACCGACCTCCGGCTTTCCGTGGCGGGACGCATCTGGATCAACTCCGACGGCCGGCGCAACATGCCCTCGGGAGAGGTCTTCACGGGACCGGTGGAGGACTCCGCCGAGGGGGAGGTGCGCTTCAACCTCCCCGCCTTCGTGGGGGGAAGGCGGGTGGAGGGGGTGTACCTGCGCTTTTCCCGGGGGGAGGTGGTGGAGGCCCGGGCGGAGGTGGGGGAGGCCTACCTCCAGGCGGCCCTGGCCACCGACCCCGGGGCCAGGCGGCTCGGCGAGGTGGGAATCGGCACCAACTTCGCCCTGGACCGGCCCACGGGCCTCGTCCTCCTGGACGAGAAGATGGGGGGCACGGTCCACCTGGCCCTGGGTCGAAGCTACCCCGAAACCGGGGGGAAGAACGAGAGCGCCCTGCACTGGGACCTGGTCCTTTCCCTTAAGGAGGGGGAGCTCCTTCTGGACGGGAGGCCCCTCCTGAAGGAGGGCCGCTTCCTCTAGAGGTCCTTCCGTTCAAAGACCAAAACCGCCAGGAGGGCGAAGCCCAGGGTGTAGATGAGGAGGAGGGCGAGGCCGAGCCCCGCCGCCTGGGGCCTCAGGTGGAGGTCCAGGTAGGTGGTGAGGAGGAAGGGGGTGAGGGCGGGGAAGGCCACCAGGAGGCGCATGAGGAGGAGGGTAGCCACGGCGGCCAGGGCGCTTGCCGTGGTGGAGAGGAAGACGCTTCCGTAGAGGAGGGCTAAGGAGGCGAGGGGAAGGAGCACGGCCCCGGCGAGGAGGTGGGCCTTAAGGAGCTCGGCGAGGGCCATCTCTGGGCTCAAAAGCCCGACCCCGGCGAACCCCCCTTCCCCAAGCCCCGTGCCCCCGTAGAAGGCCCCGAGGCCGTGGGGGAGGCCCGCCAAAAGCCCCCCCAGGAAGCTCACCCCCAGGAGGACGAAGGGGTAGAGGAGGACGGCGAGGAGCTTGGCGAGGAGGAGGTGGGTTCGGGAGAGGGGCCTTAGGAGGAGGCTTTTCAGCGTCCCCTGGGCCACCTCGCTCCCCAGGGACTCGCTCGCCGCCATCACCACCAGAAAGGGGAAGAGGAACTCCATCCCGGCGAGGAGGCTCAAGGACACCACCTGCCATCCCGAGGCCAGGACCAGGCCGTAGACCTCCTTAAGCCCCGGGGCCAAAGCCCAGAGGAAGGGGAGGAGGAAGGCGAAAAGGAGGCCGAGGCCCACCGAGCGGAGGCGGAAGAGCTTGTAGAGCTCAAAGACGAAGAGCCTAAGCATGCTTCACCCTCTCCTGGTAGTAGCTCAGGAGGTCAAAGCGGTGGGGCCCCAGGGCCTCCACCCGGAAGCCCTCCCGGAGGAGGGCCCTGAGGGCCGCGTCCTTATCCCCCTCAAAGACGATGGCCCCGCCCTGGAGCCTGGCCGAGGCCACCTGGGGCAGGGCCTTGAGGAGGGCCAGGGCCCCTTCCAGGGGGTGGGCCTCGAGGCGGTATGCCTCCTTTCCCGAAAGGGCCACCTCCTCCAGGAGCCTGCCCCCGCCCAGGATGCCCACCTTGTGGGCGTAGGCGCTCACCTCCTGCAGGTGGTGGGTGGAGAGGAGCACCGCCACCCCCTCCCAGGCGAGCTCCCGGAGGAGGCCGTGCACCAGCTCCACCCCCTCGGGGTCCAGGCCCGAGGTGGGCTCGTCCAGGACCAGCACCTTGGGCCGGGGGAGGATGGCCGCCGCCAGGCCCAGGCGCTGCCTCTGCCCCAGGGAGTAGCTCCCCACCTTCTGGTCGGCCACGGCCAGGAGCCTGAGCCGGGCCAGGACCTCGGGGATGCGGGCCTCCTCCTTGACCCCGGCCAGGTAGGCGTGGAGGCGGAGGTTCTCCCGCCCCGTGAGGTAGGGGTAGAAGGCGGCCGGGGCCTCCACCACCGCCCCCAGGTGGCGCCGGGCGGTGGGGCTTTTGTGCACGTCCTCCCCCAGGAGGAGGGCCCGGCCCTGGGTGGGAAAGGCCAGGCCCGTGACCAGGCGGATCAGGGTGGTCTTGCCGCTTCCGTTGGGCCCGGCCAGGGCGTACACCTCCCCGGGGCGCACCGCAAGGTTTACCCCTTCCAGGACAGGCTTCCGGCCGTAGCGCTTGCTCACGCCCTCTAGCCTCAGGGCTTCCATGGGTGCTATACTACCCAAGCCCCCGGTCCAGCGCGGCGGTCCGGGCGTGAACCGGGTCAGGTCCGGAAGGAAGCAGCCCTAAGCGCCACGGGTCGGGCGCCGCTGGGAAGCCGGGGGCCTTTTATCCACAGGGTTATCCACAAGGGCCTCCGGGCCCCCTCTGTTTGAAAAAGCCCCTTCCACACAGCGTTCACCGCTTGGCCCCTTTGGCCTCGGCCACCTGGGCCACCCCCTTTTCCACAAGGCCCCGCACCTCCTCCGGGGCGTAGCCCGCCTGCAAGAGGGCCTCCTCCGTGTGCTCGCCCAAAAGGGGTGGGGGAAGGCCTGGCTCCGCGGGGGTGCGGGAGAGGAAGCGCAAGGGGTTGGCCAGGGTGGGGAGGGCGCCCAAGAGGGGGTGGGAAAGGGTCCAGACGGCCCCTCGAGCCCTCGCCTGGGGGTCTTGGAAGGCTTCTTTTAGGTCGTTCACGGGGGCGGCGGGGACGCCCGCCTCCTTGAACCTTTCCAGCCAGTGGGCCCGCGGGCGGGTCTTGAGGACCCCGGAGAGGGCCTCCACCACCTCCTCTCGGTGCTCCACCCGGAGGGCATTGGTGGGAAAGCGCCGGGCGAGGTCGGGAAGCCCCACCACCTGGCAAAGCCTCGCGAACTGCTCGTCGTTGCCCACGGCCAGAATGAGCCAGCCGTCCTCCGCGGGGAAGGCCCCGTAGGGGACGATCTGGGCGTGGGCGTTGCCGAGCCTTTTTGGGGGATTTCCCGTGAGGAGGAAGCTTTCCCCCAGGTTCGCCAGGGCGAAAAGCCCCACGTCAAAGAGGGAGAGGTCAATGTGCTGGCCCTCCCCGCTTCGCTCCCGCTCCAGGAGGGCGGCGAGCACGGCCAAGGCCGCCATCATCCCCGTCATCACGTCAATCCAGGCCACGCCCACCTTCATGGGGGGGCCTTCGGGCTCGCCCGTGACGGACATGATCCCGGTGTAGCCCTGGAGGGCGGCGTCGTAGCCGGGCTCCTTGGCCCTGGGCCCGGTGTGGCCGAAGCCGGTGATGGAGAGGTAGACGAGACGGGGGTTCAGAGGCTTCAGGCTCTCGTAGTCTAGGCCGAAGCGCCTGAGGTCCCCCGTCTTGAAGTTCTCCACCAGGACGTCCGCCTTCTGGGCGAGGCGGCGCACCGCCTCCTGGCCCTCTGGGCGCTTGAGGTCCAAGGCCACGCTCCGCTTCCCCCGGTTCACCGCGAGGAAGTAGGCGCTCTCTCCTTCCACGAAGGGCGGGCCCCAGCCCCGGGTCTCGTCCCCCCAGGGGGGCTCCACCTTGACCACCTCCGCCCCGAGGTCCGCCAGGATCATGGTGCAAAGGGGGCCGGCGAGAACGCGGGAGAGGTCCAGAACCTTTATGCCGGAGAGGGGCTTCATGGGGGCATCTTACGCCGGTATAGTGGGGGGGTGGGCCGCTTCCTCCGGCACGCCTTCGCCCTTTCGGTGCTTCTTTTCGTCCTTCTTCCCTTCCTCTGGATGGCCTACGCCGCCTTCATGCCCAAGGAGGCGGTGTACTCGGGGGAGCTCTTCTCCCGGGTGGGCTTCAGCCTGGAGAACGTGCGGGCCCTGGCCAAGGAGGGGTTTTGGGGACGGCTTTTCTTCTCCATGGGGCTCTCCTTCGGGGTGGCCTTCCTTCAGCTCCTCACCGCCCTCCTCGCCGCCTACGCCCTCCGGGCGGGGTTTGGGCTTTTGCCCTTCTACCTGGTGCTCATGGCCGTGCCCGCGGAGCTCCTTTTGGTCCCCCTTTACGGGATTTTGAAAGGCCTCGCCCTTTTGGAGACGCCTTGGGCCCTGGTCCTGCCCTTCGCCGCAAGCCCCTTCGTGATCTACCTGGTCTACCAGGCCATGCGGGCCGTGCCTGAGGAGCTTCTGGAGGCGGCCCGGCTGGACGGGGCCGGGCACCGGGTGCTCCTCTTCCGCATCCTCTTCCCCCTGGTCCGGCCCACCCTGGTGGCGGCCGGGGTGCTGGCCTTCGCCGCCCACTGGAACCTGGTCCTCTACCCCCGGGTGGTGGTCTCCGACCCCCGCTTCTGGACGGTGCAGACCTGGCTCACGGACCTGCAGCGCAAGTACCCCACGGACTGGGGCCTCCTCTCGGCGGCGGCCCTCCTCAGCGTCCTCCCCATCGCCCTCCTCTATCTCCTCTTTGAGAGGCGGGTGGTGGCCACCTTTGAGGAGGGGCTGAAGGGGTAGCTATACTGAAGGTGTAGGAAAAGGGGGTGAAGACCGTGCGCGCCCTGGTGCTGGCGCTTGCCCTGGTCCTTTCCGGCTGCCTCCCCGTGGCCATGCTGCGCCCTCCGGAGCCCGCCCGGGGGGCGGAGTTTTCCCTGGGGGCGACCTTGATGCCGAACCCCTTTGGCGGCCAGTCGCCCGTCCTCCTCCTGCCCTACCTGGCCTACGCCGAGGGGAACGGGACCTTTGAGTACAACCTCTCCCTCCAGTGGGGCCTCCGGGGCGGGGTGAAGGTGGGCCTGGCCCCCGGGGTGGCCCTGGACGCGGGCCTCACCCTCCCGCCCGTCTCGGGCGAGGGGGCGGACTGGAGCCAGGGGGTGCCCGTGGTCCTGGACGGGGGGGTCATCCTGGGCGGGGGAGGGTACTACCTCTCGCCCAGGCTCCACCTCCTCGGGGTGCCGGGAGAGGAGTGGGGGTTGGCCTACCAGCTTTCCGCGGGGGTCTACGGCGGGGACTGGGTCGCGGAGGTGGGGGCCTTGGGCGGGCCGGGGTTGACGGGGGTCCTCTTCAGCCTCTCCGCCGCCTGGCGCTTTGGAACTTCTCCCTCAGCGCCTTAAGCCTTTCCCGCACCCGCTCCTCCCAGCCCTCCCCCAGGGCCTCAAAGAGGGTGAGGCCTTCCAGGCCCTCGGGGAGGTACGGCTGGGCGAAGCTTCCCTCCTTGTCCTCGTGGTAGTAGGCGTACCCCTCCCCGTGCCCCAGGGCGCGGGCGAGGCCGGTGGGGGCGTTTCTCAGGTTTAGGGGGACCTCGGCCTCGGGGTGGGCCTCCGCCGCCTCCTGGGCCTTTTGCCAGGCGGCGTAGAGGCTGTGGCCCTTGGGGGCCAGGGCCAGGTAGACGGCGGCCTCCACCAAGGCGAGCTCCCCTTCCGGGCTTCCCAGGGCCTCGTAGGCCTCCTTGGCGGCCACGGCGAGGCGGAGGGCCAGGGGGTCGGCGAGGCCCACGTCCTCCACCGCCACCCGGATGAGCCTGCGGGCGAGGTAGCGGGGGTCGGCCCCGCCCCGGAGGAGCCTCGCCAGGTAGTAGAGGGCGGCGTCCACGTGGCTTCCCCGCAAGGACTTGTGGAGGGCGGAGACCAGGTCGTAAAACCGGTCCCCCTCCCGGTCCATGGCGAAGCGCTCCGCCCCCAGGGCCTCCCGCACGCTTTTTAGGTCCACCCGGCCGAAGCTTGCGGCGAGCTCCAGGGTGTTCAGGGCGAAGCGGGCGTCGCCCCCGGCCGCCTGGGCGAGAACCCGTAGGGCTTCCTCCTCGTAGGGGGTGCCGGGAAGGCCCCTTGGGTCTTCCAGGGCCCGCTTGAGGAGGGCGAGGAGGTCGGCCTCCCCCAGGGGCCTTAAGGGGAAGAGGCGGAGGCGGGAGCGGAGGGCGGGGACGAGGGCGAAGGCGGGGTTTTCCGCCGTGGCCCCGATGAGGGTGAGGAGGCCCGACTCCAGGTGGGGCAGAAGGGCGTCCTGCTGGGCCTTGTTGAAGCGGTGGATCTCGTCCAGGAAGAGGACGAGCCCCCCCTTTGCCCTGGCCTCCTCCACCGCCTGGCGCACCTCCTTAAGCCCCGCCTCCACCGCGGAAAGCCTTAGGAAGGGCCTTCCCACCCCCTCGGCGAGGAGCCTCGCCAGGGTGGTCTTGCCCGTGCCCGGGGGGCCGAAGAGGACCATGGAGGAAAGCCGCCTTGCCTCCAGCATCCGCCTTAGAAGCCCCTTGGGGCCGGTGAGGTGGGGCTGGCCCAGGACCTCGTCCAGGGCTTTGGGCCTGAGGCGCTCGGCTAGGGGCTCCACCCTTCCATGCTAAGCCGGGGGTAAGGGGGCCTGTGGTAGGCTTGGGGGGAATGCGGGCCCTCTTCCTCTTGCCGTGGGGGCTCTTCCTTCTGGGGCTCCTTCCCCTCCTCCTGGCAAGCCCCGGGGAGGCGGGGGGGAGGGGCTTAGGCCTTCTCGTGGCCAGCCTGCTCCTTTCCGCCGTGGCGAGCCTTTACTCCCGCTTTCCCGTGGCCTTCCCCGTGCAGCTCGCCCTGGTGCTGGGGCTTGGCCTTCTGGCCTTTGAGCTTGCCCTAGAAAGCGCCCTGCGCCTGGTGGGGCTTGACCCTCCCGGCTACACCGCCCTTGGGGGGGTGCTCGGGGCCTTGGCCCTGGGGGTGGCCTTTTTCTTGGGCACGGGGCGGGAGGCCCCCCTCCTGCCCCCCCTGCCGGGGGTGGGGACGCGGGAGGACCTCCTGCGCCTGGCGGGGGCCTTGGAGGGCCTCGCCCTGAGGCGGCCTTTGGTCTTGGTTTACCTGGCCACGGACGCCCCGCCCGAGAGGCTAGAGGCGGAGCTTAGGCGGGGGGACCTGGCCTTTCGCCTTTCGGGGGGGTACCTCCTCGTCCTCCAAGGAGGCCGCCCCGAGGACGCCCTGGGCCTCCTTAAGCGGCTTCGGAGCCGGTTTCCCCTCTCGGCCTACGCGGTGGAGCGCTGGAAGGGGGGGAGTCTGGAGAAGGTGCTCGCCCGCCTCGAGGCCGAGGCCCTGTTGCAGTCCTGAGGAGGGGCCCCCGCTCTGGCGCAAGCCAGAGCGGGGTACTTAGGAGCGGTGTAGGCCCTCCGAGGCTACACCGCCTCCGGGTGTACGGGAAGCCGCCTTACCTTGGCCGCCTTTTCCCCTTCGGGCCCTACCCTTAGCCTTAGGAGGTCCAGCATGGAGCAGGCCAAGGAGATCAGCCAGGCGTGGCAGGAAGCCCTGGAGACCTACGGGGAGCGGGAAGAGGAGTAGCTAAAGGGGGCCCGGGGGCGGGAGGCCGCCCCCGGTTTTCCTTTACCTTCCCACCAGGCGCTTCCTCTGGGAGGGGTCCAGGACCTTCTTGCGCAGGCGCAGGCTCTTAGGGGTCACCTCCAGGAGCTCGTCCTCGGCGAGGAACTCCAGGGCCTCCTCGAGGGAGAGCCGCCTTGGGGGGATGAGGCGGATGTTCTCGTCGGAGCCCGCGGCGCGGACGTTGGTGAGCTTCTTGGCGAGGGTCACGTTCACGTCCAGGTCGTTTTCCCGCACGTGCTCCCCCACGATCATGCCCACGTAGACCTCGGTCCCCGGCTCAATGAAGAAGGCCACCCGCTCCTGCAAGCGGTTCAGGCTGTAGGCGGTGGCCACCCCGGCCTCCATGGCCACGGCGCTCCCCGTGGTGCGGGTGGGGATGGGTCCAGCCTCGGGGCCGTAGCCGTGGAAGGTGTGGCTCAGGAGGCCTTCCCCTCCGGTGAGGGAGAGGAAGAGGCTCCGGAAGCCGAAGAGGGCCCGGGCGGGGATCACGAACTCCGCCCGCACCCTTTCCCCCACCTCCATGTGGGCCATCTCCGCCCGCCGGGATCCCAGGGCCTCCATCACCGCCCCGAAGCGGTCCTGGGGCACCTCCACCGCCAAAAGCTCGTAGGGCTCGAGGCCGTCTTTGGTGAGCACCCGGGGCTGGCCCACGCTGAACTCGTACCCCTCCCGGCGCATGGTCTCCAGGAGGACGGCCAGGTGAAGCTCCCCCCGGCCCCTCAGCTCAAAGACCTCCGGCCCCACCTCCTCCACCTGCAGGGCCACGTTGGTGCGGAGTTCCTTGAGGAGCCGCTCCTTAAGCTTCTGCCCCGTGACGTACCGCCCCTCCCGGCCGGAGAAGGGGGAGGTGTTGGGGGTGAGGGTGAGGGCCACGGTGGGCTCGTCCACCCGAAGCCGGGGAAGGGCCTCCGGGGCCTCCTTCGCGGCCAGGGTGTCCCCGATCTCCGCCCCCTCCACCCCCGCCAGGGCGAGGATGTCCCCGGGTAGGCTTTCCTCCACCTCCACCCGCTCCAGGCCCTGGTGGGTGTAGACCTTGACCACCCGGGCGGTCAGGACCTCGCCCTCCTTCACAACCGCCACGGTCTCCCCGGGCCGCACCCGGCCCCGGACCGCCTTGCCGATGGCCACCCGGCCCAGGTAGGGGGAGTGGTCCAGGTTGGCCACCAGGAGCTGGAAGGGGCCTTCCGTCCACCGGGGTGGGGGGACGTGTTCCAGGATGGTTTGGAAAAGCTCCGAGAGGTCCTCCCGGGGCGCCTCCCGCCAGGCCCATCCCTCGCGCCCCACGGCGTAGAGGTAGGGAAAGTCCAGCTGCTCCTCCGTGGCCCCAAGCTCCACCATGAGGTCAAAGACCTGGTCCAGGACCGCGTCGGGACGGGCCTCCTTCTTGTCCACCTTGTTCAGGACCACGATGGGCTTGAGCCCCGCCTCCAGGGCCTTGCGCAGGACGAAGCGGGTCTGGGGCATGGGGCCCTCGGCGGCGTCCACCAGGAGGAGGACCCCGTCCACCAGGGAGAGGGCCCGCTCCACCTCGCCCCCGAAGTCCGCGTGGCCGGGGGTGTCCACGATGTTCACCTTCACCCCGCCCCAGACCACCGCGGTGTTCTTGGCCAGGATGGTGATGCCCCGCTCCTTCTCTAGGTCAAAGGAGTCCAGGATGCGCTCCCCCTCTTCCTTGGCGAGGGCCTTGGCCTGGCGGAGCATGGCGTCCACCAGGGTGGTCTTGCCGTGGTCCACGTGGGCAATGATGGCGATGTTCCGAATCTCCATGAACGCACCAATCCCCCCACTCTACCACGGGAAGGCGCGTAGGATAAGGGCATGGTGGTGGCCACCTTTTCCCTGGTGGCCCAGGACCCAAAGACCGGGGACCTGGGCGTGGCCGTGGCCAGCAAGTTCCTGGCCGTGGGGGCGGTGGTCCCCTTCGCCGAGGCGGGGGTGGGGGCCCTCGCCACCCAGTCCTACGCCAACCCCCGGTTTGGTCCCCAGGGCCTCGCCCTCCTCAGGCAAGGGGCGAGCCCGGAAGGGGTCCTCGAGGCCTTCCGCCGCACCGACCCCGACTTGGAAAAGCGCCAGTTCGGCCTGGTGGCGGCCACGGGGGAAAGCCTCACCTTCACCGGGGCCGGGTGCCACCCCTGGGCCGGGGGGGTGGCGGGAAAGGGGTACGCGGCCCAGGGGAACCTCCTTTCGGGGGGCGAGGTGGTGGAAGCCATGGTGGAGGCCTTCCTCACCGCCAAGGCCCCCTTCCCCGAGAGGCTCCTCCTCGCCCTGAAGGCGGGAGAGGAGGCCGGGGGGGATAAGCGGGGGAAGCAGTCCGCCGCCCTCCTGGTGGTGGGGGAGGGGAAGGGGTACGGGGGGCTTTGGGACCGGTACGTGGACCTCCGCGTGGACGACCACCCCGAGCCCATAGACGAGCTCTTCCGGCTCCTCTCCCTCCACCGCCTCCTCTTTGAACGGCCCAAGGAGCGCCGCCCCCTCACCGAGGAGGAGGTGCGCTGGCTCCAAGGGGTGCTCGGGCGCCTCGGGCTTTACGCCGGGGAGGCCCACGGGGCCTTTGACGAGGCCACGGAGCGCGCCTTTTTGGCCCTAATCGGCATGGAGAACCTGGAGGAGCGCTACCAGGGGGGGCCCGAGGTGGACGAGGCCACCTTGAGCTACCTCAAGGGGAGGTTTGGGTGGAGCTAGGGGCCGGGGGCGTGGTCTTCAACGCCAAACGGGAGGTCCTCCTCCTTCGCGACCGCATGGGCTTCTGGGTCTTCCCCAAGGGCCACCCGGAGGAGGGGGAGAGCCTTGCACAGGCGGCGGTGCGGGAGGTCTGGGAGGAGACGGGGGTCCGGGCCGAGGTCCTCCTTCCCCTCTACCCCACCCGCTACGTCAACCCCAAGGGGGTGGAGCGGGAGGTGCACTGGTTCCTCATGCGGGGAGAAGGGGCGCCCCGCCTGGAGCGGGGCATGACCGGGGCGGGGTGGTTCTCCCCCGAGGAGGCCCGGGCCCTCCTCGCTTTCCCCGAGGACCTGGGGCTTTTGGAGGTGGCCCTTGAGCGTCTACCGCTTTGAGGACAAGGTGCCCCAGGTGCATCCCACGGCCTTCATCGCCCCCGGGGCCTACGTGGTGGGGGCGGTGGAGGTGGGGGAGGGGGCTTCCATCTGGTTCGGGGCCGTGGTCCGGGGGGACCTGGAAAGGGTGGTGGTGGGCCCCGGGGCCAACGTCCAAGACGGGGCCGTGCTCCACGCCGACCCCGGCTTTCCCTGCCTCCTTGGGCCTGGGGTCACCGTGGGCCACCGGGCGGTGGTCCACGGGGCGGTGGTGGAAGAAGGGGCCCTGATCGGCATGGGGGCCGTGGTCTTAAACGGGGCCCGGATCGGCAAAAACGCCGTGGTGGGGGCGGGGGCGGTGGTGACGCCGGGCATGGAGGTGCCCGAGGGGAGGCTCGCCCTCGGCGTCCCCGCCCGGGTGGTCCGCCCCGTGGACCCTCCCGGGAACGCCCCCCGCTACCGGGCCCTCGCCGAGCGCTACCGGAAGGCCCTCTTCCCCGTGGAGGCCCCGCGGCGCTACCGCCTCACCCTGAGGGGCCAGGACGCCCTGAACCCCTTCAGCGAGGTGCACCTCCGGCTCAAGCGCACGAGGAAGGAGGCCCTCGAGGCCCTCAGGCGGGCGGCCCAGGGCTTCCCCCTGGACCCAGAGGAGGCCTCGCCCCTTTTGGCGGAGGGGCTCCTCGCCCCGGAGTGAGCCCGGGGCCACACAGAAAAGGGCGAGAAGGGGGCACCATGGAGCGCAAGATGGTGGAGATAGAGGAAACCGGTTTGACCTTTGCCACCGAGGTGGACCTGGACCGCCTTCAGTCCCTCGCCGCCGAGTGGCTCCAGGCCATCGGGGAGGACCCGAACCGGGAGGGGCTCCTGAAGACCCCCGAGCGGGTGGCCAAGGCCTGGGCCTTCCTCACCCGGGGCTACCGCCAGGACCTGAAGGAGCTCGTCAACGGGGCTGTGTTCCAGGCGGAGGGGAGCGAGATGGTGGTGGTGAAGGGGATTGAGTTCTACTCCATGTGCGAGCACCACATGCTCCCCTTCTTCGGCCAGGTGCACATCGGCTACATCCCCGACGGGAAGATCCTCGGCCTTTCCAAGTTCGCCCGCATCGTGGACATGTTCGCCCGCAGGCTCCAGGTGCAAGAGCGCCTGGCGGTGCAGATCGCCGAGGCCATCCAGGAGGTCCTGGAGCCCCAGGGGGTGGGGGTGGTGGTGGAGGGGGTCCACCTCTGCATGATGATGCGGGGGGTGGAGAAGCAGCACTCCCGCACCGTGACGAGCGCCATGCTCGGGGTTTTCCGGGAGAGCCAGAAGACCCGGGAGGAGTTCCTAAGCCACCTCAAGTAATCCCCCACGCTGCTTTAGGCCAGCGTGGGGTAAACCCCCATGTTTGCCGCTACCTGGGGGCTTGAGGTGGGGTGGGCGCCTCGCACCCGGGGACGGCCATCTGAGGGGCCACGGCCTGCACGTTCACGGGGATCTCCGCATCCCCCACCCCCGCCACGTGGAGGCGGAGGAGGCCGCTTTGCGCTCCTTCGGGCACGCGGAACATGAGGGTGGCGGGGTTTTCCCGTTGGGTGATCTCCGGGGACTCCGCGGGCAGGCCGGGGTCAGGGGGGAAGAGGGCGTAGTTGGTGCCGCTATCCCACTCCTCCTGGGTGCCGAAGGCGTTGCCCGTGAGGAGCATCCAGTCCCCCGCCCGCACCTGGCACCCCGCCACCACGTCCGGCTGGACCGACTGGATGCGGAGGCTCCCCGTGGTGCGGAGGCCCTGGGGAGCGGAACAGGCGGCGAGGGCCAGGAAAAGGAACCAAAGGTGTTTTTTCATGCCTTGCCTCCCAAAGCGGCTACTCGCTGCAGTGGCCAGGGCCTGTGAGGCCGTTGTTGTAGGCGTCCAGGGTGCCGGCGTAGCCCTTGGCCTGGTTGGCCACGGCCTTGCTCAAGGTGTCGCTAGGCCTGTAGGTCTGGAAGAACTGGTCCGCCCAGGCCAAGGCCGCGTCCACGGTGGGGGTGGTGGAGGCCCCGTTCAGGACGTTCAGCCTGGCGGCGATGAACTGGTGGGCCAGGATGTAGTAGGCCTTACCCCCGGAAGGGGAGGTCCAGAGGACCTGGTGGTAGCTCTGGCCGGAGAGGTAGAAGGGGGTGTCCTCGCCCACCTTGGCCCAGGTGGCGTCGTAAGGGGCGGGGCCGTAGCGGGAGTGGGTCTTCCAGTAGCCCTGCGTGAGGGTGCAGCCCCCCTGGCAGGGCACGCTTGCCTTCAACGTGGCCGAGGCGCTTCCTTGGGTCTGGGTGGTGCTCGTGGTGAAGGTGGCGGTGTTTTGCACCTCGTACTCCCCGCAGGCATCAAAGCGCACCCAGCGCTCAAAGAAGTAGGTCTGGGAGATGACGCCCTCGGGAGTGATGCCGCTGATGGCGCTCGCCAAGGTGGCCGAGGGGTCTTCCACGGTGACGCTTCCGTCCACCACCTCGGTGGGGTTGGTAAAGGCGAAGCTGGCCTGGCTCGAGGCGGTGCCGCTTTGGCTTCCGTCCGTCCAGCTCACGGAGGCGGTGTTGGTGCGGCTTCGGCCATCGGGCAGGGCCTGGCTGTAGGCGCAGACGAGGCTTTGCCCCGCGGGCAGGGTGTAGGGGAAGGTCACGCCGCAGGCCAGGGGCACGCTGGTCCCGTCCGGGGTGAGGGTGTCCGTGGGCGCTTGCAGGACCACGTCCACGCTGCCCGTGTTCTTGAGGGTCACCGTGCCCTCCACCCGGAAGTCCGAGTCCTTAGGGGTGCCCACCAGGTCCACCGCGTACTTCACCGGGTAGCTTTGCCCAGGGGCCAGGGTGAGCGTGCCGCTGGAAGGGTCCGTGACCCGCTTGGCCATGGTCCAGGTGTAGGTGCGCTTGAACTTGGGAACCGCGGTCTTGGTCACCTCCACCGAGGGACCCACCGCCACCTGAGGGGTTACCCCCCCTTGGGGGCTCTGGGAACAGGCCGCCAGGAGCCCCACCGCCAAAAGAACGCCGTACCAATGCCGCATACGAATTCCTTCCTTTCTCACTGACTCGCGCTTTCCGAGGGGATGCTGAGGCGGATTGGCCCCAGGGCTTCCCCGTCGGCCAGCACCGAAAAGAGGTGCTCGCCGGGGCCCAAGGCCACCTCCCCGGTCCAGCTGTAGCCGTCTTCGCTTTGGAGGGGGAAGGACCGACCCTCCCCTCCCAAGGCCACCTCCCTGGCCTGGAACCGCAAGGTGAGGCGGACCTTGGGGCCTTCCAGGGCCTGGGGGCTGTAAAGGGGGCCCGCCACCACCTGGAGCACGAGGGGGGTTTCCACCTCTTCCTGGCCGCTCGCCCGCACCTTGAGGGTGTGGAGGCCCGGGGGGAGGGGGAGGCGGAGGCGGGCGCTGTAGGAGTTGCCCTCCTGGGGGAGGAGGGGTACGGGCCCGGTGGGGAGCTCCACCCAGACCTTCCGGGCTTCTCCCTGGACCAGGGCCTTCACCTCCACCTCGGACCCGGCCAGGGGAACGGAGGGGTCGGCGGTGGCCACCAGGCTCAGGCGTTCAGCGGTGTAGGTCACCTCCACCTCCCGCTTGGGTGGGGCCACCCGGACCTGGACGGGGGGTGGCGGGCCCTCGCCCACCCGCACCTCCTTGGCCTCCACCTCCCGGTAGCCCTCGGGCAGGTAGCGGGCGTCGGGGTAGACCCGGTAGAGGCCAGCGAAAAGGCCGCCGAGCACCGCCTGGCCGTTCACGTCGGCCCGGGTGCACCGGGTGACGGGCCCTCTAGCGCAGACCCCCGCGTAGGCCAGCCCCGTTCCGCCTTCCTCATCCAAAACCTCCACCCGAAGCTGGGTGGCGGGGGCGAAGGGAAGAGGCTTGTCCAAACGGCTGTTCAAGCGCACCTCGAGGGCCTCCTCCCCCACCAGGGCCAGGTTGGCGGGGAGGTTGGGGAAGAGGAGGCGGCCTTGGCCTATGGGGGCCAGAAGGCGGTAGCGGCCCTCGGCGTCCGTGGTCTCGCAGGCGTTCCCCAGGCACACCTTGAGGCCTGCCAAGGGGGCTTCCCCGGGGTCCAGGCGCCCGTTGAGGTTCTCGTCGCGGAAGGCGGTGCCCGCCACCTCTCCTCCCTTGCGCCCGCCGAAGAGGTCCACCACCTCCTTGGGGGTGGCCAGGGTGAGGGCCTGGGCGTAGGCCAGGGTGGCCCCCACGCTGTGGCGGACCTCCCCGCCCTGGAGGATGAGGGTGTACGTGGCCCCTAGGGCCAGGCCCGGCTCCAAAAAGTTCCGCCCGTAAAGGGCCAGGCCAAAGCGCTGGCTGGCCTCGGCTTCCTGCCGGTACTCGTAGAAGAGGCGGCTTTGCCAGACCCCAGGCCAGAGCTGGTTCCAGGCGGCGCCGTAGAGGGTGAGGTCCTTGTCGGTGCCCCGCTTGACCAGATACTGGCCCTCCAGGCTCCCCCCCGGCAGGGCCAAGCGGAGGAGGAGGGTGCCCTCGAGGAGGGGAAGGGCCTGGTCCAGATAGCGCAAAAAGGCGGAAAGGCTCAGGTCGGGTGTGCCCAGGCTGAGGCTTCCCTGGTAGCTTTGGCCCTCCGGGGCATCCCCAGAGAGGGCCCGGTTGAGGCCATAGCCCAGGCCCAGGCTACCCGCGTACACCCCGGGCTCGCCGAAGCTCACGCTGAGGCTTGGGGCCAAGCCATAGCCGCGGCTTTCCCCTTGCTGGCGGTAGCTTCCCGTGAGGCTCAGGAAGGCCCCCGTAAGAGGCTGGTAGTAGAGGGTGAGCTGGCTTTGCCAAAGCCCCGAAGCCCCTCCCACCTGCCAGCTGGTGCTTCCCCTCAGGCCCAGGGGGTAAAGGCTTCGCGTGCCCCCGGCGAGGCCCAGGGCGTGGAGGCCGGAGAGGGGCACGCCGCTATAGCTTTGCACCAGCTCCAGGTCTTGGGTCTGCCAGGTGAGGGTCTGGCTCAGGCCGAAGCTCAGGCGGTACGCCTCCCCGGCCTGGCCAGAGAGGTCGGTGCCCAGGCCGAGGCTAAGGCCGCTTTCCAGGGGGAGGCGGTAGCGGAGGCTTAGGGCGTCCTGCCTGCCAGTGGGGGTGGTCTGGGTGCTGAGGCTCCCTTGGAGGTCCAGGGTCTTGTCCAGGCTCACCCCACTCGTGCGCAGGGCCAGGGCCTGGGGCCGGTAGTTCCCCTCCAGGCTAAGGCGCGCGCTGGGTAGCCGGAGGCTACCGGCCAGGCCGAAGCCTCCCCCGCCCGCCTGGGCCCGGGCCTCAAACCCCTCTCCCTTCAGGCTTAAGGTGAAGCTTTGGGGAAGGCGCAGGGGGTCTTGAAGGTCCCCGCTCAAGGGGCTTGGGGCGAGGCTTGCGCTCACGTAGTCGGAGAGGGCCCCCGTGAGGCTAGCGCTCACCTGGTAGCCCACCTGGCCCTGGACCTGCCCCCGCTCCCAGAGGGCCCCGAGGCTTAGGGCCAGGCCTAGGCCCAGGGTGAGCTCTGGGTCTTTGCCCTGGCCCCGCCCTCCCAGGGGGTCCTTGAAGAGGACGATCACCCCCGCCTCCCTGCGGGCCTCCGCCACCCCCTTGGGGGTGGCGCGGAGCTTCAGGTAAAAGCGGTAGCCTGCGGAGATTTGGCCTTCCGGGCTGGCCTGGACCCGGACTACCCCGGTCTCCCCGGGGGCCAGGTTGAGCCCTTTGGGGTTGAGGAAGACCTGGGCCATGGCGGCCTCCGCCTCTAGGAAGATCTCCTCCTTCCGGTTGGAGCGGTTGGTCACGTAGACGGGGAACTCAAAGGGGCCTCCCAGCTCGGCCTCGAGGGTGGCGGGGGCGGAGAGGGCGATCTCGGTGCGGGGAAGCACCAGGAGCTCCACCTCGCTATGGGCCACCTCCTTTTCCTCCTGGTAGGCCACCACCTTGGCGAGGCCCCGGGTCCCCGCGGGCAGGGGGGGCACCCGGAGGGTGAAGCTCAGGGTTTTCACCCCTCCTTCCAGGACCGCCGTCCGCTCCAGGGAGAGGGCCTGCCAGCCCTCGGGGGGCTTTAAGCGGAAGCGCGCGGTCCCCCTGCCCTCCACCTGGAGGCTTAAGGTGAGGTACTCCCCCGGGGCGCCTGTAAGCCCAGGGGAGGGCAGGAAGCGCACCTGGGCCCAGGCCGCGCCCAGGAGGAGGAGGAGGGGGAGAAGCCTTCGCATCCTAAGGCTGCCTCAGGGCCGTGACCAGGGCCTGCACCACGTAGCTTCCCGGCCGCTCCTGCCCGAGGAGCTCCAGGGCGAACTCCAGGCGGATCTCCAGCCAGCCCTCCGTGGGGCCGGTCTGGGTGTAGACGATCTGGGGGGTGCCGTCGGCCCTGAGCCAAAGCCCCCCGTTCACCCGGTAGAGCACCTGCCGCGCGGGCAGGAGGACGGCTCCCTGGGGGTCCTTGAGGTCGGGGACTTGCAGGAGGAGGCTCCACACCCCGGGGGCGTTGGAGAAGACCTGCACGGGGAGCACCCCGCCCTCGAGGTTGCTGGCGGGGTAGGTGGCGGGAAAGGTCTTGGGGGGGTAGTCCTTAAGCTCAAAGGCGATCTGGGTCGTGGGGGTACGCAGGGCCACCGTCTCCGGGATGAGGGTCTGCACGATCCAGGTGGCCTGGGCCAAAGCGGGGGCCAGCCAGAGGAGAAGGCCCAAAAGCAGGGTTCTCACGGCGAACCTCCTTTCTCCCCTTCCTGGGAAGGGGCTGGGGCCGGGGGGGCGGCCAAGGGCGTGCGCAGGGTGAAGGGCAGGTCTGCGGCCACGTCCTTGTTGGGGTCCCCGTAGTTGAGGATGGCCAAGGCGGTGTAGCTCCCCGCGGGCAAGGGGCCCACCAGGGCCACGGGGAGAACCCGGACCTGCCCCGGCAGGACCACCACCTCCTCCACCTCCACCTGGGCCACCTTGCGCCCCGAGGCGTCCCGCACCTCAAAGCGCCCGGAGAGCTTTTGGGCGGTGTTGCCCGTGTTCTGGTACTGCAGAGCGAAACGGTAGGGGTCCTTGGCCTCCTTGGGGGCGCTGGGCACGATGCCGGTGATGCGGCCCTCGGTCTTTAAGGGGGGTACGTTCACGTAGAAGACGTGGGCCATGCGCACCCGGAAGGTGGCCAGGGGCACTCCCGGGGGCGGGTTGGGGTCTTCCGACTCCAGGAAGAGCACCCCCCAGTGGGTGCCTGGGGCGGCGTTTTGGGGCACGGTGAGGGTGTAGGTGAGGGGGCGGGAGGCCTTGGCCTCCAGGAGGAACTCCGCCGGGGAAAAGGTGGCCCAGGGGCTTGCGCTTTCCTTAAGGGTTCCCACCGGCAGAAACTGGATCTTCCCCATGGGGTCGTAGGTCCAGTCCCCCAGGCTCACCCGGACCCGCACCTGCCGGGTGCCCACGTTGTAGACCATCAGGGTCTGGGTGAGGCTTTCCCCCGGCCTGGCCTCCTTGAGGAGGACCGGGGGCTCCACGCCCAGGGTGCTCTGGGCTAGGGCGCTGAGGGCCAGAAAGAGAAGGGGAAGGGCTCGCTTCATGGTTCTCCTGGAAAGAAGCCTGGCCCCTTAGGGGCCAGGCTTCTTGTCCGCTACCAGGCGGTGGTGGCGAGGGTGTAGGTCAGGTTCGCGGTGCTCTTGCCCCAGAGGTCGCTGTTGACCTTGACGGCCACCACCACAAGGTCATCCAGCCAGCTCTTGTAGCCGCACTGCTGGGGGTTGTTGCCGGAGCGGGTGCCCGTGGGCCCGGCCTGGAGGTTCCTGGGCACGAGCTCCAGGGTGGCCCCGTTGGGAAGCTCGTAGAGGCCCGTGGCCGCGCCGAAGGTGTCGCAGGGGTTGTCCTGGATGTAGAGGTGCTGGATGCCCTGGGCCCCTTCGGGGTCGTTGCGGTTCACGGTCAGGTGCCACTGCTTGCCGTTGGAGAACTTCTGCAGGATGAAGGTGCGGTAGCAGACGAAGTAGTTCTTGCTCCCCGGCACCAGTTCCCCGTTCTTGTCCAGCTTGATGGGCGGGTAGGCGGTCACCGCCCCGCCGCCGTTGATGGTGACGTTGGGCCAGGTGGCCGTGCTGTAGCTGGTGCCCAGGGGCAGGGTCTGCACCTGGTTGTAGAAGTTGTTCCCCAGCTGGGTCTTCACGTCCTGGTCCTGGAGGCCGTAAACGCACACCATCTGCCCGCCGAAGTCCGGCGTGGAGTTGGGCCAGCTGGCCCCGTCCAGCCCCGTGAGGTCAAAGGTGAGGGTGGTCACGTCCAGGTGCAGGGCCGTGGCCTTGGGGAGGATGAGCTCAATGGTCTGGTTCACCGCCGCCGAATCCTGACCCTTGGCGTAGGCGTCGGGCCCGTTCCCCCGGGTGGGGGAAACCGTGGGCGCCTGGGCCAGCGCCAGGGGGACCAAAAGAAGTGCTGCTGCCAAAATGCCTTTGCGCATAAACGCCTCCTAATCCGTCCCGGGGAAGTGGTGGCTTCCTTAGGACGTCCTCACCGTACCCTCAGGGCCGTTACGGAGGCGTTACCGCGGATCGGGCCTTGGCCCGCGGGGAAAGGCGAGGGTGTGGTACTCTGGGGGTAAGGAAGGTAACGCTTTGTCACACCCTATTCACGCTTCCCTTCACGCCTTGCCCCTTTTGGGGAGGCCCCGGTTGCTCTTTCAGGGGAAGGAGCGGCGTCTTTCCCAGAAGGGACTGGCCCTCCTCTACTTCCTGGCCCTCGAGGGGCCCACCTCCCGGGCCCGCCTGGCCGAGCTCCTCTACGGGCACGGGGCGGCCCTGCAGAACCTTCGGGTGGAGATCCACCGCCTGGCCAAGGCCTTGGGGCGGGAGGTTTTTCCCAAGGGGCAAGACCCCCTGGTCCTGCCCGATTGGATCCGGCTGGAGGTCATGGGGGAAGGGGAGGTTTTGGCGGGTCTGGAGGGGGTGGGCGGGCTTGCCGACTGGGTTTTGGGGGTGCGGGAGCGCTACCACGTCCCCCGGGAGGCCGCGGGCAGGGGGCGGCTTCTCGGGGAGCTTTCCTCCCTGCGCCCCCCCTTTCTCCTGGTGCTGAAGGGGCGGCTTGGGGCGGGCCAGAGGGCTTTCGCCCAGGCCCTGGCCGGGGTCCTGGGCCTTCCCTTCCACGAGACCTTGCGGCCCGAAGGGCTGGTCTACCTGGTTCCCCCCTACCCCGAGGTGCCCCTAAAGGACCTCTTGCGCTCCCGGGCCCTGCTGGTTTTGCGCCTGGACCCCGGGGAGGAGCCCCGGTTTTTTCTGGAGCTCCGGGCCCACTACCCGGCGGACCGCCTCCGGGTCTTGGCCCTGCCGCTCCTGGACTGGCTCGAGGCCAAGGGCGGGGTCTTGGCGGGGGTGCCCTTCCCCGAAGGGGCCCGGGCCTACTTCCACGCCGGGGGCCAGCCGGAGTGGATCCCCGACTGGCTGGCCTGCCCCCAAGGGCCTAAGCGCCCCCTGGCCCAGCTTCGCCTCCAGACCCGCCTTTTAAGCGAGCCCGCCCGGCTCGCCTTGGAAAGGCTTTCCGTGGCCCCGGGGAGGATCCCCGAGGAGGTCTTGGACGCCCTGGAGGCTCTCCCCTACCTGGAGGAGCTTGAGCGCAAGGGTTTTCTCGTCTACCAGGAGGGGTACCGCTTCGCCGCCGAGGCGGAGCGAAGGCTGCTTTACGCCTCCTTGGACCAGGGGCGGCGGCACGAGCTCCACGAGCGGGCGGCCACCGCCCTCGCCTTTTCGGGCCGCCTGAAGGAGGAAGCCCTTCACCGCCTGGCCCTGGGGGAGCGGGTGGGGGAGGGGTTTTTCTTCCGGACCACGGGCTGGAAGGGGCGGCCCCTGGGCCGGGGCCGGGAGCGGGTGCTCCTTCCTCGAGGCCATGGGGGGCTTTCCCTGGGGGAGGAGGGCTTCGCTCTAGGCCTTTTGGAGTGGGACCAGGAGGCCTGGCTGGACCTGGAACCCCTGGAGGAGGCCCTGGTCCTGGAGGTGGCGGGGGAAGCCTACAGCCCCGAAGGCCCCCCGGGGCTTTTCCTGGAGGTGCGCGGCCCCAAGGCGAAGGGGTTCGTGCGCCTAGAGGGAGTCTTTCGCCGCCGCTTCCTCCTGGCTCCGGGTCCTTGGGGCCTCCGCTTCCTGGGCCTCGGGGTGGCGGAGTTCGCCTTGAGGGCCTTCCTCCCCCGGCCCGGGGAAGCGGAGGTTTGGGAGCTAACGCCGGAGGAGGTAAAGAAGGAGGGAGAGGATGAGGGAAAGGAGGAGGGAGGAGGCCAGGGGAATGTACACCTTTAGGCCCTCCCGCTCTATGCGGATGTCCCCCGGCAGGTGGCCGAACCAGGAGAAGGCCTTGGGGAAGTAGAGGAGAAGGGCCCCCAGGACCACCAGGAAAAGCCCCAGGTAAAGGAGAACCCTACCCGCTTCCATCCCGCACCTCCAAGAAGGCGGTGAGGGCCGCCCCCAGAAGCCCGGCCTTAGACCCCAGGAGGGCCTTCCGCAGGGGCGGGGCCTCCCAGCCCTGGAGGTAGCGGCGGTAGGCCTCCTCCAGGGCCTCCCAGTAGGCCTGGGGAGCGTTCAGGGCGAGCCCCCCGCCCACCACCACCACCCCGGGGTCAAAGGCCTTGACCAGGCTGGCGAGGCCGATCCCCACGTAGCGGGCCGCCTGGAGGAGGAGACGCCTGGCCTTGGGCTCCCCCGCCTGGAAGAGGCGGAAGAGCTCCCGGGTGTCCACGGGGCGCTGGAAGGCGTAGGCGGCGTCCCGCTCCAGGGCGCGGCCCGCCGCCAAGGCCTCGAGGCACCCCTCCAGCCCGCAGCCGCACACCGGCCCCCCGGGGAGGAGGGTGGTGTGGCCGAGCTCCCCCCCTTGCCCCCGCTTCCCCCGGAGGGCCCGCCCCCCCAGGACCACGCCCCCGCCGATCCCCGTGGACACCGTGAGGAAGAGGGAGCTTTCCTCCCCCCGGGCCGCCCCCAGGTGGTGCTCGGCCAAGGCGGCGGCGTTGGCGTCGTTTTCCAGGTGGACGGGCCTCCCCGTGGCCTCCTCCAGGAGCCGGCGGATGGGGAAGTCCTCGAGGCCTGGGATGTTGGGGGTGAAGCGGATGACCCCTTCCTTGAAGTCTAAAGGCCCCGGGGTGCCGAGGCCGATGGCCTCCGCCCTCACCCCCGCCTTCGCCTCCGCCTGGGCCGCGGCCTCCGCCAGGGCCCGCACCACCGCCTCCCCCCCCTCCTTGGGGGTGGGGAGGACCACCTCCGAAAGGAGCCTTTCCCCGTCAAAGGCCCCGGCGGCGATCTTGGTGCCGCCCAGGTCCAGGCCCACCACGATCACGGCGCTTCCTCCTCCAAAAGGGCCTCCGCCTCGCCCAAGAGGGCCTCCGGCACCCAAAGGTTCACGTCCCCCATGTAGGTGCCCAAGGCGGCCTCGGGAAGGTCCTGGAAGGGGGTTTCCAGGAACACGGGGATGCCCTTCGCCTCCAGGCGGGCCTTCATCCCTTCGGCCACGGGCCTCGGGGCGGTGAGAAGCTTGGCGTAGGGGGTTCCGGCTAGGACGCGGCGCTCCATAGGGCCTCCACCAGGCGGACGTAGTCCTGGGCTGCGGCCTCCACCTCGGCCAGGGGGATGTGCTCCTTGGGGGTGTGGGCCAGGGCGGGGTCCCCGGGGCCGAAGCCCAGCACCGGGGCCTTGGCCCCCAGGTAGGGGGCGTCGGTGGTGAAGGGCCAAAGGCCCGCCTCCTCCTGCCCCAAGGCCCGGAGGGCGGCCCGGAGGAGGGGATGGTCCTCCGGGAGGCGGTAGGGGGGCCAGAGGGCGGGAACCACCAGGCGCACCTCCCCGGAGACCCTTTCCTCCTCGGGGACGTAGACCGAGGCGGGGCCCAGGGTCCTGAGCCTGTCCAGGAGGGCGTCCAGGTCCGCCTCGGGCTCGTAGCGGGCGTCCAGGTAAAGCCGCACCACCCCCGGGGTCTGGTTCCTGGCCCCGGGGTAGGTGTCCACCCGGGTGGGGGTGAGCTTGACCCCCGGGAAGGGGGGAAGCTCCTTTAGGGCCAGGAGGTACTCCGCCAGGTCAAAGAGGGGGTTTTCCGGCCCCGAGAGGGCGGCGTGGGCTTCTTCCCCCTCAAAGTCCGCCCACACCTCCCCCCGGCCCCGGTGCCCCCGCATGAGCCGCCTCCCCGAGGGCTCCCCAAGGACGAAGGCCAAAGGGGAAAGCCGCCCTGCGGCGTAGCGGCTTCCCAGGCCCCCCACCTCCTCCTGCACCACGGCCAAGAAGCGGACCCGCCCCTTCAAGGGCCCTTGGGAAAGGGCTTCCAGGGCGAGGAGCATGGCCACCAGGGGGCCTTTCATGTCCACCGCCCCCCGGCCCCAGACCGCCCCCTCGGCCACGGCCCCCTGGGGGTGGGGCCAGCGGGTCGGGTCCCCCACGGGCACCACGTCCAGGTGCCCGGTGAGGACCACCTCGGGCTCCTCCTCCCCCAAAAGGGCCTCCACGTTTCCCGCCTCGTCCAGGGTGGCCTCGAGGCCCAGCCCCTTTAGGGCCTCCAGGAGGAGGGCCGCCGCCTCCCCCTCCTGCCCGGGGAGGCTTTCCGCCTGGAGGAGGCGGGAGAGGAGCCTGACCCAGTCCACGCCCCTATCCTACACCCCGGGAAAGCCCCGCCTGGTAGAGGGCGATGCCCAGGGCCACGGAGGCGTTCAGGGACTCCGCCTCCTCCCGGATGGGGATGCGGAAGAGCTCGTCGCAGGCCTCCCGCACGAGCCGCCGCATCCCCTCCCCCTCCGAGCCCACCACCAGGACGAGGGGCCTCCGGAAGTCCAGGGTCCAAGGGGGCTTCTCCCCCCGCACGTCCAGGCCATAGACCCAAAGCCCCCCCTCCTTGAGGTCCTTTAGGGCCCGGGGCAGGTTCTTCACCTTCACCACCGGGATCTTCAGGGCGGCCCCCGCGCTTGCCTTCAGGGCCAGGGGGGAGAGGGGGGCGGCCCGGCGCTCCTCCGAGACCACCCCGTGGGCCCCGAGGGCGAGGGCGCTTCGGATCATGGCCCCGTAGTTCCGGGGGTCGGTGATCCCGTCCAGGGCCACGAGGAGGGGCATCTCCTTGCGGGCTTCCGCCAGGCGGAGGGCGTCTTCCAAGGTGGCGTAGGCGGGCTCCTCCACCTCCGCCGCCAGGCCCTGGTGGCGGGTGGTGCGAAGCAGGGTGTCCAGCTCAATGCGGGGCACCAGGGTGTAGTCCGCCCCCAGCCGCTCAAGCTCGCGAAGGAGCCAGCCCTCCACCCCCTTCGCCACCAGAACCCGCCGCGCCCGGCCCGCCTTCAGGGCCTCGAGGACCGGGTTCCTGCCGTAGACCCACATGGCCCGAGTCTAAACCCGCTTGCCGTATGATGGGAGCCAAGGAGGTGCCCATGTACAAGACCATCCTCATGCCCACGGACGGAAGCCCCTGCAGCTTCCAGGCCCTGGAGCACGGCCTCGGCCTCGCCAAGGCCCTAGGGGCCAAGGTCCACTTCCTCTACGTCCTGGAAAACCCCGCCCAGGCCATCTGGATCGCCCCGGAGAGCGTGCCCTACGGCCTGGAGCTCCTGGAGGACCTGAAGAAGGCCGGGGAAGAGGCCATCCGGAAGGCCTTGGACCTGGCCCGGGAGAAGGGGGTGGAGGCCACGGGGGAGGTGAAGGAGGGAACCCCCATCCCCACCATCGTGGAGGCGGCCAAGGGGTTTGACCTCCTGGTGATGGGCACCCACGGGCGCACGGGCCTGGACAAGCTCCTTTTGGGCTCGGTGACGGAGGGGGTGCTCCACCGGGTCTCCGTTCCCGTCCTCGTGGTGCGCTGCCGCTAGATGCGCCTCCTTTCCGTCTTCGTCTCCTCCCGCCTCTCCCGGGAAGACCCCCTTTACGCCAAGCTCCTGCGCTACGGGGAGGTCCTGGCCGAGGAGGGCTTCGGCCTCGCCTGCGGCGGCTACCAGGGGGGGATGGAGGCCCTGGCCCGGGGGGTGAAGGCCAGGGGGGGCTTCGTGGTGGGGGTCACGGCCCCCGCCCTCTTCCCCGAGCGGAAGGGGCCAAGCCCCTTCGTGGACCTGGAGCTTCCCGCCGCCACGCTCCCTGAGCGCATCGGCCGCCTTCTGGACCTGGGGGCGGGGTACCTGGCCCTGCCCGGGGGGGTGGGAACCCTGGCGGAGCTCGTCCTCGCCTGGAACCTCCTCTACCTGAGGCGGGGCCTGGGGCGGCCTTTGGCCGTGGACCCCCACTGGCTTGCCTTTCTTAAGGCCCACGGGGAGATCGCCCCCGAGGACCTCGCCCTCCTCCAGGCGGTGGGGGACGAGGAGGACCTCCGGAGCTTCCTGCGGAGCCTATGAGCGAGAGCGTGGTGGTCTACGTCCCCGACCTGGGCCAGGGGGTGAGCTTCTACCAGGCCCTGGGCCTGGCCCTGGAGGAGCTCCTTCCCGAGCGGGAGGCCCTTTTGGCCCCCGGGGAAGGCCCCCTCCTCCTCCTGCGCCCGGGGGCGGGCGGGCTGGAGCGGGGGCCCCAGCGGCCGAGGCCGGAGGGGAAGGGCTTCGCCCGGCTCCGCCTGGAGGAGGGGAGGCTCGTCTTCTTGGTGGAGGACCTGGCCCACGAGCGCCTCCGCCTCGCCAAGTACGGCCTGGCGTTCCTGGAGGCGGGGGACCACCTCCTCCTCTTTGACCCCGGGGAGAACCCCCTTTTGGTGAGGGAGGGCTAGGGTGGGCCCAAGGCTTTGGCTTTTGGACCTGGACGACACCCTCCTCCAGGACCACGCCGTGACCCGGGAGGTCCTGGAGGCTCTGGGGCGGGAGGTGGGGGTGGAGGGGCTTTACCCCGCGGTGCGGGAGCGGGCCGAGGCCCTCTTCCGGGAGGCCCCCTTCTACCCCTGGGCGGAGAGGATCGGCCACTCGGCCCTGGAGGCCCTCTGGGCCCGGTACGCCACCCCGGGCCTCGAGGCCCTGGCGGCGTGGGCCTGGCCCTTCCGGGAGCGGGTCTTCCGGGAGGCCCTGGCCCGCCTCGGGGGGCCGGAAGGGAGGGCCCGGGAGCTGGCCGAGGCCTTCTTCCAAGGGAGGCGGCGCTACCCCCTCTTCCCCGAGGTGCCGGACTTCCTGGGGGCGCTTCGGGAAAGGGGGGCAGCCCTCGTCCTCCTCACCAACGGGGTTCCCGACCTCCAGAGGGAGAAGCTCGCGGGGGCCGGGCTTCTTGGGGCCTTTGACCTCACTTTGGTCTCCGGGGAGGTGGGCCTGGGCAAGCCCGACCCGAGGCCCTTCCGCATGGCCCTCTGCGCCTTCGGGGTGGGGCCGGAGGAGGCGGTGATGGTGGGGGACAACCCCGAGCGGGACGTCCAAGGGGCCCTGGCGGCGGGGCTTAGGGCGGTCTTCGTGGACCGGGGCTTCCGCAGGCCCGACCCCCGCTACCCCGCCCACCTGGAGGTGAGGGACCTGCGGGAGGCCTTGGCCCTCCTTTCGTGACTTGGTCAGGGACGGGGCCGGGCTTTGCCGGTAGACTCTTCCCCATGCACGAGGCGCTCCTTTTCCTCCACAACTGGGTTCGCTGGGCGGTCTTGCTCTTTGGCCTCTGGGCCCTCCTCCGGCCCGAGACCCGCCCGGGGGCCTTCTTCGCCCACGGCCTCACCCTCCAGGTGGTCCTGGGGGTGGTCCTGGCCTTTGTGAGCCCCTATTTTCAGGGGCTCCTCGCCGCCTTCGGGGAGGCCATGCGGGCCGGGGGGGAGGCCCGCTTCTTCGCGGCGGAGCACTGGGTGGGGGGGCTCGTGGCCCTGGGCCTGGCCCACGCGGGGCTTGCCCGGGCGCGGAAGGGGAGGCCCGGGGCCAGGCTCCTCTTCGCCCTAGCCCTAGGGGTGCTTCTCCTTTCCGTCCCCTGGTTCCGGCCCCTGGTGCGGCTTTAGAGGAGGGAGGCCACCGGCACGGGGAGCCCGGGAAAGGCCCTGGGGGAGAGGGCGTCCCCGGGGCCCAGGACGTGGTGTTCCCGGTAACCCTCGGGGGAAGGGTCCAGGAAGCGGTGGACCCTCCCCTCGGCGAGGTCCACCACCCAGACCTCCTGGACCCCGTGCCGGGCGTAGAGGGGGGCCTTCACCTCCCGGTCGTAGGCCCCCGAGGCGTCGGCCACCTCCACCAAGAGGAGGACGTCCTCGGGGCCCGGGTGGGCCTCGGCGTAGAGGTCCTCCCGGGGCTTGAGGAGGAGGAGGTCGGGCTGGGGTTCGCTGTGGGGGCTTAGGCGCAGGGGGTCCTGCACGGCGAGGAGGCATAGGCCTTGGGTTTCCAAAGGGGTGAAGAGGCGGCGGAGGCGGCGGAGGCAGGCGGCGTGGCGGCTACCGATGGGGCTCATCTGCCAGATCTCCCCTTCCAGGAGCTCCACCCGGTCGTCTTCCCCGAGGAGGCCCGCCTGGGCCATGCGGTGGAACTCTTCCACGCTGAAGCGCCGACGCACCGGGGTCATCCCCTTCATCCTACATAGGCCAAGGCCCCATACCCCACCACCCGCTCCTCGCCTCCCCCGGCCTCGGCGCTGGTGGCGTAGGCGAGGAGCCGGGGTTCCCACCCAAGGGCCCGGGCCAAGGCGGTGAGGGTGGCCCAGGGGAGCCGGCCGCAGGCCTCCGCCTCCGCCACCCCCCGGACATCCAAGGCCAGGGCACGCTTTAGGGTCTTGGCGTCCAGCTTCCGGGCCACGGGGTCGGGGTGGTAGTGGGAGAGGTCGCTGGAGGCCACCACCAGGTCCTTTTGGCCCAGTTCCCCTAGGAGGGCTTCCGCCACCTCCCCGGGGTCCACCTCCCCGAAGAGGAGGGGGAGGATGGGGGTCTGGGGAAGGGCCACCTGGAGGAAGGGGAGGAGGACCTCGAGGCTATGCTCCTCCAGGAAGGGCTCCCGGTAGGCGCGAAAGGGCGCTCCCCGGCCGAGAAGCCTCCTTCCCCCCTCCAGGTCCACCGCCACCTCCCCCAAGGGGGTGCGCCAGGCCCGGTAGGGGAAGAAGGCCACCCCGGAGAAGGGCACGAAGTGGCTCGGCCCCAGGAGGAAAACCCGCCTTGCCCTTCCCCGCCAGGCGGAGAGGGCCCGGAAGGCCTCGGCCATCACCTTGCCCGCGTAGCGGTAGCCCGCGTGAGGGGAGAGAACCCCTCGGGCCTGGGGCTTGGGGGGCGTCTGGGCCCCCCGTAGGAGGCCTTCCACCAAGCTGAGGAGGGCTTCCCCCCTTTCCGGGTAAAAGAGCCCGGCCACGGCGGGGGGTCTCACCAGGTCCATACCCCAGGAACCCTCCTCCCGCACCCGGGGCAGACCCCGGGGGTCTTCCACAGGGCCTCCACCCGAAAGCCCCGCCGGCGCAAGAGGAGCCTGCCGCAGTCCGGGCAGTAGGTGGAGCTCCTTTCCTCGTCCAGGACGTTGCCCACGTACACGAACCTCAGGCCCTCCTCCTTGGCGATGGCGTGGGCCCGGACCAGGGTGGCGTGCCGGGTGGGCCTCAGGTGGAGCATCCGGTAGTCGGGGTGGGCGGCGGTGAGGTGCCAGGGGATGTCCGGGGAGAGGCCCTTGAGGAAGCGGGCCATGGCCCGGACCTCCTCGTCCGAGTCGTTGTAGCCCTCCAGGAGAAGCGTGGTGACCTCCACCCAGACCCCGCTCGCCAAGAGGTGCTCCAGGCTCTCCAGCACGGGCTTGAGCCGGGCCCCGCAGACCTCCCGGTAGAACTTCTCGGTGAAGCCCTTCAGGTCCACGTTGGCCGCGTCCAGGTGGGGCCTTATGTAGTCCCAGGCCTCTTTGGTTTCAAAGCCGCTCGTCACGAAGACGTTCTTCATCCCCCGCGCCTTGGCCAGGCGGGCGGTGTCGTGGGCGTACTCTATCCAGACGGCGGGCTCGTTGTAGGTGTAGGCGAGAAGCCTCACGCCCAAGGCCTCGGCCTCCGCCACGAGGCGCTTTGGGGGCCAGTCCTCGCCGATGGGGCGGTCCAGGTGCCCTTCCGGAGAGACCCGGAACTCCCGGAACTGGGAGATCGGCCAGTTCTGGCAGAAGGCGCAGAAGAGGTTGCACCCCACGGTCCCCACGGAGAGGATGCCCTCCCCGGGGTGGAAGTGGTAGAGGGGCTTCTTCTCCACCGGGTCCAGGTGGAGGGCGGCCGCCTTGCCGTAGGTGACCAGGTAGAGCCTCCCCCCCAGGTTCCGGCGCACCCCGCACTTGCCCGAGCCCCCTTCGGGGATGGCGCAGTAGTGGGCGCAGGCCCGGCACTGCACATACCCTTTGGGCAGGGGCCGGACCAGGTCGGCCTCCCTTAGGGTAACGGTAAGCGTCATTTCATAGGGCCCGTTTTCATCTTAAGTGGCTGCACGTTGATTTCGCAATACGGGTTGCCCGAAATAAGTCTTGGAAAGGTCCTTTTGGGGCCCCCACCGCGGCTTTCGCCGCGGTGGGGTACTTAAGTACCCCGCTCTGGCTTGCGCCAGAGCGGGGGCCCCAAAAGAGCCTTCGCAAAGCCCTACCCCCGGCGTCCCATGTGGCGAAATCAAGGTGCGGGCACTTAGACGGGGCCCTCGTGGGGGGTGGCCGGAGGGGCGCGTAGACTGGAAGCGTGGCCCCTTTTCCCCCCGAACGCGAGGAGGACTTCGCCCCCCTTTTGCCCGAGGAGGTGGCGCGCCGCGGCCTGGCCTACGCCAGGGAGGGCCGGGTGAGGCGGGTCTTCCGGGTGGGGGAGAGGCTTTTGGGGGAGGTCCAGGGCTCGGAGCCCACGCCCTACCGGGTGGAGGTGGGGCCAGGGCTTGTGGGGCGTTGCACCTGCCCCTACCCCTTCTTTCCCTGCAAGCACGCGGCCGCCCTCCTCTACGCCTACCTGGAGAGGCGGCCCGAGGACCTTTGGCCCCGCCTGAAGGCCCTCCCCCCCGAGGAGGCCAAGGGGCTTCTCCTGCGGCTTTCTGCCCTCCCCGAGGTGGCCTTTCTCCTTAAAGAGCTCCTTTTCCCCGAGGAGGCCTTTGCCGAGGGGGTGCGGCGCCTCAGGCAGGCCTTCCGCCTGGGCGGGGGAGAGGAGGAGGCCAAGGCGCTTCTCCTTAGGCTCCCCCAGGCGGGAAAGGAGGAGGTGGCGGCCCTTTTGCGGGCCCTCCTCGAGGCCCCCTTTGACCCCGGGCCTTACCTCGGGCCCGTCCTCCGCCGCCACCTGGAGCTTGGGGGGGACCTTCCCTTCCTCCTCGGGCTTTACCTCCGCCACCCCTTTGAGGCCCTGGGGGAGGCCTTCTTGGAGCTCGCCCTGAAGGCGCCGGAAAAGGCCCTGGCCCTCCTTGCGGGGAGGGAGCCTCTAAAGCGCGCCCTTAAGGCGGAGCTCCTCTTCCGCCTCGGGCGGGAGGAGGAGGCTTTGGGGGTCTTGCGGGAGGGGCTTGAGGGGGTGGAGGACTACCTGGCCTTTGTGGAGCGCCTTTTGCGCCTGGGCAGGCGGGAGGAGGCCCTGCGGTACGCCGAGGAGGCCGTGGCCTGGTTCGGCAAGGACCCAAGGCTCCTTCCCCTCCTGGACCTCCTCGCGGCCCACCGGGGGCTTCCCGAGGACCACCTGGCCCGCTTCCGCTTGAGGCCTAGCCTCGAGGACTACCTGGCCCTCAAGGCCAAGCTGGGCCGGGCCTTCGCCGAGGAGAGGCCCCGCCTCCTCCGGCAGGTGCAAGACCCCGCCCTCCTCGCCAAAATCCACCTCCTGGAGGAGGACTGGAAGGCCTTGGACCGCCTCCTCAAGCGGGCTTCCCCGGAGGCCTACCCCGCCCTCGCCGCGGTCCTGGAGGAAAGGCTTCCCGAGGAGGCGGCCCGGCTTTACCTGGAGGCGGCCAGGGCCCGGGTGGAGTCGGGGGGGCGGGCGGCCTACCGGGAGGCGGCGGGGCTTCTTGGGCGGCTTGCCCGCCTGGACCCCAGGAGGGCAGAGGAGGTGGCCCGGGCCCTGGCGCGGGCCTACCCCAGGCGGAAGGCTCTTCTGGAGGAGCTTTCCCCCTTCTTGGAAGGTCCTCGCCAACCCCATCCCTGAAAACCCGCTTCGGGACCAGGGGCCATGGTCTAAAGGCCCTTTGAGAACGCGTTCTTTTCCGCTGGCTAGGCCCTTGACAGGGAGGAGACCTTGCCCCATAGTAAGGTTCGCGGCCATACCTTGGAGGGTTGGCCGAGCGGTTGAAGGCGGCGGTCTTGAAAACCGCTGTGGGCCTTGGGCCCACCGGGGGTTCGAATCCCTCACCCTCCGCCAAAGGCTTGGAGAGGTGGCCGAGTGGTCTAAGGCGGCACCCTGCTAAGGTGTTGCACCGGGATAACCGGTGCCGCGGGTTCGAATCCCGCCCTCTCCGCCAAAGGGCCCGGGGAACGCCCCGGGCCTTTCCTTTTGTACCCTTGGGGGGATGGAGCTTCCCCTTCCTCCCCTCCTTCCCTGCCGGGTGCTCCGGCGGGTGAACCGCTTCCTGGTGGAGGCGGACGTGGGGCCCCTTCACCTCGCCAACACGGGCCGCCTCACGGAGCTTCTCCTTCCCGGGACCCGGGGCCACTACCACCCGAGGCCCACGGCCAAGACCCGGGGGCGGCTTTACCTGGTGGAGCGGGAAGGCGTCCTCGTGGGGGTGGACGCCACCCTGGCGGGGCCCCTTCTGGAAAGGCTCCTTCGCGCCGGGCGCTACGGACCCCTGGAGGCCTTGCGGCGGGAGGTGGGGCTACGGGGGGAAAGGCTGGACTTCTGGGCCCGGGTGGGGGGGAGGGAGGCCTTCTTTGAGGCCAAGAACGCGAACCGCCTGGAGGGGGCCCTCGCCCTCTTCCCCGATGCCCCCACCTCGAGGGGGGCCCGCCACCTCCGCCTCCTCGCCGCCTTGGCCCGGGAGGGGTACGGGGCCTTCGCCGTCTGGCTCGTCCAGCACCCCCTGGCCGAGGCCTTCGCCCTGGACCCCGCGGACCGGGCCCTCCTCGAGGCCGCCCAGGAGGCCCGGGAGGCCGGGGTGGTCCTGGAGGCCTATAGGGTCCGGCCGAGCCTGAAGGCCCTCCGCCTCGAGGCCCCCCTCCCCTGGGTCTGGCGCTAAGGACCCCACCGCGGCTTTCGCCGCGGTGGGGGCCCCAAAAGGAGCTTCCCAGCGCGGGCGCTTAGCCCCCGATCAGGATCTGGAAGGCCACCATGAGGGCCACGGAGAGGGTGAGGACCGTGGCTACCCCTTCGGCCTCGGCCTCCTTCAGGGCGTCGGGGAGGAGCTCGGCCACGGCCATCCAGATCATGGCCCCGGCGGCGAGGCCAAGCCCCACCGGCAGGAAGGGTTGGAAGGCCTCCACGAAGAGGTAGGCGGGCACGGCCATGAGGGGCTGGGGGAGGCTGGAGAAGACGCTCCACAAGGCGGCCCCGAGCACGCTCACCCCCCGGGGGACGAGGACGAGGCTGATGGCGAGTCCCTCGGGGATGTTGTGCACGGCGATGGCCAGGGTGATGAAGACCCCCAGGGCCTCTCCCCCCCCGAAGGCCACCCCCACCCCTACCCCTTCGGCGAAGGAGTGGAGGGTCATGATGCCCACGATCATCAGGGCCTTGCGGGCATCCAGGCCTTTGAGGTCGCCGAGGTTCACCTCCCGGCCCTCGAGGTAGCGGTGGGCGAGGAGGATGAAGAGGAGGCCGAGGCCCACGCCCACCAGGGTCCGCCCCAGGCTGTAGTTCACCCCCTCGTAGATGAGGCCGAAACTCGCCGCCACCATGAGTCCGGCGGCGGCGGCGTTGGCCAGGCCGAGGTGCCGCCGCGTGATCCCGCGGGTGAAGAGGAAGGGGAGGGCGCCGAGGCCTGTGGCGACGGCGGTGAGGAGGGCGTAGAGGAACACCGTCCAAGGAGAGATGGGCAAGCCTTCCATACCGGGCCTATTTTATTGCAAGTAGTTATCACTTGCAATAAGCCAGTCGCGCACCGCCCGGGCCACCGCCTCCCGGTCCCGGTCCAAGAGGAGGTCGTGGCCGCTTTCCGGGAAGACCAGGTAGTCCTTCTTGGGGCTTCCCAGGAGGGCGAAGTACCGGTCCACCCCCTTCACCACCCGCTCCTTCCCCGCCGCCACCACCAGGGCCGGGGCCTTCACCTGGGGAAGGACTTCCGGGGTCATGCGCATGAGGGCGAGGAGCTCCAGGACGGCCCGGGTGGGGAAGTAGGGGTAGTTGGGGTTTTGCCTCCTTAGCTCGGGGTCTTCTATGGAGGGCGGGCCGGGGAAGCGGGGGATGAGCCGGTGGAGGTAGGGGGCCAAGGGGGCGAGGGGGTTTTTCAGGGCGAAGGCGGGGGCCAGGGCCACGAGGGCCTTTGTGGGGTGGCGGGCCGCCAGGTGGGCGGCGAGAAGCCCCCCCATGGAAAGCCCCACCACCCCCCGGGGCTCGGGAAGCTCCAGGTAGGCCCTCTCGGCCGCCAGGAGCCAGTCCTGAAAGCGCACCTTTAGGAGGTCCTCGGGCCTGGTGCCGTGGCCGGGGAGGGCGGGCTGGCTCACGGCGAAGCCCGCCTCCTTGAGCCTCTCCGGCAGAGGCCCCAAGGTGAGGACGGGGTGGGAGGTGAACCCGTGGAGCAGAAGAAGGTGCATGCTCCAGCATACCCCGCCTGGACGTGGGCCGAGGGGCGTGGTAAAACGGGGGGGAATGCTTACGGGCAACCTCGCCGAGTTTCCCTTTCCCGCCTTGGTGGGCGCCCTCATGAGCGCCGGACGCACCGGGCGCCTCCTCCTTAAGCCTCCTTTTCTGGAAGGGGAGATCTATTTCCGAGGGGGCCAGGTGGTGCACGCCAGGGTCCAGGCGGGGGAGCGCTCCTTGGAAGGAGAAGAGGCCCTGGACCTCCTGGTGGGCCTCAAGCGGGCCCCCTTCACCTTTGAGCCCGAGGCCCTCCCGCCCCACACCACCCTCCTAGGAGGGCTCGCCGTGCCCGCCCGCCTGGCCGAGGCCCAGGAGGTGTGGCGGGGGCTTAGCCTCCCCAGCGACTGGGGGTACGTGCTCCGCCTGAACCCCAAGGGCGGGGAGGTGGAGCTTCCTCCCGAGGCCCTGCGGGTGTTGGCCCAGGTGGAGGGAAAGCCCATCGCCCAGGTGCTCACGGCCCCGGGGGTTTTGCGCCTGGCCCGGGTGTTGCACACCCTTTTGGGGGTGAAGGCCCTGGAGGCCGTCCCCCGGGTGGAGGTGCCCCCGGTGGCCCTCCTGGTGCTGCCCATCTACGGTTCGGGCTCCGGGGTGGCCTACGTGGACGAGGCCCTCTACGCCGGGTGGGCCCGGGCCATCCGCCACGGGTTCCGCCTGCGCCTTCTGGGGCGGGAAGCGGTGATGGAGGTCCGCCCCAGGCCCAACATCCCCGAGCGGCTTGGGCTTCTGGAAGAGGACCTGAAGCGTCTCCGCCTCCGCCGGGGGGATAAGGTGGAGGTGGTGCCGGAGGTGTAGGTATGGATATCCTGGCCCTGAACGAGTATCTAAACCGGATCGTGTACGGCTTCCCCATGAAGCTGGTCTTCCTCCTGGTGGGAGTCTACCTGGTGATCTTCCAGATCCGCTGGTTCAGCGCCCCCTTCCGGATGCTCCGGGTCTCCTTCGCGGAGACCTTCGGGGCCATCCGCGAGCGGACCTACGGCTTCGGCGGCCAGATCACCCCCTTCCAGGCCACCATGGTGGCCCTCTCCGCCACGGTGGGGACCGGGCACCTTCTCGGGATGCTGGCGGCGGTTTTGCTGGGGGGGCCGGGGGCGGTCTTCTGGATGTGGGTGGGCTACTTCTTCGGCACAGGAAGCAAGTTCGCCGAGGCCACCCTGGCGGTGCACTACCGCCGCCGCTACGCCGATGGCTCCGTGTCCGGAGGCCCCATGTACTACCTTTCCCGGGGGCTACCCCGCCTTCGCTTCTTGGGCTACCTTTTCGCCTTTTTCGCCGCCGTGGCCGCTTTTGGCATCGGCAACCTTTCCCAAGCGGGGGCGGTGGGGGGAGCCTTGGCGCCCCTAGGGGCGCCCCCAGCCCTGGTGGGGCTTGGCCTCGCCCTTTTGGTGGGGGTGGTGCTGGGTGGGGGGATCGTTCGGGTGGCCCGTTTCGCCCAGGTGGTGGTGCCCCTCAAGCTTCTCCTCTTTTTGGTGGCGGTGCTGCCCCTCCTAGTCCTTTACGGGGGTAACCTCCCCGAGGCCTTGGCCCTGGTCTTCCGGGCTGCCTTCACCCCGGAGGCCGCCTTGGGCGGGGCGGCGGGGTACAGCCTCTTTGCCGCCCTCAACGCCGGGCTTGGCCGGGGCATCTTCGCCAACGAGGCCGGGCTGGGTTCAGCGGCCATCGCCCACGCCCAGGCCCAGGTGGACCACCCCGTGCGCCAGGGTTTCTGGGGGGTCACGGAGATGTTCGTGAGCTTCCTGGTGACCTCCCTCACCGCCCTCACCTTCATCGCCTCCGGCCTTTGGCGCCAGGGGGGAAGCGCGGCGGAGGCGGCCCAGGCCCTCTTCCAGGCCCACCCCTTGGGGGGGGTGATCCTGGCCCTCACCGTGGCCGTCTTCGCCCTGGGAACCATGGTGTCCTGGGGGTTTTACGGGGAGGAGGCGGCGGCCTTCCTCTTCGGGGAGGGGGTGCGCTGGCCCTACCGCCTCACCTTCGCCGTTTTGGCCTTCGTGGGGCCTTTGGGGGGCCTCGAGGCCTTTTTGGCCATCTCCGACACCCTAAACGGCCTTATGGCCCTTCCCAACCTCCTGGGCTTGGTGCTTCTGGGGGGCGTGGTGGGGCGGCTGGTGTACGGCTTCTTCCGCGGGGAGCCCTGGGTGCCCCCCCGCTAGAACGGGGAGCATCCGAACCAAGGCTGGAGGAAGCCCTTTTGGGGTACTTAAGTACCCCGCTCTGGCGCAAGCCAGAGCGGGGGCCCCAAAAGAGCCTTCGCAGAGCCCTACCTCCGGCGTCCCATGTGGCGAAATCAAGGTGCGGGCACTTAGCCCCCGCCCCGGCTTGCGGCGAAGGCGATGCGCTCAAACCACCGCTCGGCCTCTTCCCCTTCCACCTCCACCCGAAGCTGGGGGATGGAGAGGCTTCCCACCTTCAGGGGTTCCACCTCGCGAAAGCGCACCCAGGCCCCGGGAAGGCGGTAAACCCCTTCCCCCTCCTTGACCCCGCCCCACGCCTCCAGGTAGCGCTCAAGGAGCCAAGGGGGAAAGGCTCCGAAGGTCCGTTCAAGCCCGCCCCCCGCCACCGGGGGGAAGAGGTCCAGGGTGGCCCCGGGGGAAAGGGGGGTGGAGAGGCCCTGGAGGTAGCGCACGTCCCGGCCCTCGAGGAAGACGGAGACCCGCTCGGCAAGCCCTTCCCCTTCAAAGAGCTCCTCCTTCAGGGCGGGGTAGGCCCGGACCAGGTTTTCCAAAACCTCCCCCACGGTGGCCCCGGGCACCTCCAGCTGGCTTTTCCCCGCAAGGTCCCGGAAGGTGGCGTAGAGGTTCACCTTGGGCATACCCAAGAGTTTAAAGGAAGGCCCTGGCCCAGGGGCCAGGGCCCCTTGGGGAGGGAGGTTAGTCCGCGGCCTGGGAGAGGATGCCGAGCTCCTGGAGCTTGGCCGGGGGCACCACGCCCCGCTCCCAGCCCCGCTCCCGGTAGTACTCCTCCAGCATCCGGTCCAGCTCGGTGAGCTGGCCCTTGGAGCCCGCGCAGTCCGAGGGCTCCTTGAGGAAGCGCTCGGGCAGGTAGTCCGAGCCCTCGCCCCAGCCCGCCAGGTTGTTGTAGTAGCGCTCCAGGTTGTAGATGCGCTCCCCGATCCTCAGGATCTCCTCCGGGGTCACGGGGCGGCCCCAGTAGGCGGCAAGCTGCTTGGCGTACTCCTCGGGGCCCTCGGCGAACTGGCTGAACTTGCAGAGGTCCAGGGAGTCGGTGAAGGCGGAGAGGTCCTGGAAGAGCTTGGTGAGCTTGCCCTTCCCCTCCCAGGCCAGGGGGTCGGTCTTGTAGGGCACGCCCAGGACCTCCGAGGCCGGGGTGTAGGCCCTAAGGTGGCAGGCCCCCCGGTTGGAGGTGGCGTAGGCGATGCCCATGCCCTTGAGGCCCCGGGGGTCGTAGGCGGGGATGGACTGGCCCTTCACCTCCAAGGAGATCTCGGGGTGGCCGATGGCCTTGGCGAAGCGGGCGGGGCCCTCCGCCAGCATGTCCCCCACGCCCTTGCGGTGGGCGATGGCCTCGAGGACCCGCACCTCCCCCTCCTTGTCCCCGAAGCGGATCCCGTCCTCGCCCCGGTAGTAGCCCTTCTCCGTGGCCTCCATGAGGACGGCGATGGCGTTGCCCGCCTCAATGGTGTCCATGCCGTAGGCGTTGCAGAGGTAGATGGCGTAGCCCGTCCAGTCGGTGTCGGTGTGGCCCGCATGGGCCCCCAGGGCCCAGGCGGACTCGTACTCGTAGGACTCAAAGCGGATGGCCTTGCCGTTGATGTGGACCTCCACCATCTTCTTGCAGGCCACGGGGCAGGCGTGGCAGGTGTTGTCCTTGATGAGGCGGTGCTCGCGGATGTACTCCCCGGAGATCTTCTCCACCCCCTCAATGCAGGTGTGCTGGGCGTTAAAGGTGGGCAGGGCCCCCATGACGTTGGTGATGTTCATGAGGACGTTGGTGCCGTAGAGGGAAAGCCCGCCCTTCTTGGGGGCGGTGACGTTCTTGGGGTCGTTGATGGTGGCCGAGGCCAGGCGGTCCGCCTCCTTCCAGAGCTCGGGGTCCTTGGGCTGGGGCGTCTTGTCGTGGGTGCCCACCACCACGATGGCCTTGAGCTTCTTGCTCCCCGCCACCGCCCCGGTGCCGCCCCGGCCTGCGGCCCGCTCGTCGTTGTTGATCCAGTTGGCGAAGCGCACCAGGTTCTCCCCCGCGGGGCCGATGGCCATCACGTCGGCGTCCTCCCCGTGGCGCTCGCGGAGGATGCGGTGGGTCTCGTGGGTGGTCTTGCCCCAGAGGTCGGAGGCGTCGTGGACCGTCACCTCCCCGTCCTTCACCAGGAGGTAGACGGGCCTCTCCGAGGCCCCCTTGATGAGGAGGCCGTCAAACCCCGCCCACTTGAGCTTGGCCGCGGTCCAGCCCCCCATGTGGCTGTCCGTCACCGTGCCCGTGAGGGGGCTTTTGGTGACCACGGCGAGCCTTCCCGACATCTTGGCCCGGGTGCCGGAGAGGGGGCCGTTCATGATGCAGAGGAGGTTTTCGGGGCCCAAGGGGTCCACCTGGGGGCCGTTCTCAAAGACGTACTTCACCCCGAGGCCCCGCCCCCCCACGTACATCTCCAGGTCCTTGGGGTCGGGAGCGAAGTACTCCACCTGGCCGGTGCTGAGGTCAATCCGGGCGATCCTGTGAGCGTATCCGCCGAGCATCCGCCACCTCCTTGGGATGGACCGCTTCGCGCGACGAAGGGAAGGCTTCGCTTGGGTTTGGTGGGATTATACCACCAGGCCCCGGGGAGAATGTAAAGTGGGGTATCATGCTGGCCCTGGCCGGGGAGGCCCTGGTGGACCTGGTCTTGGAGGGGGAAGGCCCCTTGCGCTTCACGGGGGTCCTGGGGGGTTCGGTCCTGAACACCGCGAGCGTCCTGGCGCGGCTCGGCTTTCCCGTGCGCTTCTTTTCCGAGGTGGGGGAGGACTGGCTCTCCCTCTGGGCGGAAGGGGAGATGGCGAGGAGGGGCCTGGAGGCCTGGCTAGCGCGCCACCCCGCGCCCATGCCCCTGGCCCTGGTGCGCCTGGACCCGGAGGGAAACGCCCGCTACAGCTTCCACCGCCCCTTCCAGGCTCCCTACGTCCCGGAGGAGGGGGGGCTTAAGGGGGCCTTGGGCTTCCACTTCGGCTCCCTCTTCGCCCTCGAGGCCCGCACCGCAGGCGGGGTGGGGGCCCTCCTGGAGGAGGCCCTTCGGGAGGGCGCCCTCGTCTCCTTTGACCCCAACCTGCGCCACCCTCCCGGGGAGGAGGAAAGGCGCCTCATCGCGGGCTACCTCGCCCGCGCCGACCTCCTGAAGCTTTCCCTGGAGGACGCCCGCCTCCTCTTTCCCGAAGGCCCGGTGGAGGGGGTGAGGCGCCTGGCCGTTCCCCTCAAGGTCCTCACCCTGGGCCCCGAGGGGGCGGTGGCCTTCTTCGGGGAGGAGGAGGTGCGCCTTCCCGGGGAGAGGGTCCTTGTGGTGGACACCGTGGGGGCGGGGGACACCTTCACCGCCGCCCTCCTCGCCCTCCTCTTCCGCAAGGGCTACACCAAGGCGAACCTAAAGGCCCTCGCCCCCTTGGACCTCCGGGAGGCCCTGAGGGGGGCCATCGCCCTTTCCGCCCTGGCCTGCACCGTGCGGGGGGCCGACCTCCCCGAGGAGGGGCTTAGGGCCTGGAAGGGGCGCTTCCTAGGGGATTAGGAGGACCTTGCCCGTGGTCCTCCGGCCCTCCAAGGCCTCGTGGGCCTCCCGGGCCTTTTCCAGGGGGAACTCGGCCCCGATGCGCACCCTAAGCCAGCCCTCCAGCACCCCCCGGAAGACCTCCCCCGCCCGAAAGAGGAGTTCCTTGCGGCTCGCCGTGTAGTGGTGGAGGGTGGGGCGGGTGAGGAAGAGGCTTCCCATGCGGTTGAGGATCTGGGGGTCCTGGGGCGGCACCGGCCCCGAGGACTGGCCGAAGAGGACGAGCATCCCCCGGGGCCTTAGGGCCGCAAGGCTTCCCAGGAAGGTGTCCTTCCCCACCCCGTCGTAGACCACGTCCACCCCGCCCCCCGAAAGGGCCTTCACCGCCTCGGCGAAGCCCTCGTAAGGCAGGGCGTAGTCCGCCCCCGCCTCCCGGGCCAGGGCCCGCTTCTCCTCGGTGCTGGCGGTGGCGTAGACCGTGGCCCCCAGGCGCTTGGCCCACTGGATGAGGAGCTGCCCCACCCCCCCGGCCCCGGCGTGCACCAGGACCTGGTCCCCGGGGGCCACGGGGTAAGTGCTCTTGAGGAGGTAGTGGACCGTCATCCCCTGGAGGAGGGCCGCGGCGGCGAGCCTCGGGTCCAGCCCCTCGGGGAGGGGGACGAGCCTCTCCGCCGGGACCACCTGGTACTCGGCGTAGGCGCCCTGCACGTTGGCGAAGGCCACCCGGTCCCCGGGCCTCACCCCCACCACGCCTTCCCCCACCTTCTCCACCACCCCGGCCCCCTCCTCCCCCAGGGTGAAGGGGGTGGGCACGGGGTAGAGGCCCTTCCGCTTGTAGGTGTCAATGAAGTTCACCCCGATGGCCTGGAGCCGCACCAGGACCTCCCCGGGCCCAGGCTCCGGGAGGGGAAGCTCCTCAAGCCTCAAGACCTCCGGTCCGCCCACCTCGTGCACCCGTATGGCCCGCATGGGGAGAGTCTACACCCAGACGGGCGGCCTCGAGGCCACCTCTTGACATACCAATAAGTTTGTACTACAAAGTTATTGGCGGAGGTGAGCATGAACGCCAAGCGGGCGCTGGTCTGGGCCTGGCTCCTCCTCGCCCCGGCCCTGGGGGGCTCCCTGGGGTACGGCTTCCTGGGCTTCCAGGGGGCCTGGCAGGTGGGCGGGGGCGGCTTCGGGACCTTCCAAGGGCTGGCCCTGGGCGGGGAGTCCTGGGGCGGGCCGAGGGGGTACGGGGGGGTCTTCCTCGCGGGGGCCTGGCTTCCCGTGGGCCCCGGGGTCTTCCTCCTCCCCGCCCTGGGCCTGGGGGGCGAAAGCGGAGGCTTCCTCCTGGACCTTGGGGTGCGGGGCTTCTGGTTCTTCCGGGAGGAAGGGGGCTGGCTTTTGGGGGTGGGCGCCGGGTACGCCCTGCCCCTGGGGGCTTCCGGGGGCGGGTGGTACGTGCGCCTGGCCTTTGGGGGAGGTAGACCGTGAAGCCGGAGGAGGCCAAGGCCCTGCTGGAGGCGGCCGAGCGGGCGGAAGGGGAAGCCCGGCTAAGGCTCGCCCTCCTGGGGGGATGGACCCTTGTACTTTGGGGCGCCCTCTGGGCCTTGGGAAGCTTTCTCCTGGCCTGGAATCCGGAGGTGGGAGGGCGGTTCTGGACGGTGGCGGGCCCCCTGGGTGGGCTCCTCTCCTTCTACCTAGGGGCCCGGCAGGGGGTGAGCGTGAGGAGCTTCCTGGGGCTCCAGACCTTCTACTTCTGGGCCCTGCTCACCCTCTTTGCCCTCCTCCACTGGCTCCTCCTCCTCCCGCCCACGGACTTGAGGGGGGAAAGCTTCCTGGTCAGCCTGGTGGCCTTCGCCTACGCCTACCTGGGCACCCTGTGGCGGATCCCGGGAATGGCCTGGGCGGGGCTAGGGCTCTTCGCCGCAGACCTCCTTCTCTATCGGGCCTTCCCCGGCCTCTTCCACCTGGGGATGGGCGCGGTGGGGCTTTGTGCCCTGGTCTACGGGGGGGTGCTCCTTTGGCGCTGGACCCGGTGATCCACCAGGAGACCCGCCTGCGCATCGTGGCCCTCCTTGCGGGCCTGGGGGAGGGGGCGAAGGCGGAGTTCACCTGGCTCAAGGAGGCCCTGGGGCTCACCGAGGGCAACCTCTCAAGCCACCTGCAGAGGCTGGAAGAGGCGGGGTACGTGCGGGTGGAGAAGGGCTTCCGGGGCAAAAGGCCCAAGACCTGGGTGGCCCTCACCCCGGAGGGCCGGGCGGCCTACGAGGCCTACCGGAAGACCCTTCTGGACCTCCTCCAAGGGCGGTAGCGGGCCGGGCTAAGTGCCCGCACCTTGATTTCGCCACATGGGACGCCGGGGGTAGGGCTTTGCGAAGGCTCTTTTGGGGCCCCCGCTCTGGCGCAAGCCAGAGCGGGGTACTTAGGCATCCGCCCCTCGGCGGCGCAACGTGGGAGGCCCGGTGGGGTCCTTAAAAGGCCCTCTGGTACTGCGGGGGCACGGGGGCCTCGGCCCCCAGGGCCTTGGCCGCCTTCAGGGGGAAGTAGGGGTCCCGGAGGAGGACCCGGCCCAGAAGCACCAGGTCGGCGCTTCCCGCCTGGAGAATGGTCTCCGCCTGCTCGGGGGTGGTGAGGAGGCCCACCGCCCCCGTCGGCATCCCCACCCGCTTGCGCACCGCGTCGGCGAAGGGAACCTGGAAGCCCGGGGCCGCGGGGACCTTGACCCCGGGCACCACCCCGCCCGAGGAGAGGTCCAAAAGGTCCACCCCCAGGGCCTTGAGCCGTTCGGCGAAGGCCAGGGTGTCCTCGAGGCCCCACCCCCCTTCCGCCCAGTCCGTGGCCGAGACCCGAACGAAGAGGGGAAGCCCGGGGGGCAGGGCTTCCCGCACCGCTCGGGCCACCTCCAGGGGAAAGCGCATGCGGTTCTCCCGGCTTCCCCCGTAGGCGTCCTCCCGCCGGTTGGAAAGGGGCGAGAGGAAGGAGGAGAGGAGGTAGCCGTGGGCCATGTGGAGCTCCACCACCAAAAACCCCGCCCGGAGGGCCCTTTTGGCCCCTTCCACGAAGGCCTCGAGGACCCGCGCCATCCCCGCCTCGTCCAAAGGCTCGGGGACGGGGTAGCCCTCGGCGAAGGGGATGGGGCTTGGCCCCACCCCCTTCCAGCCCAAAGGCTTCCCCCCTTCCCAGGGCCTCGCCGTCCCCGCCTTGCGCCCGGCGTGGGCGAGCTGGATCCCCGGCACCGCCCCCGCCTCCCAGATGCGCCGGGCGAGTTCCTTGAGGCCCGGGAGGTGGTCCTCGGACCAGATCCCGAGGTCAAAGGGGCTGATCCGGCCTTCGGGGAGGACCGCCGTGGCCTCCACGAGGACGAGCCCCACCCCGCCCAGGGCCCGGGTGGGGTAGTGGAGGAGGTGCCAGTCCGTGACCTCTCCCCCTTCCGTGGCCGAGTACTGGCACATGGGGGACATGGCCAGGCGGTTTTTGAGCCTGAGGTCCCGAAGGACAAGAGGGGTGAAGAGGAGGGCCATGGGACCATTATCCCCGCCTCCCCGCCGTAGAATGGGCGCATGGCGCCAAAGGGCGGTTCCATGAACGGGCGGGGGGTGAGGCCGTGAAGGGAAGGCTCCTCGCGGCGGCCCTCTTCCTGACGGCAGGCCTGGCCCAGCCCCTCAAGGTGGCCATCCTCTGGCACCAGCACCAGCCCCCTTACGAGAACCCCCTCACGGGGCAGTACGGGGAGCCCTGGGTGCGCATGCACGGGGTGAACGACTACCCCTGGATGGCCGAGGTCCTCCTGGAGTTTCCCGAGGTCAAGGTGAGCTTTGACTACACCTCCACCCTCCTCAAGCAGATCGGCGACTACCTCTCCGGCAAGGCCAAGGACGCCTACTGGCGGGTCTCGGAAAAGCCCGCGGGCGCCCTCACCCCGGAGGAGCGGGCTTTCGTGGTGGAGCGCTTCTTTGACCTCAACCCCCGCTTCGTGGCGGAAAGCCCCCGCTACCAGGAGCTCCAGGCCAAAAGGAGCCGCGGGGAGGCCTTCACCGACCAGGACCTCACCGACCTCCGGGTCCTCTGGAACCTCCTCTGGATCAACCGGGACTACATCGCCAAGGACCCCCGCCTCGAGGCCCTCCGCAAGAAAGACCGGGGGTTTTCCCAGGAGGACCTGGACTACGTCCTGAAGAAGCACCTGGAGCTCATGGCCACCATCCTGCCCCTCCACCAAAGGCTTTGGGAGCGGGGCCAGATTGACCTCCTCACCACCCCCTACTACCACCCCATCCTCCCCATCCTCCTGGACAAGGAGGCCATCCGCGAGTCCAACCCCACCCTCGCCCTCCCCAAGGAGCCCATCGCCTGGCCGGAGGACGCCCGCTGGCAGGTGCGCTCCGGGAAGGCCTACTTCCGGGAGCTCTTCGGGAGGGAACCCTTAGGCATGTGGCCCCCCGAAGGGGCCGTGAGCCAGAAGGCGGCCGAGCTCTACGCCGAGGAGGGCGTGCGCTTCCTGGTGACGGACGAGGCCGTCCTCGGCAAGAGCGGCTTCCCCGTGAACCCCCTCACCCTGACCCGGCCCTACCACGTGGAGAAGGACGGCAGGCGCCTGGTCCTCTTCTTCCGGCACCGGGACCTCTCGGACCGGATCGGCTTCCGCTATAGCGGGATGCCCCCCGAGGAGGCGGTGGAGGACTTCATCGCAAGCCTCCTGGAGATCCGCCGCCAGGTGATCCGGGAAAACCCCGAGGCCGTCCTTACCATCGCCTTGGACGGGGAGAACGCCTGGGAGAACTACCCCCAAAACGGCAACGCCTTCCGCCGCCTGCTTTACAAGCGCCTTTCCGAGGAGCAGGCCAAGGGCACCCTGAAGACGGTGCGCTTCTCCGAGGTGCTGGACCTCCCCTCGGTGGCCCTTCCGCGCCTCGGCACGGGGGGGTGGGCCGGGGACTTCGCCATGTGGGCCGGGGAGCCGGAGGAGAACGAGGCCTGGGACCGTCTAAGCCGGGCCCGGCAGGCGGTGGTGGCCTACCGGGAAGCGGGCGGGGACCCCCAGGTGGCGGAGCGGGCCATGGGCCTCGTCTACGCCGCCCAGGCCTCGGACTGGTTCTGGTGGTACGGCCAGGACACGGGCTTCCCCAACAACCCGCCCTTTGACGAGGGCTTCCGCGCCCTCCTCCGGGCGGTCTACGAGGCCCTGGGGAAGAAGCCCCCCGAGGAGCTCTTCATCGCCGTGCGGCCCCCCGTGGCCCCCCAGGGCACCCCGGGCCGGATAAGGCCCCAGCTGGACGGCCGGGTGGACCCTCCCGAGGAGTGGAAGGGCGCCGCCTACCTGCCCGACCTCGAGGGCACCACCATGCAGACCCAGGACGACCTCCTCAAAGGGGTGTACCTGGGCTTTGACGAGCAGAACGTCTACCTGAGGGTGGACCTAAGGGAGGGGATGAGGGCGGCGGACCTCCTGGGCCAGGGCTTCCGCCTCCACGTCTACGCCACCACGCCGGGGGAGGAGGGCGGGGCGGCCTTTCCCGAAGGGAGCGAGGTTTCCCTAGGCTTCCCCCTGCAGCAGCGGCTCACCTTGGACCTGGACCAGGTGCGGGATGGGGAGGCGGTGTTGGTGCGCTACGCCTACCGGGACGGGGCCTGGGTCCTGGCGAGCTCCCCCGCCGACCTCCAGGGGCGGCGGGCCTACGTGGGCGAGGTGGTGGAGATGCGCCTTCCCTACACCACCCTGAAGGCGGGGCCAGGGGACACCCTGCGCCTCGCCGTGGTCCTGGAGCGGCAAGGCCGGGTGGTGGACGCGGCCCCCAACGCGAGCCCCCTGGCCCTCTCCCTGCCCCAGCGCCTGGCCGGGAAGGAGGTCCTGGCCATCCCCGACCCCGAGGGGGACGAGCACGGCCCCGGCACCTACACTTACCCCAAGGAAGCCGCCTTCGCCCCCTTCCAGGGCCTCTTTGACCTCTTGGAGATGCGGGTTCTGGACAGCGGGGCCACCTGGACCTTCGTCTTCGTCTTCAAGGAGATGACCAACCCCTGGGGGGCCCCGGCGGGCTTCAGCCACCAGCTCCTCAACGTCTACCTGGACTTCAAGGAGGGGGGGCGCACCGACCCCTTCGCCAAGGGGGCCAAGGTGGCCTTTGACCCCGAGCACCCCTGGGACCTCTTCCTCAAGGTGGCGGGCTGGCCCCAGTACGGGCAACGGGTGGGCTTCCCCGACGGCACGGACACCGCCGACGGGATCACGGTGGGGAGCAACCCCGCGGACAAGCAGGTGATCGTCCAGCTGGACAAGAAGCACTTCAACCCCGTCCCGGGGCAGCGGGTCTGCTTCTACGTGCTCGTGGGCAGCCAGGACGGCTACGGCCCCGACCACTTCCGGCCCGTGGCCAAGGAGGCGGGGCCCTGGAACCTGGGCGGGGCGGAGAACGAGGACGCCCCCCTCGTGGTGGACTACCTCTGGCCGGAGAGGGGGGTCCAGGAGGCCATGCTCTCCCGCTACGGGGGTGGGAAGCACGCGGTACTTCGGCCCTACTGCGCCTTTTGGCCTTAGGGGTTTTAGTAGACTTTGGCCATGGACCCGGGCCTCGAGGCCGCCTTCCGGTACGTGGAGCGCTTCCTCTTCGGGGACGCCAACCGGCCGGGCCTCACCGTCTACGACGTGGAGCGCCTGGTGGGCTACCCCGCCAAGGGGGAGGGCCCCTTGAGCTACACCCTCCCCCGCGCCCAGGCCCTCTCTGGGGTCCAGGCGGTGCGCCTCCACTACTACCCCAAGGACCCCCACCTGCAGCTCATCGTGGAGATAGAGGACCGGGAGGGGCGCAAGCACCTCCGCCACTTCCGCTGGAACGGCTTCACCTGGGAGGTTCCCGAGGGGAAGCGGGGGGACCTGAGGAGCACGGAAGAGTCCCTGGGCTTCCTCAAGGTGGGGGAGGACTACTTCCTGGGCTTTCCCCAGGAGGAGGCCAAAGCCCTGGAGGAGGCGGTGCGCAAGGGGGAGGCCTTGGGGGCCAAGTACCTCCTCTGCCCCCGCTGCGGGGCCCGCGTCTTCTACGCCCCCTCGGTGCGGCCCGCGGAGGTGGTCTGCCCCCGGTGCGGCAACCCCACCCTGCTTTTCAAGACCTTCTCCGGCCTGGAGCCCGTCAAGGACCCCCTCGAGGCCCTAGCCGAGGAGCAAAGGGCCCTTCGCAGGGCCATTGAGGAGCTTCTCGCCTACCTCAAGCGCAAGCTCGGCCCCTAAGGGGTTGCACTTTCGCAACACGGGTTGCCCGAAATTGGGAAAGTTCTTTTGGGGCCCCCATGCTGGCGCAAGCCAGCATGGGGCGGTATTAAGTGCCCACACCTTGATTTTGCCACATAGGACGCTGGAAATAGGGCTTTGCGAAGGCTCTTTTGGGGCCCCCGCTCTGGCGCAAGCCAGAGCGGGGTACTTAGACCCGCACCCCCGGGAGGCCCCATCCCGGGTAGGCGTAGAACCGCCCCCGCTCCCCCGCCAGGTAGTCCAGAAGGGGCTCCTGGAGGGGGCGGTGGCCGGAGAGCCTCGCCGCCACCTCCTCCGGGGTGAAGAAGCGGGCCTCCACGATGTGCCCATCGGGGTCCCGGGGGTTCAGAAGCCCCTCGTAGCTGGCCCGGAAGGCCATGGCCAGGGTGCGCTCGTTCTTGCGGCGGTCCTCCACCTGGATCACGTAGGCCAGGTGCTCCACGGCCTTCACCCTAAGCCCCGTCTCCTCCCGCACCTCCCGCACCAGGGCCTCCAGCACCGTTTCCCCCGGCTCCACGGTGCCCCCGGGGAGGGTGTAGCGCACCTGGCCCCGGCGCCCCCAGTCGTTTCCCACCAGGAGCACCCGCCCCTGGCGGTCCAGGAGGATGGCCGCCACCACCAGGATCTCCCGGCGCATCACGCTTCCGTCATGGCCTCCAGCTGGCGCTCCTGGTCGGCCCGCTTCAGGGCCTCAAGAAGGGGCTGGAGGCGCCCCGAGAGGACGCCCTCGAGGTCGTGGGTGGTGAAGCCGATGCGGTGGTCCGTGACCCGGGACTGGGGGAAGTTGTAGGTGCGGATCTTTTCCGAGCGCTCCCCGGTGCCGATCTGGGCGAGGCGGGTCTTCCGGAGCCTTTCCGCCTCCTCCGCCCGCTTCATCTCCAGGAGGCGGCTCCTTAGGATCATGAGGGCCTTCTCCCGGTTCTTGATCTGGCTGCGGGAGTCCTGGCAGGTGACCATGATCCCCGTGGGCAGGTGGACCACCCGCACCGCCGAGTCCGTGGTGTTCACCCCCTGCCCCCCGGGCCCCGAGGCCCGCATCACGTCAATGCGGATCTCGTCCATGTTCAGCTGGAAGTCGGACTCCTCCGCCTTGGGCAAGACGGCCACCGTGGCCGTGGAGGTGTGGATCCGCCCCTGGGTCTCGGTGGCGGGGACCCGCTGCACCCGGTGGACCCCGCTTTCGTACTTGAAGGTGCCGTAGGCGCCGGGCCCCCGCACCTCAAAGACCACCTTGGAGAAGCCCCCCAGGTCCGTGGGGTTGGAGTCCAGGACCTCGGTTTCCAAGCCCATCTCCTCGGCGAAGCGCAGGTACATCTCCAGGAGGTCGCGGGCGAAGAGGGCGGCCTCCTCCCCCCCGGTGCCCGCGCGGATCTCCACGATGGCGTCCCTTTCGTCCATGGGGTCCTTGGGGAGGAGGTGGCGCTCCAGCTCCTTTTCCAGGGCCTTTTTTCGCTCCTCCAGCTCCGCCTTCTCCGCCTTGGCCACCTCGCGAAGTTCGGGGTCTTCCAGGAGGCTTTCCGCCTGCTCCAGGTCCTCCAGCACCTTGCGGTACTCCCGGATGAGGGCGAGGATCTCCCCCATCTCGGCGTAACGCCGGGAGAGGGCCTGGTAGCGCTTCTGGTCCTTCAGGACCTCCGGGTCGGCGAGGAGCCCTTCCAGCTCCCGGTACTCTTCCTCGAGGCGCGCGAGCTTATCCAGCATACCTTACCTCAGGATACCCCAAAGGGGGCTTGTCCCCAGGTTTAGGCTCCCCTAAAATGGGGGCCATGGAGGCGCCCCTGCTCTACGCTCTCCTGGGCGGGCTTTTCACCTGGGGGCTCACCGCAGTAGGGGCGGCGAGCGTCTTCTTCGCCCGGGAGCCGAGCCGCAAGCTCCTGGACACCCTGCTGGGCTTCGCCGCCGGGGTGATGCTCGCGGCGAGCGTCTTCTCCCTCCTCCTCCCGGGCATGGAGATGGCCAAGGCCCAGGGCATGGTCCCTTGGGTGCCCGCCGTGGTGGGGTTTCTCTTGGGCGGGGGCCTCTTGCGCCTGATAGACCGCCTCCTGCCCCACGTCCACCTGGACCCCGGGGCCAGGGAAGAGGGCCTCCACACCTCCTGGCGGCGCACCACGCTCCTCATCCTGGCCATCACCCTGCACAACTTTCCGGAAGGGCTGGCGGTGGGGGTGGCCTTCGGGGCCGCGGGGCTAGACCCCACGGGGGCGGCCACCTTGGGCGGGGCCATCGCCCTCGCCGTGGGCATCGGGCTCCAGAACCTGCCCGAGGGCCTGGCCGTGGCCTGGCCCTTGCGCCGGGCGGGGATCGGGGCGGGCCTCGCCTGGTTTTACGGCCAGCTTTCCGCCATCGTGGAGCCCGTGGGCGCGGTGCTCGGGGCCCTTCTGGTGGGGGAGATGCTCGTCCTCCTGCCCTACCTCATGGCCTTGGCCGCGGGGGCCATGGTCTTCGTCATCGTGGAGGAGGTGATCCCCGAAAGCCAGGCGGAGGGGAACGGGGACCTCTCCACCTTCGGCGTCATGGTGGGTTTCGCCCTGATGATGGCCCTGGACGTGGCCTTGGGCTAGGGGTCTACGGGGGAGGGCCCTAACCCTCCTTCTTCCCTAGGCGCTCCTGCAGGAGGCGGGCGGCCTCCTCGGCCTTGGCCTTGGCGGTTTCCGCCGCCTTCTTGGCCGCCTCGGAGAGCCCTTTTAGCGTGTCGGGGAGGCCGTCTTTGTCCTGGTCCAGCTGGGCCAGCTTGGCCTTGGCCTCCTCCAGGGCCTTTTCCGCTTCTTTCAGGGCCTTTTCCAGGACGTCGGGCCGGCCGTCCTTGTCCTGGTCCAGTTTTTCCTTGAGCTCCCGGAGCTTGCCTTCCACCTCTTTCGCCGCGGAGCGGGCGAGTTCCTTGGTCCTTTCCAGAAGGTCTTTGAAGTCCATGCCCCAGGTTACAACAAGGCCAAAAGGTCCGCCACCACCTTTTCCGTGGCCTCCACCTTGTCTGGGCTAAAGAGGAGCACGAGCTTCCCCTCGCGCACCACGAAGGTGGTGGCGGTGTGGTCCACCAGGTACTCCCCTGGGCCCCGGTACTGGCTCTTCTGGTAAAAGACCCCGAAGGTCTGGGCCGCCTCCCGCACCGCCTCCGGGCTTCCCGAAAGCCCGAGGAAGCTTGGGTGGAAGCCCTTGGCGTAGCGGTCGGCGACCTCCGGGGGGTCCCGCTCGGGGTCCACGCTCACGAAGATCACCTGGACCCCTTCCTGGGCCTTCGGGGGAAGCTTTTCGTAAGCCCGCTTGAGGGCGATGAGGGTGGTGGGGCAGACGTCGGGGCAGTGGGTGTAGCCGAAGAAGAGGAGGACCAGCTTGTCCTGGAACCGGGAGAGGCGCACGGGGCCTTGGGGGCCTTCCAGGGCGAAGTCCACGGGCTTGGGGTTAAGAAGCCTCGTGCCGTAGAAGGTGTGCCCCCGGGGAAGGAGGAGGTAGGCCAGGGCCAAGAGGGCGAGGACCGAAAGGAAGGCGGGCAGGAACCTCTTCATCGCGCCTCCACGGGAAGGACCACCTTAAGGACCTTCCCGTCGGCGAAGAGGAGGTCAAGCTCCACCTTCTCCCCTGCCTTTAGGGGCCGCTTCAGGCCGAGGAGCATGAAGTGGTACCCCCCGGGTTTGAGCTCCACCCGGCCCTTGGGCGGGACCTCGAGGAAGGCCACGGGGCGCATCCCCATCACCTTCTTCCCCTCCACCTCTCGGACATAGGTCTCGTGGAGCTCCACCCGCTCGGCCACGGGCGTCCTCGCCCCCACGAGGCGGAGGGGGAGGTCCCCGGGGTTCTCCAGGGTGAGGTACGCCGCGGCGTTGGGGCCAGGGGAGAAGCGGACCCAGCCCTCCCGGACCACCTGGGCCGAGGCCAAGGCCAGCAGGAAGAGGAGTCCAATCCAGCGCCTCATGCCCCCACTATAGGGAAGGCCCCCGGGACAAACGTACTTCCCGGGGAGTGCAAGTAGGATGGGGGTTATGGAGATCCTGGTGTCCACCCTCGAGGCCGTCCCCGGGTACCGGATCGCCCAGGTCCTGGGCGGGGTGAAGGGGAGCACGGTGCGCTCCAAGCACCTGGGCAAGGACCTCCTGGCGGGCCTCCGCACCCTGGTGGGCGGGGAGCTCCCCGAGTACACGGAGATGCTCCAGGAGGCCCGGGAGGTGGCCGAGGCCCGGATGCCGGAGGAGGCGAGGAGGCTTGGGGCCCACGCCGTCCTCGGCGTGCGCTACGCCGCCGCGAGCGTCATGCAAGGGGCGGCGGAGGTCCCGGACTACGGGACGGCGGTCCGGCTGGAGCCCGCCCGGGAGCGGTGATGCGCCGCGCCGCCCCCTTCTTCATCCTCCCCTTCTTCCTCCAGCTTTTGGGCCTGGGGGACACCCCCTTGGGCGGGGGGCTTTGCGGGGAGGTCTTCCGGGCGCAAGACCCCGCCCTCGCCCTGAAGACCCCGGGCTTCTGGTACGGCCTCCTCTTCATGGTCCTCCTGGCCTTGGAGCTGGGCTACGGCCTCTCCCTCCTCCTCCTTCCCCTTTTGGAGGTGCGCCCGGGAAAAGGGTGGGTGAGGGCGGGGCGCTACCTGGTGGGAACGCTCCTTCTCCTCTTCCTCCTCACCCGCACCACGGGCCTCCCCACGCCGGGCCCCGGGGGCTGGACCCTGGAGCCCGCCCCCCTGGACCCCCTCTCCCTCCTCCTCGTGGGCCTCTCCCTGGCGGGGGGGCTTCTTCTAAGGGAGAATGGAGGGCATGGAGCGGCTTCTTGAGGTGATGCGCCGCCTGCGGGGGCCCGGGGGGTGCCCCTGGGACCGGGCCCAGACCCACGAAAGCCTCGTCCCCTACCTCCTGGAGGAGGCGAGCGAGGCGGCGGACGCCCTCCTTAAGGGCGACCCCCAGGAGATGGCCGAGGAGCTCGGGGACGTCCTCCTGCAGGTGGCCTTCCACAGCGTCATCGCCGAGGAGGAGGGGCGCTTCACCTACGGGGACGTGGAGCGGGCCATCGTGGAGAAGCTCATCCGCCGCCACCCCCACGTCTTCAACGTACGCTCGGGCGTGACTGGGGAGGCCACCGCCAAGACCCCGGAGGAGGTGAAGGCCCGCTGGGAGGACCTGAAGGCCCAAGAGGGCAAGAAGGAGGACCCCTGCGGCCTGCCCAAGGGACTTCCCACCCTGCTCCGGGCCTACGAGCTCCAGCGGAAGGGGATGGACCCGGGGAGCGAAGAAGGCCTGAGGAAGGCCCTGGAAGAGGGCGACCTGGAGGAAGCGCTTTGGCACCTGGTGGGGCTTTTCGCCAAGAAGGGGATGGACCCCGAGAGCGCCTTAAGGCGGCGCTCCCTCAGGGCCTGCCGGGAGGGCTAGAGCCCCCGCCCGGCTTCCGCCTGGCGGCGGTGGCCGTGCCCCTTCTGGGGGAGCACCTCCTCTTCACCCTAAGAAGCCCCCACCTCCCCACCCACGCCGGCCAGGTGAGCTTCCCCGGGGGGGTGGTGGAGCCGGGGGAGGGCGTGGTGGAGGCCGCCCTGAGGGAGGCCGAGGAGGAGGTGGGGCTAAGGGGGGTGGAGCCTTTGGGCTTCCTCCCCCCCACCCTTTCTCCCCAGGGCTTTCTGGTCCAGCCCGTGGTGGTCTTCCGGGAGGACCTGCCCCTCCTTAGGCCCAACCCCGAGGAGGTGGCGGAGGTCCTCCTCGCTCCCCTGGGGGAGCTATTGGCGGTGGAGCCCTGGAGCGAGGTGCGCCTAAACCGCACCGTCTGGCACTTTCCCTGGCGGGGGGTGGACATCTGGGGGGTGACGGGGAACATCCTCAAGGAGTTCCTGGAGGTGTGGCGTGAAGCGCACCGGGGTCCTCCTCGCGGACCTCTTTGACGAGCGGGGGTTCCTCTACCCCTATTACCGGGTGCGGGAAGCGGGGTACGCCCCCACGGTCCTCGGCCTCGAGGCCCGGGAGTACCGGGCCAAGTCGGGCTTCGCTTCCTGGGGCCTTGCGGCGAAGCCTCGAGGTCCTCGCCCTGGCGCGGGAGGGGAAGCCCGTGGGGGCCATGGGCTTTACCGGGAAAGGGGGTGGACGGCAACCTGGTCACCGCCCAAGGACCTCCCGGCCTTCATGCGGGCCTTTTTTGGGCCTCTTCAGAGGGTGAAGCGGGTCCCCGCCTCCCCGGCGAGCACCCGGGCCAAAACCCCCCTCTCCCCCTTGGCGATGGCCGCCCAGGGGGCCCCGGCCCGGAGGGCGGAGAGGGCCGCCTCCACCTTGGGGATCATCCCCCCCTGGATCACGCCCGCCTCCTTCAGGGCCTCCACCTCCTCCGGGGTGAGGTGGAGGAGGCGGCTTTGGGGGTCCTTGGGGTCCCGGTAGACCCCCTCCACGTCGGTGAGGAAGACCGCGGGCCACCCCAAGGCCCCGGCCACGGCCCCCGCGGCGGTGTCGGCGTTGACGTTGAGGGGACCTTCCCCGTCCAGGGCGATGGGGGCGAGGAGGGGGGTGTAGCCCTTCGCCAAAAGGTCCTCAAGGAGCCCCACCTCCACCCCCACCACCTCCCCCACCCGGCCGAGGCCGGGAAGGGCCCTCCCCTTCAGGCAGAGGGCGTCCCGCCCCGAGAGGGCCAAAGCCTTCCGCCCCCTTCGGGAAAGCCCCTCGGCCAGGCGCTTTCCCGTGAGGTAAAGGGCCATCTCCACCACCTCGAGCTGCTCCGGGGGCGTCACCCGAAGCCCCCCCACGAAGCGGCTTTTGTACCCCAGGCGCTCTAGCCAGGCCCCGATCTCGGGCCCGCCCCCGTGGACGAGGACCAGGGGGCCGGGGTAGGCGGCAAGCTCGGAAAGTAGGGCTTCCGCCCCCTTAAGGCTTCCCCCCACCTTCACCAAAAGGGGCTCACTCAAGGTAGACCACCTCCTCGGGGAGGCCCTCCTCCTCTTCCGCCTCCAAGAGGTCCAGAAAGCCGAGGAGGGCGTGGTCGGGGTGGAGGCCGAAGTGGGCCGCCAGGGCCTGGGCCGCGCTTAGGGGGGGCATGGCGGAGGCCCTTTTGAGAAGGGGAAGGAGATCCGGGGGGGCCTGGAGGGCTTCCCCGAGCTCCGGGCCCTTCTGGAGCACCGCCTTTTCCCCGCCCCCTTCCGCCAGGAGGAAGAGGAGGTCCTCCTCGTTCAGGACCATGAAGGTCAGGGCCCGGCCCAGGTGGGAAAGCTCCCCTAGGAAGGCCCGGATGGCCGCGGGGTCTTCCCCGGCCTCGAGGGCCTCGTGGTAGAGGCTCGTCCAGGGAGGGTCGGGCACCAGGTAGACCCCGGCCCCTCCCGTGCGCCCCTTCGCCCAGGCCGCCACCGCTTCCAGGGGGGCCTCCACGTGGAAGGAGAGAAGGCTCCGCACCACCCCCTATACTAGCCTTTGTGGGCGCCCTCTACCGCCGCTTCCGCCCCCTCACCTTCCAGGAGGTGGTGGGGCAGGAGCACGTGAAGGAACCCCTGCAAAGGGCCATCCGGGAGGGGAGGCTCGCCCAGGCCTACCTCTTCTCCGGGCCCAGGGGGGTGGGCAAGACCACCACGGCGAGGCTCCTCGCCATGGCCGTGGGGTGCGAGGCCGAGGAGCGCCCCTGCGGGGTCTGCGCCCACTGCCAGGCGGTGCAGAAGGGGGCCCACCCCGACGTGGTGGAGATTGACGCCGCCAGCAACAACTCCGTGGAGGACGTGCGGGAGCTAAAGGAGAGGATCCTCCTCGCCCCCCTTTCCGCCCCCAGGAAGGTCTTCATCCTGGACGAGGCCCACATGCTCTCCAAAAGCGCCTTCAACGCCCTCCTCAAGACCCTGGAGGAGCCCCCGCCCCACGTCCTCTTCGTCTTCGCCACCACCGAGCCCGAGAGGATGCCCCCCACCATCCTCTCCCGCACCCAGCACTTCCGCTTCCGCCGCCTCCGGGAGGAGGAGATCGCCGCCAAGCTCAGGCGCATCCTGGAGGAGGTAGAAGGGGAGGGCCGGGAGGCCGAGGAGGAGGCCCTTCTCCTCGTGGCCCGCCTGGCGGACGGGGCCATGCGGGACGCGGAAAGCCTCCTGGACCGCCTCCTCCTCCTGGAGGGCCCCCTCACCCGGGCCAAGGTAGAGGAGGCCTTAGGCCTTCCCCCCAAGGAGGCCCTTTCCCGCCTGGCCCGGGCCCTGGCCGAGGGCCGGGTGGGGGAGGCGCTTGGGGAGGCCAGGCGCCTCTACGGCCAGGGCTTCGCCCCGAGGAGCCTGGTCCTGGGGCTCATGGAGGTCTTGCGGGAGGGGCTTTACGCCGCCTACGGCCTCGGGGGGGCGTCCTTGCCCGCTTCCCCTCTGGCCCTCCTCCAGGCCCTCACCGCCTTGGACGAGGCCTCCGAGCGCCTCGCCAAGCGCTCCGATCTCCTTGGCCTCGAGGCCGCCCTCCTCCAGGCCTTTCCCCCTTCCTCCCCGCCCCGGCCCCAGGAGGCCCCGCCCGACCCCCTGGTCCCCGCCCCGCCTCCTGAGCCCAAAGAGGAGGCCCCGGCGGACCCTGCCGGGCGGTGGCGGGCCTTCCTGGAGGCTTTGAAGCCCACCCTCAGGGCCTTCGTGCGGGAGGCGAGGCCGGAGCTTCAGGGCAAGACCCTCCTCCTCCGCTTCCCCGAGAACAAGGCCTTCCACCACAAAAAGGCCGAGGAGCAAAAAGGGGTCCTCCTGCCCCTGGCGAAGGCCCACTTCGGGGTGGAGGACCTGGCCTTCCTCCTGGAAAAAAAAACCCTAGAGGTTAGTGCGGGAAAACCCCCCGAAGCCCCTCGCGCCCGCGAGGGCCAGGGCGGGGCGCCTAACCCCCCGCCCTCCTCCCCCGACGGGATACCCCCGGACCCCTCGGAGGCCCCCCCTCCCCCCACCGAGGACCCCAAGGCGGCCCTCGCCCGCCTCTCCCGCCTCCTAGGAGGCAGGCTCCTTTGGGTGCGCGGGCCTAAGGAGGCCTCCGAGCCCGGGGAACCGCTGAGTGAAGAGAACATAGGGGGTACTGGTATATAATGCTCCTATGACCCGGACCACCGAGCTGGGAAGCGAGACCGTGGAGAACATCCTCAAGCGGCTTCGGCGCATAGAGGGCCAGGTGCGGGGCCTGCAGAAGATGGTGGCGGAGGGCCGCCCCTGCGACGAGGTCCTCACCCAGATGACCGCCACCAAAAAGGCCATGGAGGCGGCGGCCACCCTGATCCTGCACGAGTTCTTAAACGTATGCGCTGCCGAGGTCTCCGAGGGCAAGGTGGACCCCAAGAAGCCCGAGGAGATCGCCACCATGCTGAAGAAGTTCATCTAGCCCATGCCTCGCCTCCTCCGGCGGCTTGGGCGGCTTCTTAGGGCCCTCTTCGCCCGCGAGGCTCCCGACGACGCCTTCGCCCTCGGGGTTCTGGCCGAGGAGGAACGGGCCCTTTACCTGGCCATGGACCCCCGGGACCGGGCCCACGCGGTGCGGGTGGCGAAGAGGCTCCTTAAGGCCCACCCCGAGGCCCCCGCCTTCGCCGTGCGGGCTGCCTTGCTTCACGACGCGGGAAAGGCCCTAAGGCCCTACCGCCCCCTGGAAAGGGTCCTCACGGGGCTTTTCGCCCCGCCCGTGCCCCCTTACCCCTTGCGCCGGGGGCTTTTCGGGGCCTTTCAGGTGCGCCGCCACCATCCCCTCTATGGGGCGGAGCGGATCCAAGACCCAAAGGTGCGGGCCCTGGTTCTGGAGCACCACGCTCCCCGAAGCCCCTGGGGGAGGCGGCTCCACCAAGCCGACCGGGAGGAGTGAACCACCCCATGCTGGCTTGCGCAGCATGGGGGCCCCGGCAAAAGGTTCTCAAGGGGCTTCCTCGGGCACTTAAGTGCCCGCGCCTTGATTTCGCCACATGGGACGCCGGAAGTGGGGCTTTGCGAAGGCTCTTTTGGGGCCCCCGCTCTGGCGCAAGCCAGAGCGGGGTACTTAGCCGGGCGAAGGAAACAGGGAGAAAGGGTGTGAGCCCGGACGGGGTTCCGGGCCGTATCCCCAAGGAGAGGGGGTAAATGCCCCTAGTCAACCCCGCCCCATAAGGAGTAGGGTATTCGGAGAACAAGGAGGGCTTATGGACGACTTCACCTGGCGCGTGGGCGGCCCTCAAGGGGGCGGGATAGAGACCGCGGCCACCCTCTTCGCCCGGGCCGTGGGCAAGGGGGGGTGGTGGGTGGCCACCAAGCGGGAGTACCACTCCAACATCATGGGGCGGCACTCCTACCTGGACGTGCGCCTCGGGCGAAAACCGGTGCAGGCCTTCCGGGAGAAGGTGGACTTCCTGGTGGCCCTGGACGGGGAGACCCTGGCCCGCCACCTGGGGGAGGTGCGGGAAGGGGGGGTGCTCCTCTACGACCCCAAGGTCTTGGACCTCACGGTCCACAAGCTCCCCATGCTGGACCATCGGGTGGCGGAGGACCTCTCCCGGCGCTTCGGCAAGGCGGACCCCGGGCTTAAGGACCTCCTCCAAGCCTACGTGGAGGCGGGGGTCCAGCCCCTCCCATACCCCTTTGAGGAGGTGGCGGACCGCATCGGGGCCGAGCTCGGCGTGCCCTCCCTTCAGGCCCGGCGCACCCTGAACACCATCGCCGTGGCCGCAAGCCTTCACCTCCTGGGCTACCCCCTGGAGCCCCTTCTGGAGGCCTTGGCCCTGCAGTTTAAGGGGAAGGTCTTGGAGCTGAACCGGGAGGTGGCCGAGGCCGTCTACAAGGAGGAGGTGCCCCGCCTTTCCTTCCAGCTCAGGCTGAACGGGTACGAGCCCGGCCGGGTCTACCTCACCGGGGCCCAGGCCGCCGCCTTGGGGAAGCTTGCCGGGGGCCTCCGCTTCCAGACCTACTACCCCATCAGCCCGGCCACGGACGAAAGCGTCTACCTCGAGGCCCACACCGCCTTCCAGGGGGCGGACGTGGCCGTGGTCCAGACGGAGGACGAGATCGCCGCGGTGACCATGGCCATAGGGGCCGCCCTCACGGGGGCCAGGGCCGCCACCGCCACCAGCGGCCCCGGCTTCAGCCTCATGACCGAGGGCCTGGGCTTCGCCGGGATGATTGAGGCGCCCCTGGTGGTGACCCTCTACCAGCGGGGCGGGCCCAGCACCGGGCTTCCCACCCGCACGGAGCAGGGGGACCTGATGTTCGCCATCCGGGGCGGGCACGGGGAGTACCCGAGGCTCGTCCTGGCCTCGGGGGACATCCAGGACGCCTTTTTGGATGCCCAGAAGGCCTTGGCCTGGGCCTGGCGCTACCAGACGGTGGTGGTCCACCTCCTGGACAAGTTCCTGGCCTCCATGGCCCAAAGCCTCCCCAAGGAGGCCCTGGAGGTGCTCCGGCTGGACGGGGAGAAGCGGGCCCTGCCCCGGGGCGAGGGCTTTGCACCCTACGAGCGCTACGCCCCTTCCGAGGACGGCCTCTCCCCCTTCGTCCCCCTCGGCACCCCCGGGGGCGTTTATTGGATGACCTCGGACGAGCACGACCCCGTGGGCCACATCACCGAGGACCCCGTCCTCCGGGAGGTGGAGATGGAAAAGCGCATGCGAAAGCTCCAGACCGCCCGGGAGGAGATCCCCCTTGCCGACCAGTACACCCTCTATCGGGACGGGGAGGTCCTGGTTCTGGGCTTTGGGACGGTGAAGGGCACCCTCCTCGAGGCCCTGGACCACCTGGAAGGGGTGGGCTACCTCCACCTCCGCCTCCTCTGGCCCTTCCCCGAGATCGCCCCCCTCCTGGAGGGGAAGACCCTGGTGACCGTGGAGCACAACTACTCGGGGCAGCTCGCCGACCTCGTCCAGCAGGAGACCCTGAAGCGGGTCCACCACCGGGTGGTGAAGTACAACGGCCGCCCCATCACCCTGGACGAGGCCGTGGAGGCCCTGAAGGCGGTGAAGGCGGGCCGGGCGCCGGAGAGGCTCGTCCTCAGGAAAGGGGTCTAGGATGGTGGAGCTCAAGCTTGCGGACTACAAGGCGGAAAAGCAGCCCGACTGGTGCCCGGGGTGCGGGGACTACGGCATCCTCTCCGCGCTCCAGATGGCCCTCTTTGAGCTGAAGCGGGACCCCAGCCAGACCGTGGTCTTCTCGGGCATCGGCTGCTCGGCCAAGACCCCCCACTACCTGAACGTCTACGGGGTCCACACCCTCCACGGCCGGGTGCTCCCCACCGCCCAAGGGGCCAAGCTCGCCAACCCCCACCTCACGGTGGTGGCGGTGGGCGGGGACGGGGACGGCCTGGGCATCGGGGCCGGCCACTTCGTGGCCGCGGGGCGGAGGAACGTGGACCTCCTCTACATCCTCTACGACAACGAGGTCTACGGCCTCACCAAGGGCCAGGCCGGGCCCACCCTGGGCCTGGGGGAGAAGACCAAAAGCCTCCCCAAGCCCAACCCCCAGGGCCGCCTCAACCCCCTCCTCCTGGCCTTCTCCGCGGGCTACACCTGGATCGCCCGGGGCTACGCCTACGATGTGAAGGGTCTGAAGGAGCTCATCAAGGAGGGGATCGGGCACCGGGGCCTCGCCTTCCTCCACGTCCTCCAGCCCTGCCCCACTTACAACGACCTGCACACCAAGGAGTGGTTCGCCCCCCGCCTCTACAAGCTCCAGGACGAGGGCTACGACCCCCACGTTCCCCCCGGGCTTACCCCGGAGGAGCTGGACAAGAAAATGGCGCATTTCCAGGAAAAAGCCCTGGAGTGGGGGGAGCGGATCCCCGTGGGGGTGTTCTGGAAGGCGGAGGTGCCCACCTTTGAGGAGCGGCTTAAGGCCTACCTCCCCCGCTACCCCGAGGTCTACCCCGCCTTGGGGCAACGGGAGGCCTTGGACCTCGAGGGCCTCCTCCAGGAGTTCGCCCTCTAGGAGAACCGAAGGAGCCTCTGGGGGGTGGCGAGGAGGTCCACCCGGCGCTCGGGGGGCACGGGGAGGCGGGGGTAGACCATCACCGGGTGGGCCAGGGTGGCGAAGGGGGCCTCCACCTTGAGCCAGCTTTGGGGAAAGCCGTACCCCTTCCCCACCCACCCCCCCTCCTCGTCCACGGCCACCGCCCCGATGAGGACCAGGTCCACGGGAAGGCCCGCCAGGTCCACCCGCGTCCCCAGGCGGTAGGCCTCCCGCACCCGCTTGAGCCTCCTCGGGTCCAGGTCCTTCAGGAGGAGGAACTCCCCCGGGCGGTCGGGGTGGGGGAGGACGAGCTCCTTCCCCTGGCGCAAGGCCTCCTCCCTGAGGGGCTTTAAGACGGCGTCCATCCCCGCGAGGATGCGCCTTGCCCCCTGGAACTCGGGGGTATGGATGAGCCTCTCCGCCGCCCTTTTGGCCCCCAGGAAGTTGGGGTGGTGGCCGTGGGGGGGCGTGGGGTGGAGGGCGAGGCCAAAGCGGGCCAGGGCGTTCCAGACCTCTTCCCGGAGCTCACCCAGGGTCATGTTTCCCGGATGACCGCCTGCGGCCTGCCCCGCCCCTCCACCACGATCACCTCCCCTTCCTCCACCCGCCTCAGCACCTCGCCGAAGTGGACCCGGGCCTTGGTGGCGCTGAAGACGCGCTTGCGATGCCTCATTCCCCGTTTCAGCCTACCCGCCCCGGCCCCCTCCCGCAATAAACTTAAGGGCATGGGCCGCAAACTCCGCTTCGCCCACCTCCACCAGCACACCCAGTTCTCCCTCCTGGACGGGGCGGCGAAGCTTTCCGACCTCCTCAAGTGGGTCAAGGAGACCACCCCCGAGGACCCCGCCTTGGCCATCACCGACCACGGCAACCTCTTCGGGGCGGTGGAGTTCTACAAGAAGGCCACGGCCATGGGCATCAAGCCCATCCTGGGCTACGAGGCCTACGTGGCGGCGGAAAGCCGCTTTGACCGCAAGCGGGGCAAGGGCTTGGACGGGGGCTACTTCCACCTCACCCTCCTCGCCAAGGACTTCCGGGGCTACCAGAACCTGGTGCGCCTGGCGAGCCGGGCTTACCTGGAGGGATTTTACGAAAAGCCCCGGATTGACCGGGAGATCCTGCGGGAGCACGCCGAGGGCCTCATCGCCCTCTCGGGGTGCCTGGGGGCGGAGATCCCCCAGTTCATCCTCCAGGACCGCCTGGACCTGGCCGAGGCCCGCCTCAACGAGTACCTCTCCATCTTCGGCGACCGCTTCTTCATTGAGATCCAGAACCACGGCCTCCCCGAGCAGAGGAAGGTGAACGAGGTCCTGAAGGAGTTCGCCCGCAAGTACGGCCTGGGGATGGTGGCCACCAACGACGGCCACTACGTGCGCAAGGAGGACGCCCGGGCCCACGAGGTTCTCCTCGCCATCCAGTCCAAGAGCACCCTGGACGACCCCGAGCGCTGGCGCTTCCCCTGCGACGAGTTCTACGTGAAGACCCCCGAGGAGATGCGGGCCATGCTCCCCGAGGAGGAGTGGGGGGACGAGCCCTTTGACAACACGGTGGAGATCGCCCGCATGTGCGACGTGGACCTCCCCATCGGGGACAAGATGGTCTACCGCATTCCCCGCTTCCCCCTCCCCGAGGGGCGCACGGAGGCCCAGTACCTCCGGGAGCTCACCTTTAAAGGGCTTCTCCGCCGCTATCCGGACCGCATCACCGAGGGCTTTTACCGGGAGGTCTTCCGCCTTCTGGGCAAGCTTCCCCCCCACGGGGACGGGGAGGCCTTGGCCGAGGCCCTGGCCGGGGTGGAGGAGGAGGCCTGGGAGAGGCTCATGAAGGCCCTTCCCCCCTTGGAGGGGGTGCGGGAGTGGACGGCGGAGGCCATCCTCCACCGGGCCCTCTACGAGCTTTCCGTGATGGAGCGCATGGGGTTTCCCGGCTACTTCCTCATCGTGCAGGACTACATCAACTGGGCCAGGAGCCACGGCATCTCCGTGGGGCCCGGCCGGGGAAGCGCCGCTGGGAGCCTGGTGGCCTACGCCGTGGGGATCACCAACATTGACCCCTTACGCTTCGGCCTCCTCTTTGAGCGCTTCCTGAACCCCGAGAGGGTCTCCATGCCGGACATTGACACCGACTTCTCCGACCGGGAGCGGGACCGGGTGATCCAGTACGTGCGGGAGCGCTACGGGGAGGACAAGGTGGCCCAGATCGGCACCCTGGGAAGCCTCGCCTCCAAGGCCGCCCTCAAGGACGTGGCCCGGGTCTACGGCATCCCCCACAAGCGGGCGGAGGAGCTCGCCAAGCTCATCCCGGTGCAGTTCGGCAAGCCGAAGCCCCTCGCTGAGGCCATCCAGGTGGTGCCGGAGCTCAAGGCGGAGATGGAGAAGGACCCCAAGGTGCGGGAGGTCCTCGAGGTGGCCATGCGCCTGGAGGGCCTGAACCGCCACGCCTCCGTCCACGCCGCCGGGGTGGTGATCGCCGCCGAGCCCCTCACGGACCTCGTCCCCCTCATGCGCGACCAGGAGGGGCGGCCCGTGACCCAGTACGACATGGGGGCGGTGGAGGCCTTGGGCCTTTTGAAGATGGACTTTTTGGGCCTGCGCACCCTCACCTTCCTGGACGAGGCCAGGCGCATCGTCAGGGAGTCCCGGGGGGTGGAGCTGGACTACGACCGCCTCCCCCTGGACGACGCCAAGACCTTTGAGCTCCTCTCCCGGGGGGAGACCAAGGGGGTCTTCCAGCTGGAGTCCGGGGGGATGACGGCCACGGTGCGGGGGCTTAAGCCGCGGCGCATTGAGGACATCATCGCCCTGGTCTCCCTCTACCGCCCCGGGCCCATGGAGCACATCCCCACCTACATCCGCCGCCACCACGGGCAGGAGCCCGTGAGCTACAGCGAGTTTCCCCACGCCGAGAAGTACCTAAAGCCCATCCTGGACGAGACCTACGGCATCCCCGTCTACCAGGAGCAGATCATGCAGATTGCCTCCCAGGTGGCGGGGTACTCCCTGGGCGAGGCGGACCTGCTCAGGCGGGCCATGGGGAAGAAGCGGGTGGAAGAAATGCAGAAACACCGGGAGCGCTTCGTCCGGGGGGCCAAGGAAAGGGGCGTGCCCGAGGAGGAGGCGAACCGCCTCTTTGACATGCTGGAGGCCTTCGCCAACTATGGCTTCAACAAGTGCCTCCCCGCCCGGGCCCGGGTGGTGGACTGGCGCACCGGGAGGGTGGTGCGCGTGGGGGAGATCGTCCGGGGCGAGGTGGAGGAGGTCTGGGTGGTTTCCCTGGACGAGGCCCGCCTCCGCCTGGTGCCGCGGCCCGTGGTGGCGGCCTTTCCAAGCGGAAAGGCCCAGGTCTACGCCCTCCGCACCGCCACGGGTAGGGTCTTGGAGGCCACGGCCAACCACCCGGTCTACACCCCTCGAGGGTGGCGGCCCCTGGGGGCCTTGGCCCCGGGGGACTACGTGGCCCTGCCCCGCCACCTGCCCTACCGGCCTTCGGCCCACCTCGAGGCCCACGAGCTGGACCTTTTGGGCTTCGCCCTGGCCGAGGGGAACCTCCGCCACCCCTCCGGCTTCTACCTCTACACCTCCTCGGAGGAGGAGCTCGCCGCCATGGAGGAGGCTTTGCGGGCCTTCCCCAACACCCGCACCCGGGTGGTCTGGCGCCGGGGGGTGGCCCACGTTTACGTGGGCCGCATGGACCGGAGGCAAGAGGCGGGCGCGGTGGCCTTCCTGAGGCGGATGGGGCTTCTCGGGCTTGACGCGAAGACGAAGCGCCTTCCCGAGGCGGTCTTCGGCCTACCTCCCGAGGAGGTGGCCCGCTTTTTGGGGCGGCTTTGGACCGGGGATGGCGGGGTGGACCCGAAGGGGAGGCTCATCCACTACGCCACCGCCTCCAAGGAGCTCGCCTCAGGGGTGCAGCACCTCCTCCTGCGCCTGGGGCTCCAGTCCCGCCTGGTGGAAAAGCGCTTTTCCGGTGGGTACAAGGGGTATGCGGTGTACCTCCTGGGGGGGCTGGAGGCGGCCCGCCGCTTCGCCGAAACCGTGGGCCCCTACCTTGTGGGCAAGCGGCGGCAAGACCTCGAGGCCCTCCTCGCCTCCTGGGGAGAGGCGGGCCAGAGTACCAAAGATGTCCTCCCCCTCGCCTTCCTGGAGGAGGTGAGGGAGGCGGTGGCCCAAGGGCAGGCGGCGGCCCTTCTCCGGGAAGCGGGCTTGCGCCCCGGCAGGGGGCGGCGGGGGCTTTCCCGGGCCACGGTGGGGCGGCTTGCCGCCCTCACGGGGAGCCTAAGTGCCCGCACCTTGATTTCGCCACATGGGACGCCCGGGGTAGGGCTTTGCGAAGGCTCTTTTGGGGCCCCCGCTCTGGCGCAAGCCAGAGCGGGGTACTTAGCCCTTCTCCGCCTGGCCGAGGCCGAGGTGTATTGGGACCGGGTGGAGGCGGTGGAGCCCTTGGGGGAGGAGGAGGTCTTTGACCTCACGGTGGAGGGCACCCACACCTTCGTGGCCGAGGACGTCATCGTCCACAACTCCCACGCCGCCGCCTACAGCCTCCTCTCCTACCAGACCGCCTACGTGAAGGCCCACTACCCCGTGGAGTTCATGGCCGCCCTCCTCTCCGTGGAGCGGCACGACTCCGACAAGGTGGCCGAGTACATCCGCGACGCCCGGGCCATGGGCATAGAGGTCCTTCCCCCGGACATCAACCGCTCGGGCTTTGACTTCAAGGTGGTGGGGGAGGAGATCCTCTTTGGGCTCTCGGCGGTGAAAAACGTGGGGGAGGCCGCGGCGGAGGCCATCCTGAAGGAAAGGGAGCGGGGCGGGCCCTTCAAGAGCCTGGGGGACTTCCTCAAGCGCCTGGACGAGAAGGTGGTGAACAAGCGCACCCTGGAGTCCCTCATCAAGGCGGGGGCCATGGACGCCTTCGGGGACCGGGCCCGCCTCCTCGCCTCCTTAGACCCCCTCCTCCGCTGGGCCGCGGGGGTTAGGGAGCGGGAGCGCTCGGGGATGTGGGGGCTTTTCGCCGAGGTGGAGGAGCCGCCCCTCCAGGAGGCGCCTCCCCTGGACGAGATCACCCGGCTCCGCTACGAGAAGGAGGCCCTGGGGATCTACGTCTCCGGCCACCCCGTGCTCCGCTACCCGGGCCTCAGGGAGGCGGCGAGCTGCACCCTGGAGGAGCTTCCCGAGTTCGTCCGGGGCCTTCCTCCGAGGTCCAGGGTGCTCCTCGCGGGCATGGTGGAGGACGTGGTGCGCAAGCCCACCCGCTCCGGGGGCATGATGGCCCGCTTCACCCTCTCCGACGAGACCGGGGCTTTGGAGGTGGTGGTCTTCGGCCGGGCCTACGAGGGGGTTTCCCCCAAGCTCAAGGAGGACACCCCCCTTCTGGTCCTGGCGGAGGTGGAGCGGGAGGAGGGGGGGCTTAGGGTCATCGCCCAGGCGGCCTGGACCCACGAGGAGGTGGCGGAGGCCGCCAAGGCCCTGGAGGTGGAGGTGGACCACGCCCTTTTGGACGAGAAGGGGGTGGCCCTCCTCAAGAGCCTCCTGGACGAGCACCCTGGGCCCCTTCCCCTCTACGTCCGGGTCCAGGGGCCCTTTGGGGAGGCCCTCTTCTCCCTGCGGGAGGCCCGGGTGGGGGAGGAGGCCTTGGGGGCCCTCGAGGCCGAGGGCTTCCGGGCCTACTTGGTGCCCGACCGGGAGGTCTTCCTGCAGGCGAACGGGGGGAACGGGAGCAAGGAGGAGGCGGTGCCCTTTTAACGCCACCCCAGGCTGGGGGCTAAGGAAAGGGGGCAGGGCTAAAGGCCCTGCCCCCAAGGCCACCTTAGGCTAGAAGTCCATGTCCCCGGCGCCAGCGGGCGCGGGCGTGGACTCCTTCTTCTCGGGCTTCTCCGCCACCACGGCCTCGGTGGTGAGGATGAGGGCGCCGATGGAGGCGGCGTTCTGGAGGGCGGAGCGGGTCACCTTGGCGGGGTCCACGATGCCCGCCTCCACCATGTCCACGTACTCCCCGGTGGCGGCGTTGAAGCCCAGGCGGGGGTTCTTGGTCTCGGAGAGGATGCGCTGCACCACCACGGAGCCCTCGTAGCCCGCGTTCTCGGCGATCTGGCGGGCGGGCTCCTCCAGGGCCCGGCGCACGATCTTGGCCCCCGTGGCCTCGTCCCCCTCCAGCTTGGCGATGAGCTCCTCCACGGCGCCGATGGCCCGGAGGAGGGTCACGCCGCCGCCGGGGACGATGCCCTCCTCCACGGCGGCCCGGGTGGCGGAAAGGGCGTCCTCAAAGCGGTGCTTCTTCTCCTTGAGCTCGGTCTCGGTGGCGGCGCCCACCCGGATCACGGCCACGCCGCCCGCGAGCTTGGCCAGGCGCTCCTGGAGCTTCTCCTTGGCGTACTCGCTGTCGGTGGTCTCCAGCTCCTTCTTGATGCCGTTGATCCGGGCCTCAATGTCCTCCTTCTTGCCCTTGCCGCCCACGATGGTGGTCTCGTCCTTGGTGATGCGCACCCGCTCGGCCCGGCCCAGCATGGAGAGGGTGGCGTTCTCCAGCTTGAAGCCGAGCTCCTCGGAGATCACCGTGCCGCCGGTGACCGCGGCGATGTCCTTGAGCATCTCCTTGCGGCGGTCGCCGAAGCCGGGGGCCTTCACCGCGGCCACGTTCAGGGTGCCCCGGAGCTTGTTCACCACCAGGGTGGCGAGGGCCTCGCCCTCCACGTCCTCGGCGATGAGGAGGAGGGGCTTGCCGGTCTGGGCCACCTGCTCCAGGATGGGGAGGAGCTCACGGACGTTGGAGACCTTCTTCTCCACGATGAGGATGAAGGCGTCCTCGAGGACCGCCTCCATGGCCTCGGGGTTGGTGACGAAGTAGGGGGAGATGTACCCCTTGTCAAACTGGTACCCCTCCACGAACTTCAGCTCGGTCTCCAGGCTCTTGGACTCCTCAACGGTGATGATGCCCTCCTTCCCCACCTTCTCCATGGCGTCGGCGATGAGCTTGCCGACGTCAGGGTCGTTGGCGGAGATGGTGGCCACCTCCTCAATGGCCTTCCGGTCCTCCACGGGGATGGCCAGGGCCTTGATCTTCTCCACCGCGGCCTCCACCGCCTTCTCAATGCCCCGCTTGAGGGCGAGGGGGTTGGCCCCGGCGGCCACGTTCTTCAGGCCCTCCCGCACGATGGCCTGGGCGAGGACGGTGGCGGTGGTGGTGCCGTCCCCGGCCACGTCGTTGGTCTTGGAGGCCACCTCCTTGAGGAGCTGGGCCCCGATGTTCTCCAGGTGGTTCTCCAGCTCAATCTCCTTGGCCACCGTCACCCCGTCTTTGGTGATGGTGGGGGAGCCGAACTTCTTCTCCAGGACCACGTTCCGGCCCCGGGGGCCAAGGGTCACCTTCACCGCGTCGGCCACGGCGTTCACGCCGCGCTCCAGCGCCCGGCGGGCCGCCTCGTCAAACACCAGGATCTTCGCCATAGTCCACCTCCTTTACTGCAGGACTGCGAGCAGGTCGCGCTCGGAGAGGATCACGTACTCCTCGCCGTCAATCTCAATCTCGGTGCCGCCGTACTTGGCGAAGACCACGATGTCCCCCTCCTTGACCTCGAGGGGCACCTTCTGGCCGTTCTCCAAGACGCGGCCCGTGCCCACCGCGATCACCTTGCCCTTCTGGGGCTTCTCCTTGGCGGTGTCGGGGAGCACGATGCCGCCTTTGGTCTTGGGCTCCTCCTCAATCCGCTTCACCACGACCCGGTCGCCTAGGGGCTTGATCACCGTCTTCACCTCCGCAGCCATAGCCACTCCCTCCTTTGACGCTCAAAGGGCGAGAGTGTCAAACCGAGGCTTATTATCTGGCCCCGCCGGGCTTCTGTCAAGGGGGTTGAGGGGACCCTTATAAGGACCGCTGGCGCAGGGCCTCGTAGAGGAGGAGGGCGGCGCTCACCGCCACGTTGAGGCTGTCCGCCACTCCCCGCATGGGGATCCGCACCCGCGCCTGGGCCCGGCGCTTCCAGGCCTCGGGAAGCCCCTCGTCCTCCGTCCCCAGGAGGAAGGCCACCCCCTTCCGGTAGTCCTCTTCCCAGTAGACCCGTTCCCCTTCCGGGGTGGCGGCCACCAGGAAAAGGCCCCTTTCCTCCAGGAAGCGGGCCGCCTCCTCCTGGGAGACGGGGTAGACGGGAAGGGAGAAGAGGGCCCCCGTGGAGTTGCGGATGACCTGGGGGCTATAGAGGTCCACCCCCTCGGCCACCAGGACGAGGTCCGCCCCGGCCCCGTCCGCCGCCCGCAGGACGGCCCCCAGGTTCCCGGGCTTTTCCACCCCCAGGAGGACGAGGACCAGGGGATGGGGGGGAAGCCTCACCTGGGAGAGGTCCCTTTTGGGGATGCGGAAGACCCCCAGGACCTGGGCCGGGTGCTCCCGGGAGGAGACCCGCGCCAAGGCCGCCTCCCCCAGGCGCACCACCTCGGCCTTCGCCGGGGGCACCTCTGGGCCCGCCTTGGGCCCGAGGAGGAGGGCCACGGGCTCAAGCCCGGCCCCTAGGGCCCTTTCCACCTCCCGCCTTCCCTCCACCAGGAAAAGGCCCGTCCGTTCCCGCTCCTTGCGCTCCTTCAGGGCCGCCCAGGCCTTCACCCGGGGGTTCTTGGGGCTCAGGATCTCCATGCCCCCTCCGCCAGGACCACCCGGTGGCGGGCGATCCTCGGACCCATGAGCTCAAGCTCCAGGGCTTCCACCTGGGGGAACTCCTCCAAAAGCCGGGAGACCCGGAGGACGAGCTCCTTGTAGGCCTCGAGGTCCCCGTGCCCCTCCAAAGGCTTAAGGAGCTCCCGGGCGTCCCCCTCGGTCAAGGGGGTGAGGCGGAGGCCCAGGGGCTGGTCCCCCAAAGGGGTGGGGAGGAGGAGGGAGAGGACGGGGCCGAAGAGGGGGTGGGGGGCGGCGTGGAGCTTGAGGTGGAGGCCCCCTTCCCCTCCCAAGGAGAGGCCGAAGGCCCGGAGGAGGGCCTCGGCCTCTTCGGGCTCCAGGGCCTTTTTCCCCTCCAAAAGCCTCCTCGCCTCCTCCAGCCTGAGGTCGGGGAAGTCGGGGAAGAAGAGGGGCTCTTCCCGCCACCTCTTGTAGCCCCAGGCCCGGCCCAAGGCGATGGCCGCCGACTCGGGGAAGCGGTAGAGGACCGCCTGGCCGAGGACCCTGGCCCTGGGGCCTTCTTGGCCCATGAAGCAGGCCAGGAGGAGCTTTTCCGTCCTGGCCTCTTCCACAAGGCGCCTAAGCGCCTCCTCCCGGGCGAAGCCCATGGGCACGAAGAGGAGGAAGACGCTTCCCGCTTCCGAGTGAAGGGCCTCCTCCAGGGCCTTCTGGAAGTCCTCTTCCCGGGCCTCCGAGCCCAGGTCCACGTGCTCCACCTCCAGCCCCCCTTCCCTCAGGGCCTCCAGGGCCAGGTTGGAGGGGCCCGAGGCGTTGGAGACGAGGCGCACCCGCCCGTTTTCGGGAAGGCGGCCCAGGGCGAGGAGGGCCGCCACGTCAAAGGCCTCCTCGAGGCTGTTGGCCCGCACCACCCCCGCCTGGGCGAAGAGGGCCCGCACCAGGGGGTCGCGGGAGGGGTGGACGGCCAGGATGGGCTTCCGCTTGCCCACCCTCCGGGCCAGGCGGGAGAAGCGCCTTGGGTTGCCGAAGCTTTCCAGGTAGAGGAGGATGACCCCCGTGCGCTCGTCCTCCTCCCAGAACTGCAGGAGGTCGTTGGAGGAGAGGTCGGCCTTGGCCCCCAAGGAGGCGAAGGCGGAGACCCCAAGCCCCATGCTCTCCGCGTAGGCCATCACCGCCCGGCCCAGGGTGCCCGACTGGCTGGAGATGGCGAGAGGGCCCCCCTTGGGCAGGGGGGCGAGGCCCGCCGCCAGGCGCACCTCCGGGTGGGTGTGGACGAGGCCCAAGGAGCCCGGGCCCAGAAGGCGCATCCCCAGGCGCCTGGCCTTGTCCGCCAGGGCCTGGGCCTCCTCCGGGGAGAAGCCCGTGGTGAGGACGATGGCCCCCCGCACCCCCCGGCGCCCCGCGGCCTCCAGGGCCTCCGGGACCCGCCCCTTGGGCACGGCGATCACCGCCAGGTCCACCGGCCCCGGGATGCTCTCCAGGCTGGGGTAGGCGAGGAGGGGCCCCACGGTCTTCCCCTCCTTCCCGATGGCCTCGTTCACCGGGTACACGGGCCCCTGGAAGCGGCCGAAGATGAGGTTTTCCAGGACGCGGTAGCCGATGCTCTCCGGGTCGCGGCTCGCCCCCACCACCGCCACCCCCCGGGGGAAGAAGAAGGGGTGGAGGCTTGCCAGGGTGGAGACCTTCTCCCGCCACTCAAACCGCCGAGCGGCCTCCTCCTCCATGAGGATCTCAAACTCCACCTCCACCTCCCCGCCCTCCCGGTGGGCCCGCACCCGGAAGCCGCTTTCCTGGAAGACGCTGAGCATCTGCTTATTCTCCGCCAGGACGAAGGCCTGGAAGCGGCGCACCCCGCGCTTGGCGGCGATGAGGGCGAGCCTTTCCAGAAGGAGGGTGCCGAGCCCCTTCCCCTGGAAGGCGTCGTCCACCAGGAAGGCCACCTCCGCGGTGTCCTCCCCCTTGACCCGGACGTACTCCCCCGTGGCCACGATCCTGGGGGGCTCCCCCAGGAGGACCACCAGGGTCACCTTCTCCTCCTCGGGCTTGGCCGAGAGGAGGAGCTCGGCGGCCTTCTCCGGGGAGATGGGGGAGAAGAAGCGCAGGCGCAAGGAGGTGGGGGAAAGGCGCCTCAGGAACTCTACGAAAAGGGGAAGGTCCTTTTTGGAGGCCCTGCGGAGGAGGGCGGTGCGCCCGTCCTTGAGGAGGACGGGGCCCTCCTCGAGGCCGTGCTGGGGGGTGGGGGGCGGGACGTAGCCCATGCCCCTATTTTCCCCTAAAGGGCTCGTGCCCCCGTACCACCAGGAGCCGGACCCCGTGGGCCAAAAGGAGGGCCCGGTAGCGGAGGGCCCTTTCCAGGCCGGGGGGCTTGCCGTGGACGGGCCTACCCTTCTCCCCGGGGAAGAGGAAGTAGCCCTCGGGGAGGAGGACCAAAAGCCCCTCCCGGGCGCGGCGCGCTCCCCTAAGCGCCGCCTCTAGGAAGGCCTCCTCCGCCGCCTGGGTCAGGAGCACGTAGGTGCTCCCCCAGGGGGCCGGGGGCGGGAGGAGGGGCGCAGGGTTTGGAGCGAGGCGGGCGAGAAGCTCTAAGGCCCGCCTCAGGTGGGCCTTCCCCCGGCCCAGGGGCAGGACCGCCCCGGCGGAAAGCCCGTACCGCTCCCCCCGCCTTTCCGCCTCGAGGAGGAGCCCTAGGGCGAGGCTTGCCGCGTGGTCCAGGTAGCTCGGGTGGAGGCTTTGCGCGTCCACGTGGAGGAAGAGGCCGCCTTCCAGCCTCCTTTCCACCTCCCGCACCACGGGGCGCCCCAGGCGGAGGCTCGCCTTGCGGGCGAGGCGCCTCAAGGGGTCCCCGGGGCGGTAGGGACGGAGGCCCACCGCCTCCAGGGGGTCTTGGAGCCCCCAGGGGGCCCGCCTCCCCTCCAGGAAGAAGGCGGGGGCGGGGAGGAGGGGGAGAAGGGGCCTTAGGGCGGGGTAGACCAGGGCCTCCCCCAAAGGAAGGGCGAGCCGCCTCTCCCCGAGGCCGAGGACCCCCCGCGCCCGGAGCTGGAGGGCGGGCAGGGCGTGCGCCCCCCGGCGGCGGTAGCGGTAGGGGAGGGGAAGGCGAAGCCTCGCCCTCCCCCAGGCGAGGGCCAGGGCCTTCCTGGGGGCGAGGCCCAGGGCCGCCGAACCCCCCACCTCCACCTGGAGGAGGACGGGGAGGGGGGCCTGGACCTCCACCTCCACCCGGCCCTCCCCCACGCTCCCGGGAAAGCCCGGGGGGAACCCGTGGGCCTTGGCCTTCGCCCGAAGCCAGCGGGGGGCCAAGACCAGGGCGAGGAGAAGGAGGAGGGCGAGGGCGCCCATCTACCCCGCCTCCACCGGGGCCGGCACCGCCTCCAGGGCCTCCTCCACCAGGCCCTCGGGGGTGAGGCCGGAAAGCTCGGCCTCGAGGGCGAGCAAAAGCCGGTGGGGGATGGCGGCCCGGAAGGCGGCCTTCAGGTCCTCAGGTAAGGCGAAGCCCCGTCCCTCCAGGAGGGCCAGGGCCTGGGCCAGGCGCTCCACCTGGAGGAGCGCCCGGGGCGAGGGGCCAAGCCGCACCCCCTCCCGCCCTCGGAGGAAGCGGGCCAGGGCGAGGAGGTAGTCCGTGAGCTCCTCCTCCACCCGGACCCGCCGCACCTCCCGCCTCAGGGCCAGGACCTCCTCGGCGTCCGTGACCGGGGCCAGGCCCTCCAGGGGGTCTTGGCCCCTCAGGGCCTTTAGGAGGGCCTTCTCGTCGGGGTAGCCCAGGGCGAGCCGCGCGGCGAAGCGGTCCCGCTGGGCCACGGGGAGGGGAAAGGTGCCCTCCTCCTCCACGGGGTTTTGCGTGGCCAGGACGAAGAAGGGCTCGGGGAGGGGGTGGGTCTTCCCCTCCAGGGTCACCTGGCCCTCCCCCATGGCCTCCAGGAGGGCCGACTGGGTGCGGGGGGTGGCCCGGTTCAGCTCGTCCACCAGGAGGACCTGGGCGAAAATGGGGCCACGCTCCCAGACCAGGCTCCCCTCCCGGTAGAGGTAGACCCCGGTGAGGTCCTGGGGGAGGAGGTCCGGGGTCATCTGGATCCGGCCGAAGGAGAGGCCCAGGACCCGGGCCAGGGCCTTGGCGAAGGTGGTCTTCCCTGTGCCCGGCACGTCCTCCAGGAGGAGGTGCCCCCCGGAGAGGAGGGCGGCGAGGGCGAGCCTTAAGGTCTCCTCCCGGAGGAGGACCCGGCCCCTTAGGGCGCTTTGGACCCTTTCGTAGAGCATAGCTCCAGGATACGCAGGGCGAGGGCCTCCGCCTCCTCCGCTTCCTCCCCCTCGGCCCTCCCCCCGTAGCGCACGGGGAGGTAGAGGGCGGTGAGGCGGGCGAGGAGGGGATGGGCCTCGGGGAAGGCCGCCCCCACCCGCTTCCCGTACTCCACGGGGCCTTCGGCAAGGCGCCTAGGGAGCCCGGCCCCCTTGAGGGCCTCGAGGGCCTTCAGGTAGGCCCGGCGCACCCGGCTTGCGGGGAGGGACCTCTGGAAAGCCCTGGGGAAGGGGAAGGCCGCCCCCTCGCCCTCCCCGCCCTCGCCTCCCCGCCCCCGCCAGGCCCAGGCCAAGAGGGCGAGGAGGAGGGCCAGGGTAAAGAGGGCGGAAAGCCCGGCCAGGGCGATCCCCACCTCCCCCAGGGCCCTGGGTCCGGGTACCCACTCCACGGGGCCCTGGGAAGGGGGCGAAGAGGGCGGAGGGCCCACCCCCTGGCCTCCGGCCCCCTCCCCGCCCCCCAGGCTTCCCAGCAGGAAGAAGAGGCCGAGGAGAAGGGGTAGGGCGAGGAGGAGGGGGAGGAGGTGGAGGCCGCGGAAGAGGGGGAGGCCCCTTCTCCTACCCAAAAGGAGAAGGCCCAGGGCCAGGAGGAGGGCCAGGGCGAGGGGGAGGGCGTGGGCCAGGAGGCGGTCCACCACCCCTACCCAGAGGGGAAAGCCCCCCTCCGGGGGCAGGTAGGCCACACCCCCCCCGGGCCCCCCGGCCTCCCCGGGGCTTGCCCGGAAGGTGGGGGCGGGGGCGGAAAGGGAAAGCGCCGGAAGGCCCGGCAGGGAAAGGTGGCCGAGCCCAAACCCCAAGGCGGCGAGGAGAAGGGGAAGGAGGGGCCCCAAGGAGCCCACCCCCTCCACCCGGGCGAGGAGGTGGAACCCGTGGAGGAGGCCTAAGAGGCCCAAGCCCCAAGGCTCCAGGTAAAGGGCCAGGGGGAGGAGCCAAAGGGCCGCCCAGAGGCCCTTCTCCCGGCTTAGGTAGAGGCCGAAGAGGAAGAGGGCCAAGGAGGTCTTGGCCCAAAGAAGGGGCCAGCCCGCCTGGGGGGCGTGGAGGAAGCCCGGGAGGAAGGCGAGCCAAAGGAAGCCCTCCGGGTAAAACCTCCGCCCGAGGAGGAGGAGGGGAGGGCCGAGAAGGCTGGGAGGCCCGGCGCCCAGGGCCAGGAGGAAAAGGGCCCAGGCCAAGAGAAAGCCGACCAGAGGGTGCCTCATACCCCTTTCGGCCCACCAACCCCTTGCCGGGGCCCCCATCGCAGGCCAGGAAGAGGGTGCCCTCCCTTCCCTCTGAGCGCCCGGGGGGGCGTGGGCTAGGGCCCAGTTTCCTCCGGTAGAGGAAGCGCCGCAAGGGTGTAAACTGCACTCCATGCTCCGGCTGGACACCCGCTTCCTCCCGGGCTTCCCCGAGGCCCTAAGCCGGCACGCCCCCCTTCTGGAAGAGGCCCGCAGGCGTCTCCTCGCCAAGCGGGGGGAACCGGGGAGCATGCTCGGCTGGATGGACCTTCCCGAGGACACGGAGACCCTGAGGGAGGTCCGCCGCTACCGGGAGGCGAACCCCTGGGTGGAGGACTTCGTCCTCATCGGCATCGGGGGAAGCGCCCTGGGGCCTAAGGCCCTCGAGGCCGCCTTCAACGAGAGCGGGGTGCGCTTCCACTACCTGGACCACGTGGAGCCCGAGCCCACCCTCAGGCTCCTCCAGACCCTGGACCCCAGGAGGACCCTGGTGAACGCCGTCTCCAAGTCGGGGTCCACGGCGGAGACCCTGGCGGGCCTCGCCGTCTTCCTGAAGTGGCTTAAGGCGCACCTGGGGGAGGCCTGGCGGCGGCACCTCGTGGTGACCACCGATCCCAAGGAGGGCCCTTTGCGCGCCTTCGCCGAGCGGGAAGGCCTCAAGGCCTTCGCCATTCCCAAGGAGGTTGGGGGGCGCTTTTCCGTCCTCTCCCCCGTGGGGCTTCTCCCCCTGGCCTTCGCCGGCACCGACCTGGACGGCCTCCTCATGGGGGCCCGCAAGGCCAACGAGACCGCCTTGGCCCCCCTGGAAGCAAGCCTCCCCCTGAAGACCGCCCTCCTCCTCCACCTCCACCGCCACCTCCCGGTCCACGTCTTCATGGTCTACTCGGAGAGGCTACGCCACCTCCCCAGCTGGTTCGTTCAGCTCCACGACGAGTCCTTGGGGAAGGCGGACCGCCAAGGCCAAAGGGTGGGCACCACCGCGGTCCCCGCCCTTGGGCCCCAGGACCAGCACGCCCAGGTCCAGCTCTTCCGGGAAGGCCCTCTGGACAAGCTCCTCGCCCTGGTCATCCCCGAGACCCCCCTGGAGGACCTGGAGATCCCAGAGGTGGAGGGCCTCGAGGCCGCCTCCTTCCTCTTCGGCAAGAGCTTCTTCCAGCTCCTGAAGGCCGAGGCCGAGGCCACCTACCAGGCCCTGGCCGAGGGGGGGCAGAGGGTCTACGCCCTTTACCTCTCCCAGGTTTCCCCCTACGCCGTGGGCTGGCTCATGCAGCACCTCATGTGGCAGACCGCCTTCCTGGGGGAGCTTTGGGGGGTGAACGCCTTTGACCAGCCCGGGGTGGAGCTTGGCAAACGGCTCACCCTCGCCCTTCTCCGGCAGGAGGGGTAGGGGAAGGCGCGGTGGAAGCGTGGAAATAAGTTTGTGATATCCTTTACTTTAGGAGGCCCGTATGGACCGCCTGAGCTATATTGGCATCCAACCCAAGAAACAGGTTTTTTGGAACACGGTTTCCCCCGTTCTGGTGGAGCACACCCTGGCCCGGGGGGAAGGCCTTTTGGCCCACAAGGGGCCCTTGGTGGTGGACACCACCCCCTACACCGGGAGAAGCCCCAAGGACAAGTTCGTGGTGCGGGAGCCCGAGGTGGAAGGGGAGATCTGGTGGGGCGAGGTGAACCAGCCCTTCTCCCCTGAGGCCTTCCAGGCCCTCTACGAAAGGGTGGCCGCCTACCTCTCCGAGCGGGACCTCTACGTCCAGGACCTCTACGCCGGGGCCGATCGGCGCCACCGCCTGGGGGTGCGGGTGGTGACGGAAAGCCCCTGGCACGCCCTCTTCGCCCGCAACATGTTCCTCCTGCCCCGTCACTTCCCCGAGGACGACGAGGTGGAGGCCTTCCGCCCGGGCTTCACCGTGGTCCACGCCCCCTACTTCCAGGCGGACCCCGAGCGGGACGGCACCCGGAGCGAGGTCTTCGTGGGGATCAGCTTTCAGAGGAGGCTCATTCTCATCGTGGGCACCAAATACGCCGGGGAGATCAAGAAAAGCGTCTTCACCGTGATGAACTACCTCATGCCCAAGCGGGGGGTCTTCCCCATGCACGCCTCGGCCAACGTGGGGAAGGAGGGGGACGTGGCGGTCTTCTTCGGGCTCTCCGGCACGGGCAAGACCACCCTCTCCACCGATCCGGAGCGCCCCTTGATCGGCGACGACGAGCACGGCTGGAGCGAAGAGGGGGTTTTCAACTTTGAGGGCGGATGCTACGCCAAGGTGATCCGCCTCTCCCCGGAGCACGAACCCCTGATCTACAAGGCCTCCAACCAGTTTGAGGCCATCCTGGAGAACGTGGTGGTGAACCCGGAAACCCGCCGGGTGGAGTGGGACGACGACTCCAAGACGGAAAACACCCGCTCCTCCTACCCCATCGCCCACCTGGAGAACGTGGTGGAGTCGGGGAGGGCGGGGCATCCTAAAGCCATCTTCTTCCTCTCCGCCGACGCCTACGGGGTGCTTCCCCCCATCGCCCGGCTTTCCCCGGAAGAGGCCATGTACTACTTCCTCTCGGGCTACACCGCCCGGGTGGCGGGGACGGAGCGGGGAGTCACGGAGCCCAAGGCCACATTCTCCGCCTGCTTCGGGGCGCCCTTCCTCCCCATGCACCCCGGGGTCTACGCCAGGATGCTGGGGGAGAAGATCAAGGAGCACGCCCCCCGGGTCTACCTGGTGAACACCGGCTGGACCGGGGGGCCTTACGGGGTGGGGCGGCGCTTCCCCTTGCCCGTGACCCGGGCCCTCCTGAAGGCGGCCCTCAGCGGGGCGCTGGAGGGGGTGGCCTACCGGAAAGACCCCGTCTTCGGCTTTGAGGTGCCCCTCGAGGCCCCTGGGGTTCCCCGGGAGCTTCTGGACCCCCGGGAGACCTGGGCGGACAAGGAGGCCTACGACCGGCAGGCCCGGAAGCTCGCCCAACTTTTCCAGGAAAATTTCCAGAAATACGCCGACGGGGTGCCGGAGGCCGTGCGCCGGGCGGGGCCCAGGGTAGGGTAGCGGGCGTCGCTGGCCGGGCGGGGTTTTGCCGGCCGGGCCCTTGTCAATAGGGGCCAGGGGTATTAGGCTCCTAGCTGATGGAGTGGGAAGGGACAAATGTACTTGGCCTTCCTTCGGGCCCCTCTGGCAGAATGGTAGGCGTTACCGTATGGGGGACGGGTTTCCTATGAGCCAGACCTCGCTTCGCCGCTACGCCTGGGGGGTGCTTCTCTGGAACGTCCTGGTGGCCCTGTGGGGCGCCTACGTGCGGGCCACGGGCTCGGGGGCCGGGTGCGGCTCCCACTGGCCCACCTGCAACGGGGAGATCCTCCCGAGGAGCCCGCAGGTGGAGACCCTCATAGAGTTCACCCACCGGGCCACCTCGGGGCTGGCCTTCCTCTCCGTCCTGGCCCTTTTCCTCCTGGCCCTTCGCGCCTTCCCCAAGGGGCACCCCGCCCGCTTCGGCGCCGGGCTCGCCCTCCTCTTCATGCTCACCGAGAGCCTGGTGGGGGCTTCGTTGGTCCTCTTCGGCTGGACAGCGGACAACGTAAGCCCTGAGAGGGCCGTGGTCCAGATGGTCCACCTGGCCAACACCTACTTCCTCCTCGCCGCCTTGGCCCTCACCGCCTGGTGGGCCTCCGGGGGAGGCCCCTTGCGCCTTCGGGGGCAGGGGGCCGTGGGGCTTGCCCTCCTCCTCGGGCTTCTCGCCCTCCTCTTCCTGGGGATGAGCGGGGCGGTCACCGCCTTGGGGGACCTCCTTTTCCCGGTGCGGAACACCCTCGAGGCCCTGGAGCGCTCCTTGACCCCGGGGGAGCACTTCCTGGTGCGCCTCCGCGTCCTCCACCCCCTGATCGCCGTGAGCGTGGGGCTTTACGTGGTCTTCGCCGCCTTCTTGGTGGCCCACCTGCGCCCCTCTCCCCTTAGCCGGCGGCTGGCCCAGGGCTTGGCCTACCTCTACGGGGCTCAGCTTCTGGCGGGGCTTTGGAACGTGGCCCTGAAGGCCCCGGTCTGGATGCAAATCCTCCACCTCTTCCTGGCCTACGCCGTCTGGCTCCTCTTCGTCCTCCTCGCCGCCTCCGCCTTGGAGCGAGGGGCCAGGCGGGTGGAGCTTGGGGAGGGCGGGGCGGAGGTCCACCGGGGCACGGGCGGGGCCACCTGGCGGGACTACCTGGCCCTCACCAAGCCCCGGGTCATCAGCCTCCTCCTCTTCACCTCGCTTTTCGCCATGTTCATCGCCGCCCGGGGCTGGCCGGGCCTGAAGCTTTTCCTGGTGGTGGCCCTGGGAGGGTACATGATGGCCGGGGCGGCCAACGCCATCAACATGGTGGTGGACCGGGACATAGACGCCCGCATGAAGCGCACCGCCAAGCGCCCCACCGTGACCCAGCGGGTCTCCAGCCGGGACGCCCTCCTCTTCGCCTTTACCCTTGCCGTCTTGGCCTTCCTCCTCCTCTGGTGGGGGGCGAACCTCCTCGCCGCCACCCTGGCCCTCATGGGCCTCATCTGGTACGTGCTGGTCTACACCCTTTACCTCAAGCGGCGCACTTGGCAGAACATCGTCATCGGCGGGGCCGCGGGGGCCTTCCCGCCCCTCGTGGGCTGGGCCGCCGTGACCGGGGACCTCCACCTCTTCGCCTGGTACCTCTTCGCCCTCATCTTCTTCTGGACCCCGGTGCACTTCTGGGCCTTGGCCCTCATGATCCAGGAGGACTACCGGGCCGTGGGGGTGCCCATGCTCCCCGTGGTCCTGGGGGAGCGGGTCACGGTGGTGCAGATCGCCCTCTACGCCCTCCTCACGGCCCTCATCTCCCTCATGCCCTTCGCCATGGGGGAGCTTGGCCTTTTGTACCTGGTGGCGAGCCTCTTCCTTAACGGCTTGCTTATCCTTAAGAGCCTTGCCCTCTACCGCCAGCCCGAGCGGAGGACGGCGGTTTCGCTGTATAAATACTCCATGCTCTACCTGGCCCTCCTCTTCGTGGCCATGGCGGTGGATCGGGTGGTGTAGGGAGGGAGTGGATGAAAAGAGTTCTTATGGCGCTCAGTCTTTGGGGTCTGGCCCTGGCCCAGGAGGTCCACCGGGTGGCCATCACCCACCCCGGGGGCTCCTACAACCAGGAGGTGGCCTTCCTCTTTCCGTGGGTGTACTTCTTCTCCTTCCTGGTCTTCCTGGTGGTGGCCGGGGCCCTAGCCTACGTGGTCCTGAAGTTTCGGGCGAAGCCGGGCCAGGAGGGGGAACCCCCCCAGATCCACGGGAACGACCGCCTGGAGGTCATCTGGACCCTCATCCCCTTGGCCATCGTCTTTATCCTCTTCGGGCTCACGGCCAAGGCCCTCATCCAGGTGAACCGGCCCATCCCTGGGGCCATGAAGGTGGAGGTCACCGGCTACCAGTTCTGGTGGGACTTCCACTACCCCGAGCTCGGCCTGCGCAACTCCAACGAGCTCATCCTCCCCGCTGGGGTGCCCGTGGAGCTGGAGATCACCTCCAAGGACGTGATCCACTCCTTCTGGGTGCCGGGGCTTTCCGGGAAGCGGGACGCCATTCCAGGACAAAAGACCCTTCTGCGCTTTACCCCGAAGGAGCCTGGCAACTACTACGGCTTCTGCGCCGAGCTCTGCGGGGCGAGCCACTCCCGCATGCTCTTCCGGGTCCTGGTGGTGCCCAAGGAGGAGTTTGACCGCTTCGTGGAGGCGGCCAAGGCCTACACCCCTCCGGTGGCCGACGCCCAGGGGCAGCAGGTCTTCCAGCAAAACTGCGCGGCCTGCCACGCCGTGCAGGGCAAGATGCCCCCGGCGGTGATCGGACCGGAGCTGGGCTTTGCCGGAAACCGCACGAGCTTGGCCGCAGGGATTGTGGAGAACACCCCGGAAAACCTCAAGGCTTGGATCAAGGACCCCACCGCCTTGAAGCCGGGGGCGAAGATGCCGGGCTTTCCGCAGCTTTCCGAGGGCGATCTGGACGCCCTGGTGCGCTACCTCGAGGGCCTGAAGGTGGAGGGCGTGGACTTCAAGGCCCTCCCCAAGTTCTAGGAGGTTAGGAGATGGCCATCGCCACCAAGCCCAAGACGGGATTCTGGGCGGTCCTTTGGGACCTCCTCACCACGGTAGACCACAAGAAGATCGGCCTCTTGTACACGGCCACCGCCTTCTTCGCCTTCGCCTTGGCGGGGGTCTTCTCCCTCCTCATCCGCACCCAGCTGGCCGTGCCCAACAACCAGTTCCTCACCGGGGAGCAGTACAACCAGATCCTCACCCTGCACGGGGCCACCATGCTCTTCTTCTTCATCATCCAGGCCGGGCTCACCGGCTTCGGCAACTTCGTGGTGCCCCTGATGCTGGGGGCGCGGGACGTGGCCCTTCCCCGGGTGAACGCCTTCAGCTACTGGGCCTTCCTGGGGGCCATCGTCCTCGCCCTCATGAGCTACTTCTTCCCCGGTGGGGCCCCGTCGGTGGGCTGGACCTTCTACTACCCCTTCTCCGCCCAGTCGGGGAGCGGGGTGAACTTCTACATGGCGGCCATCCTCCTTCTGGGCTTTTCCAGCCTCCTCGGCAACGCCAACTTCATCGCCACCATCTATAACCTAAGGGCCCAGGGGATGAGCCTCTGGAAGATGCCCATCTACGTCTGGAGCGTCTTCGCCGCCAGCGTCCTCAACCTCTTCTCCCTGGCGGGGCTCACCGCGGCCACCCTCCTCATCCTCCTGGACCGGAAGATTGGCCTCACCTGGTTCAACCCGGACATCGGCGGGGACCCGGTCCTCTTCCAGCAGTTCTTCTGGTTCTACTCCCACCCCACGGTCTACGTGATGCTCCTCCCTTACCTCGGCATCCTCGCCGAGGTGGCCTCCACCTTCGCCCGGAAGCCCCTCTTCGGGTACAAGCAGATGGTCTGGGCCCAGATGGGCATCGTGGTCCTGGGGACCATGGTCTGGGCCCACCACATGTTCACCGTGGGCGAGTCCACCATCTTCCAGATCGCCTTCGCCTTCTTCACCGCCCTCATCGCCGTGCCCACGGGGGTGAAGCTCTTTAACATCATCGGCACCCTCTGGGGCGGGCACCTGCAGATGAAGACCCCCCTCTACTGGGTGCTGGGCTTCATCTTCAACTTCCTCCTCGGGGGGATCACCGGGGTCATGCTCTCCATGACCCCCCTGGACTACCAGTTCCACGACTCCTACTTCGTGGTGGCCCACTTCCACAACGTCCTCATGGCGGGCTCCGGCTTCGGGGCCTTCGCCGGGCTTTACTACTGGTGGCCCAAGATGACGGGCCGGATGTACGACGAGAGGCTGGGCCGCCTCCACTTCTGGCTCTTCCTGGTGGGCTACCTCCTCACCTTCCTGCCCCAGTACGTCCTGGGCTACCTGGGGATGCCCCGGCGCTACTACACCTACAACGCCGACATCGCCGGCTGGCCCGAGCTCAACCTCCTCTCCACCATCGGGGCCTTCATCCTGGGCCTGGGCGGGCTGGTCTGGATCTACGCCATGTGGAAGAGCCTCCGCTCCGGCCCCAAGGCCCCCGATAACCCCTGGGGCGGCTACACCCTGGAGTGGCTCACTGCCTCGCCCCCCAAGGCCCACAACTTTGACGTGAAGCTTCCCGCCGAGTTCCCCTCCGAAAGGCCCCTCTACGACTGGGCGAAGAAGGGGGTGGAGCTCAAGCCCGAGGACCCGAGCCACATCCACCTGCCCAACAGCTCCTTCTGGCCCTTCTACTCCGCGGCCACCCTCTTCGCCTTCTTCGTGAGCGTGGCTGCCTTGCCCGTGCCCAACCTCTGGATGTGGGTCTTCCTCGCCCTCTTCGCCTACGGCCTGGTGCGCTGGGCCCTGGAGGACGAGTACAGCCACCCGGTGGAGCACCACACGGTCTCGGGCAAGTCCAACGCCTGGATGGGGATGGCCTGGTTCATCGTCTCCGAGGTGGGCCTCTTCGCCATCCTCATCGCGGGCTACCTCTACCTGCGCCTCTCCGGGGCGGCCACGCCCCCTGAGGAAAGGCCCGCCCTGTGGCTGGCCCTCCTCAACACCTTCTTCCTGGTGAGTTCCTCCTTCACCGTGCACTTCGCCCACCACGACCTCAGGCGGGGCCGGTTCAACCCCTTCCGCTTCGGGCTTCTCGTCACCATCCTCCTCGGGGTCCTCTTCTTCCTCTTCCAGGCCTGGGAGTTCTACCAGTTCCACCACCACTCCAGCTGGCAGGAGAACCTCTGGACGGCGGCCTTCTTCACCATCGTGGGCCTCCACGGCCTGCACGTGGTGATCGGGGGCTTCGGCCTCGTCCTGGCCTACCTCCAGGCTCTCCGGGGCAAGATCACCTTGCACAACCACGGCACCCTCGAGGCCGCCAGCATGTACTGGCACCTGGTGGACGCCGTCTGGCTCTTCATCGTCACCATCTTCTACATCTGGTAGCCCCTCTGGCCTAAGGCCCCCGCCCGAAGGCGGGGGCTTTGCTATGAAAGAGGAGATGCGGCTTTTGGTGGTGGACTTTGACTACTTCTTCCCCGTGCCCCAGGGCCCCAAGGACCCCTTGGCCCCCCTCTTCGCCTGGGCCCACTTTGAGACCCCCTACTACCTCCTCGAGGCCTGGGAGGAGCGGGCCCTGGCCTTCCTCCTCCGGGGGCTCCCCCTGCCCGAGGCCCGGGGGTGGGAGGGGTTTTGGGGGCGCTTCGCCTTCGCGGAGGAAGCGGTGCTCTACTACGCCGAAAGCAACGCCCTCGCCTTCCACCCCGAGGTGCGCCGGGGCGTGGAGGAGGTGGTCCTCTTTGACGCCCACCACGACGCGGGCTACCGCCCCTTGGGGGGGGAGCCCGCCTGCGACGACTGGATGGTCTTCTACCACCGCCTGGGGGCGAGGCTTCGGGTCTACTACCCCCCCTGGCGGGACCCTTCCTTGGAGCCCGAGCCAAGGGTGCCCGTGGCCCGGGAGGTGGACCCCGGGGGGAGGGTGGAAGGGGTGTTCCACCGCGTCTTCCTCTGCCGGAGCGGGGCCTGGGTCCCTCCCTGGGCCGACCCCGGCTTCTTCGCCTTTTTGCAGGGGGCGCCCCTGCCCAAGGTGGCCCTCGAGGCCCTCGCCCCTCGGGCCTTTGACCTGGAGGCCTTAAGGGGGCGGGCCAGGGAGGAGGCCTTGGGGCTTTCCATCATGGAGCGCTTGCGCAGGCCCTCTTAGCCCCCTATAATCGGGAAGGCTTTGGGCCGTTAGCTCAGCTGGCAGAGCAACCGACTTTTAATCGGTAGGTCGCAGGTTCGAATCCTGCACGGCCCACCAAGGCTGCCCCCTCCCGTCGGGAGGGGGCGGGCGCTTAAGTGCCCCGCTCCGGCTTGGGTCCCAAAAGGGCCCGCCCATGGGCCAAAACCAGGGGTCGCTTATGGCAAGATCCATGCGCGGGCGCTTAGGATGGGGGCGTGGCGGAGCTTGCGCGGGTGGTGGTGGGGCTTTCCGGGGCGAGCGGCATGCCCTACGCCCTGGACCTCCTGGAGGCCCTTAAGGAGGTGGCGGAGGTGCACCTCGTCCTCTCCCAGGGGGCCAAGCGGGTGCTCTGGGAGGAGATGGGCCTAAGCCCCAAGGACCTCCACGCCCTGGCCCACCGGGTCTACAAGGACCAGGACCTGGGCGCCCCCATCGCCTCGGGCTCCTTCCCCACCCGGGGGATGGTGGTGGTGCCCTGTTCGGCCACCACCTTGGCCAAGGTGGCCACGGGCCTCGCGGACACCCTCCTCACCCGGGCGGCCTACGTGCACCTCAAGGAGAGGCGTCCCCTCATCCTGGTGCCGCGGGAGACCCCTTTGCCCCTCCCCACCCTAAGGGCCATGGTCCAGGCGGCGGAGGCCGGGGCCACCATCCTCCCGGCGAGCCCCGGCTTCTACCACCGCCCCAAGGAGATCAGGGACCTCCTCGGCTTCGTCACCCAGCGCATCCTGGACCACCTGGGGCTTCCCGGGAAGCGCGCCCCCCGGTGGGGGGAAACGTGACGCTTTTTCGCCGACCTGCGGTGTTACGATGGGGAGGATGACCCTCACCCAGGAGCAGAAGCTGGTTCTGGACGCGGTGCGCCGGGTGGCCCGGGAGGTCCTCTACCCCCTCGCCCCCGAGTACGACCGGAAGGCCGAGTACCCCTGGCCCCAGCTCAAGGCCCTGGCCGAGCTCGGCCTCCTCGGCATGACCACCCCGGAGGCGTGGGGCGGGGTGGGCCTGGACTCCGTGACCTGGGCCTTGGTCCTGGAGGAGCTCGCCGCCGCCGACCCCAGCGTGGCCGTCATCGTCTCCGTGACGGGTGGCCTTCCCCAGTACATGCTCCTCCGCTTCGGGAGCGAGGCGCAGAAGCGGCGCTACCTCGTGCCCCTGGCCCGGGGGGAGTGGATCGGGGCCTTCTGCCTCACCGAGCCCCATGCGGGCTCCGACGCCAAGAGCCTCCGCGCCGAGGCGCGGCGGGTCAAGGGCGGGTTCGTGCTGAACGGGGTCAAGAGCTGGATCACCTCCGCGGGGCAGGCCCAGCTCTACGTGGTCATGGCCCGCACGGAGAAGGGGATCAGCGCCTTTTTGGTGGAGAAGGACACCCCGGGGCTTTCCTTCGGCCGCCCCGAGGAGAAGATGGGCCTCCACGCGGCCCACACCGCCGAGGTGCGCCTCGAGGAGGTCTTCGTCCCCGAGGAGAACCTCCTGGGAGAAGAGGGGCGGGGTCTGGCCTACGCCCTCGCGGGCCTGGACTCGGGGCGCGTGGGGGTGGCGGCCCAGGCGGTGGGCATCGCCCGGGGGGCCTTTGAGATCGCCAAGGCCTACGCCGAGGAGAGGGAGCAGTTTGGGAAGAAGCTAAAGGAGCACCAGGCCATCGCCTTCAAGATCGCCGACATGCACGTGAAGATCGCCGCCGCAAGGGCCCTCGTCCTCGAGGCGGCGAGGAAGAAGGACCTGGGGGAAAGGTTCACCCTCGAGGCCAGCGCCGCCAAGCTCTTCGCCAGCCAAGTGGCGGTGGAGGTGACCCGGGAGGCGGTCCAGGTCCTGGGGGGGTACGGCTACCACCGGGACTACCGGGTGGAGCGGTACTACCGGGACGCCAAGGTGACGGAGATCTACGAGGGCACCTCGGAGATCCAGCGCCTCGTCATCGCCCGGGAGCTCTACCGCTAGGAAGACCCCTTCCCTTTCTCATCCCCCCGGCTTAGGGTGGGTAGGGTATGCTCCGCCGCCTCCTCGCCCTCTCCCGTCCCCTCTACTGGCTCTACGAAAGGCGCCTCCTGAGGGAGGTCAAGGGGGGCCCCATGCCCAAGCACCTGGGCCTCATCCTGGACGGGAACCGCCGCTACGCCCGCGCTTTGGGCCTTTCCCCCACCAAGGGGCACGAGTTCGGGGTGCAGAAGGCCTACGAGGTGCTGGAGTGGTGCCTGGAGATGGGCATCAAGACCGTCACCGTCTGGGTCTTCTCCACCGACAACTTCAAGCGCTCCCCCGAGGAGGTGGAGACCCTCATGCGCCTCTTCGTCCAGGAGGCCGAGCGCATGGCCGAGGACCACCGGATTCTGGAAAACCAGGTGCAGGTGCGGGTCATCGGGCGGCGGGAAGGGTTTTCCGAGGAGGTGCTGAGGGCCTTGGAGCGCCTGGAGGAAAGCACCCGGCACCACCGGGGCATGGTCCTCAACATCGCCATGGGCTACGGGGGGCGGGAGGAGATCGTGGACGCGGTGAGGCGGCTCCTTCTGGAGGCCGAGGCCAAGGGGCTTTCCCCCAAGGAGGTGGCCGAGGCCCTCGCCCCCGAGGACATCGCCCGCCACCTCTACACCGCCGGGCTTCCCGACCCCGACTTCATCGTCCGCACCTCGGGGGAGGTTCGGCTTTCCGGCTTTTTGCTCTGGCAGTCCGCCTACTCCGAGTTTTACTTCGCCGATGTCCTTTGGCCCGAGTTCAGGAAGATTGACTTCCTCAGGGCCTTAAGGAGCTACCAGGCGAGGGAGCGCCGCTTTGGGCGTTGACAAGATGCGCCCTTTCGTATACCCTTACGGACAAGATGCTGGCCCGTGCCAAAAAACTCGGCCGCCGGGGGGTAGGATAGCCCTCTAAGGGTTCCTTATCCCCCGGCCCGAGTTCGGGCCGGTTTTCTTTTGGGGAGGGGCGTATGCGGGAATGGAAGATCATAGACTCCACGCTTCGCGAGGGCGAGCAGTTTGAGCGGGCCAACTTCTCCACCCAGGACAAGATAGAGATCGCCAAGGCCCTGGACGCGTTCGGCATTGAGTACATTGAGGTCACCACCCCCATGGCCTCCCCCCAGTCCCGCAAGGACGCCGAGGTCCTGGCCTCCTTGGGCCTTAGGGCCAAGGTGGTGACCCACATCCAGACCCGCCTGGACGCGGCCAAGGTGGCGGTGGAGACGGGGGTGCAGGGGATTGACCTCCTCTTCGGCACCAGCAAGTACCTCCGGGCCGCCCACGGGCGGGACATCCCCAGGATCATTGAGGAGGCCAAGGAGGTGATCCAGTACATCCGGGAAACCGCCCCCCACGTGGAGGTGCGCTTCTCCGCGGAGGACACCTTCCGCTCGGAGGAGCACGACCTCTTGGAGATCTACGGGGCCATCGCCCCCTACGTGGACCGGGTGGGTCTGGCGGACACCGTGGGCATCGCCACGCCCCGGCAGGTCTACGCCCTGGTGCGGGAGGTGCGGCGGGTGGTGGGGCCCAGGGTGGACATTGAGTTCCACGGCCACAACGACACCGGGTGCGCCATCGCCAACGCCTATGAAGCCATTGAGGCCGGGGCCACCCACGTGGACACCACCGTCTTGGGGATCGGGGAGCGGAACGGGATCACGCCTTTGGGGGGGTTCCTCGCCCGCATGTATACCCTCCAGCCCGAGTACGTGCGCAGGAAGTACAAGCTGGAGATGCTCCCCGAGCTGGACCGGATGGTGGCGAGGATGGTGGGGGTGGAGATCCCCTTCAACAACTACATCACCGGGGAGACGGCCTTCAGCCACAAGGCGGGGATGCACCTCAAGGCCATCTACATCAACCCCGAGGCCTACGAGCCCTACCCGCCCGAGGTCTTCGGGGTGAAGCGGAAGCTCATCATCGCCTCGAGGCTCACCGGGCGGCACGCCATCAAGGCGCGGGCGGAGGAACTTGGCCTCCACTACGGGGAGGAGGAGCTCCACCGGGTCACCCAGCACATCAAGGCCCTGGCCGACCGGGGCCAGCTCACCCTGGAGGAGCTGGACCGGATCCTCCGGGAGTGGATCACGGCGTGAGGCTAGAGGTTATGGAACTCCTCCTCGGTGAGGCCGGCATCGCGCAGGATGCGCTTGAAGGTGCCCTTGGGAAGCTCCCCGCTGTGGAAGGGCACCACCACGATGCGGCCGTCGGGGTGCGCGTAAAGCCTATGCCCACCCTTGGCCATGCGCTCCACGAACCCGAGGCGGCGGAGCTTCCTGGCCACCTCTTCCGGCCTAGGCGGCATCCACGCCCACCTCTACCGCTTGCACGTCCTGGGGAAGGGGGCACCCTTCGGTTTTCAAGTAGGCCAGGACGAGTTCCAAGGCTTCTTTGGCCCGCGCCAAGGCTTCCTCGGGGCTTTGGCCGAAGGAGTGGGCTTGGGGCACCGCGGGAAACTCGGCGATCCAGACCCCTGGGGTCTCCGGGTCCGGGTAGAGGAGGGCGGTGTACTTGGGCATACCCTCAGTATAGGAGGTGCGTGTGGGACAGACGCTAGCGGAAAAGATCCTCTCCCACAAGGCGGGAAGGCCCGTGGGGGCGGGGGAGCTCGTGGTGGTGGAGGTGGACCAGGTGATGGTGGTGGACTCCATCGCCGGGAGCTTCTTCAAGCGCCTGGAGTACCTGGAGGCCACCCCCCGCTACCCGGAAAGGGTCTCCATCGTGATAGACCACGTGGCCCCGGCGGCGAACCTGGAGGTGGCCAAGGCCCAGAAGGAGATAAGGGAGTGGGGCAAGCGGCACGGCATCCGGGTCTTTGACGTGGGGAGGGGGGTGTGCCACCAGGTCCTCATAGAGGAGGGCCTGGCCCAGCCGGGCTGGGTGGTGGTGGGCTCGGACAGCCACTCCACCACCTACGGGGCGGTGGGGGCCTTCGGCACGGGGATGGGGGCCACGGACATCGCCTTGGCGGCGGCGAGCGGGCGCACCTGGCTTCGGGTGCCCGAGAGCGTCAAGGTGGTCTTCCGGGGGAGGCTTCCCAAGGGGGTCACGGCCAAGGACGCCGCCCTGGAGATGGTCCGCCTCCTCACCGCCGAAGGGGCCACCTACATGGCGGTGGAGATCCACCTCCTGGACGGGGCGGAGGCCCTCACGCGGGGCGAGCGCATGACCCTCGCCAACCTCACCGTGGAGGCGGGGGCCAAGGCGGGGCTCGTGGTGCCGAGTGGGGAGATCCTGGAGATGTACCGGGTGCCCGACTGGCTCTACCCCGACCCCGAGGCCCGGTACGCCAAGGAGGTGGAGATAGACCTTTCCGCCCTCACCCCCAGGGTCTCCGTGCCCTTCTACGTGGACAACGTCCACGAGGTGGCCGAGGTCAAGGGCAAGCGGGTGGACCAGGTCTTCATCGGCACCTGCACCAACGGGCGCATTGAGGACCTCAGGGCGGCGGCGGAGGTGCTAAGGGGGAGGAAGGTGGCCCCTTGGGTGCGGCTTTTGGTGGTCCCGGCGAGCTCCCAGGTCCTGGAGGAGGCGGCCAGGGACGGCACCCTCCTCACCCTCCTCGAGGCCGGGGCCACCATCGGCACCCCGGGGTGCGGCCCCTGCATGGGGCGGCACATGGGGGTTTTGGCCCCGGGGGAGGTGTGCGTCTCCACCTCCAACCGCAACTTCCGGGGACGCATGGGAGCCCCGGACGCCGAGATCTACCTGGCAAGCCCCCGCGTGGCGGCGGCGAGCGCCGTGGCGGGCTACCTCACCACCCCGGAGGAACTGGAGGAGGTCCATGCCTAGGGTCTGGAAGTTCGGCGACCAGGTGAACACGGACGACATCCTTCCCGGAAAGTACGCCCCCTTCATGGTGGGGGAGGACCGGTTTCACCTCTACGCCTTCGCCCACCTTCGGCCCGAGTTCGCCAAGGAGGTGCGCCCCGGGGACATCCTCGTCTTCGGGCGGAACGCGGGGCTCGGCTCTAGCCGCGAGTACGCCCCCGAGGCCCTAAAGCGCCTCGGCGTCCGGGCCGTCATCGCCAAAAGCTACGCCCGCATCTTCTTCCGCAACCTGGTGAACCTGGGGATCGTCCCCTTTGAGTCGGAGGAGGTGGTGGATGCGCTAAAAGACGGCGACGAGGTGGAGCTGGACCTGGAAAGCGGGGTGCTTGTCCGAGGGGAGGAGCGCTTTGCCCTCCGCCCCCCGCCCCCCTTCCTCCTGGAGGCGCTCAAGGAGGGGTCCCTCCTGGACTACTACAAGAAGCACGGGCGCTTCCCGGGGGAGTAGACTCTAGTCATGGAGGACCTAGAGATCGTCTGTCCGGTGTGCGGCGAGGCCAGCCTGGTGCTGGCGGAGGACCTTGAGGACCTCGAGGTCGGGGACGTGCTGGAGTGCGAGGCCTGCGGGGCCTTCCTGGAGGTGGTCTCCCTGGACCCCCTGGAGGTGGAGGTGACGGAGGAGGGCCTGGAAGGTTTCTTCGTGGACTGCCCCCGTTGCGGCTACACCTTTGAGGTTTCCGAGGAGGACCAGGGCCAGGAGGCGGAGTGCCCCGAGTGCGGCTTCCGCTTCCTCCCCGACTGGAGCGAGGTAGAGGAGGACGAGGAATGGTAGCGACCTGCCCTGAGTGCGGTGCGGAACTGCGGCTGGAGAACCCGGAGCTTGGCGAGCTCGTGGTCTGCGAGGACTGCGGCGCGGAGCTTGAGGTGGTGGGGCTTGACCCCTTGAGGCTCGAGCCCGCCCCCGAGGAGGCGGAGGACTGGGGCGAGTGATCCCGCGCCCACGCCGGCCTAAGTACCCCACCGCGGCTCTCGCCGCGGTGGGGGCCCCAAAAGGACCTTCCCAAGCCTTATTTCGGGCGACCCGTGTTGCGAAATCAACGTGCAGCCACTTAGGCCGGCGTGGGGCCTCTTCGGGAGGCGAGATGCTGGCCATCCTCTACGACCGCATCCGCCCCGACGAGCGGATGCTCTTTGAGCGGGCGGAGGCCCTGGGCCTCCCCTACAAGAAGGTCTACGTCCCCGCCCTGCCCATGGTCCTGGGCGAGAGGCCCGAGGAGCTTGAGGGGGTCACGGTGGCCCTGGAGCGGTGCGTGAGCCAAAGCCGGGGCCTCGCCGCCGCCCGCTACCTCACCGCCCTCGGCATCCCCGTGGTGAACCGCCCCGAGGTCATGGAGGCCTGCGGGGACAAGTGGGCCACGAGCGTGGCCTTGGCCAAGGCGGGCCTTCCCCAGCCCAGGACCGCCTTGGCCACGGACCGGGAGGAGGCCTTGAGGCTCATGGAGGCCTTCGGCTACCCCGTGGTGCTGAAGCCCGTGATCGGAAGCTGGGGGCGCCTTTTGGCCAAGGTCACGGACCGGGCCGCGGCGGAGGCCCTTCTTGAGCACAAGGAGGTCTTAGGGGGGTTTCAGCACCAGCTTTTTTACATCCAGGAGTACGTGGAGAAGCCCGGGCGGGACATCCGGGTCTTCGTGGTGGGGGAGAGGGCCATCGCCGCCATCTACCGCAGAAGCGCCCACTGGATCACCAACACCGCCCGGGGCGGGCAGGCGGAGAACTGCCCCCTCACGGAGGAGATCGCCCGGCTGGCCGTGGGGGCGGCGGAGGCCGTGGGGGGCGGGGTGGTGGCCGTGGACCTCCTGGAATCGCCGCGGGGGCTTCTCGTAAACGAGGTGAACCACACCATGGAGTTCAAGAACTCCGTGCACACCACCGGGGTGGACATCCCGGGGGAGATCCTGCGGTACGCCTGGGAGGTGGCCCGTGGATAAGAAAACCCTTTCCATCGTGGGGGCCTCGGGGTACGCCGGGGGAGAGTTCCTCAGGCTCGCCCTTTCCCACCCCTATCTGGAGGTGAAGCAGGTGACCTCGAGGCGCTTCGCGGGCGAGCCCGTCCACTTCGTCCACCCCAACCTCCGAGGACGCACGAACCTCAAGTTCGTCCCCCCGGAAGGGCTGGAGCCCGCGGACATCCTCGTCCTGGCCCTGCCCCACGGGGTCTTCGCCCGGGAGTTTGACCGCTACAGTGCCCTCGCTCCCATCCTCATAGACCTCTCCGCGGACTTCCGCCTGAAGGACCCCGGGCTCTACCGCAGGTACTACGGGGAGCACCCGAGGCCGGACCTCCTTGGCCGCTTCGTCTACGCCGTGCCCGAGCTCTACCGGGAGGCGCTGAAGGGGGCGGACTGGATCGCCGGGGCCGGGTGCAACGCCACGGCCACCCTCCTCGGCCTCTACCCCCTCCTCAAGGCCGGGGTCCTGAAGCCCACCCCCATCTTCGTCACCCTCCTCATCTCCACCTCGGCCGCCGGGGCCGAGGCGAGCCCGGCGAGCCACCACCCCGAAAGGGCCGGGTCCATCCGGGTCTACAAGCCCACGGGCCACCGCCACACCGCGGAAGTGGTGGAAAATCTCCCGGGCCGCCCCGAGGTCCACCTCACCGCCATCGCCACCGACCGGGTGCGGGGGATCCTCATGACCGCCCAGGCCTTCCTCCAGGACGGCTGGAGCGAACGGGACGTCTGGCAGGCCTACCGGGAGGCCTACGCCGGGGAGCCCTTCATCCGCATCGTCAAGCAGAAGAAGGGGGTCCACCGCTACCCCGACCCCCGGTTCGTCCAGGGCACCAACTACGCCGACATCGGCTTTGAGCTGGAGGAGGACACGGGGAGGCTCGTGGTCATGACGGCCATTGACAACCTGGTGAAGGGCACCGCGGGCCACGCCCTCCAGGCCTTAAACGTCCGCATGGGCTGGCCCGAGACCCTGGGCCTGGACTTCCCGGGGCTTCACCCTTAGGGCAGGGAGGTGGGCTTGTGATCGTGGTCAAGGTGGGAGGCGCCGAGGGGATCAACTACGAGGCCGTGGCCAAGGATGCGGCCTCCTTGTGGAAGGAGGGAGTAAAGCTCCTTCTCGTCCACGGGGGGAGCAGCGAGACCAACAAGGTGGCGGAGGCCTTGGGCCACCCGCCCCGCTTCCTCACCCACCCCGGGGGGCAGGTGAGCCGCCTCACCGACCGGAGGACCCTGGAGATCTTTGAGATGGTTTACTGCGGCCTGGTGAACAAGCGCCTGGTGGAGCTTTTGCAGAAGGAGGGAGCGAACGCCATCGGCCTTTCCGGCCTGGACGGGAGGCTTTTCGTGGGCCGCAGGAAGACCGCGGTCAAGTACGTGGAGGACGGAAAGGTCAAGATCCACCGCGGGGACTACACGGGCACGGTGGAGGAGGTGAACAAGGCCCTTTTGGACCTCCTCCTTGGGGCGGGCTACCTCCCCGTCCTCACCCCGCCCGCCCTAAGCTATGAGAACGAGGCCATCAACACCGACGGGGATAGCATCGCCGCCCTCCTCGCCACCCTCTACGGGGCCGAGGCCCTGGTCTACCTCTCCAACGTCCCGGGCCTCCTCGCCCGCTACCCCGACGAGGCCTCCTTGGTGCGGGAGATCCCCGTGGACCGGGTGGAGGACCCGGAGTACCTGGCCCTCGCCCAAGGCAGGATGAAGCGGAAGGTCATGGGGGCGGTGGAGGCGGTGAAGGGCGGGGTCAAGCGGGTGGTCTTCGCCGACGCCCGGGTGGAAAACCCCATAAGGCGGGCCCTTTCCGGGGAAGGCACCGTGGTACGCTAGGGCCATGGCGCGCTTCGCCCTGGTCCTCCACGCCCACCTCCCCTACGTGCGGGCCCACGGGATGTGGCCCTTCGGGGAGGAGACCCTCTACGAGGCTGTGGCCGAGACCTACCTCCCCCTCATCCGGGTCCTGGAGCGGCTTCGCGCCGAGGGGGTGGAGGCCCCCTTCACCCTGGGGATCACCCCGATCCTGGCGGAGCAGCTCGCCGACTCCCGGATCAAGGAGGGGTTCTGGGCCTACGCTAAGGACCGCCTGGAGAGGGCCCAGGGGGACTACCTGCGCTATAGGGGCACGGAGCTCGCGGGGAGCGCCCGCCACCAGGTGGCCTTCTGGGAGCTCACCCTGGACCACTTCCACCAGCTTGGGGGCGACCTTCTGGCGGCCTTCCGCCGGGCCCAGGACCGGGGCCAGGTGGAGCTCGTCACCTCCAATGCCACCCACGGCTACTCCCCCCTTCTGGGCTACGACGAGGCCCTCTGGGCCCAGATCAAGACCGGGGTCAACACCTACCGCCGCCACTTCGCCAAGGACCCCACGGGCTTCTGGCTCCCGGAGATGGCCTACCGGCCCAAAGGGCCCTGGAAGCCCCCCGTGGAAGGCCCCCCGGAAGGGGTGAGGCCCGGGGTGGACGAGCTTTTGATGCGCGCCGGGATCCGCTACACCTTCGTGGACGCCCACCTGGTCCAGGGGGGTGAGCCCCTCTCCCCTTACGGGGAGGCCGCCTTGGGCCCCGTGGAGAGCAGGGAGGCCACCTACCACGTCCACGAGCTGGAGTCGGGCCTTAGGGTCCTCGCCCGCAACCCGGAGACCGCCCTCCAGGTCTGGAGCGCGGATTACGGCTACCCGGGGGAGGGGCTTTACCGGGAGTTCCACCGCAAGGACCCCATTTCCGGCCTCCACCACTGGCGGGTGACCCACCGCAAGGCCGACCTCGCGGAGAAGGCCCCCTACGACCCGGAGGCGGCCTTCGCCAAGGCGGAAGAGCACGCCCGCCACTTCGTGGCCCTCCTGGAGCGCCTCGCCGAGGGGCGCCCCGAGGGGGTCATCCTCTCCCCTTACGACGCCGAGCTCTTCGGCCACTGGTGGTACGAGGGGGTGGCCTGGCTCGAGGCCGTCCTGAGGCTTCTCGCCCAAAGCCCCAAGGTCCGGCCCGTGACCGCGCGGGAGGCGGTGCAGGGGCCCGCGGTGCGGACCGCCCTCCCCGAGGGCTCCTGGGGCCGGGGTGGGGACCACCGGGTCTGGCTCAACGAGAAGACCCTGGACTACTGGGAAAAGGTTTACCGGGCGGAGGGGGCCATGCGGGAGGCGGTGCGCCGGGGGGTCCTCCCCGAGGGGGCGTTGCGCCAGGCCATGCGCGAGCTCCTGCTCCTCGAGGCCTCCGACTGGCCCTTCCTCATAGACACGGGGCAGGCGGAGGCCTACGCGCGGGAGCGGTACGAGGAGCACGCCCGGGCCTTCTTCCACCTCCTTAAGGGGGTCTCCCCCGAGGAGCTTAGGGCCTTGGAGGAGCGGGACAACCCCTTCCCCGAGGCCAATCCCCGCCTCTACCTTCAAGAGGGGGCTTGATGGAAGAGGTGCGCCACGCCGTCCTCCAGTTCCGCCCCGAGAAGAGCCGGATTGGGGAGAGCCTGGCCCGGCTTAGGGCCCACCTCGAGGCCCTCCGCCCCCACGCCCCCCAGGTGGTGGTCCTGCCCGAGGCCGCCCTCACCGGCTACTTCCTCCAGGGAGGGGTAAGGGAGCTCGCCCTCACCCGCCACGAGCTTTTGGAGCTCCTGGTGGGCGTTTACGAGGAGGTGGGGTGGGAAGGGGTTTTGGACGTGGTGGTGGGCTTCTACGAGCGGGACGAAGGGGCCTACTACAACAGCGCCGCCTACCTGGAGCTTCCCCACCGCGTGGTCCACGTCCACCGCAAGGTCTTCCTCCCCACCTACGGGGTCTTTGACGAGGAGCGCTACCTGGCCCGGGGAAGGCGGGTGGAGGCCTTTAGGACCCGGTTCGGGAAGGCGGCCCTCCTCATCTGCGAGGACTTCTGGCACTCCATCACCGCCACCCTCGCCGCCCTGGACGGGGCCGAGGTGATCTACGTGCCCGCGGCGAGCCCGGCCCGGGGCTTCCAGGGGGGGTATCCCGAGAACGTGGCCCGCTGGCGCACCCTCGCCCAGGCGGTGGCGGCGGAGCACGGGCTATATGTGGTGGTGGCGAGCCTGGTGGGGTTTGAGGGGGGGAAGGGGATGAGCGGGGGAAGCCTGGCGGTGGGGCCGGACGGGAGGGTCCTGGCCGAGGCCCCCCTTTTTGAGGAGGCGGCCCTCCTCTTCGCCCTGGACCGGGGGCGCATCGCCCCGGTGCGCTACGAGAGCCCTCTTCTCTCCGACCTCGAGGCGGGCCTGCCCCTGCTTCTGCCCGACCTGCAAAGGGTCTTAGGGAGGCGGGATGCGGATACTTGAGGCGCCCAAAGCCCAGGAGGTCCTGGAGCTCAACTGGCTTCTGGTGGCGGACTTCCTCACCCGTTTTATCCGGGAGGAGCTCGCCTGGCGGGGGTACGAGAAGGCCATCGTGGCCGTCTCCGGCGGGGTGGACTCGGCCACCACCCTGGCCCTGGCGGTGCGGGCCCTGGGGGCGGAAAGGGTCCACGCCCTCTTCCTGCCCTACCGGGAGAGTAGCCCCACCTCCCGGGAGCACGCCCAGCTGGTGGCCAAAACCTTCGGCGTGGCCCTGGAGGAGGTGGACATCACCCCCATGGTGGAGGGCTACGCCGCCCTCACCCCGGACCTCACCCCCCACCGCAAGGGAAACGTCATGGCCCGGGCGCGGATGATCGTCCTCTTTGACAAGTCCGAGGCCTACAAGGCCCTCCCCCTGGGCACGGGGAACAAGACGGAAAGGCTTTTCGGCTACTACACCTGGCACGGGGACGACACGCCCCCCGTGAACCCCCTGGGGGACCTCTACAAGACCCAGGTCTGGCGGCTCGCCGAGTACCTCGGGGTGCCGGAGGCGGTGGTGAGGAAGCCTCCCACCGCCGACCTCATCCCCGGCCAGACGGACGAGGCCGATTTGGGGGTGCGCTACCTCCGGGCCGACGTGATCCTGGAGCACTACCTGAAGGGCTACCCCGACCAATACATCCTGGGCCTGGGCTTCACCGAGGAGGAGCTTAGGCGGGTGAAGGAACGGGTGAACCGCACCCACTGGAAAAGGGCCTTGCCCACGGTGGCCCTCCTTTCCTCCACTGGCATAGGGGAGTTCTACCTGAGGCCCTTGGACTACCGCCCTTAGGAGGCCCTTATGGCGCGCAAGGTGGGAAGCGCGGGGAAGACCCTCGCCCGAAGGCTGGGACGGATCGCCCTGGTGCTCTTGGGTTTCGGCTTCGCCATCTGGCTCCTCGTCAAGCTCCTCGCCCCCTGGATGGGGGCCCTGGCCCTTCCCCTGGCCTTCTTGGCCGTGGTGCGCCTGCTTCAGGACAAGGAGGTGGAGCGCGAGGTGGTGGCGAAGGCGCGGGGCTACTTGGGGGAGGCCCGGGTGGGCCGGGTCCTCGAGGCGCTCCCCTCCCCTTGGCGGGTCTTCCACGACGTGGACTTGGGCGGGGAGAACGCCGACCACGTGGTGGTGGGTCCCGCCGGCGTCTTCAACGTGGAGGTGAAAAACTACACGGGCCCCATCCGGGCCACGCCCCAGGGGCTTTGGGTCCGGGGGGAGCGCCGGGACGACCTGGTGCGCCAGGCCTGGCGCCAGGCCCACAAGCTTCGGGAGCTTTTGGGAGTGGAGGTGGAGCCCCTTTTGGTCTTCGTGGGCGGGCGCCTGGAGGGGCGCCGGGTGGGGCGGCTTCCCGTCCTGCCACCGGAGGAGGTGGGGCCCTACCTCAGGGGCCTCCCCCTGCGCCTGAGCTTTACCGAGGCCCAGCGGGTGTCCAAGCTCTTGGAAGGGAGGGTGCGCTGATGGAGGACCTGGAGCTCAAGCGCCTCTTGCAGCAGGCCAAGACCATCGCCGTCCTCGGGGCCCACAGGGACCCTTCCCGCCCCGCCCACTACGTGTCCAGATACCTTTGGGAGCAGGGCTACCGCGTCCTCCCCGTGAACCCCCGCTTCGCGGGAGAGGAGCTTTTCGGGGAAAGGGTGGTGGGAAGCCTCCGAGAGCTTCAGAGCCCCGTGGACATCCTGGACGTCTTCCGCCCCTCTTCCGCCCTCATGGACCACCTTCCGGAGGTCCTCGCCCTCGGGCCCGGCCTGGTCTGGCTCCAGCTCGGGATCCGCCACCCGGGGTTTGAAAAGGCCCTGGAGGAGGCGGGCATCCCCGTGGTGGCCGACCGCTGCCTCATGGTGGAGCACAAGCGCCTCTTCCGGGGGCCCCTTCCCCTCTAGCCGTGGAGGCCTGGCAGAAAGCCCTCCTCGCCTGGTACCGGGAGAACGCCCGCCCCCTCCCCTGGCGGGGGGAGAAGGACCCTTACCGCGTCCTGGTCTCCGAGGTCCTCCTGCAGCAGACCCGGGTGGAGCAGGCCATTCCCTACTACCGCCGCTTTCTGGAGCGCTTTCCCACCCTGAAGGCCCTGGGGGAAGCCCCCCTGGAAGAGGTCCTTAGGGTCTGGCAGGGGGCAGGCTACTACCGGCGGGCGGAACACCTCCACCGCCTGGCCCGAAGCGTGGAGGCGCTTCCCCCGAGCTTCGCCGAGCTTCGGAAGCTCCCCGGCCTCGGGTCCTACACCGCAGGGGCGGTGGCCTCCATCGCCTTCGGGGAACGGGTAGCGGCGGTGGACGGGAACGTCCGGAGGGTCCTCTCCCGCCTCTTCGCCTGGGAAAGCCCCAAGGAGAAGGAGCTTTTCGCCCTCGCCCAGGGCCTCCTCCCCGAGGGCGTGGACCCGGGGGCGTGGAACCAGGCCCTCATGGAGCTCGGGGCCACGGTCTGCCTGCCGAAAAGGCCCCGCTGCGAGGCCTGCCCCTTGGGGGCCTTCTGCCGGGGGAAGGAGGCCCCCGGGCGCTACCCCGCGCCCAGAAAGCGCCGGGCGAAGGAGGAGCGCCTTACCGCCCTCGTCCTCCTCGGGCGGAGGGGGGTGCACCTGGAGAGGCTTGAGGGGCGCTTCCGAGGCCTCTACGGCGTCCCCCTCTTCCCCCCTGAGGAGCTTTCCCGGCGGGAGGCGGCCTTCGGGGTGCGCTCCTTTCCCCTGGGCGAGGTGCGCCACGCCCTCACCCACCGGAGGCTTCTCGTGGAGGTGCGGGGGGCCCTTTGGGAGGGAGAGGGGGAGGACCCCTGGAAAAGGCCCCTACCCAAGCTCATGGAGAAGGTGCTCCGCCAGGCGCTTCCCCTCCTCGCTCATGTGGGCGTAGTCCCCCTCCCGGACGCATAGGCCCACGGCGTAAAGCCCCTCCAGGCGCTTGAGGCGGAAGGTCTTTTCCTCCCACTCCTCGGGGTGGAAGGCCAGGTAGCGCACCCGGTAGCCGGGGGTGGAGGGGGTTTCCGGCACCTCCCCCTCCCGCTCCACGAAGCGGAAGCCCAGGGCCTCGAGGTCCTCGTGGAGGTCGGGGTAGCTCGCCTCGGAAAGCCGGCCCGCCTCCTCCACCACCCCGCCCAGGAAAAGCCTCGCCCCGAGGAAGCTCCCCACCGCGAGCACCACCCTTTCCGCCCGGGCCGGGGGGCCCTCCCAGGTCCTGACCCCCACCACCCGGTTGCCCTCCAGGAGAAGCCCCGTGGCCGTGGCCTGGAAGAGGTGGAGGGGTTTGAGGCCTTCCAGGAGGTACTTGGCCCGGGCGTGGAAGGCCCAGACCCTTGGGTCCTCGGGGTCGTAGGCCCGTTCCAGGAGGCTTCCCGGGGGAAAGGGGGGTTTGGGGGGCAGGAAGGGCATCATCACCGCGTCCAGGCTCTGGGTGAGGAGGCCCACCCGCACCCCCCTTTGCGCGAGCCAAAAGGCGGCCTCGGCCCCGGAAAACCCCGCGCCCACGATGAGGACTGGGTACGCCGTCATACGCTAAAAGCCTAACCCCCTGGGTCCCAAGGGCCCAGGGGGAAAGCCTGGCGGGCCGTGAAGGACTCGAACCTCCAACCCCCGGTTTTGGAGACCGGTGCTCTGCCAGTTGAGCTAACGGCCCCCGCCATGAGGGATTGTAGCACACCTGGGCCCGGGGGCCAAGGGTCCTGGGCGCGAGCTTCCTGATGGCGCCGGTGAGCGCCTGGAGGAGTTCTGGGCGGACTTGAGGGGCCCAGGCCCTCTACCAGGAAAGGGCCGTCCTGGGAGCGGGGGCGGAGGGAGACCGTCCGCTTCCTTCCCCACCTGCGGGAGGACCCGAGCTCCGCCGCCCCCGGGCGGGCACGGAGAGGCCGCCCCCTACGCCGGTCAGCCAGCCCAAGGGGTGGCTTGACGGGCAAGACAGTATCAATCCCCTTACGGGGCTCAAGCTCTTGCAACTCTACCCCCCTCAGAACCCCGTCCTGGACGGCACCGCTAGAGGGGGGGGTTTGTGAGAAAGATGAAGCTTGGAATATGCACACGGCGAATAACGGGGTTTTTCGGGGGTTTGGGCCGATGGCAAGCCACAGGAGGAAGGGGCGATGAGAAGGGGAAAGCGCATATTCGCCTTCGGCAAGAGGAAAACTGGCTTTCAAGGTCCCCACCCGGAGGTCCGGGTTAGGGGGAGTATAGCACACACCGCAACGTTGGGCCAGGTCAAAATTTCGGTGAAGAAAGGGCTCCTACACTGAGCTTTGTTTTTCAAAGTTCAAAGAAAGCCAGTTGCATCGTAATTTTGCTGACAAGTATAGCCAAGGCCCGCTCTATCGCCAGAGGTAAAAGGGGGTGTAGCGCCCCCGCCCCAAAAGGGCCGCCTTCAGCCGCTGGGCCTGCACTCCTAGGGGGTGGCTCACCCCCTCCAGGAGGAGCCTTCCCCGGCGCAGGCGCAGGGTGGAGGGTCATGAGAAGAGGGGCCAGGGGGGGAAGGGGTTTCAGGCGCTCGTCCAGGACCTTCATGCCCCCGTTATGGACCCCTTAGAATGGACCCATGCGAAGGGCGGCCTTTGCCCTGGCCCTGGGCCTCGCCCTGGCCCAGCCCACCCACACCGTGGCCCCCGGGGAGACCCTTTATTCCATCGCCCGGCGCCACGGCACCACGGTGGAGGAGCTCATGCGCTTAAACGGCCTGGAGAGCTTTCTCCTCCAGCCCGGCCAGGTGCTCAGGCTCCCTGAGAAAGCCCCCGCTTCCCGGGTGCACGTGGTGGCCCCGGGGGATACCCTCTTTTCCTTGGCCCAGCGCTACGGCACCACGGTGGAGGAGCTCATGCGCCTAAACGGCCTCGCCTCGGCGGACCTCAAGGTGGGCCAGAGGCTCCTCCTCCCCGGGGCTCAGGCCGAGGGTGGGAGCACCCCCCCAGGCCCTACCCCCGAAGCCCCCTCGCCTTCCCCTCCTCCCGAGGACTACGACCCGGAAAGCCCCCTCCTCCGGGCCGTCCTCCGCTACCTGGGGGTGCCCTACAAGTACGGGGCGAACTCCCCGCTTTCCCTGGACTGCTCGGCCTTCGTGGCCCAGGTCTACGCCGAGCTGGGGGTGGCCCTCCCCCGGACCAGCAAGGAGCAGTACCAGGCCTTCCCCCCTGCGGAGGCCCTGCGCCCGGGGGACCTGGTCTTCTTCAGCTTCGGGGGTAAGGAGGTGGACCACGTGGGGATCTACCTGGGCCGGGGGGTCTTCGCCCACGCCTCTAGCTACGGGAGCCGGGTGGTCATAGAGAGCCTCGAGGCCCCCTTCTACCGGAAGGCCTACCGGGGGGCGAGGCGGGTCATGGCCAGTCCGGCACCTCTCCCCGGGCCTTCCGCAGGGCGGTGAGGAGGGCTTCCCCCGGCCTCCCCTCCCCCCGGAAGGCCCGGGCCTCCTCCTCCAGCCAGGCCTCCCCCTTGCGGAAGAGCACCCCCCGGGCCTCGGCCAAGGCCTCCTCCAGGAGGGCCCCCAGGGAGTAGAAGGGGGTCCCTTGGGGCAGGTCCGGGTCAAACCCCTGCCGGGAAAGGACCTTCCCGTAAGGCTTCTCCCGGGCCTCCATGGTGCCCCCCTCGGCGAAGTAGCGCCTCAGGACCCGGTTCCAGTCCCCCACCCGGCTGTAGGGGGCCATGGCCCGGTAGGCCTCCTCGAGGTCCTCCTCCGTGTAGGGGCGGTAGCGGTCCTCGTGGACCACGAGCCTTCGGGGAAGCCTGGGCCTTGGGGGGCCCTCCTCGTCCGGCACCCCCACGGCAAGCCCCACCACCGGGAGGACCCCAGGGGGAAGCCCGAGGAGGTCCACCAGGGCCTCCACCCCGTTCAGCACCCCGCCGACGAAGCAGACCCCATACCCCAGGGCCTCGGCGGTGAGGGCGAGGTACGAGGCGGCGATCCCCGCGTCCAGGATGGCGAAGTGGAGGGCGGTCCTGGGCCAGAAGGCCATCCTCTGCCCCCGGTGGGCGAGGAGGCGCTCCAGGCGGTGGACGTCCGCCAGGAAGACGAAGAACTCCGCGGCCTGCCTGATGTGCTCCTGGTCCCCGGAGAGCCGGGCCACCTCGTCCCGAAGCCTTGGGTCCCGTATGCGGACCGCCGAGTAGAGCTGGGCGCTCGCGTCCGTGGGGGCCCGTTGCAGGGCGAAGAGGAGCTTCTCCAGGTCCTCCTCCGGGATGGGCGAGGGCTTGAAGCGCCGCACGCTTCGCCTTTTGGCGAGGATGGGTGAAAGGTCCATGGGGGCAGGATAAAGCCTCGGATCGGTCCCCGGTCAACCTGCGGGCATCCCCTTGTCTAGGAGGACAAGGCCTTCACGGGCGGCCTCCCCCACGAGGCCGATTTCTCCCTTGCGGACCTCCCATTCCTCGGGGGTGAGGGCCACGTAGTCCACGTTTCTCAAAGGCAAGCACCCCTGTAAGAGTTGGACTCGACTCAGGTAGTCCATGCCCCGGAAGGCGGGGGAAACCACGAGGAGGTCCCAGTCGCTTTCTTCCAAGGCCTCCCCCCTCGCCCGGGACCCGAAGAGGAGGACGCGGGTGAGGGGAAGGGGAGCCTCCGCCAGGAGCGCTCTCAGCTCTTGGAGATCGCCTCTTCCACCCATGCCAGGATGGCCTTTGCCGCCTCCACGCGTGCGGTCCCCTGAGGCTTCGCGTAGAGCTTTGCGGGCACCGTTCCGGCCACATCGGGATACCGGCTCAAGGTGTAGTCAGGGGTAAGGAGCCTGGCCCCTTCCTGCACATGCTCGGGAGCCTGAAGGTGTTCGGCTAAGGAAAGGAGGTCGTGGGAGCGGGGAAGGATACGGAGCTGCTGGATATGGAGAGCCTTTAACGCCTTTTCGGCAACCGGATGCGCGAAAAAGGCCGCCGCATAGTACCGATCCCGCTCCAGGAGGACGGTGGCCGTGATCAGGTCTTCCCTGGCCTGGAGCAGGAGGCGCTCGGCCTCGAGGCGCATCCCCTTTATCCTAGCAGGTCCCCTCTAGAGACCGAGGAGGCGCAGGTACGCCCCCCAAATGGCCTCCCCGAAGAAGAAGGCCACCACCCCCCCAAGGGCCAGGTAAGGCCCAAAGGGAAGCTTTCTTTGGCGGAGGAGAAGGCCGAGGAGGGCCCCGGCGAAGACCCCCAGGAAGAGGGCGAGGAAGGCGTAAGGGCCAAGCCAGGCGCCAAGGGCCCCTAAAAGCTTCACGTCCCCGTAGCCCATGGCCACGGGCTCCTCGTCTTCCTCGGGAAGGGGCCGGAAGGCCCAGTAAAGCCCCCCGGCGAGGGCGAGCCCCCCGGCGGCGAGGAGGCTTCCCTTTAGGCTTTCCAGGAGGTCCAGGCCCAGGGCGGGGGCGAGGAGGAGGGCGAGGGGCAAAAGGGGCAGGGTGAGCCGGTCGGGGAGGACCACGGGGCGGCCCGTGCGGGCGGAGAGGGCCCAGGCGAGGAAGGCGAGGGCCATGCCCACCCCTGGCCCCAAAAGCGCCCCGAAGAGGGCCGCCATGTGCACCTGGTGGGGGCCCACGGGGACCTCGGGCCTGCCCTCCCTAAAGCGCCTCAGGAAAAAGTTCCCGTACCCCGCCACCAGGCCAAGCCCCCCGGCGGCGAGGAGGGCCCCGTCCAGGCTCTCCCTAAAGGGGAGGGGAAAGGCCAGCGCCCAGGAGGCCAAAAGCCCCAGGAAGAGGAGGCCATAGGTGAGGGGGTCGGGAAGCTCAAAGGTGTCCAGGTCAATGAAGGCGAGGGCCACGAGGAAGGCGAGGAAGAGGAAGACCAAGAGGGCCTCCACCCCAGGGGGGTAGAAGAGGCCCGCCAGAAGGAAGAGCCCCCCCGTGAGGGCCTCCACCAGGGGGTAGCGGGGGGAGATGGGACGGGCGCAGTAGCGGCACCGCCCCTTTAGGGCGAGGTAGGAGAGGACGGGCACCAGGTCGGAAGGCCCCAGGCGGTGGCCGCAGTGGGGGCAGCGGGAAGGGGGGTAGACGATGGACTCCCCCCGGGGCAGGCGGTGGAGGACCACGTTCAGAAAGGAGCCCACCACAAGGCCGAGGACCAGGGCGAGAAGGGGCCACATGAGGGCATTTTACGGGGTGGCCCGGCTTTCACGGCGCTTTTAAGGGTTTGGGTGTAGGATGGCCCCGTGACGCCGGAAACCGCTTACCAGAACCTTTTGGAGTTCCAGAGGGAAACCGCCTACCTGGCCTCCTTGGGCGCCCTCGCCGCCTGGGACCAGCGCACCATGATCCCCAAGAAGGGGCACGAGCACCGCGCCCGGCAGATGGCCGCCCTGGCCCGCCTCCTCCACGCCCGGGCCACCGACCCCCGCCTCGAGGCGTGGCTTGAGCGGGTGGAGGGGAGCCCCCTGGTGGCCGACCCCCTCTCGGACCCGGCGGTCAACGTCCGGGCCTGGAGGCTCGCCTACCAGCGGGCCCGGGCCATCCCCGAAAGGCTCGCCGTGGAGCTGGCCCAGGCCAGAAGCGAGGGGGAGACCGCCTGGGAGGCCCTCCGCCCCCAGGACGACTGGAAGGGCTTCCTGCCCTACCTCAAGCGCCTCTTCGCCTTGGTCAAGGAGGAGGCGGAGATCCTCAAGGAGGTGGGCCCAGACCCCCTGGACCCCCCCTTCGGGGAGCTTTACGATGCCCTCCTGGACGGGTATGAGCCGGGGGCGAGGGCCAAGGACCTCGAGCTCCTCTTCGCCCAGCTGCGCCAGGGGCTTCAGGGGCTTCTGGACCGCATCCTGGGGAGCGGGAAGCGGCCTGACACCTCCATCCTCCACCGCCCCTTCCCCGTGGAGGCCCAACGGACCTTCGCCCTGGAGCTCCTTTTGGCCTGCGGGTATGACCTCGAGGCGGGCCGCCTGGACCCCACCGCCCACCCCTTTGAGATCTCCATCGGCCCCGGGGACGTGCGCATCACCACCCGCTACTACGAGGACTTCTTCAACGCCGGCATCTTCGGCACCCTCCACGAGATGGGCCACGCCCTCTACGAGCAGGGCCTGCCCAGAGAGCACTGGGGCACCCCGAGGGGGGAGGCCGTCTCCCTCGGCGTCCACGAGTCGCAAAGCCGCACCTGGGAGAACCTGGTGGGCCGCTCCTTGGGCTTCTGGGAGCGCTTCTTCCCCCGGGCCCAGGAGGTCTTCGCGAGCCTAGGGGACGTGAAGCTCCAGGACTTCCACTTCGCCATCAACGCCGTGGAGCCCTCCCTCATCCGGGTGGAGGCGGACGAGGTCACCTACAACCTCCACATCCTGGTGCGCCTGGAGCTGGAGCTCGCCCTCTTCCGCGGGGAGCTTCCCCTGGAGGACCTCCCCGGGGCCTGGGAGGAGAAGTACCGGGCCTACCTTGGGGTGGCCCCCAAGGACTACAAAGATGGGGTCATGCAGGACGTGCACTGGTCCGGGGGCATGTTCGGCTACTTCCCCACCTACACCCTGGGCAACCTCTACGCCGCCCAGTTCTTCCAGAAGGCGGAGGCCGAGCTCGGCCCCCTGGAGCCCAGGTTCGCCCGGGGGGACTTCCGGACCTTCCTGGACTGGTCCCGGGCGAGGATCCACGCCGAGGGAAGCCGCTTCCGCCCCCGGGCCCTGGTGGAGCGGGTCACGGGCGCGCCCCCGAGCGCCCTGCCCTTCTTGGGCTACCTGGAGCGGAAGTACGGGAGCCTTTACGGCTTCTGAGGGTCCAAGGCCGAGGGGCACTTGCGCTAAAGCCAACGCCCGGGCGCTTAGGCCCCCTGGGGCTTGCCCCTCGGCCAGGCGGAAAGCAGGGCGAGGAGGAGAAGGAGGTGCAAACAGTTGAAAAATAACGCACCCTACTTCACCCTAACGCTCAAACGCTCCCGCTTTGCGGCACCTCACCCTAGCGAACTCCCCCAATGTAAAGCCCACAGACGGGTATACTCCCTTACAGGAGGCCCCAGGTGAAGGCCAAGCCTAAAGCCACGCGGGAGCGCACCTCAAAGGAGAGGGCGAAGGCCTTCACCGGAGTCCAAGCGCTTCTCGTCTTCCCTTCCGAAGAAGACCGCAAGGCCACCCTGGACCTCATGCGCCGCTTCTCCGCCGCCGTGCGCTACGCCTACAACCGCCTCCTGGAAGGTCAAACCAGGGAGGAGCTCAAACGGGCAGACGGTTTCCTCTGCACCTCCTTCCGCCTCAACACCCGCTACGCCGACGACGCGATCCTGAAGGCCCAGGCTGTCCTGGACTCCGCCAGGGAGAGAGGAGAGAACCCCCGGAAGGTGGTCTTCGGGGGGAGAAAGCTCTTCCAACAGCTCAAGCGCAGACACCTCTCGGGTAAGCCTCTGAAG
>NZ_FNBC01000004.1 GCF_900102145.1 Thermus arciformis | reverse complement strand
GGGCGCTTTTGGAGCTCATCGCCTACGGCCTTAGGGTTCTTCTCTCCCTTCTCCCGCCCCCTCCGGGGTACAAGGCAATTTACTAGGCAAGCCCCCCCCGCCTTGACTTTGGCCCCCCTACCCCGGACGATGGGAAGGATGGATATCCGCCGCATCCGCAACTTCTCCATCATCGCCCACGTGGACCACGGCAAGTCCACCCTGGCCGACCGCATCCTGCAGATGACCCACGCGGTAAGCGAGCGGGAGATGCGGGAGCAGTTTTTGGACTCCCTGGAGCTGGAGCGGGAGCGGGGCATCACCATCAAGGCGAGCGCCGTCAGGGTGACCTACCGGGCCAAGGACGGGGAGGAGTACGTCCTGAACCTCATTGACACCCCGGGGCACGTGGACTTCACCTACGAGGTCTCCCGGGCCCTGGCGGCGGTGGAGGGGGTGCTCCTGGTGGTGGACGCAAGCCAAGGGGTGGAGGCGGAGACCCTGGCCAAGTTCTACATGGCCCTGGAGCACGGCCACGTGATCGTCCCGGTGATCAACAAAATTGACCTCCCCAACGCCCGCCCCCTGGAGGTGGCCCTCGAGGTGGAGGAGGTCTTGGGCCTTCCCGCCGACGAGGCCATCTTCGCCTCGGGGAAGACGGGGGAGGGGGTGGAGGAGATCCTCGAGGCCATCGTCAAGCGCATCCCGCCCCCCCAAGGGGACCCCGAGGCCCCCCTGAAGGCCCTCATCTTTGACTCCGTCTACGACGCCTACCAGGGGGTGATCCCCTACCTCCGCCTCTTTGAGGGGAGGGTGCGCCCTGGGGACCGGATCCGCATCTACTCCACGGGCAAGGAGTTCACCGTGGACAAGGTGGGGGTCTTCACCCCCCAGGGCCTGGTGCCCGCAGGGGAGCTCTCCGCCGGGGAGGTGGGGTGGCTCGTGGCCGCCATCCGCGACATCCACGACGTCCAGGTGGGGGACACCCTCACCCTGGCGGACCGCCCCACCCCCTCCCCCTACCCCGGCTTCCGCCCCGCCAAGCCCGTGGTCTTCGCCGGGCTTTACCCCGTGGACTCCGGGGACTACGGGAAGCTTAGGGACGCCCTGGAAAAGCTCAAGCTCAACGACGCCGCCCTCACCTTTGAGCCCGAGTCCTCCACCGCCTTGGGCTTCGGCTTCCGCTGCGGCTTCCTCGGGCTTCTCCACGCCGAGATCGTCCAGGAGAGGCTGGAGCGGGAGTTTGGCCTGGAGCTCATCGCCACCGCCCCGAGCGTGGTCTACAAGGTGCGGAAGAAGGACGGGGAGGAGGTGGAGGTCCACAACCCCGCCGACCTCCCCGACCCCACCCAGGTGGAGGAGGTCCTCGAGCCCTACGTGAGGCTCACCGTCTTCACCCCCGAGGAGTACGTGGGGAGCCTCATGGGGCTCCTCCAGGAGAAGCGGGGCCGCCTCGTGAACATGACCTACCTCCCCGGGGCCCAGAAGCGGGTGGAGCTCGTCTACGAGGCCCCCTTCGCCGAGATCCTCTACGACTTCCACGACCGCCTGAAGAGCCTCTCCCGCGGCTACGCCTCCATGGACTACGAGCAGATCGGCTACCAGCCCGGGGACCTGGTGAAGGTGAACGTCCTGGTGCACGGGGAGCCCGTGGACGCCCTCACCTTCATCGCCCACCGGGAGAAGGCCTACGCCATGGCCCGGGCCATCGTGGACAAGCTCGCCGAGGTCATCCCCCGCCAGCTCTTTGAGGTGCCCATCCAGGCGGCCATCGGGGGCAAGATCATCGCCCGGGCCACGGTGAAGGCCCTCCGCAAGGACGTCCTCGCCAAGTGCTACGGCGGGGACGTGACCCGGAAGAAGAAGCTCCTGGAAAAGCAGAAGGAAGGGAAGAAGCGGCTCAAGGCCATCGGCAAGGTGGAGGTGCCCCAGGAGGCCTTCCTGGCGGTGCTCTCGGCGGGGAAGGATGAGCCTAAGGGCTAGGCTCGCCCTGGTCATCGCCCTCCTCGCCTTTCTGCCCAACCTGGTCCTGGCCCTCCTCCTGGGCCTCGCGGGGGAAGGCCCTTGGCTTCCCCTCGTCCTCTGGCTCCTCCTCCTCGCGGGGCTTTCGGCCCTGGTGGGCTACTTCCTGGCGAATAGCCTCCTCAGGCCCCTGGAGGAGTTCGCCCGGGCCCTGGCCTACCTCTCCCTGAGGGAGGGACCGGTGAGCGGGCTTCGGCTTCCCCCTCCCAAGGAGCCCCCGCCCGAGGAGATCGCCGTCTTGCGCCGCCGCTTTGAGGAGCTCCTGGCCCGGCTCCAGGCCCTCCTGGAGGCCCGGGAGGCCTTCTACGGGGCCCTGGCCCACGACCTCAAGACCCCACTCCTCTCCGCCATCCGCGCCCTGGAGTACCTGGAAGGGGCGGACGCCCTGGGCAAGGCCCAGAGGGTGGAGCTCCTGCGCCAGGTCAAGGAGGAGCTCGCCCGGGGCTACCGCCTGGTGGAGAACCTCCTGGCCCTCTCCCGCCTCGAGGCCAAACCCCCCCAGTGGGAGACCCTGAACCTCCGGGCCCTGGCCGAGGACCTCCTCCTGCGCTACCGGGAGGAGGCGGGCCGAAGGGGCCTCCGCCTGGCGGTGGAGGGGGCGGGCCTCACCCGGGGGGAAAGGCTCCTCGTGGAAAGGGCCCTGGCCAACCTCCTGGAAAACGCCCTGCGCCACGCCCGGGCCCGGGTGCGGGTGCGGGTGGAGGGGAACGCCCTCCAGGTGGAGGACGACGGGCCAGGCCTTCCCCTGCCCCTGGAAGCCCTGGCCCAGCCCTTCCGCCAGGGGCAGGGGGCCAGGGGAAGCTCGGGCCTCGGCCTTTACACCGTGAAGCGGGTGGCCGAGGCCCACGGGGGAAGGCTTACCCCTTGCGCGGGCTCCCTGGGGGGGGCCTGCTTGCGCCTGGAGCTTCCCCCGCCAACCCGCCTCTAGTGGGGACCCCGGTCCCCGGGAGGCTTCCCCACCTCAGTCCATCACCGGGGGGAGCTGGCGCACCCAGAGGATGTAGGAGAGGTGCTCCAGGTAGCGGAGGGGCACCTCGGAGAGAGGGCGGTCCATCTCTATGCTCATCATGGCCTCCCCGCCCCGCTTCTTCCGGCTCACGGTGAGGTGGGCGATGTTCACCTCGTCGTCCGCCAGGATGCGGGCCACCCGGGCCACCACCCCGGGGGTGTCCACGTTCTTCACCACCAGGGTGGGGGCGGCGCCGGTGATGCGCACCTCAAACCCGTCCACGTCAAAGACCCGCACCACGCCCCCGCCCAAGGAGCTCCCGGTGACGGTGAGGCGCTCCTTCTCCCCTTCCAGGACCATGCGCACGGTGTTGGGGTGGACGTCCCCGAGCTCCACCTCCTTGAAGGCCACCTCCACCCCTTCCTTCTCCGCCAGGGCGAGGCTTTCCTTGAGCCTCTCGTCGTCAGGCCTTAAGCCCAAGACCCCCGCGGCCAAGGCCAGGTGGGTGCCGTGCCCCTTTCCCGTCTTGGCGAAGGAGCCGTGGAGGCCAAACTCCACCCGCCTGGGCTTTTCCCCCAGGAGGTGGCGGGCGAGGAGGGCCAGCCGGCAGGCCCCCGCCGTGTGGCTGGAGGAAGGCCCCACCATCACCGGACCGATCATGTCCAGAAGCCCCATGCCGTTAGAATAACCCCATGCGCCCCTGGTTCGCCTTGGCCTTCCTCTGGCTTTCCGCCCTGGGCCAAAGCCTCCTCCTGCCGGACACCGCCCGGGTGGGGGAACCCCTTTTCTTGGAGGGCCGGGACCTGCCCCAAGGCCGCTTTCCCCTAGAGGTCCTCGGGCCCCAGGGAAGCACCGCCTTGGAGGTGGAACCCAAGGACGGGGCCTTCCGCCTCCCCTTCACCCCCGAGGCCCCCGGGGAGTACCGGGTGCGCCTCGCCCTGCCCTCGGGGGCCCTGGAGGGGCGCTTCACCGCCTTGGCCCCGGCCCAGCCCAAGCTGGTGGAGGGGGGCCTGGAGCTCCCCTGGGGGCGGCTTCCCCTGCCGGAAGGCCCTTGGGTGGGCCCCCTGGTGGAAGGGGAGCGGGCCTTCGTGGCCCAGGGGCTTTTGGTGGTGGAGGCGAGCCTCAAGGGGGAGGAAGTCCGCTTCCACTTCGCCCCCGCCCGGGTGGTGGCCCTGCGCCCGGGGCCCGAGGCGGTGCTTTTGGGGGACTGGGTCTTACCCATCCCCTTCCCCCCCCTGCCCTTCGCGGGGCAGGAGGAGGACCTCCGGTCCCTAAAGCCCCTCCTCGAGGCCCTAAAGCCCCCCGAGCCCTGGCCCTACTTCGCCTACTGGACCCTTCCCCCCGAGGCCCTAAGCCCCGAGGACCTCGAGGCCTACGGGGAGGACCTAAGGTCCCGGGGGCACCGCCCCGAGCTCTTCTTCGGCCAGGAGGGGGTGAGGCGGATGGCGGAGGCCGCCCGGGACTTGGGCGCGAAGGACCCGGAGGCCTCCTGGCGGCTCACGGAGACCCTCCTCCGCTACACCCCGCTTTTCCCGGGCTCCCTGGAGTTCTTCCGCCAACGGGCCGAGGCCCTGGAGGCCCAGGGCCAGCCCGCAAGGGCCTTGAGGCTTCGGGAGGCCGTGAAGCACCTCCAGGCCTGGGCGCCCCCGGACCTCTCCCCCCTGTCCCAGGGGGTCTACGCCCTCGGCCTGGCCTACCTGGCCCTCCTGGCCTACCTCTTCTTCTACTACCTCCCGGCCCAGCTCCAGGACCTGAAGGCGGTGGGGGGCTTCCTCGGGGGGTACCTGCGCCACCCCCTCCTGCGCCTGAGGCACCTAAGCCTGGCCTACGCCAGCCTTGGGGAAAGGGCCTTGGCCTTAGCCCTCCTCCTCCTCCTGGGCGGGGCGGGGCTCCTTTACGGCCTGGACCAAAAGGCCCGCGCCGCCCTCACCCTTCCCCCCCTGGACCGGGGCACCCTCCGCACCCCCGAGGCCCTAGCCTGGCTCCGGGAGCAGCCCCCCCTGCCCGAGGTGAGGGCCCTTTTGGGCTACGCCCTCCTTCCTGAAAACCCCAAGGAGGCCAAGGGGCTTTTGGAAGGGACGAGCCTCCCCTTCGCCCTCGCCCTCGGGGAAAAAGACCTCCCCCAGGCCTACCAAAAGGCCCCCTTTGACGGCCCCATCCGCTCCGCTTTGGGCCTTGGGGAAGACCCTTGGGGCAGGCGGGAGCCCGGGCCGAGCCTCCGCGTCCTCTACGCCACCCTGCTCCGGGTGGAGCTCTTCCGCCTGCGGGAAGACCTCCTCAAGGAGGTGAGGAGGCTTCCCCTTCCCCTCGAGGAAGGGGCGAGGCCCTGGGCGGCCTTGGGCTTTTTTCTCCTCCTCCTCTACCACCTCCTGGCCTTCTTCCTTCCCCGGCGCAAAAAGGACCCGCCCCAGGCCTGGGCCCTAGCGGTGCGCCTTCTGGTGCCGGGGAGCCTGGGGTTTTCCGGGGGGCTTGGCCTCCTCCTTCTCCTCCTCGCCGCCTTCGGCCTTCTTGGGCTTTTGGAGGGCCGGGGACCCGGGCTTCTCCTTTTGGCCTATGCCCTCCACCTCCTCTTTCTGGTAGGCTCGTGGCGGAGGTCCCCGTGATCCTGCCCCCCATCCCCACGCCCTTTGATCGGGAAGGAAGGCTGGACGAGGAGGCCTTCCGGGAGCTGGCCGCGGCCTTGGAACCCCTGGTGGACGGGCTCCTCGTTTACGGCTCCAACGGGGAAGGGGTCCACCTCACCCCCGAGGAAAGGGCCCGGGGCCTCCGGGCCCTTAGGCCCAGGAAGCCCTTCCTGGTGGGCCTCATGGAGGAGACCCTGCCCCAGGCGGAAAGGGCCCTCTTGGAGGCCAAGGCCGCGGGGGCCACGGCCCTCCTCGCCACCCCGCCCCGCTACTACCACGGAAGCCTCGGGGAAGGGCTTCTCCGCTACTACGAGGCCCTGGCGGCGAGGATGCCCCTCTACCTCTACCACGTGCCCCAGAACACCAAGGTGGACTTGCCCCTCGAGGCGGTGGAGGCCTTGGCCCGGCACCCCCAGGTCCTAGGCATCAAGGACTCCAGCGGGGACCTCGGCCGCCTCGCCTTCTACCAGGCCCGCCTCGGGGCTTTCCGGGTCTACACCGGCCACGCCCCCACCTTCCTCGGCGCCCTGGCCCTGGGGGCGGAAGGGGGGATTCTGGCCGCGGCGAACCTCGCCCCCAGGGCCTACCGGGCCCTTTTGGACCACTTCCGGGGGGGGAGGCTCGCCGAGGCCCAGGCCCTGCAGAAGAAGCTCTTCCCCCTGGGGGACCTCCTCGCCAAGGGCGGGGTGCCCCTCCTGAAGCAGGCCCTCCGGCACCTGGGCCTCCCCGCGGGCTACCCCAGGCCCCCCTACCCGGCGGAAAGCCCCCTTTGGGGGAGGTTCCTCCCCGTCCTGGAAAGCCTAAAGGAGGAAGGATGGGTCCTGTAGCCCGCCCGTTGAGGTTTTCCCTGCTTTTGGGCCTCCTGGTCCTCGCCGCCTGCGCCCCAAGGCCCCTTCCCCCCGAGGCCCGCTTCCTCGGGGCGGAAATCCGGGGCCTGGAGCTTTCCCCCGAGCCCGCCCTGCTCCTTTCCGTGCGGGTGGCCTTCCAGAACCCGAACCCCTTCCCCCTCCCCCTCGCCGCCTTCGGGGCGCGGCTTCGGGTGGGGGAGGTGAGGGTGCCCTTAGACCTCACCCTCCCCCCCGGGGAGAAGGAGGCCTCCCTCCCCGTGCGCCTCACCCCCAGGGAGGCCCTGGCCACCGCCCGGGCCCTCCTCTCCCGGGAAGGGGCGGAGGTGGCCCTGGAGGGGGAGACCCTGGGCGGGCGGCTCACCTTCTTCCAGACCCGCCTCGCCTTCCCCTTGGAGCCCGTAAGGGTGCGCCGGGCCGGGGTCAACCTCTTCCTGGAAAACTCGAACCCCCTCCCCCTTCGCGTGGAAGGCGCCCTGGTCCTTTTGGGCCAGCGCCTTTCCGTGCGGGCGGACCTCCCGGCGAAGGGGGAGGCGAGGGTCCAGGTGGTGGGCTTCAGGCCCGGGCTTGAGCGGGGAAGCAGGCGGCTTGAGCTTCGCCTCGAGGTCCCCGGCTTCCTCAGCCAGACCCTGGTCCTGGACCTCTAGAGGCGGAAGGCCAGGGGGAGGAGGGCCCCCAAGGTGGTGCGCACCTCCTCCTCGGGCCCGTGGAGGACCACCTCCACCTCCGGCCCCCCGAACTCCATGAGGACCTGCCGACACCCCCCGCAAGGGGGGATGGGCCCCTTGGGGCTATAGATGTGCACCCGCTCCAGGCGGCGCTTCCCCGAAAGGACCATGGCCGCCACGGCGTTCCTCTCCGCGCACTGGGAGAGGGGGAAGGAGGCGTTTTCCACGTTGACCCCGAGGAACACCTCCCCTTCCGCCTCCACCAGGGCCACCACGGGAAACCCCGAGTAGGGGCGTAGGCCCGCTCCAGGTGGGCTTTCAGGATCTCCTTAATCCCCATGCTCCACCAGCCGCTCCACCCGCACCCGCTCTATGCGCCTCTGGTCGGCGCTTTCCACCACGAAGCGGAAGCCCTGCCACTCCGTGCTCTCCCCCACGCCGGGAATGCGCCCGAACTGCTCGTAGAGAAACCCCGAGAGGGTGTCGTACTCCCCCTCGGGAAGCTCCACCCCCAGGGCCTCGGAGACCTCGTCTATGGGGGTCTGGGCCTGGATGGAGAGGGAGCCGTCGGGGAGGCGCCGGATGGCCGTGTCCTCCGGCTCGTCCGTCTCGTCGTAGATCTCCCCCACGATCTCCTCCATGACGTCCTCCAGGGTCACGAGGCCTGCCGTGCCCCCGAACTCGTCCACCACGATGGCCATGTGGACCTTCCGGCGCCGAAGCTCCCGGAGGAGGGTCCAGGCGTCCATGTTCTCGGGCACGAAGTAGGGGGGGTGGGCGATGGAGGCCACGGTGCGCCCCTTCAGGTCCTCCTCGCAGTAGAAGTCCAAGAGGTCCTGAGCGTAGGCCACCCCCACGATGTGGTCCACGCTCTCCCGGTAGACGGGCACCCGGCTGTAGCGGTGCTCCCGGAAGAGGTGGAGGAAGTCCTCCAAGGTGGCCTCGGCCTCTATGGCCACCATCTCCACCCTCGGGGTCATGATCTCCCGCACCGGGGTCTCCTCCAGCTCCAGGATGGAGTGGATCATCTCCTCCTCCTGGGCCTCAATGGTCCCCGACTCCTCGGCCCCCGCCAGGATGAGCTTAAGCTCCTCTTCGGAGACCAAGGGGGTGTTCCGGGGCTCCAGGCTAAGGAGGCGGAGAAGCCCTCCGGAGACGAGGCTGAAGAAGCGCCCGAGGGGGTAGAAGAGGACGGAGAGGACGTAGATGGGCCAGGCCGCCACCCGGGCGATGGCCTCCGCGTGGTGGACGGCGAGGGACTTGGGGGTGATCTCGCCGAAGAAGAGGATGAGGAAGGTCATCACCCCCGTGGCCACCCCCACCCCCGCGGAGCCGAAGGCCCGGGTGGCGAGCTCCGTGACCAAGGCGGTGGCGGCGATGTTCACCAGGTTGTTGCCCACCAGGATGGTGGTGAGGAAGCGGGTGATGTCCCGGGCGAGGAGGCGGAAAGGCCCCCCTTGCGCCTCGGCCAGCTCCCGCACCTTCCAGGGGTAAAGGGTGGTGAAGGCAGTCTCGCTGGCGGAGAAGAAGGCCGAGAGGGCGAGGAGGAGGACCAAAACCAAAACGTCCCCAGGGCTTGGGGCTTGGGACTGGGCCAGGGCTAGGGAGCCGAAGGGCAGGAGGAAGAGCCACCGACTTGGGGGTCTGTCCATATCACCTTCGGCCATTCTACACCATGCGGCCTGTGGCCTAGCCCCCACAATTTGTTTTATGCCCCTGTATAGTTGAAGGGTATGAAGGGTCCTCCCCTCCCCTTGGTGGAAGAGCTGTCCCGGCTGGGTTACGCCCTCATGCGCCTCCTCCTGGCCCGGGCCAAGGAGGTCTTCGCCCAGGAGGGCCTCTCCCTCCTGCAGGCCGAGGTGCTTCGCCTGGTGAAGGAAGGGGTGAGCGCCCCTTCCCGCCTAGCGGAGCACCTGGAGGTCCAGCCCTCCCAGGTCTCCCACCTCCTGGTCTCCCTAGAGGAGGCGGGGCTCCTAGGGCGCCACCCCGACCCGGAAGACCGCCGGAGGGTCCTCCTCCGGCTCACGGAGAAGGGAGAGGCGGTAGAGCGGCGCCTACAGGAGGCCTGGCTCCGGGCCTACGGCCAGCACCTGGCCCGGCTGGAGGCCGGGGAACTTCTCCTCTTCCGCGACCTCCTCCGGAAGCTCACGGGGGTGGAGCGTGGTTAGGCTCTTGGCCCTAGGCCTCCTCCTGGCCCCCGCCCTGGCCCAAAGCGCCCTGGCCCCCCTCCTAGACCACCCCCTGGCCCGGCAGGCCCAGGCCCTGTTGGAGGCGGCCAGGAAGGCCCTCGAGGCCCAGGAAGCCCCCCTGGCCCTGAACCTCCAGGGCAACTACGCCCGCCTGGGGTACGAATGCACCCCGGAGGCCCTCTGCGGAAGCCTCCCCGAAACCACGGGAAGCCTCACCCTCTCCCTGGTCCTCACCCCCTTCCCCTTCGGGGAGGTGGCGGACGGGAGGGAGCGGGCCCGCATCGCCTTGAGGCGGGCCGAGCTGGGCTACCGCCGGGCCCTCGCCGCCCTCCAGGCCCAGGCGGTGGCCGCCCACGGCCGCTACCGGCAGGCCCTCTTGGGGGAGGCCCTTGCGCAAAAGGCCCTGGAACTCGCGCAAAAGGCCCTGGAGGCCGCCAGAAAGCGCCAGGCGAACCCCAAGGAGCTCCGGGAGGCCGAGCTTAACCTCAAGGAGGCGGAAAACCGCCTCGAGGAGGCCAGGCGGGGGGTGGAGCTCGCCAGGAAGGCGGCGGAGGGCCTGGTGGACCTCGCCCAGCCCCTGCCGGAAATCCCCCCGCCCAAGGGAGGGGTCTACCTGGGGGTGGAGGAGGCGCGGCTTGCGGTCCTGGAGGCCCGGATCGCCTACGAAAGCGCCCTGAGGAACCTCCTCCCCCAGCTCCAGGCGAGCTACCTCCTCTACCCTTCAGGAAACGACACCCTGGCCCTAAGCCTGGGAAGCCGCACCCTCCAGCCCACCCTCTCCTACACCCGGAACGACCCCAGCCGCCCCCCCACCCAGGTGCCGGGGGTGGGCAGCTACCGCACCCAGGAGGAGCTTAGGCTTTCCCTCTCCCTCACCCTCTCCCCAGGGCTTTTCGCGGGCCTCGAGGCCGCCCGGGCCCAGCTCCAGGGGGCGGAGGCGGCCCTGAAGGCGGCGGAGGAAGAGGCCAGGCTCAGGGAAGCGAGCCTGAAAAACGCCCTGCAAAGCGCCGAGGCCGGCCTGGCCCTGGCCCGGCTCCGCAAGGAGGCCCAGGCCAAGGCCCTGGAGGAGACGCGAAGGCGCCTGGAGCTCGGCCTGGAAAGCCCCCTGGCCCTGCTCCAGGCGGAGCTCAGCCTCCTGCAGGCGGAGCTTGGCCTTCTGCAAGCGGAAAACGACCTTTTGAGCAAGCGAATGGAGCTGTACCAGCTTTACGGCGAACTCTTGGAGGTGAACCCGTGAGGAAGACCCTGATCGCCCTTTTCCTGTTGGCCCCCGCTTTGGCCCAGCCCCTCCCCGAGGCCCTGAAGAAGGCCCAGGAGGCGGCGGGGGTGGCCCTGGCCCGCCTGGAGGTGGAGGCCAAGGCCAAGGACCTGGACCGCCTCCTCCAAGACCCCCTCCTCACCCCCCTCTCCGCCCTCCAGGCCCGGCAAGCCCTGGCCCTGGCGGAGGCCCGCCTGGGGCGCGCCCTGGCCCAGGCGGAAAGCGAGGTGGTCTCCGCCTACGCCCAGGCCCTGGAGGCCAGGCTTCAGCGCGCCCTGGCGGAAAAGGCCCTGGAGGTGGCGGAGCTCTCCCTCAAGGCCACGGAGGTGCGGGTCAAGGGGGGCGGGGCCACCGCCTTGGACCTCCTCGAGGCCCAGAACCGGGTCCTGGAGGCCCGGAAGAACCTGGAGCTCGCCCAAAGGGGCCTGGAAAGCGCCCAGGCGGCCCTGGAGAACCTGGTGGGCCCCTGGGAGCCCGAGCCCGTGGCGGACCTCCCGCCCCTGCCCGAAGAAGGGCTCGTCGCCAACCTCCTCGCCCAGCACGCCGACCTCCTCCAGCTCCGGCAGTCCCTAGAGCTTCTCCGCTTCCAGCGGGGGCTTCTGGACGAAAGCTTCGCCGCCAAAAAGGACCTCGAGGCCCTGGAGGACCAGATGGCCTCCCTCAGCGCCAACCTGGACAACCTGGAGCGCTCCCTCAGGGTGGGCCTGAAGGCCCGCCACGCCCAGCTTGGCCCCCTCCTCCAGGGGGTGAAGGCGGCGGAGGAGGCCTACCGGGCGGCCAAGGAGCGCTACGCCGCCGAGGAGAAGCGCTTCCGGGCGGGGCTCACAAGCCGCCTCGGCCTCCTCCAGCAGGAGCTCGCCCTCCTGCAGGCGGAGCTTTCCCGGGAGCAGGCCAAGCACGCCTACCTCAAGGCCTACTACGGCCTTCTGGCCTCGAGGTGAACCATGAGGCGCTTCCCCTTGCTCCTTCTTCTCCTCCTCCCGGCCTGCGCCCCCCAAAAGGCCGAAACCCCCCCTCCCGCCCCCGAAGGCCCCCCGAGGGTCCAGGTGCGGGTGGTGGAGGCCAAAAGGGGCCTGCTGGAGCGTGAGGTGCGGGCCTCCGCCACCTTGCAGGCGGAAAAGGAAAGCCTCGTGGCCGCAGGGGCGGCGGGGCGGGTGGTGCGCGTCCTGAACCCGGGAAGCCGGGTCCAGGCGGGGGAAGGGGTGGTGTTCTTGGACCCCGCCCCCTTCCAAGAGGCCTTGGGCCAGGCCCGCCTGGCCCTGGCCCAGGCGGAGGCCAACCTGGAGCGGGCGAAGGCCCAGCTTTCGGGGAACCGGGCCGCCCTGGAGGCCCAGCTCCAGGCGGCGAAGACCCAGCTCCAGGCGGCCGAGAGGCGCTACCAAGAGGGCAAGGCCCTCCTGGAGGCGGGGGCTTTGGCCCCTCTAGACCTCAAGGCCCTGGAGGCCCAGTACCTCCAGGCCCAAAGCGCCTACGAGAGCGCCAAGGAGGCCCTGGCCCGCCTGGAACGGGCGGAGGACGTGCGGCTTCTGGAGCTCCAGGTGGAGGCCGCGCGCCTGCAGGTGCGCCAAGCGGAGCGGAACCTAAGGGAGAGCGTGGTGCGGGCCCCCTTCCCCGGGGAGGTGGTGGAGGTCTACGCCAAGGAAGGGGAGTTCCTGGGCACGGGAAGCCGGGCCTTCCGCCTGGCCACCACGGACCGCCTCCTGGCCAAGGTCTACCTGCCCCCCGAGGAGGCGGCCATCCTGACCCCGGAAACCCCCTTCCTCCTGCGGCAAAACGGCAAGGAGGTGGCGGCCCGCCTCCTGCGCAAGACGGACCTGCCGGGGCAGGGCCGGCTGGTGGAGGTGGTGCTGAAGCCCGCCCTCCCCCTCACCCCGGGCCCGGCGGAGGCGCGTTACCGGAAGCGCCTGACCGAGGGCCTCCTCCTCCCCGCCGGGGCCGTCAAGCCTGAGGAGGGCAAGGCCTTCGTCTACCGGCTGGAGGGGGAAAGGGCCAGGCGCCAGGAGGTGAGGCTCCTGGCCCAGGAGGGGGGCCAAGCGGCGGTGGAGGGGCTTCCCGAGGGGGCCCTGGTGGTCTACCCCCTGCCCGAGGGGCTTAGGGACGGGGACCTCGTGGAGGTGGTGCGGTGAGGGAAAACCCCCTGGTGGCCTTCTTCGTGGAGCGCTTCGTCTTCGCCACCGCCATCTTCGTGGGGCTGGTGCTGGTGGGGCTCCTTCTGGGCCTGGGGCTTGGGGTGGAGCTTTTGCCCCGGTTCAGCGTGCCCGTGGTGGCGGTCTCCACGGCCTACCCCGGGGCGGGGCCCGAGGAGGTGGCGGAGCAGGTCTCCAAGCCCCTGGAGGACGCCCTCTCCACCCTAAGCGGCCTGGACACCCTGGGCTCCAGCTCCACGGAGGGCTTCAGCCTGGTCTTCCTCCAGTTCCAGCAGGGGGTGAACGTGGACCAGGCGGCGGTGGAGGTGAGCCAGAAGGTGGCGGCGGCCCGGGGAGCCCTCCCCAAGGACGCCTCGGCCCCCGTGGTGCAGAAGTTTGACCCCTCGGCGAGCCCCATCCTCTACCTGGCCCTCGAGGCCCCGGGGGAGGACCTCTCCCGGGTACTCCGCTACGCGGAGCGCACCCTGAAGCCCAGGCTCCAGCTGGTGCCCGGGGTGGCGGACATCCGCCTCACCGGGGCCCCCAAGCGGGCCATCAAGGTCTACCTGGACCCGGACCGGCTCCAGGCCCTGGGGGTCGTCCCGGGCCAGGTGGTCCAGGCCCTCTCCGCCTCGGCCCTGAACCTCCCCCTGGGGGCCCTCACGGAGGAGGAGCGGCGCCTGGTCTACACCCTGCGCTCCACCCCCGCCACGGCCGAGGAGGTGGCGGACCTCCTCGTGGACGCGGGCCGGGGCCTGCGGGTCCGGGACGTGGCCCGGGTGGCGGAGGAGGGCGAAGCCCCCACCACCCTGAACCGCCTGAACGGAAGGCCCGCGGTCCTCCTCGCCGTGGTCAAGACCCCGAGCGCCAACGCCGTGGCCGTGGCCGACGGGGTGAAGGCCGCCCTGAAGGACTTCGCCCTGCCCCCCGGGTACCGGGCGGAGGTGGCCCTGGACACCACCCGCTTCATCCGGGCGGCGGTCTCGGACACGGTGCGGGAGGCCTTCTTGGCGGCTTTGGCCGTCTCCTTGGTGGTCCTCGTCTTCCTGGGCAAGCTCAACTCCGTCTTCTCCGTGATCCTGGCCATCCCCATCACCCTCTCCGGGGCCATCCTCCTCTTCGGGCTTTTGGGCTTCACCTACAACCTCATCAGCCTCCTCGCCCTCACCGTGGCCGTGGGCATCGTGGTGGACGACTCCATCGTGGTGGCGGAGAACATTGACCGCTACCGCCGCATGGGCCTTGGCCCCAAAGAGGCCGTGCTCAAGGGGGCAAGCGAGGTGAGCGTGGCCGTGGCCGCGGCGACCCTCTCTCTCCTCGCGGTCTTTTTGCCCATCAGCTTCCTCCCCGGGCTCATCGGCCAGATCTTCCAGCAGTTCGGCCTGGGCATGGCGGCGGCCATCGCCGTGAGCTGGCTCGAGGCCCTCCTCTTCCTCACCGTGCGCCTGGCCTACTTCCCCGACCCCGAGCCCCCCACCCTGAAGGAGGCCCTGCGGGCGGCCCTCCTCCTCCCCAAGGACCTCGCCTGGGGCTACCGCCGGGGCTTCCGCACGGCCTTTGGCCTCCTCCTCGGCCTCGGCGTGGCCTTCCTCCTCCTTCGCCAAGGCCCCCTCCACCTCCTCCTCCTCGCCCTCTACCCCGCCCTCCTGGGCCTTGGGCGCTACCTGGGGAGGCTCTTTTTGGACCTCGCCGGGGCCCTCGCCCGCCTCCTCCACGAGGGGGCGGAAGGGGCCCTGAGGCGCCTCACGGAGGCCTACGCCCGAAGCCTGGGGCGGGCCCTGGCCCGGCCTTATTTGGTGCTCGGGGCGGCGGCCATGGCCTTCCTCTCCATCTTCCCCATCCTGCCCCGGATCCCCTTCAACTTCACCCCCCGCTCGGACACCGGGGTCCTCACCGCCACCCTCCTCCTGCCCAAGGACACCCCCCTCGCCGTCTCCGACCGGGCGGCGAGGGTCCTGGAGGCCCATTTCCTCGCCCACCCCGCGGTGGCGCGGGTGGTGACCACCGTGGGGGCGAGCGCCACCGGGGGGGCCCAGGTGGGGGACCCCTCGAGGGTCCAGCTCCAGATCGTCCTCAGGCCCAAGGGGGAGCGGGAGGACATCTTCACCCTCACCGAGGCCTTCAACCGGGAGGGGAAGGAGGCCCTTAAGGACTTCCCGGGGGCGGACCTCCGGGTCCTGGCCCAGACCGGCCCCGAGGCGGGGGACGCCGACTTGCAGTTCTTCCTGGTGAGCCCGGACCGCGCCCTCCTGGAGAAGCGCGCCGCGGCCATCGTGGACCACATCGCCAAGAAGCCCTACGTGCTCAGCGTGAAGAGCACCCTCGAGGCCACCCAGCGGGAGCGGGTCTTCGTCCCCGACCCGGCGAGGCTTTCCGGCACCGGCCTCACCCCCCAGGACCTGGCCCAGGCCCTCAGGCTCTACCTCTCCGGGGCCCAGGCGGCCACCGCCCGGAGGGGCGGGGAGGAGTTCCCCGTGGTGGTCCAGGCGGACCCCTTGCGCCTGGGGGGCGAGGCCGACCTCCTCTCCCTCCCCGTCTACGCCCCCGCCCTCCAGGCCTTTTTGCCCCTGGGAAGCCTCGGCCGCTTTGAGGAGCGCCCCTCCCCCACCCTCATCTCCCGCCGCAACCAGGCCTACGCCGCCGGGATCAACATCAACCTCCGCCCCGAGGCCCCGGGGAGCTTCCAGATCCAGCAGGAGCTGGAGAGGGAGCTCGAGGCCGAGGGCCTTCTGGGGGATGGGGTGTCCCTCGAGGCCACGGGCCTAGGGAGCTTCACCGGGGAGCTCGCCCGCCTCGCCCCCCTGGCCTTCGGCCTGGCCCTCGTCCTCAACTACCTGGTCATCGCCAGCCAGTTCAACGCCTGGCGCTACCCCCTCTACCTCCTCCTCCCCGTGCCTTTGGCCCTGGTGGGGGCCCTCTGGCTCACCTACCTCCTGGGCACGGGGCTGGACGTGATCAGCGTCCTTGGGGTGGTGATGCTCATCGGCCTGGTCACCAAGAACGCCATCCTCCTCCTGGACTTCGCCGTGCGCAGGATGCGGGAGATGCCCCTAAGGGAAGCCCTGGTGGAGGCGGCGAGGCTCCGCCTCCGCCCCATCCTCATGACCACCCTGACGGTCCTCATCATCAGCCTGCCCCTCCTCCTCGGCACGGGGGAAGGGGCGGAGTACCGGAAGCCCCTGGGGGTGATCATCCTGGGCGGGCTTCTCTCCTCCACCCTCCTCACCCTCTTCGTGGTGCCCGCCGCCTTCTACGCCCTGGAAAGGGGGCGGTCCAAGGCGAGGGAAGCCGTCCTGAGGTGAAGCATGCCCGCCAAGCGGATCCTCCTTCTCCTGCTCCTTTTGGCCCTCGCCCTGGGAGGGGGCCTGGTGGGGGCCACCTTCTACCTCTTCAGGCCCTACCAGGCGGAGGCCTGGGTCCAGCCCTACCTGGACCGCGCGGGCCTCGCCCTGGAGGAAGCCCCCTACGGCCTAACCCTCCTTCCCCAAGCCCCCAAGGCCCTCCTCGCCTTCTACCCGGGGGCCCGGGTGGACCCCCTGGCCTACGCCCCCCTCCTCGCCCCCCTAACCCAGGCGGGGTACCTGGTGGTCCTCCTCAAGGTGCCCCAGGGCATCGCCCTCCTGGGGAAGGGGCGGGCCCTGGAGGCCAAGGCCGCCCACCCCAACCTCCCCATGGCGGTGGGGGGGCACAGCCTGGGCGGGGTGGTGGCGGCGGAGGTGGCGGCCCGGGAGGGGCTTCCCCTCGTCCTCTTCGCCGCTTACCCCGAGGGGAACCTCTCCCAGGAGGCCTTCCCCACCCTCGCCCTCTACGGCACGGAAGACGGCCTTCTTCCCCCGGAGGAGGCCAGAAGGAAGGCGGAAAGGCTTCCCCAAAACGCCCGGGTGGTCTTCGTGGAGGGGCTGAACCACGCGGGCTTCGGGGCCTACGGCCCCCAAAGGGGGGATAGGCCCGCCACGCGCCCCCGGGAGGCCTTGTGGGAAGAGGTGCGGGAGGAGGTTCTCCTCTTCCTCGAGGGCCTGGGCTGGGACACGCCTCCCTCCCCAAAGGCGTTGCGTTAGGGGCATGGGAGGGCCTGCCCCGGGCGGAGCTGGGCCTACGCCAGGAAGAAGACCCGCACCCCGATCCTCCTCGGCCTGGCCCTAAGTGCCCGCACCTTGATTTCGCCACATGGGACGCCGGGGGTAGGGCTTTGCGAAGGCTCTTTTGGGGCCCCCGCTCTGGCGCAGGGGTACTTAGCCACGGGCTCGGAGGCCTGCGGCCCACCTGGGCCTTCCCAAGGAGGCCCTGCTGGAGACCCTGAAGATCGCCCGCCAGGCCCAGGCCAACGCCGTCTTGGGCCAGGCCCCTTCTGGAAGTGCTATAGTGGGGGTGGCCGGGGCGGGCGCCCCCCCTCGGGCTGGAATCTTCCCCCAAAAGTAAGCGTCCAGGATCGCCCCTTTGCCCGCGCGGGGGAAGGGAAAGGAGGACCATGAAGGACAGCTTTCAGACCCTGAAGACCCTGACCACAAAGGGCGGCACCTACGGCTACCACGACCTCCTGGAACTGGAGAGGAAGGGCCTGGCGGAGGTAAGCCGCCTCCCCTTCTCCATCCGGGTGATGCTGGAAAGCCTCCTGCGAAACGAGGACGGCTACCAGGTCACCCGGGAAGACATTGAGGCCCTGGCCCGCTGGCAACCCGACCCCGGGGAGATCAACGTGCCCCTGAAGCTCGCCCGGGTCATCCTCCAGGACTTCACCGGGGTCCCGGCGGTGGTGGACCTCGCCGCCATGCGGGACGCCATCAAGGCCAAAGGCGGCGACCCCAGGCGCATCAACCCCGTGGTGCCCGCCGACCTGGTCATTGACCACTCGGTCCAGGTGGACGCCTTCGGCACCGCCTACGCCTTCTTCTACAACGTGGAGAAGGAGTACGAGAGGAACCGGGAGCGCTACCTCCTCCTCAAGTGGGCCCAGAACGCCCTGGAGAACTTCCGGGTGGTGCCCCCGGGCACGGGCATCGTCCACCAGGTGAACCTGGAGTACCTGGCCCAGGTGGTCATGACCGAGAAGCGGGACGGGCTCACCCTGGCCTTCCCCGACAGCCTGGTGGGCACCGACAGCCACACCACCATGGTGAACGGCCTCGGCGTCCTGGGCTGGGGCGTGGGGGGCATTGAGGCCGAGGCAGTGATGCTGGGCCAGCCCTACTACATGCTGGCCCCCAAGGTGGTGGGGTTCAAGCTCTACGGGGAGCTCCCCGAGGGGGCCACGGCCACGGACCTGGTCCTCACCGTCACCGAGATCCTGCGCAAGCACGGGGTGGTGGGCAAGTTCGTGGAGTTCTACGGCCCCGGGGTGGCCAAGCTCTCCCTGGCCGACCGGGCCACCATCGCCAACATGGCCCCCGAGTACGGGGCCACCATGGGCTTCTTCCCCGTGGACGAAGAGACCCTGAACTACCTCCGCCAGACGGGCCGCCCCGAGGAGCTCGTGGAACTGGTGGAGGCCTACACCAAGGCGGTGGGCCTCTTCCGCACCCCGGAGGCGGAGGAGAAGGTCCGGTACTCCGAGTACCTGGAGCTGGACCTAAGCGCGGTGGAGCCCTCCCTGGCGGGCCCCAAGCGCCCCCAGGACCGGGTGCCCCTCAAAGAGGTCAAGAAGAGCTTCCTCACCCACCTCACCAAGCCGGTGAAGGAAAGGGGCTTCGGGCTTTCCGAGGGGGAGCTCCAGAGGAAGGTCCTGGTCAAGCGCCAGGACGAGGAGTTTGAGCTCACCCACGGCTCCGTGGTCATCGCCGCCATCACGAGCTGCACCAACACCTCCAACCCCTCGGTGATGCTCGGGGCGGGGCTCCTCGCCAAGAAGGCGGTGGAGGCGGGCTTGGACACCAAGCCCTGGGTGAAGACCTCCCTCGCCCCCGGCTCCAAGGTGGTGACGGACTACCTGGAGATGAGCGGGCTCATGCCCTTCCTCGAGGCCCTCCGCTTCCACGTGGTGGGCTACGGGTGCACCACCTGCATCGGCAACTCCGGGCCCCTCCCTGAGGACATCGCCAAGGCCGTGGAGGAGGGGAACTTGGTGGTGGCCGCCGTCCTCTCCGGGAACCGCAACTTTGAGGGCCGCATCAACCCCCACGTGAAGGCCAACTACCTGGCGAGCCCCATGCTGGTGGTGGCCTACGCCCTGGCGGGCCGGATGGACGTGGACTTCACCACGGAGCCCTTGGGCTACGATCCCAACGGCAAGCCCATCTACCTCAAGGATATCTGGCCCTCCATGGAGGAGATCCAGGAGGCCATCCAGAAGACCCTGGACCCCGAGCTCTTCAAGAAGGAGTACAGCAAGGTCTTTGAAGGGGATGAACGCTGGCAGGCCCTCCCCGCCCCCACCGGGGAGCTCTACCGGTGGGACCCCGAGAGCACCTACATCCAGAACCCGCCCTTCTTTGAGGACCTGGGCGAGCGGAAGGTGGAGGACATCCGGGGGGCGCGGGTCCTCCTCGTCCTCGGCGACTCCGTGACCACGGACCACATCTCCCCCGCGGGGGCCATCCCCGTGAAGAGCCCCGCCGGCCAGTACCTCCTGAGCAAGGGGGTGAAGCCGGAGGACTTCAACTCCTACGGCTCCCGGCGCGGCAACCACGAGGTGATGATGCGGGGCACCTTCGCCAACATCCGCATCAAGAACCTCATGCTGGACGGGATTGAGGGCGGCTACGCCAAGAAGCTCCCCGAGGGGGACGTGGACTTCGTCTACAACGTGGCCATGCGCTACAAGGCCGAGGGCACGCCCCTCCTCGTCATCGCCGGGAAGGAGTACGGGACCGGCTCTAGCCGCGACTGGGCCGCCAAGGGCACCTACCTCCTCGGCGTGAAGGCGGTGCTCGCGGAGAGTTACGAGAGGATCCACCGCTCCAACCTCGTGGGCATGGGGGTCCTGCCCCTGGAGTTCCTGCCGGGAGAGAACCGGGAGACCCTGGGCCTCACGGGGTACGAGGTCTACGACATCCTGGGCCTCGAGGACCTCAAGCCCAGGAAGCTCGTGGACGTCGTGGCGAGGCGGGAGGACGGGAGCGAGGTCCGCTTCCAGGCCATCGCCCGCCTGGACACCCCCGTGGAGGTGGACTACTACAAAAACGGGGGCATCCTCCAGACCGTGCTCCTGCAGATGCTAAAGGAGGCCAAGGCCCAGTAATCGCACCTGGCGCGCGCCCCGGGGATTTCCGGGGCGCCGCTTTCTTAAAAAAACCCACCCCCCGGGGGCTTCCCCGGGGGGGTTCGCAAGCCCTTTAGAGCCCGGCGCCGATCTCCAGCTGGGGGTTAGGGCGGGCCCCTTCCTCCTCGGCCTCCCGGGCCTCAATCTTGCCCTTGATGCGCTTGAGGCGGAAGGTGTCCTCCCTTTCCCGCTGCTCCAGGACCTGCTGGATGAAGCGGATCTGGGAGCGGATCCCGGGGATCACCACCTGCTCCAGGGCGTTCACCCGGCGGGTGGTCTTCTTGATCTCCTCGCCGATCTTCTTCAGGCGGGTCTCGGTGTTGGCCACCTGGACCAGGGCCTCGGCGTAGCGGCGGAAGGCCCGGCTGGCCTCGAGGGTGTAGGCCGGGGTGCCCACGGGGGAAAGGAGGGCGCCGTCGGGGAAGGCGGCCTTGAGCCTCGGCACCTTGCTCCCCCAGACGTTCTCCACCTCCGCCTCCACCCCCTCCAGAAGGGGAACGCCCAAGGCGGCCCCGGCCACCACCTCCGGCCCGTCAAAGGCCTGGGCCAGAAGGAGCGCCCCGTAGGCCTCCCTCGCCGCCTGGTTCAGGGCCTTCCTGGCCTCCAGGGCCTCCCGCACCAGGCCGAAGAACTCCGCCACCAGGGCGTCCCGCTTCTTCTTGAGGAGGTCCACCCCCTTCTGCGCCAGGCGGAGCTGCCCCCGCCTTTGCAGAAGGTTCATCCGGGTGGGGCTGACTTGGCTCATCTACCCTCCCCTAGTCCAGGGCCTGGGGCGCGCCCCAGATCTCCTCCAGCTTCTGCCCGTAGTACTTGCCGATGTGGTCCTTGGAAATCCGCTTGAGCTCGCCCTGGGGCAGCATGGAAAGGAGCGCCCAGGCGATCTGCAGGCTCTCCTCAATGGAGCGGTTCTGCTGCCCCTGGTTGATGAAGTGCTTCTCAAAGGCGTCGGCGAACTGGAGGTAGCGGCGGTCGTTCTCCGTGAGGGCGTCCTCGCCGATGATGGCCACGAGCTTCCTGATGTCCACCCCGTTGGCGTAGGCGGAGTAGAGCTGGTCGGAGACCTGCTTGTGGTCCTCCCGGGTCTTGCCCTTGCCCACGCCGTTGTTCATGAGCCGGGAGAGGGAGGGCAAGGGGTCAATGGGCGGGTAGATGCCCTTGCGGTGGAGCTCCCGGGAGAGCTGGATCTGCCCCTCGGTGATGTAGCCCGTGAGGTCGGGGATGGGGTGGGTGCGGTCGTCGTCGGGCATGGAGAGGATGGGGATCTGGGTCACGCTCCCCTTCTTCCCCTGCACCACCCCGGCGCGCTCGTAGATGGTGGCCAGGTCGGTGTACATGTAGCCGGGGTAGCCGCGGCGCCCGGGGATCTCCTCGCGGCTCGCCCCGATCTCCCGCAGGGCCTCGCAGTAGTTGGTCATGTCCGTGAGGATGACCAGCACATGGTAGTCGTGCTCAAAGGCCAGGTACTCGGCCACGGTGAGGGCCATGCGGGGGGTGAGGATGCGCTCAATGGTGGGGTCGTCCGCCTTGTTGAGGAAGAGGACGGAGCGGCTCAGGGCCCCGGTGCGCTCAAACTCCTGGATGAAGTAGGAGAGCTCCCGCTGGGTGATCCCCATGGCGGCGAAGACCACGGCGAAGGGCTCCTCCTTCTCCCCCTCCCCGGAGAGGTCGGGGCGCACCGTGGCCTGGCGGGCGATCTGGGCGGCGATCTCGTTGGCGGGGAGGCCCGAGCCCGAGAAGATGGGGAGCTTCTGCCCCCGCACCAGGGTGTTCATCACGTCAATGGTGGAGATCCCGGTCTGGATGAACTCCTCGGGCTTCCTCCGGGCCACGGGGTTCAGGGGCAGGCCCACGATGGGAAGCCGCTTCTCCGGGGTGATGGGGGGCAGGCCGTCTATGGGCTTGCCGATGCCGTTGAAGCGGCGGCCCAGCATCTCCTTGGAGACCCCAAGCCTCGCCACGTCCTCCACCAGGCTCACGCTGGTGGTGGCCAGGTCCAGGCCCGTGGTCTCCTCAAACACCTGGATGACGGCGTACTCCTCGGAGACCTCAATCACCTGGCCGCCGCGGACCCGGCCCGTGCCGTCCTTGATGTCCACGATGGCCCCGTAGGCCAGGTCCTTGGCGTTCTCCACGAAGAGCAAGGGCCCCGAGATGTAGGTGATGCCCGTGTACTCCTTCTTCAAGAGGTCCATCTTCCCTCCCTACGCCAGGGCCTTGAAAGCTCCCTGGATCTCCTCCATGGCCTGCTCAAAGTAGCGGGGGAACTCCTCCTCGCTCACGTAGCGGGCGCGGCCGATGCGCTCAACCACGGGGAGCTGGAGGATCTCGTCAATGGAGACGCCCCGCCTAATGGCCGCCTCCGCCTCCTTGTAGAAGGTGAGGATCATCTTCATGATCCCGTAGGCCTTCTTCATGGAGCAGTAGGCGTCCACCTCGTGGTAGGCGTTCTGCTGCAGGAAGTCCTCGCGAATGATCCGCCCCACCTCAATGATGAGGCGCTCGGCGTCCTGCAGGGCATCCGGCCCCACGAGCTGCACGATCTCCTGGAGGCCCGCTTCCCGCTGCAGAAGCTCGGAGATGGCGTCGCGAAGCTCAGGGTAGTCCTCGGCCACGTTCTCCCGGTACCAGGGGTCAAGGGCGGGGGTGAAGAGGGAGTAGGAGCCGTTCCAGTTGATGGCGGGGAAGTGGCGGCGGAAGGCCAGGGAGGCGTCAAGCCGCCAGAAGGCCCCCACGATCCTCAAGGTGGACTGGGTCACGGGCTCGGACATGTCGCCGCCCGGCGGGGAGACGGCCCCCACGATGGTCACCGCCCCCTCCTCGCCCCCCAGGGTGATGACCTTGCCCGAGCGCTCGTAGAAGGCGGCGAGCCGGGCGGCGAGGTAGGGCGGGTAGCCCTCCTCGGCGGGCATCTCCTCGAGGCGGCTAGAGATCTCGCGAAGCGCCTCGGCCCAGCGGCTCGTGGAGTCGGCCATGAGGGCCACGGCGAACCCTTGGTCGCGGAAGTACTCGGCGATGGTCACCCCCACGTAGATGCTGGCCTCGCGGGCGGCCACGGGCATGTTGGAGGTGTTGGCGATGAGCACCGTGCGGTGCATCAGGGGCCCCCCGGTCTTGGGGTCGGTGAGCTCGGGGAACTCCACCAGCACGTCCGTCATCTCGTTCCCCCGCTCGCCGCAGCCCACGTAGACCACCACGTCGGCGTTGGACCACTTGGCCAGGGACTGCTGGGTCACGGTCTTGCCGCTCCCGAAGGGCCCGGGGATGGCGGCGGTGCCCCCCATGGCCACGGGGAAGAGGACGTCCAGGATGCGCATCCCCGTGAGGAAGGGGGTGTTGGGGTCAAGCTTCCTCTGCACGGGCCTCGCCCGGCGCACGGGCCAGGTGTGGTACATCTTGAGCTCGGTGCCGTCCTCGAGGACCACCACCGGCTCCTCCACGGTGTACTCCCCGGCGGGCTTCACCTCCTTGACCCGGCCCTTCACGTCCGGGGGCACGAGGACCTTGTGGGTGAAGTTGAACTCGGGCACCGTGCCCAAGACCATGCCCCCCCGCACCTCGTCCCCGGGCTTGACCCTAGGCGTCCAGGCCCACTTCTTCTCCCGGTCCAGGGCGTGGACCACCACGCCCCGGGTGATGTAGATCCCGGTCTTTTCCTGGATGCGCTCCAGGGGGCGCTGGATGCCGTCGTAGATGCCGTTCAGCATCCCGGGGCCGAGCTCCACCGCCAGGGGAAGCCCGGTGGAGACCACGGGCTCCCCCACCTTGAGGCCGGAGGTGTCCTCGTACACCTGGACGAAGGCCGTGTCCCCGTCCAGGCGGATGATCTCCCCCACGAGGCCCTCGTGGCCCACCTTGCAGATGTCGTACATGCGGGCCCCGGTCATGCCCTTGGCGATCACCGCCGGGCCCGCGATCTTCTGGATCACCCCTTGGATCATCTTCCCTCCATTCTACAGCTTGATGTCAAAGCCGATGGTCTTCCTCACCAGCTCGCGCATGTAGCCTTCCACGTCGGGGTTTTGGAAGGCGTCCTTGAGGCCGGCGATGGGGAGGAGCACGGGGAGGTCCTTCCCCCGCATGAGGCGCTCCACCGCCTGTTCGGGCTCGGGGAGAAGGGCCTGGTCCACGGCCACCAGGGCGTAGCGTCCCGCCTGCACCAGCGCCTCCAGGCGGGCCTTGGCCTCCTCGGGGGTGGCCGCGGGGTAGGCCTCGAGGCCCGCAAGCCGGAAGCCCTGGGCCGCCTCGGGGTCAGCGATCACCGCGATCCTCATGCGCAGGTCACCTCCTCCTCCACCTGGGCCCGGGGAAGGCCGTAGTAGGCCCGCCGGGCGAGGAGCCTGAGCCGCATGGCCTCCCACTCCCGCTCCTTCACGTAGGCCAGGACCAGGCCCGCCCCCAAGGGGTCCGCGGCCCCCTTCCTCGCCTCCTTGAGGAGAAGGCAGCGAAGGCGGCGCTCCAGCTCCTTCAGGTCCCGTACCCCGGAGAGGGAGGCCAGGGGCGTCCCGGAAAACTCGTCAAAGACGGCGTAGTCCCCCTCCAGAAGCCGGGAGAAGCGCACCCGGTCCACAAAGCGCCCGCCCCGGACGAAAAGGGCCTCGGGGGCCACGCCCTGGCCCTGAAGCTTAAAGGCGGTGCGCAGGTTCTCGGCGTCCACCTCCAAGGCCAGGTAGTCCCGTAGGGCGGGCTCCTCCAGGGCCTTGGCCCCCTTCACCACCCCCTCAAAGAAGCGCTTGGCCAAAAGGGCCTCCACCCGGGCGAGGTCCTGGGTCTCCCGCAGCACCTCCCTCAGGGCCCGGGCCAGGGGATGGCCGGGGACGGCCAGGACCTGGGCCACGCCCGCGGCGTCCTGGGCCTCGTAGGCCTGGCGCCAAAGCTCTTCCTTGAGGGTGCCGGGGAGAAGGGGCACCTCCTCCAAGGGGCGGCCCGTGGCCTTGGCCCGGAGGAGGGCCTGGAGGTTGTGGAGGTCGTTGCGCAGGAGGAGGAGCCGCACCGCCTCCCGCGCCTCCCCCGTGACGAGGCCCGGCAGGTCCCCCACCAGCCTGGCCTGGGTGCGGGCGATGGCCCGGTCCACCTGGGGAAGGCCCTGCCCCGAAAGCTCCCCCCCGTAGACCGTCTCGGAGAGGAGGCGGAGGAAGTCGGGAAAGGCGAGGTCCAGGGCCTCCTGGAAAAAGCTCTCCTTGAGGAGGGTGGCCCGCCGGGCCCGCACCCGGGCGTTCAGGTAGCCGAAATCGTCCGCCATGGCCTAGCCCCAAAGGACCTGGGCCACCTGGGAGGAAAGGGCGTCCCACGCCCGCTCCAGGCGGCTTTCCAGGGCGTTTTCCACCTGGGTCCTTCCCCCCTTGCCCAAAGCCCGCACCCCCAGGCGAAGGGCGGGGTCCGCCCGGAGCTCCAAGCCCCGCTCCCGGGCCAGGGGCTCCAGGTGGGGGAGGTTCTCCGGGTGGGAGACCAGGGCCTCGGGCTCGGGCAGGGCGGCGAGGGCCTCCTCGGCGAGCTTGCGCAGGATCTCGGGCCACTCGGGCTTGCCGGGAAGGGCCCTTAGGGCCTCCTGTGCCTTGCCCTTCACCGCCTGGAGCACCTCCCCCTTGGCCTGGGTTCGGGCGGTGGCCAGAAGAAGCTCCCCGGCGCTTTCCGCCCGGCGGAGGGCGGCCTGGAACTGGGCCTCCAGGGCCCGCTTCCGCCCCTGGAGGAGGGCCTCCGCCTTGGCCTCGGCCTCCTTGCGCAGGCTTTCCGCCTTGGCCTTGGCCTCTTCCAGGAGGGAGCGGATCTCCGCCTCCACTTCCTGGCTCAAAATGGCTTCCAGTTTGGACATCTTCCCTCCTGGGAAAAGGGCCAAGCCCCTTAAGGGGCCTGGCCCCGGGGAGCGCTTAGAGCTTGCCGTTTAGGATGAAGGCGATGAGAAGGCCGAAGATCACCAGGGTCTCGGGCAGGAGGAGGAAGATGAGGGCCGTACCGAAGTTGCCCCGGTCCTCGGCGATGGCCCCCACGCCCGCCGCGCCGATCCGGGCCTGGGCCACGCCGGTGCCCAGGGCGGCCAAGCCCACCGCCAGGCCCATGCCCACGGCGATGAGGCCCCGGTCTAGGCCTCCGGAGGCCGCCGCTTCCTCCGCCGCCAAGGCCAACGCGCCGAACACCGACACCAAAAGGAGCGCCAAAAGCTTCTTCATCATCTTTCCCTCCCTACTGCGTCTCGCGGACGCTTTTGAACGGCCGGTATGGCCTGCCGTTCTCCTCGTAGAAGCCGAACTTGGTGAAGAACTCCACCCAAAGCAACCGGATGGGCTGGAGCATGTGGCCCAAGGTGGTGAGGAGGAGGATGAGAAGGTGCAAGACCCCCGCCACCAGCAGGCCCAGGAGCACGCCCACAAGCCCAAGCCGCTCGGCGAGGGCGAAGCCCACGTCCGTGAGGAGGCCCGCGAGGATCCCACCCGCCGCCCCCACGGCGTAGATACGGATGTGGGAGAGGATGTGCCCCGCCTGGGTGAAGATCTCCGGGACCATGAGCCAGATGCGGCTCATGAGGACCGCAAGCAGGAAGACGCCAAAGCCCAGGTACATCAGGGCCTGGAGCCAGGCCGCCTGGAGGTTCCCCAGGTAGGAGGCGGCCAGGGCCAGGATGCCCAAAAGCCCGCCCAGATACCCCACCCCCTCCCAGAAGTGGGCCATGTGGCGGTGCTTGAGCCCCAGGTAGGCCCGTAGAGCCAGCCCCCAGAAGACCATGACCACCCCAAAGGCCACGGAGAGGAGGATGAGGAGGTTGGCGGTCTTGGCGGTGTCAATCCTGGGGATGAGAATGGGGATGAGCCCGGGGTGCTCCGGGGTGCCGAAGACGCCCAGGTGCTCCAGGAAGGTGCCGAAGAACTCCCCGTAGACCACGCCCCAGACCACCGTCCAGAAGACCATCCAGTTCAGGATGTAGACCAGCTTGCCGATGACCGGGGGCTTGAGCTTCAGGGCGAAGAGGTCTATGACCAGGGGCTCGTTCCGCTTCACGTACCCGGAAAGCCAGCGCCCGAGGAGCAAGAAGAGGAGGGCGTAGCCGATGTCCCCCACGATCATCCCGAACCAGAAGGGAAAGAAGACGGGGACCACCGGGGTGGGGTCAAAGGAGCCGTACTTGGGGGTGTTGAGGAAGCTCACCAAAAGCTCAAAGGGCTTGGCCCAAGGGGGGTTGTCCAGGGCCACGGGGACGCGGTCCGCCTCGTGGTGCTCGTCCACGGGCTCAAAGGCGTAGACCACGCCCTCCTTGTGCCGGGCGAGGGCCTCTTCCACCTTGGGCTTGGCCTTCACGGGGACGTAGCCCAAGAGGGCGAAGCCAAACCGCCCCGAGGCCAGCTCCTCCAGGGCCTTGAGCCGGGCCACCTCGTCCTTGGCCCGGGTCCAGAGGCTCTGGAGGGTGGAGCGGGCCTCCTGGGCCAGCCGGTAGAGGGCCTGGCGCACCTCGGAAAGCTCCTTGGGGGCGGCCTCGGCCCGCTCCTTGAGCCGCCTCGCCGCCTCGGAAAGGGGAAGGTCGGCGTAGGGGCCGCTTAAGCGGAGCTCGGCCAGGCCCAGCCGGGAGAGGGCGGCCTTGGCCGCCTCCTGGTCCTTGCGGTACACCACAAGGAGGGCGGCAAGCCCCTTGCCGTAAGGCTCCGCGGCCAAGAGGAAGCGGTCCTCCAGGGCCTTCCTTAGGCCCTCCTCCACCAGGGGAAGCTCCTTCTCGCCGAGGAGGAAGGGGAGGACGCGGAAGATGGGGCTTTTGTCCAGGCCGTGGGCCATCCCCGCGAGCCTTTCCAGAGGCTCCAGGTAGGCCTGGGCCAGGGCGAGCTCCTCCTCCAGCTCCTGCTTCTGCCGGGTAAGGCCCTCGGCGTGGGCCTGGATGGGGGAAAGGGCCTTCTCGGCCGCCTCCAGCCCCTCGGGGAAGGGCCTTCCGGGCTCCGCCTCCTGGCCGAGGAGGGCCAGGGTGTGCTCGGCCCCCGCGGCCACGGCCTCCCAGCGCCTGAGCTCCTCCCGCTCCTCGGGGGATAGCCGGTACTCGGAAAGGGCCTCCACCCGCAGGGTCTCCAGGTGGACCACCCCTGCCTGCTGGAGGCTTTGGAGAAGCTCCCTGGCCCGCCCCTTGGGCCCGGCCAGGACCAACTTCTCCATGGGGGCGATCACGGCAAGACCCCCCGGAGCACCAGGGCCACCGCCTCCTCCAGGCGGGCCTGGGCCTTTTCCCGCACCGCCTTCGCCTCGGCCTCCGCCTGGGCCCGGTACCGGGCCAAGAGGGCCTCGGTCTCGCGGGCCTCCTTCTCGCGGTGTTCGGCCTCGAGGGCCTTGGCCTTGGCCTCCGCCTCCTCCAAGAGGGCCTTGGCCTCGGCCTCGGCCCGCGCCAGGAGCTCCTCCGCCTCCTTCTTGGCGGCCTCGAGGCGGGCCAGGAGCTCCCGCTCCTTCTCCGCTAGGCTTTTGATAAGTCCCAGGCCTCCCATCGCCCCTCCTTATGTGAAAAGATGCGCAAAGCGCGCCCACCGGTTAGGCTACCGGCTTCCGGGGCAGACGTCAACCGACCCCGCTTAAGTATACTTAGGCGGTGCGTGTTCTCGTCAACGAACGCGGGGCGGAGAGGCTCCTTGCCCGCCACCTCTGGGTCTTCCGCCGGGACGTGGTCTCGGGGCCCGAGGCCCCTGGCCTCTTCCCCGTCTACTGGGGCAAGCGCTTCCTGGCCCTGGCCCTTTACAACCCGCAAAGCGACCTCGCGGTGCGGGCCTTCCGCTTCCGGCCAAGCCAAGACCCCAGGGAGGCCCTTCTGGAAAACCTGGATAAGGCCCTGAGGCGACGCCTCCCCCACCTGGAGCGGGAGCCCGAGGGGGGCTTCCGCCTGGCCCACGCCGAGGGGGACTTCCTCCCGGGGCTCGTGGTGGACTACTACGCGGGCCACGCCGTGGTCCAGGCCACGGCCCACGCCTGGGAGGCCCTCTTGCCGGAAGTGGCCGAGCGGCTCAAGCCCTACGCCCAAAGCGTCCTGGCCAAGAACGACGCCAAGGCCCGGGAGCTGGAGGGGCTTCCCCTTTACGTGAAGCCCCTGTGGGGAAAGGTGCCCCCCCGGGTGGCGGTGCGGGAGGGGCAGGTGCGCTACCTGGTGGACCTGGGGGAGGGGCAGAAGACGGGGGCCTTCCTGGACCAGCGGGAAAACCGTCTCCTCACGGAAGGCTTCCGGGGGGAGAGGGCCCTGGACGTCTTCAGCTACGCCGGGGGCTTCGCCCTGCACCTGGCCTTGGGGTTCAAGGAGGTGCTGGCGGTGGACAGCTCCCGGGAAGCCCTGGCCCGGGCGGAGGAGAACGCCAGGCTGAACGGCCTCCGCCTGAAGACCCTCGAGGCCAACGCCTTTGACCTCCTGCGGAGCCTGGAGAAGGCGGGGGAGCGCTTTGACCTGGTGGTCCTGGACCCCCCGGCCTTCGCCAAGGGCAAAAAGGACCTGGAGAGGGCCTACCGCGCCTACAAGGAGATCAACCTCCGGGCCATCAAGCTTCTGAAGGAGGGGGGGATCCTGGCCACGGCGAGCTGCAGCCACCACATGGGCGAACCCCTCTTCTACCAGATGCTCCTGGAGGCGGCCCAGGACGCCCACCGCACCTTAAGGGTGGTGGAGAAGCGGGGCCAGCCCTTTGACCACCCCGTGCTCCTCAACCACCCCGAGACCCACTACCTGAAGTTCGCCCTGCTAGAAGTGCTCTGACCCTCTCCGCAAGACCGTCTGGATCGGGCACGGCAAGGGGGAGCCGTTCCCCGTGGCGCAGGGTGAGGAGGAGGGAGGGCTTCCCCCGGGACAGAGGCCCCGCGGACCAGAAGGCCACCTCCACCTCCTTCACCTCCTCCCAAAGGAGGCGGCGGCCCAGGCCCAAGGGGGGGTGGAGGCGCAGATGGTCGGGGAAAAGGAGGAGGCGAAAGCCCTGCCGCAACCGCCACCAGGGATAGAGAAGGGCCAAAGCCGCCCAAGGGAGCTCCCCCGCCAGGAGGCCAACCCCCAGGAAGCCCACCCCCAGCCAGAAGGCCAGGGGGGAAAGACGGGCAAAGCGCACCTCCTCGAGGGGCATCCTCCCCATTATCCCAAAAGCCTTGCCCCGGTAGACTAAAGGGGTGGAGAAGGACCTTTTGGAGGCCCTGGGGCAGCACCTCGTCTGGCGCATCGGCCGCGCGGAGGAGGAGGAGGTGCTGGTGGTGCGGGTGGGGCTGGCCTCGGCCACGCCCCGGTTCCGGGAGCTCCCCCGGCTCCTCAACCTCCCCGACCAGGAGATGGCCCGTTTGCTTCGGGAGGGCCGGGTACGGGTGGAGTGGGTGGAAGGATGAGGGTGCGGCTTGAGCTTCACCTCAACGGCCACCCTCCCCAGGGGCTTCCCTTGGAGCTCGCCTGGGAGGAGGGGGGGGTGCGGGGGCTTCTCCGCCAGGACAACCCGGCCCTGGGCGAGCTGGTCCTGCCCTTCCGAAGCCGCCTCGAGGGCCTAAAGCTCACGCCCCTCCCCCTCCCTCCCCCCTCCCTCCGGGTCTTTGGGGAGGCCAAGCCCCAGGGGGAGGGCTTCCTCCTCTCCTTGGAGGTGGAGCTCGCCTTGCCCGAGGGAAGGACCTGGGGGGAGCGGGCCTTCCTCCGGCTGGTGGAGGCCATCTTCGCCCTGGGGATGGAACGGGCGCTTTCCCAAAGGGCGGGCCTCGGGGTATAGTTGGGCCCAAGGAGGCAGGTATGGTGGAGGTACGCTACCTGGGCCACTCGGCGGTTTGGCTCACCGACGGCAGGACCCGGATCGTCATAGACCCCTTCCTCACGGGAAACCCCATGGCCGCCCTGGGGGTGGAGGCGGTCCAGGCCGACCTCATCCTGGTCACCCACGCCCACGGGGACCACTTCGGGGACGCCGTGGCCCTCTCCAAGAAGGGGGGGGTGGTGGTCTCCACCTTTGAGATCGCCACCTACGCCGAAAAGCACGGGGCGAAGAGCCTCCCCATGAACATCGGGGGCACCCATCGCTTTGAAGGGGGCTGGCTCAAGTGGACCCCCGCCTGGCACTCCAGTAGCTTCCCCGACGGCACCTACGGCGGCATGCCCATGGGCGTGGTGGTGGAGCTTGGGGGCAAGCGCATCTACCACGCCGGGGACACCGCCCTCTTCTCCGACATGGGCCTCATCGGGGAGCTGGGCTTAGACCTCGCCCTCCTCCCCATCGGCGACCACTTCACCATGGGGCCGGAGGACGCCCTGAAGGCCCTGGAGCTCCTCAAGCCCAAGAAGGTGGTGCCCATCCACTACAACACCTTCCCCCCCATCCGCCAAGACGGGGAGGCCTTCGCCCAAAGGGCCAAGGAGAAGGGCGTGGAGGGGCACGCCCTCAAGCCGGGAGAGGTTCTCCGCCTTGACTAGGAGGGACTTCCGGCTGGAGATGCTCTTGGGCCTGGGGCAGACCGCCCAGGTCTACCTGGCCCGCGGGCCCAGGGGGGAGAAGGTCGCCCTGAAGATCCCCAAGAAGGAGGTGCGGGAGAACCCGAGGCTCGCCGAGCGCTTCGCCCGGGAGGTCGCCTTCTCCCTCTCCCTCCGGCACCCCCACCTGGTGCGGGGGCTTTGGGGGCTTCCTTTCGGGGAAGAGGCCTTTTTGGCCCTGGAGTACCTGCCCGGGGGCACCCTCGAGGAGCGCCTCCTCAAAGGGGCCTTCCCCCAAGAGGAGGCGGTGAAGGTCCTTTCGCAGGTAGGGGAGGCCCTCCTTTTCCTCCACGGGAAGGGGCTTCTCCACCAGGACGTCAAACCCTCCAACGTGTTCGTGGGGGAGGGCGTCTACAAGCTGGGGGACCTGGGCACCTTGAGGGCCAAGGAGGACCGCAGCCCCGAGTACGCGGGAAGCCCCCCCTACCTGGCCCCCGAGCTCTTCTTAGGAGGCCTACCCAGCGAGAAGAGCGAGGCCTACAGCTTTGGGGTCATGGCCTACGAGCTCCTTACGGGCAGGCGGCCCTTCCTGGGGGAGACCCTGGAGGACCTCAGGAACGCCCACCTCCTCCTCCCTCCCCCGCCCACCCGCCTGCCCCCGCGCCTGGACCGGGCCCTGCGGCGGCTTTTGGCCAAAAACCCGGAGGAGCGCATGACCATAAGGGAATTCCTGGACGTGCTGCAAAACCCCGAGGGCCCGCCCGCCCAGGGAACCCCCGAAAGGCCCAGGCGCTTCCCCCTCTTCCGGAGGAAGTAGCATGGAACCCATCTGGTACCCCTCTCCCGAGGAGGCCCGGGGCACCCGGCTCCATCGCTTCATGGAGGCCCTGGGCTTCGCCGACTACGAGGCCTTCTACCGCTACAGCGTGGAGGAGGCCGAGGACTTCTACCACCAGTTCTTCGCCCACCTGGCCATCCCCTGGCGCAGGCCCTATACCCGGGTGGTGGAAGGCCACTTCCCCTTCCCCCGCTTCTTCGTGGGGGGGAGGCTCAACCTGGTGGAGGCCTGCCTGCGGCACGACCCCTCCAAGACCGCCCTCCTCCACGAGACGGAAGGGGGCGAGGTCCGCGCCCTAAGCTACGGCGAGCTGAAGGCCGAGGTGGCCCGGGTGGCGGCGGGGCTAAAGGCCCTGGGGGTGGGGCGGGGGGACCGGGTGGGCCTCTGGATGCCCATGGGCCTCGAGGCCGCCACCCTTCTCCTCGCCACCGCCTGGATCGGGGCCATCGCCATCCCCATCTTCTCCGGCTACGCCGCCGAGGCGGCGGCGGTGCGCCTAAAGGACGCGGGGGCCAGGCTCCTCGCGGTGCAGGACGGCTTCCTGAGGCGGGGGCGCAGGGTGGAGCTCCTTCCCGAGGCCCGGAAGGCCCAGGCCCTCGCGGGCACGGGGAAGCTCCTCGTGGTGCGCCGCCTGGGGCTTCCCCTGGAGGCGGGAGAGGCGGCCTACCCGGACCTTTCGGGGGAGGCCTCCCCGCCCGAGGAGATGGGGAGCATGGACCCCTTCATGCTCATCTACACCTCCGGCACCACGGGCCGCCCCAAGGGCACGGTGCACTACCACGCGGGCTTTCCCCTGAAGGCCGCCTTGGACCTCGCCCTCCTCTTTGACCTAAGGGAGGAGGACCGCCTCTTCTGGTTCACCGACCTCGGCTGGATGATGGGGCCTTGGGCCATCCTGGGGGGACTCGTGCTTGGGGCCACCGTCTTCCTCTACGACGGGGCCCCGGACCACCCGGGCCCAGACCGCCTCTGGCGCATGGCCTCGGCCCACCGCCTCACCCACCTGGGCCTCTCCCCCACCCTGGTGCGGGCCCTCATCCCCTTCGGGGAGGCCCCCCTGGAGGGGCATGACCTCTCCTCGCTTCGGGTCCTCGGCTCCACGGGGGAGCCCTGGAACCTCGAGGCCTACCTCTGGTTCTTCCGCGCCGTGGGGAAGGAGCGGCTTCCCATCGTCAACTACTCGGGGGGCACCGAGGTCTCGGGGGGCATCCTGGGGAACGTCCTCCTCCGGCCCATCAAGCCCATGGGGTTCAACACCGCCGTGCCCGGGATGAAGGCCGCGGTGCTGGACGAGGAGGGGAGGCCCGCGGTGGGGAGGGTGGGGGAGCTCGCCGTCCTCGCCCCCTGGCCCGGGATGACGGAGGGCTTCTGGCAGGACGAGGCCCGGTACCTGGAGACCTACTTCGGCAAGGTCCCGGGGGTCTGGGTCCACGGGGACCTGGCCCTTTTGGACGAGGAGGGGCACTTCTTCATCCTGGGCCGCTCCGACGACACCTTGAAGGTGGCGGGGAAGCGGGTGGGCCCCGCCGAGGTGGAGACCGCCGCCACCGGCCACCCCGCCCTAAGGGAGTGCGCGGCCATCGGGGTGCCCCACCCGGTGAAGGGGGAGGCCATCGTCCTCTTCGCCGTGCTCCGGCCGGGCCACACCCCTTCTCCGGCCCTCGCCGAGGAGGTGGCGGAGAAGGTGGCGGAGGCCTTGGGAAAGCCCCTTCGCCCCGAGCGGGTCCTCTTCGTCCCCGACCTCCCCAAGACCCGGAACGCCAAGGTGATGCGCCGGGTGATCCGGGCCGCCTTCCTGGGCCAAGACCCCGGGGACCTCTCCGCCCTGGAAAACCCCGAGGCCGTCCGGGCGATCCAGGAGGCCGCCCAGGGATGAGGGCCCTCGCCCTCCTCCTCCTTTCGGGCCTCGCCCTGGCCGCTCCCCTGGACGAGGCCCGCGCCCTCTACGCCCGGGGGGACCTTCCGGGGGCCCTGGCCCGCCTCGAGGCCCTCCTCCAGGGCTACGACCCCCCGGAGGAGGCCCTTCTCCTTTGGGGCTTCGCCCAGTACCGCCTGGGAAGGGCGGAAGAGGCCCTTTACGCCTTCGCCCGCCTGGTGGGCACCCTAAAAGGGGGCCCCGAGGCCCTCTTCGGCTTCGGCCTGGCCCTTAGGGCCCTGGGGGACCTGGAAAGCGCCCGAAGTGCCCTGGAGGAGGCGGCCCGCCAGGGGTACGGGGAAGCGGAAGGCCTTCTGAAGACCCTCCCGCCCCCTCCCCCGCCTACCCCCAAGGCCCGCAAGGCCCCGCCCCCTTTCCGGGCCGAGGGGGGACGCTTCTGGGTGGAGGGAAAGCCCCTAACGGTGCGGGGGGTGAACCTGGGGGTGGCCCTCCCCGGGCGCTTCCCCGCGGAGTTCCCCGAGGAGGTCTGGCTCTACCGGGCCTGGCTGGAGCTCCTAAGCCGGATGGGAGCCAACGCCGTCCGGGTCTACACCCTCCTGCCCCCCACCTTCTACCGGGCCCTCCTGGGCCACAACCTGGCCCACCCCGAGAGGCCCCTCTACCTCTTCCAGGGGGTCTGGACGGAGCTTCCCGAGGAGGAGGGCTACGGGGACTGGGAGGGGCCTTTCCTGGAGAAGTTTCTCCTTGAGGGGCGGGAAGTGCTGGACGCCCTCCACGGCAACCTCCGCCGCCCGCCCCGCCCCGGCCACGCCCACGGGGACTACACCGCCGACGTCTCCCCCTGGACCCTGGGCCTCCTTTTGGGGCGGGAGTTTGAGCCCTACTCCGTGGCCGCCTACAACGGGCGCCACCCGGGGCGGGCCTACCGGGGCCGCTTCCTGGAGGCTCTCCCCGGGGCAAGCCCCTTTGAGGCCTACCTCGCCGAGGTCCTGGACCGCCTGGCCACCTACGAGTGGGAGGCCTACGGCGCCGCCAGGCCCCTCTCCGTGTCCAACTGGCCCACCCTGGACCCCCTCCACCACCCCACGGAAAGCACCCGGGAAGAGGAGATGGCTCTAAGGAGGGCAAAGGGGGAGCAGGTTCCCGAGGAGACGGTCAAGGAGTACAACAACGACCAGGTGAGCCTGGACATGGCCCAGATCCGGCCCACCCCGGGAAGCCCCTTCACCACCTTCGCCAACTACCACGCCTACCCCTACTACCCCGACTTCATGAACCTGGACCCCACCTACCGCAAGGCCGTGGGGCCCTTCGGCCCCTCCAACTACTTCGGCTACCTCCAAGACCTAAAACGGCACCACGGGGACCAGCCCGTCCTCATCGGGGAGACGGGAGTCCCGAGCAGCCGGGGCCTCGCCCACTTCCAGGCCCAGGGCTTCCACCACGGGGGCCACTCCGAGGAGGCCCAGGCGGCCATAGACGCCCGGCTCGTCCAGGAGGTGGAAGCGGCGGGCCTTGCAGGGACTCTGGTCTTCGCCTTCCTGGACGAGTGGTTCAAGAAGAACTGGCTCTTCATGGACCTGGAATACCCCCCCGACCGGGACCCCCTCTGGCACAACCTCCTGGACGCCGAGGAGAACTACGGGCTCCTCGCCGCCACCGCCAAGGACGCCTTCCGCCTGGACGGCCGGGCGGAGGAGTGGGAGGGAGTGCCCTTCCTCCTCCGGGAGGAAGGCCGCTTCCTCAAGGCCCACGCCGACCCCGAGTACCTCTGGCTCCTCTACCGGGGCCCCCTGCCCCTAAAGCTCTACCTGGACACGGTTCCGGGAGGGGTCCCGGTGGCCGAGGGCTTTGGGGCCGAGTTCTCCTTGGAGATCGGCCGAGAAGGGGGCAGGCTCCTCGTGGAGAAGGGGTACTACCCTTACGTGGAGCGCTCCCACGGCCTTCCCGGCACGGAGTACCTCCTCTTCCGGGGCTTCACTAAGCCGGGGGAGGGGCCCTTCGTGCCCTTCGTCCTCGAGCCCAACCGCCGCCGCACGGGCCGGGACGGCACCGACTACCCCCGCCAAACCTACGAGCTGGGGGCCCTGAAACGGGGGGAAGACCCCGAGGGGGCCCGCGACCCCACGGCGGACTACGCCCTGGGGCCCGAGGGGCTTCTTGAGGTGCGCCTCCCCTGGGGCATGCTCCTCGTCACCGACCCGAGCCGCCCCACCGCCTGGTACGCCCCAGAGCCCATCCCCATAGCGGGCATAAGCCTCCTCCTGGAGGGGACAAAGCCCCTCCGCTTCACCTGGCCCTCCTGGGAAGCCCCCGCCTTCACCCTGCGGCTCAAACCCCTTTACCACCGCCTAAAAGACCTCTGGCAAAGCCCTTGAGGGGAAGCCCCAGGAGAACCCCGCCCAGGAGGAAGAGGCCAAGCCCTCCCAAGGCCCCAAGGGCCAAGGGTAGGAGGGCCTCGGCGGGCGTCCGCGCTTCCCAGAAGCGCCCCAGAAGAACCCCAGGGAAGGCCGCAAGAAGCCCGGCGAGGAAGGCCCGGGCCAGGTAGGGGGGAGCGTAGGCCAGGCTAACCCCTTCCCGCCCAAGGCGCCCCAGGTAGAGGAAAACCCCCAAGTGGCCCGCAAGGGCCGTGGAGAGGTTGAGGAGGAAAAGCCCGGCGTCCCGCAAAAGCCAGTAGCCCAGGGTGTTCAGGAGGAAGACCAGGGCGCTGGCCGTGACCGCCTCCCCCACCTTCCCCAGGGCGTAAAGGCCCCGGAGGAAGAGGGTGTTCACCCCCCAGGGGAGGACGGCGAACCCCAAGGCGGCGAGCACCTCGGCGCTGTAGGCCCGGTTCTCCGGGGTGAGGGGGCCGAAGAGGCCGAAGAGGAGGACCACCACAAAGGGGGCGAGGCCCGTGAGGAGGCCGCCGAGAAGGGCCAGGACCAGGGCCAGGCGCTCAAAGGGGCCCCGGAGAAAGCGCCCGAGGTCCTCTCCCCTAAGGGCGCTCATCCGGGGGAAGAGGGCGATGGCCAGGCTCGTGGCGAAGAGGCCCAGGACCATCTGGAAGACCACCTCGGCGTTGTAGAAACCGGTTACGGCGGCGGGAGGGTACCGGGTGAGGATGTGGGTGAGGACCAGGTTCAAAAACTGCCGGAGGGAGGTGGTGAAGGCGAAGGGCCCCATGCGGAGGAGGGCCGGGAGGAAGGCCCGGTGCCAGCGCCACTCCAGGCGGAAGCCCCGGAGGAAGGGAAGCTGGACCAGGGCCTGGAAAAGCCCCCCCAGGGCCACAGAAAGCCCCAAGGCCGTGGGGTCCCCGGGGAAGAAGGCCATGAGGAGGATGGCCACCAGGTTGAAGGCCACGGGGCCCAGGGCGTAGGGCAAAAAGCGCTCCTCCGCCTGCAGGAGGGCGGAGAAGAGGGCGGCCATGGAGATGCCGAGGAGGAAGGGAAGGAGGAGCCGGGTGAGGTAGACCACCTCCTGGAAGGCCTCCGGGGCCCTGAGGTGGCTCCCCTCCGCCACCAAAAGCCCCGCCACGAGAGGGGCGAGGAGGTAGCCCAGGCCCAGGACGAGGAGGTTCACCCCAAGGAGGAAGGCGGCGAAGCGGCGGGCGAAGGCCCGGGCCTCCTCCGGGGGGAGGGCCTTCAGGAGGGGGATGAGGGCGTTCTGCACCGCCCCTTCCGCCAGGAGCTCCCTGAGGAGGTTTGGCACCCGGTAGGCCACGTTGAAGGCGTCCTTGAGGGCGTCGGGGTAGAGGGCGTTGAAGACCGCCTGGCGCACGAGGCCTAAGACCCTCGAGGCCAGGGTCCCCCCCATGACCAGGAGCACCTTACGGAGCATTCCCCTCCAGGGCCTCCTGGAAGGCCTCGAGGAAGTTCGCCTGGTTCACCACCGTAAGCCCGTGCAGGGCGGAAAGCTCCTTGGCCCGGGCCTTGTCCATGCCGAGGAGGACGAGGAAGCTTTCCTTCTGGGAAAGGCCCAGGACCTTCTTGAGCCCGGCGTACTTGGCGATGTGGGCCTGGAACTCCCCGGTCTTGGCCTCAAACCAGTAGACCTTCTCCCCCACCCGCACAAGCACGTCCAGCTCCATGGCCTCCCCGTTCGGCAAGACCAGCTGGTAGCCCACGGCCACCTCGTGGGGCAGGTTTTTGGAGCGCAGGTACTTCCTCAGGCGCTCGGCCACGTACCGCTCCAGCCAGCCCCCGGTGAGGAAGTTCTGCACCCAGCCCTCGGTGCTGGCCTTGGCCCGGATGCGCCGCTCCTCGCTTTTGTAGTGGTAGGAGGTGAGGAGGGCGTACTGCTTCAGCATGGTGCAGAACTGGGTGGAGTTGGCGATCTCCTCCTGGGAGGCCTCGGACAAGGAAAGCTCAAACTGGCGCTTGGTGGAAAGGCTCTGCTTCAGGCGCTCGTAGAGCTTCTCCAGGCTGGGGTAGCGGTCCCCCAGGAAGAGGGCGAGGCGGGTGAGGACCTTTTCCTTCTCCTCTTCCTCCTGGGGCTTCCGCACCACCTGGATGCCGAGGCCCTGCAACCACTCCTCCAGGGAGGCGGGCCTTTTGGGCCTGGGCGCCTCCTGGGGTTTGGGAGGGGCCTCGGCGGGCGCCCCCTTCAGCAAACGCCACATCTCCCCGGCCAGGGCGAAGAAGCGGGCCCGGACCGGGTCCCCCTCCCCCTCCAGCCCCGGCGGGGTTAGCCCCGAGCGCAAGGCCTCCAGGAGCCAGGCCTCGAGGGCCTCCCGCAGGGCCCTTCGGGCCGCCTCCAGGTGCTCCGCCTCCACCTTCAGGCCGAACTCGGGAAGCTCGGCCACGAAGCGCTTAGGGCCCAAGAGGTCGTAGCGGGCCTGGGCCATGGCGCTTTCCAGATAGCGGGTAAGAACCCCCACGGGCCCTAGCATACCAAGGAGAAAAGGCCCCGCTCTTCCCGGGGCCTCCTGGTGCCGGGGACGGGACTCGAACCCGTACGGGGGTTACCCCCCAGCGGATTTTAAGTCCGCAGCGTCTACCGTTCCGCCACCCCGGCGGGCGCTTCCCATGGTACTAAAGGGGGAAATCCCCGCCAAGCCTCAAGGTGAGGTCCGCCCCCAAGACCGCCTCCCCGCTCACCCGGTGGGGAACGCCGAGGGCCTCCCCCAAGGCCCTGGCCAGATCCCCGGGGCCGTTTTCCAGCACCTCGGTGCGGGAAGGAGGCAGGTCCACGGGGTGAGGCAGGGTCCTCAGGCCAAGGGCACGAAGCCTTTCCCGGGCCCGCTCCAATAGGGCCTCCTGCCCCGGGCCGTAGACCAGGGCCACGAGGCGCCCCTTCAGGTCCGCCTCCCGGGAAGCCCCGCCGCCAAAGTAGACCTCCCTCAAGGCGCGCCACGCCTCCTGGTCCACCTCCCAGCCCCCGCCCCCGAACCGCCCCGGGAGGAGGAGGCTCACGAGCTCCGGACGCTTCAGGGCGAAGCCCAGGATGGCCCCCCGCTCCTCCCGGGTGAGGTCGGACCGGACGTAAGGCTCCACCGCGGCCACCGCCCGGGGCAGGCGGAGGAGGCCCGCCGGGGAGAGGAGCTGGTCCTTCAGGGCGTGGAAGAAGGCCTGCTGCCGCTGCACCCGGCCGATATCCCCCAAGGCGTCCTTGCGGAAGCGGAGGTAGCCTTCCGTCTCTTCCCCGCTAAGCACCCGGCAGCCGGGCTCCAGGTCAATGGAAAGCCCCGCGGCGGTGTCCCGGTAGCGCATGGGCTTCTCCACGCAGACCCGCACCCCCCCTAGGGCGTCCACGCCCCGGCGGAGGGCCTCCGTGCTCACCACCAGGTAGCGGTCGGGGCGCACCCCCGTGACCTGGGCCACGGCCTCCTCCATGAGCTCGGGGCCTCCCAAGGGGCTTGCCGCGTTCACCTTGTGCCAGCCGTAGCCCGGGAGGCTCACCCACACGTCCCGGGGCACGGAGAGGACCACCACCCGGTTCGCCCCGGGGTCTAAGCGCACGAGGAGGATGGTGTCGGCGAGGCCCCGGAAGCGCTCCGGGGCCCTCTTGTGGTAGCCCGCGTACTCGGGACTGGAGCCGTAGACGAGAAGGGTGAGGGGTGCCCTCAAGCCCTCCCGGGAGGGAAGGGCCCCCTGGCGCACCACCGGGCCCAGGAGGGGGTAGGCCCAAAGGGCCAAGGCCGCGAGGAGGAGAACAAAGAGGCCGAGGAAGAGGCGCCGCACGAAGCCCTAGTCTACCCCTTCCCGGGTGAGGCGGATTAGGGGAAGCAGGAGGTGGTGTCCGTCATCACCCGGTCGGCCCGGACGAGGCCGAAGCCGTATTCTGCGTCCCAACCCGAAGGACCCAGGTCCTCGGCGGTGTTGGTGAGGCACTGGTAGACCTGGTCCGGGCTAGGCCACGCCTTCCGCTCGCTGGCGTACTTGCTCATGTAGAGGGCCACCACCCCGGCCACGATGGGGCTGGAAAAGGAAGTCCCCCTCCACTCCCTGTAGCCCTCCCCTAAGTCCGTGGTTCGCACGGGATCGCCCGGAGCGACCAGGTCCAGGGTCTGCCCGGTGTTGCTGAAGCTCGCCCGGCTTCCGTCCACCTTCACCGCGCCCACCGCGATGACCTCGGGAAGCGAAGCCGGGTAACCGACCACGCTTTGGTTGTAGTTCCCCGAAGCCCCGACAAAAACTATGCCCTTGCTACGGGCTTGCCGGATCGCTCGGGTCAGGCCGTAGTCATCGTACCCGTTTTCAGAGCTTGCGCAGACCTCCTTTCCATTCTCCCAGGTGATGTAGCAAAGGGACAGGTTGATCACGCGGGCACCCAAAGCGCTCGCCTGGTCCACCCCTTTGAGGAGTTCCGCGCTGGTTCCTTGGTCAGAAAACACCTTGATGGGAAGGAGGTACCCGCCCCACGTCACCCCAGCGATGCCCAGGCCGTTGTTCGTCTGCGCGGCCAGCACCCCCGCCACCGCCGTGCCGTGGCCGTCCCTATCGGTGGGGTCACGATCGTTATCGGCAACGTCCAAGATATCGTCAGGTAGCCATAAAGAGCCCTTCAGGTCGGGGTGGTTTTTGTCCACCCCCGTGTCCAGCACCGCCACCACGGGCGGGCAACCCCGTCCCGTGCTCCTCTCCCAAGCGGCCTCGAGGCCCACGAGGCCGTTTAGGTACGGGCGCTGGCTCGTGAGGTAATCGGGGTCGTTGGGCATGACCAAAGGCCGATAAATGTAGTTGGGCTGCACATACCGCATTCCGGCCCCGAGAAGGGCTTGGGCCTTGGCCTCTTCCTGCCCCTCGGGCACCTTGAGGCGGACGAGGCCAAAGGGCAGCTCCTCTAAGGCCGCAACGCCCTCCACCTGAGACCTTAAAGATTGGAGGGAAAGCCCGGGAGCAGGAAGCGCCAAGACTTCCCCAGGCACATAGGCTCCCTTAAAGCGCCCCATGCCCTGAAGGCGCAAGGGCTCCCAGGCCTGGGGTGCCGCCTGAGGCCCCACCGGGCACTCGGCGGGGTTCACGGGCGGCGGTGGGGTCTGGGGGCAGGCGGTGAGGAGGAGGGCCGTGGAGAGGAGAAGGGCCCCAAAGAAGGCGCGCTTCATGGGCCTCACTATACCCCCTCCTCGGGGACCCCGCCTTAAGCCTGGGCTAAGGTTTCCTCCACCCTCTGGGCGAGCTTCTCTAAGAAGCCAAAGAACATGGGCCCGTAGTGGGCGAGCTCGTCCCCGTCCGTGGCCGCCACGGGAAAGTCCCAGCCCCTCTCCCGAGCCAGGGCCCTCGCCTTCTCCAGGGGGTTTTTGCCCCAGGGCTTGGGCTCGTAGAGGAAGAGGTCCGGGGCCCTCCGCCTCACCTCCTCCAGGTCCGGGGTGAAGTAGGCCTGGGGCACGTCCAGGAAGATGGGCCTCAGGCCCAGGTGCAGGAGGGCCTGGGCGATGTAGCTCCCCCGGCCCACGGTGATGGGCCCGCCCAGGTCCATCTCAAAGTAGACCGTGAGGTCAAAGCGGCCCCTTAGGGCGGCGTAGCGGAGGGCGAGCTCTTGGGCCAGGGCGGTGGCCCTTTCCTCCAGGTCCAGGAGGTGGCCCAGGGTGGAGAGGTTTTCCAGGATGCCGTAGGGGCTCGTGGGGAGGGGCACGGCGTAGACGGGAAAGCCCTCCTCCTTGAGCCTAAGGGCCTGCTCCCGCTGGACCCCGGTGGAGAGGAGGACGAGGTCGGGCTTTAGGCTCCTCAGGAGCTCCAGGCGGGTCTTGGTGTAGGAGGCCACCACGGGGAGGGAAAGGACCTGGGCCGGGCGGTGGCAGAAGGCGCTCCGCCCCACGAGCCTCTCCCCCAGCCCCAGGGCGAAGAGGGCGTCGGTGAGGTTCGGGGCCAGGGAGACGATGCGAAGAAAACGGTCGGGAAGCTCCAGGGGGCCTAAGAGCTCGTGGAAGAGCCTCATCGCCTGAGGTCCAGGGAGCGGGCGTGGCCCTCGAGGCCCTCCGCCCGGGCCAGAACCGCGCCCTTCCTCGCCAGCTCCCTCACCGCCCCTTCCGCAAGGCCCATCACCGGGATGACCTTGAGGAAGTCCCGCAGGGAAAGCCCTCCCTGGAAGCGGGCCGTCCCCGAGGTGGGCATCACGTGGCTGGGCCCGGCGATGTAGTCCCCCAAGGCCTCGGGGCTTCCCTCCCCCAGGAAGACCCCTCCGGCGTTCTCCACGCGGCCAAGCCAGGGGAGGGGGTCCGAGAGGGCCAGGCAGAGGTGCTCGGGGGCGTAGAGGTTGGCGAGGGCGAAGGCCTCCTCCAGGTCCTGGGTGAGGACGAGCCCCCCCTTCTCCAGGGCCTGCCGGGCGATCTCCGCCCGGGGGAGGTCCTGGAGCTGGCGGAAAAGCTCCGCCTCCACCCGCTCCAACAGGGCCCGGTCCGGGGAGAGGAGCCAGGGCTCGGAATCGGGCCCGTGCTCCGCCTGGGCCAGGAGGTCGGCGGCGAGGAGCCTGGGGGAGGCGGAGCCGTCGGCGACGATCATGGTCTCCGTGGGCCCGGCGAGGCCGTCTAGGCCCACCACCCCGTAGACCAGGCGCTTGGCCGCCACCACATAGGCGTTGCCCGGCCCCACGATCTTGTCCACCCGGGGAACTCGCCCGGTGCCGTAGGCCAAGGCGGCGATGGCCTGGGCCCCGCCCATGGCGAAGAGGCGGTCCGCCCCCGCCACCCAGGCGGCCGCCAGGACCCCGGGGTGGACCCTCGGGGGGCTCGCCACGATCACCTCCCCCACCCCCGCCACCTTGGCGGGGACCACGCTCATCAGGAGGCTGGAGAGGAGGGGGGCGCTTCCCCCCGGGACGTACACCCCCACCCGCCCCAAGGGGCGCACCAGCTGGCCCAAGACCCCGCCCGCCTCCGCCCGGAGGAAGCCGCCCCGGGCCTCCTCCCGGTAGAAGGCCTCTATCCGCTCCCGGGCCGTCTCCAGGGCGTCCCTCAGCTCCTCGTCCAGGTCCTCGTAGGCCTCCCGCCAGAGCCTCTTGGGGATCTCCTCCACGGGGTGGCCGTCCAGGTCCCGGCTCAGGCGGTCCAAGGCCTCGTCCCCCTCCTCCCGGACCGCCTCGAGGATCCCCCGGACGATCTCCTCCACGGTAGGGTCAAAGGAGAGGCCCCTCCGGGCGAAGCGCTCCCGCACCTCCTCCGCGCGGTAGATCATGCCCCTACTATACCCAGCGGCGCCGCCTCTTGGGCTCCTCCACCCCCTCCAGCACCGCCTCAAAGACGTGGTCCCCCACCTGCTGGGCCAGGCGCACGGGCAGGCCCTCCTCCAGCTGGACCAGGGTGAGGCCGGGGCGGAGGCGGTAGTGGGCCCGGAGGCGGCCCTCCACCTCCAGGTCGGGAAGGCGCTCCACGTAGGCCCGCCCCCCGGGCATGGGGAAGCGGGCCACCTCCCCGGGCTCCAGGGAAAGCCGGGGCAGGGCCAGGAGGAGGGAGAGGGGGTCGTGGTAGGGGACCAGGTAGGGCAAGGCCAGGCTCTCCTTCCCCTGGGTCACCAGCACCACGCCTTCCTCCTCGAGGCGCTCCACGGTGAAGACCCGGGCCTCCCGGGCCTCCACCCGCTCGGAGAAGTAGCGGGAAAAGCCTTCCCGGTCGGTCTCCGTAAGCCAACGCTGGCGGGTCCGGGAAAGGGGCAGGTTCACCTCGGCCACCAGGGTGGCCTTGACCCCCTCCCCCTGGGGACGGACCTCGAGCCGTCCCTCCCCCGCCTCCTCCCCGGCGAAGCGGTAGCGGTAGAGGTAGAGGTACGTGGCAGGGCGGTCGGTCATGGCCTTAGCGTACCTTGATGGTGAGGGGCGGGCCCGGAACCTCCAAGAGGTAGTCCACGGGCTCCCGTCCCGGCACGCGGATCCTCAGGCGGTACACCCCCTTCTGGTCAAAGGCCACCCGACCCGGAGCGGTGAGGAGGACCCGCCCCGGAACCATGCGGGAGCCCTCGGGGGCCTCCAAAAGCACCACCTCCGCCTTCTCCGTGGGGGGGTCGGTGCGGAACTCCATCACGTACCCCTGGGAAGCGGAGGGGCGGGGCCTTAGGAAAAAAAGGCCGAAGCCCAAGGCGAGGGCGAGGAGAAGGAGTCCCCAAAGAAGCCCCCTTCGGCCCCTGGAGGGGCTTTTAGGCTCCAGGACGGGAAAAGAGGGCTCCTCCCTCTCCTCAATGCGGATGACCCGGGGGCGGCTTGGGGCCTTGGCCTCCTCGGAAGGCGGCGGGGGAGGCGGAGGGGGTTCTTCGGCGGGCTCCACGGGAAGGCGCTTGCGGGCCTCCTGGGGGGGGGGCGCTTGCGGTGGGGCCTCCTGGGGGTGGAGGTCTTCCAGCCGCGCCCTCCCCGCCTCCAAAGCCTCCAGGGCCTCCCGCAGGGGAAAGGCCCGCCAGTCGGCGCTCAGGGCCCGGGCTAGGGCACAAAGGGCCTTCTCGGGAGGGCCGGAGAGGGCCTTTAGGCCCGCCCCCCCGACCCAGACCTGCTTTCCCTTCACCAGGCAGAGCTCGGGCACGGGGGCCACCTCCACCCCTTCTTCCTTCAGGCGCCCCAGAATCCCGGCCAGGGCCCTCACCCAGTGGACCAGGCGCTCCGGGTCCGCCACCCCCAGGTACTGGGCCATGGGGACCGCCCCCAAGGGCCACTCCAAAACCCAGACCCCTTCCTCGGCAAGGACCTCCAGGGGGGCGAGAAGCCCCTCCCCCTTCAGAGGCTCGCCCTCGGCCCCCTTCAGAATCAAAACGGGCATCCCCGTGCGGGTGTCCTGGCCCTCGTAAGCGGTAAGGGTTCCAATACGGGCGAGAATGCGCCGCAACCAATAGCTACCCAAAACCTCCATCCCCCCAAGTATATTCACGCCCCGGTGAGGAGGCTTATAATCGGCCAAGGATAGGCCCTAAGGCCGGAAAGGAGCGGGGATGGAGTTCAAAATCACCTTGACCACGGAGGAGATCGTTCGGGGCTTGAAGCACTACCGCCGCATCGCCAAGCAAGACGTCCTCCGGGCACCGGAAACGCCCAACCCCGAGGCCTTCCGCCGCCACGCGGAGGCGAGGCGGGAGGTCTACGCCAAGCTGGCGGAGGTGGCGGAGGCCGAGGGCCCGGAGGCCGTGGTGCAGTACGCCCTGGAACTCTACAAGTCCCTGCCCTTCGTCACCGGCACCCCGGAGGACCAGTACCCCGAGATCAAGGGCCAGGAGAACGCCCTGGAAAACTTCTTCCTCATGATCGGCCTGGACCCCAAGACCCGGCGGGAGGCCCGCAAAGCCCGCAAGCCCCTGCAATGACCCTGGAACTCCTCGAGGCCCAGGCCAAGGCCTGCACCGCCTGCCGGCTGGCGGAAGGGCGCACCCAGGTGGTCTTCGGGGAGGGCAACCCCGACGCCCGGCTCATGTTCGTGGGGGAAGGCCCGGGGGAGGAGGAGGACAAGACGGGCCGCCCCTTCGTGGGCAAGGCGGGGCAGCTTTTAAACCGGATCCTCGAGGCCGCAGGCATCCCCCGGGAGGAGGTCTACATCACCAACATCGTCAAGTGCCGCCCCCCGCAAAACCGCGCCCCCCTTCCCGACGAGGCCAAGATCTGCACGGACAAGTGGCTGGTGAAGCAGATTGAGCTCGTCGCCCCTCAGATCATCGTCCCCCTGGGCGGGGTGGCGGCGGAGTTCTTCTTGGGGGAAAAGGTCTCCATCACCAAGGTCCGGGGGAAGTGGTACGAGTGGCACGGCATCCGGGTCTTCCCCATGTTCCACCCCGCCTACCTCCTCCGGAACCCAAGCCGGGCCCCGGGAAGCCCCAAGCACCTCACCTGGCTGGACATCCAGGAGGTGAAGCGGGCCTTAGAAACCCTTCCCCCCAAGGAGAGGCGCCCGGTGAAGGCGGTGAGCCAGGAACCCCTTTTCTAACCCTTAGGCCCGCCCCCAGGGGGTGGCGAGGAGGGGAAGGGGGCTTACGAAGGGCTCGGCGTAGTCCACCCCCAGGTAGTTGCCGAAGTAGCGGCGCATGGCCTTGCGGGCCTCCACCCCCTTGGGCCCCACCGTTTCGCTTGCCGCCTCCCCCGTGAACTGGCTCCGGTAGGCCAGGACCGCGGCCTCCCACTGGTCTATGAAGGCGGAGATCTTCACCAGAAAGCTCGGGGTGAAGGGGTGGTTCCCCGGATAGAAGAAAAGCCTCTCCACCCGGAAAGGCTCCCCCTCCAGGGGGGCCTTCTTGAGCCCCGCCAGGTGGACCGCGGCCACCGCCAAACGGCTTGCCGCGGTGTGGTCGGGGTGGCGGTCGGCCTCGAGGGGGGCGAGGACCACCCTGGGCCGAAGCCGCCTCAGGGCCTGGGCAAGCCTTAGCCGCTGCTCCAAGACGTCGGCGAGCCCCCCGTCGGGAAGCCCCAGGTTTCCCCTAAAGTCCAGCCCCAGGATCCGGCTCGCCTCGGCCACCTCCTTCTCCCGCTCCTCCGGGGTGCCCTTGGAGCCCATCTCCCCCCGGGTGAGGTCCAGAATCCCCGTGGCAAGCCCCTCCGCCTTGGCCCGGGCCAGGGTTCCCCCGCAGCCCAGCTCCCCGTCGTCGGGGTGGGGGGCGATGACCAGGAGGTCAAGCATCCTCTTTCTCCAAGATCTGCCAAAGCGCTCCGGCAAGCGCGGGCACCTTCTGGGCCACGATATCCCAAAGGGTAGCCTCGTCCAAGGCGAAGTAGGCGTGGGCCAAAACGTCCCTCAAACCGGCGATCGCCCGCCACTCCACCGAGGGGTAGCGGGCCCGCACGGAGTCGGGCACCTTCTTCGCCGCCTCACCGAGGACCTCCAGGTTGCGAAGCACGGCATCGTAAACCAGCTCGTTTCGGACGAAGACGTGAAAATCAAGGCCCTCGGTATAGCGCATGACCTTTTCACAAGCCTCCAGCATGTCCCGAAGGAAAAGCCGATAACTACGCGACACGGACGGCCTCGCCCAACACCTCGGATACCGCCCAGGGCTTCAAGGCCCCCTTCATCACCAAGTCCACGGGCTGCCCCAGGAGGCTCTCCAAAAACTCTTTCACCCGCCAGTAGCCCTCAAAGCCCGGGGGAGTGGCAAAAGCCACCAGCAGGTCCACGTCGCTCCCGGGCCGGGCCTCGCCCCGGGCCAAGGAGCCGAAGAGGTAGAGCTCCGCTACCCCCAGGGCGCATAGCTCAGGCCAACGGGACCGGAGCAGGGCCAGGACCTCCTCCTTCTGCACACCTCCAGTTTAGCGCGCCTCCACCCGCTCTCCAAGCCGCCTCTCCGTTCCCTCCCGGAGGCGCTTGAGGTTTTCCCGGTGGGTCCAGAAGATGAGGAGGGCCATGAGGAAGACCGTGGCCACCTCCCAAAGGGGCCTGCCCAAGGCCAGGGAGAGGACGAAGGCCGCCACCGCCCCGGTCATGCTCCCCGCGGAGACGTAGCGGGTGAGGAGCATCACGCTCACCCCGATGGGGAAGGTCCAAAGGGCCAAGACGGGGTCCAGGAAGAGGAGGGTGCCGAAGCTCGTGGCCACCCCCTTTCCCCCGCGGAAGCGGAGGAAGACCGAGTAGTTGTGGCCCAAAACCGCCATCAAGGCCACCCCGCCCAGCATCCAGTCGGAAAGGCCAAAGGCCCGGGCCACGAGGACGGCGATCCCGCCCTTGAAGACGTCAAAGAAGGCCACCACCAAAGCCGGCCCCCACCCGAGGGCACGCAGGACGTTGGTGGCCCCGATGTTCCCCGAGCCCACCTTGCGGAGGTCTACCCCGTAGGTGCGGGCCACCAGCACCCCGGCGGGGATGGAGCCGAAGAGGTAGGCGAGGAGGAGCACCCAAAGCACCGCCCACATGCCAGGCCATTCTATCCCCCCCATTTGGGGGATGTCAGGGGTGCTTGTCCGGGGTATTCTCCCCACAGGGGAGGTGGTATGCGCAAGGGAATGACCCTGATAGAACTTCTGGTTGTGATCGGGGTCCTTATGGTTATCCTGGCCATAGCGGCTTTCAACGGCCAAAGGACCCTAAAAGGCCAGGAACAGGCGGCTTTCCTCCGTTCCTTGCAGAGCTTTTTTTGGCAGGGGGCCACCGAGGCCGCGAGCCGAGGAGCCCTTCTGGATGTGGTTTTCACAGGAAATCGGCTGGAGATCAGGAATGGAACCCAGGTCTTGCGCACCTTAGAAGTGCCTCAAGGCGTGTCCCTGACCCTTCCCAGGGGCGTGGTCGCGCGGCTTACCCCCCCGGGCAAGGTGGAGGACGCCAGCGGTAACAGCCTCACCCGGCCCCTCAGCTTCCGGGTGAGCCTGGGTTCAAAAACCTACACCTACGTGGTTTCCCTCATCGGGGAAGCAAAGGTGGAGCCATGAAAGGCCTTTCCTTCTCATCCAAAGGCTTCTCCCTCGTAGAGGTTCTGTTGGCCCTGGCCATCTTGGGCATAGTGCTTGCGGCCCTCAACGCCACGCTGGTCACCAGCCTTCGCCAGACCTCCATCACCGGAGCCCGCACTCAAGCCGTGCAGATCCTCAACTATATCGGGCGCAGGATGGTGGGCGGAGAAACAAGCCTTCTCCCCGCCAACAGCCTCACCTATGACTATGGGAACCTGAGGCAGGCCTTTCCAGACCTTCCCAGGGAAGTCCGCTTCGCCAACCCAGACCTCTACCGGGTAAGGATTGAAAACCTGGGGTCTCCGCCTTGGACAGGGAACCTGGGGGTTGCGGTGAACGAGTACCGAATCCAGGTCTGCTGGCGCCAGACAGGCGGGGAACACTGCGCGGAGGCCCGGACCTACGCTTCCCCACCACTTTCGGGGACCCCTAGCGCCCCTCTTCTTCCCGGAATCAACTAAAAGGAGGCTAGGCATGCGCAAGGGTCTAACGCTTCTGGAACTCCTGCTAGCCCTGGCCATCCTAGGCACGGTTTTGGCCTTGGCCTACGGGGCTGTGGTGCAGTTTATGCAAAGCCGTTCGGACCTAGACGCCACCGTGAGCGCCCAGGCGAAGCTCAGGCGCATCGTGGAGGTCTTCAGCCAGGACCTCCGGAGCGCCGTCCTCGGGGGCATTGCCGCCACTCCCTATCCGAGCGGAAGGGGAAGCATTTCCTTCGCCCTCCTCGAGGGCGGGGCGGGCTACCCGGTGCTGCCCCACGATAGCGGGAGCAACAGCAGCTTCAAGCAGGCCGCTGAGGCCAAGATCGTGGTTTTAGCCTCTGACCCCGATCAAATCGGCATCACCCCGGGGGACTTCGTTCTCATGGTTAATAACGCCGGGGACGGGGTAATCCTCCCGGTGACCCAGGTCAACCGTGTGGGGGGCGAGCCCAACCGCTGGCATGTGGTCCATGCCGGGTGCGGCAACACCATTGACTACACCCCGAACACCCTGCTCTTCCGGGTACGCACCCTGGGCTTCCGCTACGATCCTATAGGCCGACAGCTGGTCTACCGGGAGGGGAGGGGTGATGAGGTTGACGAGGTGCCCGTGGCCTTTGACCTTGACCGCTTTGAACTCCACTACGTCTACGAAGCGGCCTTCGGCGACACGGTAACGGACCCTTCTGGCGACAATTACACCCCGAGCTACGACTTCACCAACCCCACCAGCGCTCCTCCCTACCAGGTGACCCAGGGCACCACGGGGAAGGTTTACAGCTTGAGGAGGCTTTCCGTCACCCTGGAAGCGAGCTTCCTCTCCCGCGGCCGGAGGTTCTCCCGCACCTACACGAGCCAGGTGGAGCTAAGCTCAAACCAAGCAAAGCGCATCCTGGCATGCCGCTAAGGATCAGGAGGAGGGGATCATGAAAAGCAAGGGCATCGCCATCGTTCTCGCCTTGGCTACCCTCGTGGTGATCTCGGGCATCGGAACCCTGATCTTCCTGCGCACCCTGGGGGAGATCCGCCACAGCGGCCAGGACCAGGCCATTGTCCAGACGCTTATGCTGGCCAGAGGCGCCGCCAACGTGGGCGGGAACTTCCTCAGCACCACGGGGAGGCAGAAGCTGGACGCCCTGGTGCGCCAGACCGCAAGCAGCACCGACGCCTGGGCCTACGGGGGCAACACCCAGGGCCCCACGCCTGACCCTGTAGGGGTGGCCCAAGCCCTTTCGGGGCTCGCCCAGCAACTCCAGGGGCAGCTGGACCCACTTCTGTGCGGGGTCAATCTGGCTCCCGGAAACTCCGCCGCTTCGGTGAGGCTTAGGGTCTACTTCACCCCTCAGGCCTGCGGTACCCCCCTGCCCGAGAACCTCCGCCTGCCCCCGGGCCGCTTCGTGGAGGGAAGCCCTAGAACAGGGGCGGGGACCGCCACCAGCCAAACCTACGCCCTGCCCTTCGTCATGGTGGCGGAAGCCTCCATAGGCCAGTACCGGCGTAACATCGTCCTTCAAGGGGAGTACCGTTTCACCGTGGGCCGCTCCAGCTTCGCCCGGTACGCCCTCTTCACCAACGTCCATACCCTGCGAGACGGCACCGAGGTCTGGTTTACCGATCGCACCCTCTTTGACGGCCCCGTCCACACCAACGGGCACTTCCGCTTCTACCGCAAGCCTTGGTTCGGAGGAGAGGTGACCAGCGCAGGGTGCACCAACCCCGGCACAGCCTCTTGCCAGGGCCAGACCCGGCCGGGGGCCTACTTCTATGGCCAAGGCTTTGTGCTCGCCGGGAACATGCAGCCCAACGCCAGCCAGCCCTCCTATACCAACGTGTACGGCACCCACGCCCCCGAGTTCACCGCGGGGGTAGACTGGAACGCCAGCTTCATCCCCCTCCCCCAAAACAGCCAGGACCAAGAGGCGGCTGCACGGGCAGGCGGCCTTTACTACCAGAACGACATCCAAACCCTTCGGCTTTCCCGCAAGTGCGTTAACAACACTACTGGTCAAGAGGTGCCCTGCGCCCTTCCCCTGCCTGTTGGAGTCACCAAGTACCAGTACATAGAGGTGACCTACTGCCAAAACCCCCAATGCAGTCAAACGGCCTCCGAGACCTACCGCTACGGTGAAAATGGGATCCTCTACCAATACCAAACGAATCCCCGTCCTTCTTGGCAACAAGTTTTGAGGAACGGCAATCCCGTGCGCTTCAACGGCGTCATCTTCACGGGCGGAAAGGTCCAGAACCTGCTGGGACCCGACCGCGCCAACCCCAATGACCCCGCCACCGCCTCCCCGGCCCTGGCAGAGTTCGCCCAGATCACCGTGGCGGCCTCAGGGGATATCAAGATCGGCAACGACCTCAAGTACGAGTCCCCGCCCTGCTCCGGCGTGCCTACCCGCAGGCCCGACGGTACAGTCGCCCCGCCCACCTGCGACAACCTCGCTGCCCGGAACGTCCTCGGGGTCTACAGCCAGGGGGGGAATGTGTGGATCGGCCGCAACGCTCCCAGGGATCTCCACGTGCACGCTACCCTCATGAGCGCCAGGGGAGTCGTTGGGGTGGAGAACTACGACAGCATCCCTAACAAGGGCTCCGTTCACCTCATCGGGGGGATCATTGAGTACTACTACGGAGCCTTCGGAACCTTCAACAGCCAAACCGGGCAAAACTCAACGGGCTATGGCCGGGCCTTCACCTATGACCGCCGCTTCCTCCAAGGGCTCGCTCCCCCCTTCTTCCCTACCACCGGTAGGGACCAGGTGACCAGCGTGAGCGTCTTCAGCTATGGCCAGAGGGAGCAAGTTTACTAAAACCCTCCTGCTTTCACCGCGGCGGGACCCTCAAAAGACGTGCTCCTGGGCTCAAACTAAGTACCCCACCGCGGCTTTCGCCGCGGTGGGGGCCCCAAAAGGACCTTCCCAAGCCTTATTTCGGGCAACCCGTGTTGCGAAATCAACGTGCAGCCGCTTAGGGGTCACCTGCAGCGAAATCAACGCGTAGGCGCTCAGCTGCTCGCCGAGGTGTAGCTCCTAAGGGCCAGGCGGAAGAAGCCCCGGGCCAGGGCTAGGAGGAAGAGGGCGAGGAGGAGGGCAAGGAAAGTGGCCTCTCCCCTTCCCAAGGCCGCCTCCGCGGGCACCGTGGTGAGGAAGGCCACGGGCACCACGAAGGTGAAGAAGACCCGGTAGAGGGCCGGGTAGCTGGAGATGGGAAAGCGCCCGGCTTCCAAAAGCCCTCTCAACACCTCGGTGACGTTGTAGATCTTCACGAACCAGATGCTGGTGGTGGCGAGGAGGAACCAGAGGCTGTAGAGCATGACGCTTCCCAAGGCCAGGTAGAAGAGGAAGAGAAGGTAGCCTCCAAGCCCAAGGCCAAGCCGCTCCCCCGCGTAAAGGAGAAGCCCCATCCCCAGGAGGAAGTCCCCCAGGCCCCAGGGAGAGAAGGCGCGGAAGGAGAGCCAGAACTGGGGGTCTATGGGCTTGAGGAGGACGAAGTCCAAGGTCCCCTGCTGCACGTGCTCCACGATCTTGTTGAGGTTGGGGGCGAGGAGGGTGCTCGCGAGGCCCTGAAGCAGGGTGAAGGCGGAAAGGACCAAAAGGGCCTCCTCCAGCCGCCACCCCCCGGGCCTGTACCCCCCCTGGTAGAGGAGGAGGAGGCCGAAGAGGGCGCCGAGGAGGGTGAGGAAGGAGGAGAGGAGGCCCAGGTAGAAGTTCGCCCGGTACTCCATCTCCGCCGCCAAGGAGGTGAGGAGGAAGAGGCGCAAAACCCGGAGGTAGCGCACCCTCCCAAGGTAGACTTGGAGGCATGGCGGGCGCAAGCCCCATCGTGGTGGCGGAAGACCTCACCCGGCACTACCGGGTGGCCCTGAAGGAAGACTCCCTCCTGGGGACGCTCCGCCACTTCCTCCGCCGACGCTACCAGACCATCCGGGCCGTGGAAGGGGTTTCCTTCCGGATCCTTCCCGGGGAGGTGGTGGGGTTTTTGGGCCCGAACGGGGCCGGGAAGACCACCACCCTCAAGATGCTCACGGGCCTCGTCCACCCCACGAGGGGCAAGGCCCTGGTGGCGGGGCACGTGCCCTGGAGGAGGGAAAAGGCCTTCCTCAGGAAGATCACCCTGGTCATGGGGAACAAGCAGCAGCTCATCTGGGACCTCCCGGCCATGGACTCCTTCCGCCTGAACGCCGCCATCTACGAGATCCCTGAAGGGGAGTTCCGGAAGCGGGTGGGGGAGCTTGCGGAGATGCTCTCCCTGGAAAAGAAGCTTCACCAGCCCGTGCGCAAGCTCTCCTTAGGGGAGAGGATGAAGGCCGAGCTCTTGGCCGCCCTCCTCCACCGCCCGGAGGTCCTCTTCCTGGACGAGCCCACCCTGGGCCTGGACGTGAACGCCCAGGTGGCGGTCCGGGAGTTCATCCGGGAGTACAACCGCCGCTATGGGGCCACGGTCCTCCTCACGAGCCACTACATGGCGGACATCGCCGCCCTCTCTGAACGCGTCCTGGTCATCCACCAGGGGAGGCTCCTCTACGACGGGGCCCTCGAGGGGCTTTTGGCCCGGTTCGCCCCCTACCGGGAGGTGCGCCTCACCCTGGGAAGCCCCCTTCCCCAAGAGGCCCTCCTTCCCTTCGGCGAGGTGCGGGCCTTGGAGGGGCGGGAGGCGCGGCTTCTCGTGCCCCGGGAGAGGCTCACGGAGAGGGTGGCGGAGATCCTAAAGAGGCTTCCCGTGGAGGACCTCGAGGTCCGGGAGCCTCCCCTAGAGGAGGTCATCGCCAAGGTCTTCCAAAGCCCCCTTCCGGTGGAGGAGGCATGAGAAAGGCGCGGACCCTCCTCTCCGTCTACCTGGCCTACATGCTGGAGTACCGGGCGGAGCTTTTCCTTTGGGCCCTGGCGGGGGCGCTTCCCCTGATCCTCATGGGGGTCTGGACCGAGGCCGCAAGGGGCGGGGAGTTCCCCTTAAGCCCGGGGGAGTTCGCCCGCTACTTCCTCATGGTCTTCCTGGTGCGCCAGGCCACGGTGGTCTGGGTGGTGTGGGAGTTTGAGCGGGACGTGGTGGAGGGGAGGCTCTCCTTTAGGCTCCTCAGGCCTCTGGACCCTTTCTTTGATCACCTGGCGGCCCACATCGCGGAAAGGCTCGCCCGGCTTCCCTTCGTCGTCCTCCTCACCCTCCTCTTCTTCGCCCTTTTCCCCGAGGCCCGCTTTCTGCCGGAGCCCGGGGCCTTCCTCTTGGGCCTAGGCCTCACCCTCCTCGCCTTCCTCCTCCGCTACACCATGCAGTACGCCACCGCCATGCTCACCTTCTGGACGGAAAGGGCCACCAGCGTGGAGGAGGTCTTCTTCCTCCTCTACCTCTTCCTCTCGGGGACCATCGCCCCCCTCGAGGTCTTCCCCGAACCCCTAAGGGGCCTCGCCCTCCTCACCCCCTTCCCCTACCTCGTCTACCTCCCCGCGGCCCTCCTCGCCGGGCAGAAAGTGGCCCTCTTCCCCGGGCTCTGGGTCATGCTCCTCTGGGGCGTGGGCTTTCTCCTCCTCTCCCGCCTCCTCTGGCGGCTCGGCCTCAGGCGCTACTCGGGCCAGGGGGCATAATGGAGGCATGGTCACCCGCTACCGCTTCCGGGTAGAGGAGTTTGAGCGGGCCTTCCAGGGGGTGCCCCACGTGGAGCTCCTAAGGGGGGAGGTCTACCGGATGAGCCCCATCGGACCCAAGCACTTTTACGCGGTAATGCGCCTGGACCACAGGCTTAGGGAGGCTTTGGGCACAAAGGCCGTGGTGGCGGTCCAGTCCCCCTTGCGCCTCTCCGAGGACTCCGAGCCCGAGCCGGACCTCCTGGTGCTTAAGCCCCCCCTGGAGCGCTACGCCGACCGCCTCCCCACCCCGGAGGACGTCCTCCTCCTCGTGGAGGTGGCCGACACCTCCTTGGAGTTTGACCGGGAAGTGAAGCTTCCCCTCTACGCCGAAGTTGGCATCCCCGAGGTCTGGCTCGTGAACCTAAAGGAGAACCTCCTGGAGGTCCACCAAAGGCCCCGGGGCGGGCGGTACCGGGAGATCCGCCTCTTCTCCCCCGAGGAGGAGGTGAGCCCTTCCGCCTTCCCCGGGGTCAGGCTCCCCTGGGCGTAGGCACCGGGTAGAGGAGGGCGTAGGCGTACCCGTCGGTGAGGGCCTTGAGGGAGGCCTCGAGGATGTTCTCGCTCGCCCCCACGGTGGCGAAGCGCTCCTCTCCCCGGCGCATCTCCACCATGACCCGCACCCCCGAGTTCGTCCCCGCCTCCTGACCGGAGAGGATCCGCACCTTGTAGTCCGTGAGCTCCACCTCGGAAAGCTCCGGGTAGAACTGCAACACGGCCTTGCGGAAGGCCCGGTCCAGGGCGGAGACGGGCCCGAAGGGGCTTTCCGCGGCGGTGTGCTGGAGGCTCTCCCCCACCCTCACCCGCACCGTGGCCTCGGCCCAGGCGGTATCCAGGCCCCTTCCGTGGACGAAGACGGAGAAGCCCTCCACGCTGAAGGGGAGGGCCCCCCCCTTCAGGCGGTGGGCGAGGAGGTAGAAGCTCGCCTCCGCCCCCTCAAAGGCGTAGCCCTCGTACTCCAGGGCCTTGACCTCCTCCAGAAGGCGCCTCGCCTCCTCCTTGGAGAGGTCCACCCCGAGCTCCTGGAGCTTGGCGAGGAGGTTGGAGCGGCCCGAGACGTCCGAGACCAGAAAGCGCCTTTGGTTCCCCACCCACTCCGGGGGGATGTGCTCGTAGGTGCGGGGGTTCTTGAGGACGGCGGAGACGTGCACCCCGGCCTTGTGGGCGAAGGCCGCCTCCCCCACGTAGGGGGCGCGGCGGTTGGGGGTGAGGTTGGCCCGCTCGTCCACGAAGTGGGAAAGCTCCCTCAAAGCCTTTAGCCTCTCCGGGGGGATGGCGGGGATCCCGTACTTAAAGACCAGGGTGGGGAGGAAGCTCGTGAGGTTGAGGTTGCCGCACCGCTCCCCATAGCCGTTGATGGTGCCCTGCACATGGGTGGCCCCGGCCCGCACCGCCGCGAGGGCGTTGGCCACGGCGAGCTCGGCGTCGTTGTGGGGGTGGATGCCGATCCTCACCCCAGGAAACCGCTCCACCACCGCCTTGGTGATGGCGTAGACCTCCTCGGGGAGGCTCCCCCCGTTGGTGTCGCAAAGGACCAGGGTGTCGGCCCCGCCCCTTAGGGCGGCCTCCAGGGTGGCGAGGGCGTAGGCGGGGTCTTCCTTGTAGCCGTCAAAGAAGTGCTCGGCGTCGTAGACCACCCGCCTGCCCTTCCGGGCGAAGAAGGCCACCGTCTCCTCAATCATGCGGAGGTTCTCCTCCAAGGAGGTCTCCAGGGCCTCGAGGACGTGGAAGGTCCAGCTCTTGCCGAAGAGGACCACCACGGGGGTCTCGGCCTCGAGGAGGGCCAAGACCGAGGGGTCCTCCTCCGGGGAAAGCCCCTTTCTCCGGGTAGCCCCGAAGGCCGCAAGCTTGGCCGCCCCCAGGTCCACCCCCTTCATGCGCTGGAAGAACTCGGCGTCCTTGGGGTTGGAGCCGGGCCAGCCCCCCTCAATGAGGTGGACCCCGAAGGCGGCGAGGCGCCTCGCGATGGCCACCTTGTCGTCCACGGAGAGGCTTACCCCCTCCCCTTGGGTGCCGTCCCTTAAGGTGGTGTCCAGAATTTCTACCACTTCTGCTCCCCTAGGTCAAACCCATAGGCCACTTCCCAGAGCTTAGCCCCACCCAGCTCAATCTCCCGCTCCCCCAGGAGCACCCCGCCCAGGTGCTCGTAGAAGCCCCGTCCCTGGGAGTTCTCCTTGAGGACCCAGACCAGCATCCGCCCATAGCCCTCTGCCTGAAGCAGCCGGGCTCCCTCGTGGAACAAGGCCCGCCCCAGGCCCTTACGCTGCCAGGTGGGAAGAACGTAGATGGCCCAAAGCTCCGCGGTGTAGCCGGGAAAGCCGGAAGCCCTATCCGGCCCAAAGGCAGCGAAACCCACCACCTCCCCGGCCTCAGCCACGAAAAGCCGGCCGGGCCAGGTGGGGTCTCTCAGCCCCCGGGCCCACCGGTCTGCTTGCCCTTCGTAAGAAAGCTCCTCCAGGAAAGCCTCCGGCACCACGCCCCGGTAGGTGGCCCGCCAAGTATCCACCAGGACCTGAGCCACCCCAGGGAGGTCCCCTAGCCCGGCCCTGCGGATCCGCACCACGGACGCCTCCTAAAAGCCCCCACCCCTAGACCCCGCGGTGGACCTCCTCAATGGAGGGCGGGTGGCGGGTAGCCCGGCCCGAGGCGAGCTTCCCCGCGGCGTCCAAAAAGGCCAAGGCGCTCGCCTCAATGATGTCCGGGGAGACCCCCACCCCCACGGCCTGGAGCTCCCCGAGCCGGAGGCGCACCGTCACCTGGCCCAGGGCCTCGGTGCTCCCGGTGATGGCCTCCACCCGGTAGAGCTCAAGCTCCGGCCTCAGGCCGATGGCCTCCTCCAGGGCCTTGTACACCGCGTCCACGGGGCCGTCCCCGGTGTGGGTGGCCACCCTCTCCCCTTCGGGGGTCCTCACCTTGACCGTGGCCGTGGGCAAAAGCCCGGAGCCCGAGAAGAACTGGACGTGCTCCAGCTGGAAGAAGTGGGAGGCGGGCTCCCGCTCGCTTTCCACCAGGGCCTGGAGCTCCTCGGCGGAGAGGGGGCCTTTCTTCTCGGCGATCTCCTTGAAGCGGGCAAAGAGCTTCTTCAGCTCCTCCTCGGAGAGGTCCTTGTAGCCCAGGTCCTCCAGGGCCTTCTTAAAAGCCGCCCGGCCCGAGTGCTTGCCGAGGACGAGCACAGCGGGCCGCCTCCCGATGAGCTCGGCGTCCATGATCTCGTAGGTGGAGCGGTGCTTGAGGACCCCGTCCTGGTGGATGCCGGATTCATGCGCGAAGGCGTTGTCCCCCACGATGGCCTTGTTGGGGGGGACGGGCATCCCGGTGTAGCGCTCCACCAGGCGGCTCACCCGGTAGATCTCCCGGGTGTTCACCTGGGTGTAGGCCTTGTAGAAGTCCCGGCGGACGTAGAGGGCCATGACCACCTCCTCGAGGGCGGTGTTCCCCGCCCGCTCCCCGATGCCGTTGATGGTGCACTCCACCTGCCCCGCCCCGTTCAGCACCCCCGCCAGGGCGTTGGCCGTGGCCAGGCCCAGGTCGTCGTGGGTGTGGGTGGAGATGACCACGTCCCGCCCCCGCACCACCTCGTCGCGGATCCTGCGGATCAGGGCCCCGTACTCCTCCGGGGTGCCGTAGCCCGTGGTGTCGGGGATGTTGATGGTGGTGGCCCCGGCCTCAATGGCCACCTCGTAGAGGCGCTTCACGAAGTCCCAGTCCGCCCGCATCACGTCCTGGGCGGAGAACTCCACGTCGTCCACGTAGCGCCGGGCGTAGCGGACCATCTCGTCCGCCATCTCCAAAACCTCCTCCTCCGTCTTCTTGAGCATGTACTGGAGGTGGATCTTGGAGGCGGAGGTGAAGACGTGGATCCTGGGCCTCTCCGCCCGCTCCAAGGCCTTGGCCGCCTGGTCTATGTCCAGGGTGTGGGTGCGGGCGAGGGCGGCGATGACGGGGCCCTTGACCTCGGCGGCGATGCGCCTCACCGCCTCAAACTCCATGGGCCCCGATACGGGGAAGCCCGCCTCAATGATGTCCACGTTGAGCCGGGCGAGGGCCTGGGCGATCTCCAGCTTCTGGTCCAAGGAGAGGGCCACCCCGGGGCTTTGCTCCCCGTCCCTGAGGGTGGTGTCAAAGATCCGGATGTGCCGTTCCTTTTCCATTTTTTACCTCCCGAAAACGCACGGGGCCCCCGAAGGGGCCCCGCAAGGTCCCTTAGCCTACCTCCTCCAGTACCCTGGCCTTGAGGAAGGGCATCATGGCGCGAAGCCTCGAGCCCACCTCCTCAATGGGGTGGGCCGCCCAGCGCTTGCGGTTGGCCTCCAGGACGGGGGTTCCCGCCTGGTTCTCCAGCATCCACTCCCGGGCGAACTCCCCGGTCTGGATCTGGCGCAGGATCTCCCGCATGCGGCGCTTGGTCTCCTCCAGGGGCACGGCAAGCTCGCCCCGGGTGTAGTCCCCGTACTCCGCGGTGTTGGAGATGGAGTAGCGCATGCCCCTAAGCCCCGCCTCGTAGATGAGGTCCACGATGAGCTTCACCTCGTGGACGGTCTCAAAGTAGGCCATCTCCGGAGGGTAGCCCGCCTCCACCAGGGTCTCAAACCCCGCCTGGATGAGCCGGGTGAGGCCCCCGCACAAGACCGCCTGCTCCCCGAAGAGGTCCGTCTCCGTCTCGTCCTTGAAGGTGGTGGGGATGACCCCGGCCCTGGCCGCCCCGATGGCCTTGGCGTAGGCGAGGGCGGTGGGGAAGGCGGCACCCGAAGCGTCCTGGTGGACCGCCACCAGGGCGGGAACCCCGCTTCCCTTCCCGTACTCCGAGCGCACCAGGTGGCCCGGGCCCTTGGGGGCCACCATCCAGACGTCCAGGTCCTTGCGGGGCTTGATCTGGCCGAAGTGGATGTTGAAGCCGTGGGCGAAGGCCAAGGCCCCGCCCTCCTTCAGGTTGGGCTCCACCTCCTCCCGGTAGACCTGGGCCTGCTTCTCGTCGGGGAGGAGGACCATGACGATGTCCGCCTCCCGCACCGCCTCGGCCACGGGGAGGACCCTAAGCCCGGCGGCCTCCGCCTTCTCCCAGCTCCTAGAGCCCTTTCGCAGGCCCACCCGCACGTCCACCCCCGAGTCCTTGAGGTTCAGGGCGTGGGCGTGCCCCTGGGAGCCGAAGCCCAAGACCGCCACCTTCTTGCCTAGGATGAAGCCAAGGTCCGCGTCGTGCTCGTAGTAGATCTTCATACCGCCTCCTTTTTCTCCCGCACCTTCAAGACCCGGTCCCCCCGGCTCATGGCCACCGCCCCGGTGCGCATGACCTCGAGGATCCCGTAAGGCCTTAAGGCCTCAATGAAGGAGTCTACCTTCCTGGAGTCCCCGGTGAGCTCCAGGATCAGGCTCTTCTGGGCCACGTCCACCACCCTCGCCCGGAAGGCCTCCTGGATGTCCTTCACCGCCAGGCGCTCCTCCACCCCGGCCACGTGGACCTTGACCAGGGCAAGCTCCCTTTCCACGTGGGGCTCGGTGTGGTCCGTGACCTTCAGCACCTCAATGAGCCGGTTGAGCTGCTTCTCCACCTGCTCCAGGGTGCGGTCGTCCCCCGAGACCACCAGGCTGATGCGGGAAAGGCCCGGCTGGTGGGTGGTGCCCACGGCGAGGCTTTCCAGGTTGAAGCCCCGCCTTGCGAAGAGGCTCGTGATGCGGTTCAAGACCCGGGGGTGATCCTGCACGAGGACGGAGATGACGTGCCTCACGCCTCCACCTCCTCCCGCTCCGCGGGGTGCTCTATGATCATGTCCTCGGCGGCGCCCCCGGCGGGGATCATGGGGAAGACCCCTTCCTCCTGGTAGACCTTGAACTCGGCCACCACGGGGCCATCGGTGTTCAAGACGGCCTCCACCCCCTTCCTGAGGTCCTCCTTCCGCTCCACCTTCACCCCCTTGATCCCATAGGCCTCGGCGAGCCGGGCGAAGTCGGGGTTGGAGTCCGCCAGGTAGACCTCGCTGTAGCGCTTGGCGTGGAAGAGGTCCTGCCACTGGCGCACCATGCCCAGGTAGCCGTTGTTCAGGATGACCACCTTCACGTCCAGCCCGTACTTCACCACCGTGGCGAGCTCCTGGAGGGTCATCTGGAAGGAGCCGTCCCCGTCAAAATCCAGGACGAGCTCCTCGGGGCGGGCGATCTTGGCCCCGATGGCGAAGGGAAGCCCCACCCCCATGGTGCCGAGGCCCCCGCTGGTGAGGAAGCTCCTGGGCCTGGTCACGGGGAAGAACTGGGCGGCGAACATCTGGTGCTGCCCCACCCCGGTGGTGACGATGGCGTGCCCCCCCGTGGCCTCGTGGAAGGCCCGGATCACCTCCTGGCTTTGCAGGTGGGGCTTGGGCTTATAGCGCAAGGGGTAGCGGGTGCGCCACTCCTCAAGCTGCCGCCACCAGGCGGCGAGCCTCAAGGCCTTCGCCCCCTTGAGGAGCTCCTTGAGGACGAGCCTCGAGTCCCCCACGATGGGGATGTGGGTGCGCACCACCTTGCCGATCTCCGCAGGGTCTATGTCCACGTGGATGATGGTGTGGGCGTGGGGGGCGAAGCGGGAGACCTTGCCCGTGACCCGGTCGTCAAAGCGGAGGCCGATGGCCAGGATCACGTCCGCGTGGTGGATGGCCCGGTTGGCGGCCACGGTGCCGTGCATCCCCGGCATCCCGAGCCAAAGGGGGTGGTTTCCCGGGAAGGCCCCAAGGCCCATGAGGGTGGTGATCACGGGAAGCCCCGTCTTCTCGGCGAAGGCGAGGAGCTCGGCGTGGGCGTGCTGGGCCCCACCCCCCACCATGAGGACGGGGCGTTCCGCCTTCTCCAGGGCGTCCAGGGCCTTCTCTATCTGCTTGGGGTGCCCCTTCAGGGTGGGCTTGTAGCCGGGGAGGTCCAGGGGCACGTCAAAGCTTCCCGTGAACTCCTCCAGCTGGACGTCCTTGGGGATGTCAATGAGCACGGGGCCGGGGCGGCCGGTGGAGGCGATGTGGAAGGCCTCCTTCACCACCCGGGGGATCTCGTTCACGTCCTGGACCAGGTAGTTGTGCTTGGTGATGGGCATGGTGACCCCGGTGACGTCCGCCTCCTGGAAGGCGTCGGTGCCGATGAGGGCCCGGGGGACGTTCCCGGTGATGGCCACCACCGGGGTGGAGTCCATCATGGCGTCCGCGAGGCCCGTGACCAGGTTCAGGGCCCCGGGGCCTGAGGTGGCCATCACCACCCCCACCTTGCCGCTGGCGCGGGCGTAGGCGGTGGCGGCGTGCACCCCGCCTTGCTCGTGCCGCACCAGGATGTGGCGGATGGGGCTATCGTAGAGGGCGTCGTAGGTGGGCATGATCGCCCCACCCGGGTGGCCGAAGATCACCTCCACCCCTTCCCGCTCCAGCGCCCGTAAAAGTGCCTCCGCTCCCTTCATGGACCCCTCCTTAAACTTGAACCCCCCGGTTGGCCCGGGGGGTTATGGGATGCGCCCTAAAACGCTACGCCCTACCCCCCGCTGGCCCTACGATTAGGACCAGGGCTAGGGATAGGGCGAGTCCGGCGCGCATCTTGGGGCTAAGGATAGCCCCCTAAGGCCTTGGTGTCAAGCCCCGCACCCTGGCGGCGATGGCGGCGAGGGCGAAGCGGGCCTGCTCCCGGCCGTTCTCTATGAAGACGGAGCGGGTGTCGGGCCCGTAGGCGCAGGAGCCGATGGCGAAGAGGCCCCGCAAGGAGGTCTCAAACTCCGGGGAGAGCACGGGCTTTTCCCCCTGGTACGCCACCCCCGCCTCCCTAAGGAGGCGGTCTTCAGCCCGGTAGCCGATGAGCACCAGCACAAAGTCGGCGGGCAGGAACTCCCGCCCTTCTGGGCGGGAAAGCCAAAGCCCCTCCGGGGTGATGGCCTCCACCTCCGCCTCCATCACCGCCCGGATGCTCCCCTCCTTCACCCGGTTCTCAAAGTCGGGGAGGAGCCAGTACTTCACGCTGGGACGGACCCACTTCCCCCGGTGGACGAGGGTGACCCTCGCCCCGCCCCGGTAGAGGTCCAAGGCGGCCTCCACCGCCGAGTTGGACCCCCCCACCACCGCCACCTCCCGCCCGAAGAAGGGGGCGGCCTCCTCGTAGCGGTGGAGGACGTGGGGGAGGTCCTCCCCGGGGACGCCCAGGCGGTTCGGGTTCCCGAAGTAGCCCGTGGCCACCACCACGTACCGGGCCGGGAAAACCCCTTCCCCCTTGCGGTCCTTGGCCAGGACCTGAAAGTCCCCCTCCCGGCCCCGGATGGCCAGGACCTCGGTGTAGGTGAGGACGCTTAGCCCCTCCCGCTCCGCCACCCGCTGGTAGTAGAGGAGGGCCTCCTTGCGGGTGGGCTTGGGGCCTTGGGCGACCAGGGGATGGCCCCCGATCTCAATGTTCTTGGCCTCGGAGAAGAAGACCATGTCCCGGGGAAAGCGGTAAAGGGTCTCCGCCACCGTGCCCCGCTCCAGCACCAGGTGGGAAAGGCCGAGGCGCTTGGCCCAAAGGGCGGCGCAAAGCCCCACGGGCCCCGCCCCCACCACCAGGACGTCCACCATGGCCTTAAGTCTAGGGCACCCGGTAGACTCCTTCCCATGGACTGGCTCACGAACCCCGAGATCTGGGTGGCCCTCCTCACCCTCACGGTCCTGGAAGTGGTCCTCGGCGTGGACAACGTGATCTTCATCAGCATCCTGGCCTCCAAGCTCCCCAAGGAGGAACAGGACCGGGCCCGGGTGGTAGGGCTGAGCCTCGCGGCGGTGACCCGCATCCTCTTCCTCCTCTCCATCGCCTGGATCATGGCCCTTAAAAAGCCCCTCTTCGCCCTCCTGGGCCACGAGGTCACGGGCAAGGACCTGGTGCTCCTCGCCGGGGGGCTCTTCCTCATCTACAAGTCGGTGAAGGAGATCCACGAGCGGCTGGAAGGGGAGCCCGGCCACGCGGCCAAAAGGGTGGCCCCCTCCTTCGCCTCGGTGATCGGCCAGGTGCTCCTTTTGGACATCGTCTTCTCCATAGACTCCGTCATCACCGCCGTGGGCCTCACCTCCTACGTGCCGGTGATGGTGGCGGCCATCCTCATCTCGGTGGGCATCATGCTCGTGGCCTCCAAGGGCATCTACGCCTTCGTGAACCGGCACCCCACGGTGAAGATGCTGGCCCTCTCCTTCCTCCTCCTCGTGGGCTTCACCCTGGTGGCCGAGGGCACGGGGGTGCACATCCCCAAGGGCTACGTGTACTTCGCCATGGGCTTCGCCGTCTTCGTGGAGTGGCTGAACCTCCGGGCTGGGCTTAGGGGAAGCCCGGTGAAGCTCCACGACCCTTACGAGGAATAAAATCAGAGGCGGAGGTGGCTTATGGAATACCGGGTGGAGCGGGACACCATGGGCGAGGTGAAGGTGCCGGCGGACCGCTACTGGGGGGCCCAGACCCAGCGCTCCTTGGAACACTTTAGGATCGGGGCCTGGCGCTTCCGCATGCCCCTCGAGGTCATCCGCGCCTACGGGATGCTGAAGAAGGCCGCGGCCAGAGCCAACCTGGAGCTCGGGGAGCTTCCCGAGGAGATCGGGAGGGCCATCATCCAGGCGGCGGAGGAGGTGGTCCAGGGGAAGCTGGACGACCACTTCCCCCTGGTGGTCTTCCAGACGGGAAGCGGCACCCAGACCAACATGAACGTGAACGAGGTCATCGCCAACCGGGCCTCGGAGATCCTGGGGAAGCCCCTGGGCTCCAAGTACGTCCACCCCAACGACCACGTGAACCGGGGCCAAAGCTCCAACGACACCTTCCCCACCGCCATGTACGTGGCCATGGCCCTGGCCCTTCACCAAAGGCTCTACCCGGCGGCGGAAGGCCTGATCCAGACCTTTGAGGAAAAGGCCAAGGCCTTTGACGGCATCGTCAAGATCGGCCGCACCCACCTCATGGACGCCGTGCCCATCACCCTGGGCCAGGAGGTGGGAAGCTGGGCCGCAGAGCTCAGGAACACCCTCTCCATGGTGAGGGAGGCGGAAAAGGGCCTCTACAACCTCGCCATCGGGGGCACGGCGGTGGGCACGGGCTTAAACGCCCACCCCCGCTTCGGGGAGCTCGTGGCCAAGTACCTGGCGGAGGAAACGGGCCTCCCCTTCCGGGTGGCGGAAAACCGCTTCGCCGCCTTGGCCGCCCACGACGAGCTGGTCTTCGCCATGGGGGCCATCCGCACCCTGGCCGGGGCCCTGATGAAGATCGGCAACGACATCCGCTGGCTGGCCTCGGGGCCTTACGGGGGGATCGGGGAGATCTTCATCCCCGCCAACGAGCCCGGGTCCTCCATCATGCCGGGGAAGGTGAACCCCACCCAGGTGGAGGCCCTCACCATGGTGGTGGTGCGGGTCTATGGCAACGACCACGCCGTGGCCTTCGCGGGAAGCCAGGGGAACTTCCAGCTCAACGTCTTTAAGCCGGTGATGGCCGACGCCGCCCTCGAGTCCATCAAGCTCCTCGCCGAGGCCATGGAGTCCTTCAACGAGCACCTGGCCAAGGGGATTGAGCCCAACCTGGAGCGCATTGAGGAGCACCTCCAGAAGAACCCCATGCTGGCCACCGCCCTCAACAAGGCCATCGGCTACGACAAGGCGGCGGAGATCGTCAAGAAGGCCATCAAGGAGAAGAAGACCCTGAAGCAGGCGGCCCTCGAGCTCGGCTACCTCACGGAGGAGGAGTTTGACCGCATCGTGGTCCCCATGAGGCTCGCCAAGCCCCACGAGGGGGCGTAGGCGGCGCGGGGCTTTGTGAGAAAGGCCACCCCCCTGGGGGTGGCCTCCTTTATAGTGGGAGGCGGAGGTGAAGTATGCCGTACCCGTTCAAGCTTCCGGAGCTAGGCTACCCCTACGAGGCCCTGGAGCCCCACATTGACGCCAAGACCATGGAGATCCACCACCAGAAGCACCACGGGGCCTACGTGACGAACCTCAACGCCGCCCTGGAGAAATACCCCTACCTGCATGGGGCGGAGGTGGAAGTCCTCCTGAGGCACCTCGCCGCCCTCCCCGCGGATATCCAGACCGCCGTGCGCAACAACGGCGGCGGCCACCTGAACCACAGCCTCTTCTGGAAGCTCCTCACCCCAGGGGGCGCCAAGGAGCCCGTGGGGGAGCTGAAGAAGGCCATTGACCAGGAGTTCGGGGGCTTCCAGGCCCTCAAGGAGAAGCTCACCCAGGCGGCCATGGGCCGCTTCGGCTCGGGCTGGGCCTGGCTCGTGAAGGACCCCTTCGGCAAGCTCCACGTCCTCTCCACCCCCAACCAGGACAACCCGGTGATGGAGGGCTTTACCCCCATCGTGGGCATTGACGTCTGGGAGCACGCCTACTACCTCAAGTACCAGAACCGCCGGGCCGACTACCTCCAGGCCATCTGGAACGTCCTCAACTGGGACGTGGCCGAGGAGCTCTTCCAGAAGGCCTGATCCCCATGGCCTTCGCCGGGGGGCCCTACGGGGCCCCCTCTTCGGCGAGGAGCTGCCTTACCGCCTGGGCCAGGGCGGAAAGGGCTTCCTTGGTGCGCCAACGGGCCTTGTCCCGCACCCCGGCGGGGTTGGAGAGGGCCCTGAGCTCCGCCCCCCTCACCCCCAGGGCCAGGCAGGCCCGGGCGAAGGCCGCCCCCTCCATGTTCTCCAGGGAAGCCCCCCACCGCTGGGCCAGGGCCAGGGCCTCCTCGAGGGTCTCCGAGACCAGGTCCCGGGTGAGGCCCACGGCCACCTTCAGGCCAAGCCCCTGGGCGAGCCCTTGGGTAAGGCCGGGGTCCAAGGGAAAGCGGTTGAAGTAGCGCCTTTCCCCAAGGACCAAGGCGGGGAAGCCCAAAGGCGCTAGCCCCTCCTTGAGGCCCAAATCCGCCTCCACCTCCTCCCCCACCAAGACCGCCTCTCCCAAAGAAGGCCCCCCGGGGTAGGCCCCGGCGAGGCCGAAGAGGAGGGCCTTTTCCACGGGGTTTCGGACGGCGTAGGCCGCAAGGGCCATGGCGGCGTTCACCTTGCCGATTCCCGTCTCCAGGTAGACGAAGCCCTTTCCCTTAAGGCCCCGCCAGGCCAGGAAGGCGAAGGGCTCCCCTTTGAGGAAGGGAGCCTCGAGGCGGGTGGGGGAAAGAAGGAGCCACACTACTCCACCACCTTAAACCCCAAGGCCTCGGCCCGCTCCACGAAGAACTGGATGTTCTCCGCCCTGACCTCCCCCCCGAGGCTTTTCCGGTCAAAGGCCTCCTCCGCCGCCAGGACCATGGTCTCGGCGAGGCAGGCGGGCACCTGGTCGGGGGCGCCGAAGTGGAGGTCCAGGGTGGCCCTCGCCTCCCCGGGAAGCCGCACCACCCCCCCGGGGATCACCCTTACCCCCGGCACCTCCCTGACGGAGGGGTGGACGTCGGGGGGGACGCCCTCGTCGTAGATCCAGGCCCCGGGCTTCACGTGCTCGGGGTAGATCACGGGGTTGGGATCGCTGGTGGCGGTGAAGACGAGGTCCGCTTCCCGGATGGCGGCGACCTCCGTGGTCGCCACCAGCTCGGGGGCCTCCCCCTTTCTTTCCAGGTTCTTCCTGAGGCTTTCCGCCGCCCGCTCAAGCCTTTCCAGGTCCCGCCCCACCAGGATGAGCCGCCCCACGTAGGGGGCGATCTGGCGGGCGATGCCGAAGGCCACCACCCCGTTCGCCCCCACCACGGCCGCCGTGACCCCCTTCAGGTCCTTGCCGCTTTGGGCGAAGTGGGCGAGGATCCTGGGGATGGCCGCGCGGACGGTGCCCGCGGTGTAGGCCCCGCCGTTCGTCACCTCAATGCCCGGCACGGCCTCCTGCACCCGCTTCCCCTTCTCCCCCACCACGCTCCAGAAGGCCCCGAGGCCCACCACCGTGGCCCCGAGCTCCTGAGCAAGCCGCGCCCCCTGGATGGCCCGCCGCACGGCGAGCTCCGGCTTGGCCTTGATCTGGTGGGGCAAAAGGGGGGCGGAGAGGAGGTGGCAGAGGACCTCCCGCCCGTCCGCCGTCCGCACCCCCCGCACCTCCCCCACCTTCATGGGGCGGAAGCGCTCGGCGAGGCGCTCTATCCACTCCTGCTTAAGGAGGCCCAGGCGCACCAGGGGCCTGAGCCAGCGGAAGCGGGGGCTCTGCCAGAAGTCCTCCAGGGTCAGGGGGTGGATGAGAAAGGCGCAGACCACCTGCTTCTCCGAGGGAAGGGGCAAGGGGTCGCCGAGCTTGGGCTCCGTGCCCTCGAGGATCCGCCCCAGGTTCTCCTTGTAGCGCCAGAGGGCGAGGAGAAGGAGGGCGAAGGCGAGGAGCTTTTCCCCAAGGCCGAACCCCCCGAAGAGCACCACCCCTAAAAGCCCCAGGGGAAGCCCCAAGGCGGCCAAGGAGGCGTAGCCCGTGAGGGCGTAGAGGACGAGGCCCAAGGCCACGGGGACAAGGCCCAAGGCGGGGGGGAGGGGAAGGCCCGCCAGCACCCCCAGAAGCACCCCCGCCCCCTTGGCCCTTAGGGGCCAGGGGTCCCGGAAGAAGAGGGGGTAGAGGTGGCCCAGGTAGACCGCCACCCCCAAGGCGAGAAGCCCGGCAAAGTCCAGCCCCAAGGCCCGCCCCAGGAGGAGGGGCAGGTAGCCCTTGAGGAAGTCCAGGAGGAAGGAAAGGACCAAGAAGCCCAGGCCCAGGCGCCTCATGGCGCTTTCCAGGCCCAGGGCGTAGGGGCTTGCCGTGCGCAGGTCCACCCCGCGCCTTCGGGCGAGCCAGTGCCCCAAAGGCAAGGCGCCCGTAAGGTAGGCCAAAGGAAGGAGGAGGGCCGTCATCGCAGGTAGTTTAGCCCCGCCACCGCCCCTCCGGTGAGGAGGAGGACGAGAAGGCCCGCCGCCAAGACCCCCAAGGAGATGGCGAGAAGGGCGTAGCGCCGTTTAAGCCCGAGGACCACGGCGAGCACCGCCCCGCTCCAGGCCCCGGTTCCCGGCAAGGGCACGGCCACGAAGAGGAAGAGGCCCAAGGCCCCCAGGCGCTGCACCTGCTCCTCGCCCTTCAGGCGCACCCGGGCCTCGAGGGCCTCCCAGAGTCGGGCGAGGGCAGGCACCCGGGTGGCGACCCCCACCGCCCAGGGCAGGAGCCAAAGGGCCAGGGGGGCCACCAGGAGGTTGCCCAGGAGGGCCAGGGAAAAGGCCTCCCAGAGGGGAAGGCCCAGGGCCACCCCGAGGGGAATGGCCCCCCGGAGCTCCACCACCGGGAGGGCCGCCACCAGGAGGACGTAAAGCTGTGGCGGGATGCCGTCCATTTTAAAAAAGGCGCCGGGCCCATGGACCGGCGCCCCTTCCTCGGGCCTTACGCCCGGGCCGCCTTGGCCCGCTCCACCAGCTCGGCGAAGGCCTCGGGCTCCCGCACCGCAAGGTCGGCCAGGACCTTGCGGTCCAGCTCCACCCCCGCCTGCTTCAGGCCGTGGATGAAGCTGGAGTAGTTCATGCCATGCTGGCGGCAAGCGGCGTTGATGCGCACGATCCAGAGCCTGCGGAAGTCCCGCTTCCGCCGCTTGCGGTCCCGGTAGGCGTAGTTCCCGGCGGCGAAGAGGGTCTCCCGGGCCTTGCGGAAGCTCTTGGAGCGCAGGCCCCAGTACCCCTTGGCCAGCTTCAGGATCTTCTTGTGCTTCCTGCGGCGGACGAATCCGGTTTTGGCGCGCGGCATCCCTTACCTCCTCACTCGTAGGGCAGGAGGAGCTTGATCCGCTCCGCTTCCGGCTTGGCCAGGGTGAACTTCCGCCCCTTCTGGCGGACCTCCTTCCCCGACTTGTGCCAGTTCAGGTGCCGCTTGCCCGTCTTCATGGCCACCACCTTGCCCGAAGCGGTGATCTTGACCCGCTTCTTGGCGCCCTTGTGGGTCTTCATCTTCGGCATAAGCCTCCTCCGCCCTGGGAAGCGCCCCCAGCGGGGGTCTTGGGTGCTCCCCAAAGCCTTCCCACTATACCAGAGGGAGGCTACCGGGTCTAGGCCGACACCTTGGCCGGGGCCAGGAGCATGTTCATGTCCCGGCCGAGGATCTCGGGCTTCATCTCCACCACCGCCATCCCCTTGAGGTCCTCGGCCACCCGCTGGAGAAGCCTCTCCCCCAGCTCGGGGTGGGCCATCTCCCGTCCCCGGAACATGATGGTCACCTTGACCTTGTGGCCTTCCTCCAGGAAGCGCTTGATATGCCCCAGCTTGGTCTGATAGTCGTGCTCGTCAATCTTGACCCGGAACTTGATGGACTTCACCTCGGTGCGCTTGGCCTTCTTCCGGGCCTCCTTCTCCGCCACCTGCTGCTCGTAGCGCCACTTGGAGTAGTCCATGATGCGGGCCACGGGGGGGTCGGCGGTGGGGCCCACCAGGACCAGGTCCAGGTCCTGCTCCTGGGCCAGGCGCAGGGCCTCCCGGGTGTCCATGATGCCGAGCTGCTGCCCGTCGGCGCCGATGACGCGGACCTGTTTCGCACGGATGCGTTCGTTGGTCAGGTACTCCTTTATCTACACCACCTCCTCGCCCGCTAGGCTTCTACGGCACCCTTTGCGGGCTAAGGGGAGTGTAGCAGGAAAAGCCCCTCGGCTACAATGGGGGCATGGTCCAGGTGGAAGAAGGTCTCGTGGCCACGGTGTTCCTGAACGATCCCGAGCGCCGCAACCCCCTCTCCCCCGAGATGGTGGCGGGCCTCCTGGAGGCCCTGGACCGCCTCGAGGCCAACCCCGGGGTGCGGGCGGTGGTCCTCACGGGAAGGGGGAAAGCCTTTAGCGCCGGGGCGGACCTGGCCTTCTTGGAAAGGGTCACGGAGCTCGGCGCCGAGGAGAACTACCGCCACTCCCTCTCCCTCATGCGCCTCTTCCACCGCCTCTACACCTACCCCAAGCCCACGGTGGCCGCGGTGAACGGGCCAGCGGTGGCGGGGGGGGCGGGGCTTGCCACCGCCTGCGACCTGGTGGTCATGGACGAGGAGGCAAGGCTCGGCTACACCGAGGTGAAGATCGGCTTCGTGGCCGCCTTGGTTTCGGTGATCCTGGTGCGGGCCGTGGGGGAGAAGGCCGCCAAGGACCTCCTCCTCACGGGAAGGCTCGTGGGGGCAGAGGAAGCCAAGGCCCTGGGCCTGGTAAACCGCATCGCCCCTTTAGGAAAGGCCCTGGAGGAGGCGAAGGCCTTAGCGGAGGAGGTGGCGAAGAACGCCCCCACCTCGCTCCGCCTCACCAAGGAGCTCCTCCTCTCCTTACCGGGGATGGGCCTCGAGGACGGCTTCCGCCTCGCCGCCTTGGCCAACGCCTGGGTGCGGGAGACCGGGGACCTGAGGGAGGGGATCCGGGCCTTCTTTGAGAAGCGGCCGCCCAGGTTCTGAGTAGACTCTCCTTATGGGCCTTGTCCCCGAGTGCTTCATCACCGAGATCGTGGAGCGGGACCTCAAGGAGGGGAAGTACGCCAAGCTCGTCACCCGCTTTCCCCCGGAGCCCAACGGCTACCTCCACATCGGCCACGCCCGGAGCCTCGTCTTGAACTTCGGCCTCGCCCTGGACTACGGCGGGGAGTGCAACCTGCGCTTTGACGACACCAACCCCGAGACGGAGAAGGAGGAGTACGCCCGGGCCATTGAGGAGGACGTGGGCTGGCTGGGCTTCCGGCCCACCCGGGTCCTCTACGCCTCGGACTACTTTGAGACCATGTATCAGTGCGCCCTGGTTCTCATTCGGGAGGGCAAGGCCTACGTGGACGACCTCCCCGAGGAGGAGATGAGCGCCCTAAGGGCCCAGGGGAAGCCGAGCCCCTACCGAGAAAGGAGCGTGGAGGAGAACCTGGAGCTCTTTGAGAGGATGCGCCGGGGGGAGTTCCCCACGGGAAGCCGGGTCTTGAGGGCCAAGATTGACCCCGCCCACCCCAACTTCAAGCTCCGCGACCCCGTGCTCTACCGCATCGTCCACGCCCCCCACTACCACGTTGGGGACAAGTGGGTGGTCTACCCCATGTACGACTTCGCCCACCCCCTGGAGGACTTCATAGAGGGGGTCACCCACTCCCTCTGCACCCTGGAGTTTGAGAACAACCGCGCCGTCTACGACTGGGTCATTGAAAACCTCAAGGGGAAGTGCGGGCTTCCCACCTCCCCCAGGCCCCACCAGTACGAGTTCGCCCGGCTGGACCTAAGCCACACCGTGCTCTCCAAGAGGAAGCTCATCAGGCTGGTGGAAGGGGGGTACGTCTCGGGCTGGGACGACCCCAGGCTCCCCACCCTGAGGGGCCTGAGGCGGAGGGGGGTGAGGCCCGAGGCCATCGTGGAGTTCGTGCGCAAGACGGGGATCTCCCGCAACGAGGCCCAGATTGAGATGGACCTCTTTGAGGAGGTGGTGCGGGACGACCTGAACCCCATCGCCCCCAGGGTCTTGGGCGTGGTGGAGCCCCTGAAGGTGGTCCTCACCAACTACGAGGGGGAGGAGTGGCTCGAGGCCCCCTACTGGCCCCGGGACATCCCCAAGGAGGGAAGCCGGCCCCTCCCCTTCTCCCCGGAGCTCTACATTGAGCGCACGGACTTCAGCCTGAACCCCCCTAAAGGTTGGAAGCGCCTCGCCCCGGGGCAGAGGGTGCGCCTGAGGCACGCCTACGTCCTAGAGCTTGAGGACGTGGTGGAGGAAGGGGGCGAGGTGAAGCTCCTGAAGGCCCGCATCGTCCCCGGGACCTTGGGGGCGAACCCCGAGGAAGGCCCGAAGCCCAAGGGGGTGATCCACTGGGTCTCCGCCCGCCACGCCCTGCCCGTGGAGTTTCGGCTTTACAACCGCCTCTTCCTCACCAAGGACCCGGAGGAAGGGGGGGACTTCCTAAAGAACCTGAACCCCGAGGCCCTGGTGGTGAAGCGGGGTTTCCTTGAGCCCAGCGTGGCCCAAGACCCCAAGGACACCCGCTACCAACTGGAGCGCCTGGGCTACTTCTGGCAGGACCCCGTGGACTCGAGGCCCGGCGCCTTGGTGATGAACCGCATCGTCCCCCTGAAGGAGGGGTACAAGGCCTAAAGCCCCACGCTCAGGCCCACCGCCGCCCCCACCCCGAAGCCCTGGGTGGGGGCGAGGTAGTAGGTGGGGTGGATTTCCAGGTAAGCCCCGAGGAGGGGAAGAGGCAGGTTGAGCCAGGTGCCGAGGACCGCCCTGAGCCCCCCTTGGCCCCGCCCGTCCGGAGGGTAGCTCAGGGCGGGGCCCGTGCCGTAGAAGGCCCCGAGGCCCAGGTAGAGGTCCGTGAGGGGAAGCTTCAGGAGGAGGTCCGCCCCTCCCCCCAAGGCCTCGAGGCCCACCCCCCCGTAGGCCCGCCCGTCCAGGAGAAGGGGAAGGAGGGGGAAGCGCACCCCCCCTTGGAGGCCGAAGGGGCTACCCACGCTGAGCTCGGCCCGCTGGGCCACGCCGAAGGCCAAGACCAGAAAAAGGGCCGCCAAAAGCCTACGCACGCCGCACCTCCTCCAGAAGGTCCTTTACCCTAGCCACCTGCGCCCGGTGGGTCCCGGGGCGGTAGTCCACCATGACCGCCTCCACCTGGAGCATCCCGAGGGCCCTCAAGAAGGCCTCCTTCAGGGCCCGGCCCTCCAAGGCGCTCACCCGCATCCCCAGGTGGGGGTGGTGGGCCAGGAAGGCCTCGGCCAGCTCCCGGCTGGTCCAGATGCCGGAAAGCCTCTCCCCCAAGGCCTCCACCACCAGGTGCTCCCCCGGGTCTCCCTCCAAAACGTACCAGGTCCCGGAAAGGTCGGGCGCCACCCCCCCATAATACCCTTGTGCGCCTGGACCGCTACCTGGTGGAACGGGGCCTGGTGGAAAGCCGGGAGAAGGCCAAGCGCCTGATCCAGGAGGGCAAGGTGCGGGTGGGGGGCAAGGTGGTGCAAAAGCCCGCCCACCCCGTGCCCGAAGGGGCCAGGGTGGAGCTCTTGGAGGAGGAGCGCTACGTGGGCCGGGGGGCCTACAAGCTCCTCGGGGCCCTTTCCGCCTTCCCCGTGGCGGTGGAGGGGAAGGTGTGCGCCGACCTCGGGGCGGGCACCGGGGGGTTCACGCAGGTCCTTTTGGAGCGAGGGGCGAGGCGGGTCTACGCCGTGGACGTGGGCAAGGGCCAGCTCCACCCCCGCCTCCGGGAAGACCCCCGGGTGGTGGCCCTGGAGGAAGAGGACGCCCGCACCCTGGTCCTGCCTGAGCCCGTGGACCTCGTGGTGATGGACGTTTCCTTCATCTCCTCCACCCTCCTCCTCCCCAAGGTCTTAGGGCTCCTGCGCCCTGGGGGAGAGGCCCTGGTCCTGGTGAAGCCTCAGTTTGAGCTGGGGCCCAAGGCCCACAAGGGGGTGGTGCGGGAGGAGGCGAAGCGGCGGGAGGCCCTAAGGCGGGTGCGGGAAAAGGCCTTGGCCCTGGGCTTCCAGGCCCTGGGGGAAGCGGAAAGCCCCCTCCCGGGGAAGGAGGGGAACCTGGAGTACTGGCTTTGGCTCAGGCGCCCTTAAGCCACTCCTCGGCGATCTGCACGGCGTTTAGGGCGGCCCCCTTCAGGAGCTGGTCCCCCACCACGAAGAAGTCCAGGCCGTTCTCAAAGGCGAGGCTTTTCCGGATCCTCCCCACCTCCACGTCCCACTTGCCGCTTGCGGTGAGGGGCATGGGGTAGCGCTTGGCCCCGGGCTCGTCCACCACCTCCACCCCCGGGGCCTCCTTGAGGACCTCCCGGGCCGCCTCCGGGGTCACGGGGCGGGCGAACTCCACGCTCACCGCCTCGGCGTGGGCCCTTAAAGTGGGCACCCGCACCGCCGTGGCGCTGATCCTAATGGTGTCGTCCCCGAAGATCTTGTGGGTCTCCCAGACCACCTTCATCTCCTCGCGGGTGTAGCCGTTTTCCTGGAAGGCGTCAATGTGGGGGATGACGTTGAAGGGGAGGGGGTGGGCGAAGGCCTCGGCCTTGGGGGCCTCCCCGTGGAGGAAGCGGTGGGTCTCGGTAAGGAGCTCCTCCATGGCCTTGGCCCCGGCCCCGGAAGCCGCCTGGTAGGTGGCCACGATGACCCGCTTGGCCTGAAAGGCCCGGTGCAGGGGCCAAAGGGCCATGGCCAGGATGGCCGTGGTGCAGTTGGGGTTGGCGATGATCCCCCGGTGCTGGAAGATCTTCTCCCGGTTCACCTCGGGCACCACCAGGGGCACCCAGGGCTCGTAGCGCCAGGCGCTGGAGTTGTCCACCACCAGGGCCCCGCCCTCCGCCCAGACCAAGGCCTTGGCCTTGGAAAGCGCCCCCCCGGCGCTCGCCAGGACGAGGTCTACAGGCAAAGGCCCCTCGGGCAGGGGCTCCACGGGGATCTCCTCGCCCCTAAAAGCGAGGCGCACCCCGGCGGAGCGGGGGGAGGCGTAGAGCCTGAGGTCGCTTAGGGGAAAGTTTCGGGCCTCGAGGACCTTGAGGATCTCCCGCCCCACGGCCCCCGTGGCCCCCACCACGGCCACCCTCATGCGTCCTCCTCTAGAAACTCGGCCTCTTCCCACATGGCGCTCACGTGGCCCACCAGGTGGGTCAAGGCGCCAAAGAGTTCCCGCTCCAGCTCGCGGGAAGGGGCCACCTGCATCTCCTGGTAGAGCGCCCGTGCCCGCTCTACCTCTTCCCAAAGCTCCCGCCAGATCGGCTCGGGGATGCCTAGGACCTCCTGCCTAGGCGCCGTAAGATGCGTTCCCTTCTTCTTTCCCATGACCGGATCTCCCGCTCCCAGTGGGCGATGACGCCCCAGTTGGGTTGAGGTCTAGCTTCCTCTTCCCGGATCTTCCGCCAATGCTCCTCTATGCGCGCCTCCAGCTGAGCCAGAACCTCCTTCCAGTGCTTCCGGTTTTGCGCCACTTCGGGTCCCTCAAAAACGGATCGTTCCTCCAGCTTACCACCTAAGCCTCTCCCGAAGGAAGCCCTCCAGCTCGTCCACGTGAAGCCTGATCTGCTCCATGGTGTCCCGGTCCCGCACCGTGACCGTGTCCTTGAGCTTGGTGGTGCCGTCCTTGCTCTGGCCGATGGTGTCGTAGTCCACGGTGACGGCGAAGGGGGTGCCCACCTCGTCGTGGCGGCGGTAGGCCTTGCCGATGTTGCCCGTGTCCTCGTAGAGGATGCGCCCCAGGCCCAGGGCCTGGAGCCTGGCCTTCAGGCGCTTGGCGTACTCGGTGATCTCCGGACGGTTTTTCACCAGGGGGATCACCGCCACCTTGATGGGGGCGAGCTGGGGCTTGAGCTTGAGGACGATGCGCTCTTCTCCGTTCGGAAGCTCTTCCCGGGTGAAGGCCTCGGCGAGGAGGGCCAAGACCCCCCGGTCCACCCCGGCGGAGGGCTCAATCACGTAGGGGACGAACCACTTCCCCGTCTCGGGGTCGCGGTAGGCGAGGCGCTGGGTGGAGTGCTCGTTCTTCAAGACCTTGGCGGTGATCCCCAGGGCCTCCTGGTCCTTGGTGTGGCTCCCCAGGTCAAAGTCCGTGCGGTTGGCGATGCCCTCGAGCTCTTCCAGGCCGTGGGGGAAGCGGTAGAGGAGGTCCACGGTGGCCTTGGCGTAGTGGGCGAGCTCCTCGGGGGGCTGCTGGTAGGGGACGAGGTTCTCCCGGCTTAGGCCCATCTCCTGCCACCACTTGAGGCGCTCCTCCACCCAGTAGCGGTGCCAGTGCTCGTCCTCCCCGGGGCGGACGAAGTACTCAATCTCCATCTGCTCAAACTCCCGCACCCGGAAGATGAAGTTCCTGGGCGTGATCTCGTTGCGGAAGGCCTTGCCGATCTGGGCGATGCCGAAGGGGAGCTTGCGGCTCGTGGCGTCCAGGACGTTTTTGAAGTTGATGAAGATGCCCTGGGCGGTCTCGGGGCGGAGGTAGGCCAAGGCGGCCTCCTCCTCCACGGGGCCCACGTAGGTCTTGAACATCATGTTGAAGTAGCGGGGCGGGGTCCAGTCCCCGGGCTCCCCGCTTGCGGGGTCCAGGACCCCGGCCGCCGTCATCGCCCCCCCGGCCCTTTCGGGGGCCTGCATCATCGCCTGGACCAGGGCGTGGAGGTTCCCCTCCTCCACCTCCATGGCCCGGTAAAGCCTCTTTAGGACCTCCTCCGGCTGTTCCTTCAGGAGGTGGTCCAGGCGGTAGCGCTTCTTGGTGAGGCGGTTGTCCACCATGGGGTCGGCGAAGGTGGCCTCGTGCCCGGAGTAGTGGAGGACGAGGCGGTGGGTGAGGACGCTGGCGTCCAGGCCCTCCATGTCGTCCCGCTCGTAGACGTTCCGCCGCCACCAGGCCTGCTTGAGGTTGTTCTTGAGCTCCACGCCCAAGGGCCCGTAGTCGTAGGTGCCCTGGAGGCCCCCGTAGATCTCCGAGCCTTGGAAGATGAACCCACGCCGCTTGCAAAGCGCCACCAGTTCGTCCAGGGTTTCCGCAGGCATGCTTCCTCCCCAAAGGGGGCGAGCCCCCCGGTTAGAGGGCATCTTAACCGATGGGGCCTAAGGTGAGCCCGGGCATAAACCCCCAAGGGGAGGGGCCTTAGGCTAGAATAGGTGACGAGGGGAGCATGAACAGGTACGACGATCGCGCCAGGCTGGTTTTCCACTACGCAAGGGAGGAGGGGAGCCGTTTAGGCCACTCCATGATCGGCCCAGAGCACCTCCTCCTGGGCCTGATGCGCGAGGGGGGTACGGCGGCCCGCATCCTCCAGGAGTACGGGGCGAGCCTCGAGGCCATGCGCCGCATGGTGGAGGAGCTGGTGGGCCGGGGCGAGGGGAGCCGCACCGGGGAGCCCCCGGCCATCACCCCGAGGGCCCGGAGGGTAATGGAGCTCGCCAGCGCCGAGGCCCGCAACATGGGGGCTTCTGTCATCGGCACGGAGCACATCCTCCTGGGCATCATCCGCGAGGGGGACGGGATCGCCTACCGCATCCTCAGCCACTTCGCCAAGGACGTGGACGCCATCCGCTGGCGCATCCTGGCCATGGCCGAGGGGCGCGAGCGGGAAAAGCCCGTGAACACCCCCTTCCTGGACGAATACGGCCGCGACCTCACCAAGGAGGCCCGGGAGGGGAAGCTGGACCCGGTGATCGGCCGCCAGGAGGAGATCAACCGGGTGATCCAGATCCTCGCCCGGCGCACCAAGAACAACCCCGTGCTCATCGGCGACCCAGGGGTGGGCAAGACGGCCATCGTGGAGGGCCTGGCCCAGGCCATCGTGGAGGGCCGGGTGCCCCCCATCCTCAAGGGGGCCCGGGTGGTGGCCATTGACCTCGCCGGGGTGGTGGCGGGCACCAAGTACCGGGGGGAGTTTGAGGAGCGCCTGCGCCAGATCATTGAGGAGCTCAAGAACGCCAAGGTCATCGCCTTCATTGACGAGCTCCACACCCTGATCGGGGCCGGGGGGGCCGAGGGCACCCTGGACGCCGCCAACATCCTGAAGCCCGCCCTGGCCCGGGGGGAGATCCAGGTCATCGGGGCCACCACCACCGGGGAGTACCACCGCTACATAGAGAAGGACGCCGCCCTGGAACGGCGCTTCCAGCCGGTGATCGTCCTCGAGCCCTCCCCGGAGGAGACCCTGGAGATCCTCAAGGGCCTCCGCCCCCGGTACGAGGCCCACCACGGGGTGATCATCCCCGACGAGATCCTGGAGCTCTCCGTGAAGATCGGGATCCGCTCCCTTCCCGGGCGCAACTTCCCCGACAAGGCCATTGACCTCATTGACGAGGCGGCCTCGAGGGTGCGCCTGAACGCCTCCTTGGGCCTCCCCGTGGCCGAGGAGGAGGACGGCACCCCCATCGTCACCCGGGAGGACATTGAGGCGGTGGTGGACTCCTGGGGCGGGGTCTACGTGGACGACAAGGACGACGAGAGGCTCATGCACCTGGAGGAGGAGCTGAGGAAGCGGGTGGTGGGCCAGGAGGAGGCCATCCGCGCCCTGGCGAGCGCCCTCCGCCGGGCCCGGGTGGGCCTCGGGGGAAGGACCCGGGTGGCGGCGAGCTTCCTCTTCGTGGGACAAAGCGGCGTGGGCAAGACCCAGCTCGCCAAGGCCCTGGCCGAGGTCCTCTTTGGCTCCGAGCGGGCCCTCATCCGCTTTGATATGTCCGAGTTCCAGGAGCCCCACTCCATCTCCAAGCTCATCGGGGCCCCGCCGGGGTACGTGGGCTACGAGCAGGGGGGCCGCCTCACGGAGGCCGTGCGCCGCCAGCCCTTCAGCGTGGTCCTCCTGGACGAGATTGAGAAGGCCCACCCCGACATCTACAACACCTTCCTCCAGGTGCTGGACGAGGGGCGCCTCACCGACGGCATGGGCCGCACCGTGGACTTCCGCCGGGTCATCCTCATCATGACCTCCAACACCGGCTACAACGTGGGCCCCGCCATCGGCTTCACCTCCAAGGAGGTGGACACGGAGTCCCCCCTCAAGGCCCTTTTCACCCCCGAGTTCCTGGACCGCCTGGACGAGGTCATCCGCTTCCGCCCCCTCACCGAGGAGGAGCTGGTGCAGGTGGCCCGGCTCATGCTGGACGAGATCCAGAAGGAGCTGCGGAGCCGGGACATTGAGGTGGCCTTCGCCCCCGAGGTGGCCCACTTCGTGGTGGCCCAGGCCCCCAAGACGGGAAGCGCCCGGGCCATCCGCGGGGTCATCCGCGAGCGCATTGAAGACCCCCTCTCCCTGGCCCTCCTCAAGAAGCCGGCGGGCCGCCTCTACGTGAGCGTGGAGGACGGGCACCTGGCCTTCCACGAGGCGGAGGAGTTCCTGGTGTAGGTGCGCCCCCGGCGTGAGGCGGCAGGAGAAGGCGAGCTACGTCTGCGTGGAGTGCGGCTACCGCACCCCCAAACCCCTGGGGCGCTGCCCGGGGTGCGGGGCCTGGGGAAGCTTCCAGGAGGCCGCTCCCCAAGCCCGGAAGGAGGCGCCGGGGCCTTCCCCCGCCCTCCTTTCCCTCGCCCAGGTGGACGAAGGGGAGGAGCGGCGCTTCTCCTCGGGGCTTTCCGAGGTGGACCGGGTCCTGGGCGGGGGGTTCGTGCCGGGGGAGGTGGTCCTCCTGGGCGGGGAGCCCGGGGTGGGCAAGAGCACCCTCCTCCTGGAGATGGCCCGGAGGATGCCCCAAAGGGTCTACTACCTGGCGGGGGAGGAGTCCCCAGCCCAGATCAAGCTCCGGGCCCGGCGGCTTGGGGTGAAGGACCTCCTTCTCCTCCGGGAGACGCGCTTAGACTCCCTCCTCCCCTTCCTGGAGGCCTCCCCGCCTGAGGCCCTTTTCGTGGACTCCGTGCAGACCATAGAGGCCGGAGGGAGCCCGGGAAGCCTGGTGGCGGTGCGGGAGGCCACCTCCGCCTTCGTCCGCTTCGCCAAGGAGAGCGGGGCCGCCGTGGTCCTGGTGGGGCACGTGACCAAGGAGGGGGTGGTGGCGGGGCCCAAGAGCGTGGAGCACGCCGTGGACGCCACCCTCTACCTGGAGACCGCCGGGGTCTACCGGGTCCTGAGGAGCGCCAAGAACCGCTTCGGCCCCGTGGGGGAGCTCGGGGTCTTCCGGATGGAAGAAGAGGGGCTTTTGGAGGTGCAAAACCCCTCGGAGGCCTTCCTCCTGGAAAGGCCCCTTGGGGTGCCGGGAAGCGCCATCGCCCTGGCCCTGGCCGGGGAAAGGGCCTTGGCCCTCGAGGTCCAGGCCCTGGCCGCCAAGACCCCCTTCCCCGCCCCCCGCCGGGTGGTCCAGGGGCTGGACGGGAGGCGGGTGGACATGGTCTTGGCGGTGTTGGAAAGGCGGCTCGGCCTGCCCCTCGCCAACCTGGACGTCTACGTGAACCTGGCGGGGGGGCTTAGGGTCTTGGACCCGGGGCTGGACCTGGCCGTGGCCCTGGCGGTGTATTCTGCGGTGGTGGGAAGGCCCTTACCCCAGGACCTGGCGGCCGTGGGCGAGGTGGGGCTTTTGGGGGAGGTGCGGAGCGTCACCGGCCTGGAAAGGCGGCTTAGGGAGGGGAAGCGGGCGGGCTTCGCCCGCTTCCTGCACCCCGGGAACACCAAAAGCCTGGGGGAAGCGGTGGAGCGGTACCTAGGATGACGGGACGCCTTCTCCTCTACCTTCTCTTCGCCTTCTTGGGCTACCAGGGCGCGGTGGCCCTGGAGGGCCTGGGGCTTCTTCCCCGCTCCGCCGGCTTCCTCTCCCTGAACCGGCTCTACCTGGCCGTGGCGGGCTTCCTGGGCGGGGTCCTCCTGGCCCCCAGGCTGGAGGCCCTCTTGGAAAGGGCCCTCGCCCGCGTGCGGGCCCTCCCCCCCGAGGTGCCCGTGGCCCTCACCCTGGGGGCCACCTTGGGCCTCCTCCTCACCGTGCTCCTCACCACCCTCCTCTCCCAGGTGCCGGGCTTCGGCCCCCACCACAGCCTCCTCCTGGCCCTCTTCCTGGCGGGGCTCTTCTCCTACCTGGCCCTGGGGTACAAGGAGTACCTCCGCCCGCCCCAAAAGGAGCGCCGCCCCCAGGGGGGCAAGGTGCTGGACACCAGCGTCCTGGTGGACGGGCGCCTCGCCGAGGTGGCGGCCACGGGCTTTCTGGAAGGCCCCCTCTACGTGCCCCACTTCGTCCTGAAGGAGCTCCAGCACTTCGCCGACAGCCAAGACCCCCTAAGGCGGGCCAAGGGGAGGCGGGGCCTCGAGGCCCTGGAGAGGCTCAAGGAGCACCTGCCCCTGGAGGTGCTGGAGGAGGCCCCCAAGGGGGAGACGGTGGACGAAAAGCTCCTCTTCCTCGCCCGGGAGCTGGGGGCGGCTTTGGTGACGAACGACCTGGCCCTCCTGCAGATGGCCCGGATCTACGGGGTGAAGGCCCTCTCCGTCCAGGCCCTGGCCCAGGCCTTGAGGCCCCAGCTCCAGGTGGGGGACACCCTGAAGCTTTTGGTCCTCAAGGAGGGGAAGGAGCCCCACCAGGGGGTGGGCTACCTGGAGGACGGCTCCATGGTGGTGGTGGACGGGGGGAGCCGCTACCGGGGGCAGGAGATTGAGGTGGTGGTAACCCAGGCCATCCAGACCCAGGTGGGCCGTCTCTTCTTCGCCCGGCCCGCTAGCGAGGCCTAGCCCGCCAGATCAGGTAAAGCCCCAGGGCCACCAAGGCCAGGGGAAAGGCGTAGGCCCATAACTCCCTCAGGGGCTCGAGGGCTAAGGCCAAGGGCACCAACACCCCTAACGCAGGCCACAGGGCCCAGCGGTGGCCCAGGAAGTAAAGGAAACCGAAGGTGAGGGAGAGGCCCAGGAAGAGAAGCCCCCCGGCCTCCACCCTAGGCCACACCGCCTCCGCGAAGGCCACCAGGGCCAAGGTGGTCAAAACCCCTCCCGGGATCACCGCCCACCAGTGCTCGCGATGGAGAAAAAAGACCGCCCAAAAGCCCGCCCCTAGCCCCAGGAAAAAGAGCACCCCGCCTAGGGGACCCTGGAGGAGCAACGCCCCCCCAAGGCCCAAAAGGGCAAATCCGGGGATCAGGGCCCACCAAAGACCCGGGTTCTGCCCGCGGGCCACCAAAAATCCTCCGCCCGCCCCCAAGGCCACGAGGCCTAAAACCGCCTGGCCCACGGCGAACCCCAGAGCCTGCAGGAGGAGCAAAAGGCCCAAAAGGACGAGGGCCGCCCCTAGGGCCAAAGCGCTGTTGCCTTTTTCCACAAAGGCCTCCTTTATTTCCTCACTTTAAGGCCTTAGCCTCCCTGGGACCAGGGTATAATGCCCTTCGGCCTTGGCCGGCCAAGGAGGTGGAGCTTGAACCTGCACGAGTATCAAGCCAAGGAGATCCTGGCCCGCTACGGGGTGCCGGTGCCTCCCGGCAAGGTGGCCTACACCCCGGACGAGGCGAAGAGGATCGCCGAGGAGTTCGGCAAGCGGGTGGTCATCAAGGCCCAGGTCCACGTGGGCGGGAGAGGAAAGGCGGGCGGGGTGAAGCTCGCCGACACCCCCCAGGAGGCCTACGAGAAGGCCCAGGCCATCCTGGGCATGAACATCAAGGGCCTCACCGTGAAGAAGGTCCTGGTGGCCGAGGCGGTGGACATCGCCAAGGAGTACTACGCCGGCCTCATCCTGGACCGGGCCAAGAAGCGGGTGGTCCTGATGCTCTCCAAGGAGGGGGGCGTGGACATTGAGGAGGTGGCCGCGGAGCGCCCCGAGGCCATCCACAAGTTCTGGATTGACCCCCACAAGGGCTTCCGCCCCTTTGAGGCCCGGGAGATGGTGAGGCGGGCGGGGCTCGAGGGCAACCTGAACAAGCTCGCCCAGGTCCTGGTGGCCCTCTACCGGGCCTACGAGGGCGTGGACGCCTCCATCGCCGAGATCAACCCCCTGGTGGTGACCACGGACGGCCAGGTGGTGGCCGCCGACGCCAAGATCGTCCTGGACGACAACGCCCTCTTCCGCCACCCCGACCTGGCCGAGCTCAGGGAGGTGGAGGCCGAGCACCCCCTGGAGGTGGAGGCCAGCAACTACGGCTTCGCCTACGTGAAGCTTGACGGCAACATCGGCATCATCGGCAACGGGGCGGGCCTCGTGATGTACACCCTGGACCTGGTGAACCGGGTGGGGGGCAGGCCCGCCAACTTCCTGGACATCGGCGGCGGGGCCAAGGCCGAGGTGGTCTACAACGCCCTCAAGGTGGTCCTCAAGGACCCCGACGTCAAGGGGGTCTTCATCAACATCTTCGGCGGCATCACCCGGGCGGACGAGGTGGCCAAGGGGGTGATCCGCGCCCTGGAGGAGGGGCTCCTCACCAAGCCCGTGGTGATGCGGGTGGCGGGCACCGCCGAGGAGGAGGCCAAGAAGCTTCTGGAGGGGAAGCCCATCTACATGTACCCCACGTCCATTGAGGCGGCCAAGGCCATCGTGGCCATGGTGGGAGGTGCGGCGTGATCCTGGTGAACCGCGACACCCGGGTCCTGGTCCAGGGCATCACCGGCCGGGAGGGGCAGTTCCACACCCAGCAGATGCTCGCCTACGGCACCAAGATCGTGGCCGGGGTCACCCCGGGCAAAGGGGGAGCGGAGGTCCTAGGGGTCCCCGTCTACGACACGGTGAAGGAGGCGGTGGCGAACCACGAGGTGGACGCCTCCATCATCTTCGTCCCCGCCCCCATGGCCGCGGACGCCGCCCTGGAGGCGGCCCACGCCGGGATCCCCCTCATCGTCCTCATCACCGAGGGCATCCCCACCCTGGACATGGTGAAGGCGGTGGAGGAGATCAAGGCCCTGGGAAGCCGCCTCATCGGGGGGAACTGCCCCGGCATCATCAGCGCCGAGGAGACCAAGATCGGCATCATGCCGGGCCACGTCTTCAAGCGGGGCCGGGTGGGGCTCATCAGCCGCTCCGGCACCCTCACCTACGAGGCCGCGGCCGCCCTTTCCCAGGCGGGCCTCGGCACCACCACCACCGTGGGCATCGGGGGCGACCCCGTCATCGGCACCACCTTCAAGGACCTCCTCCCCCTCTTCAACGAGGACCCGGAGACGGAGGCCGTGGTGCTCATCGGGGAGATCGGCGGCTCTGACGAGGAGGAGGCGGCGGAGTGGGTGAAGGCCCACATGAAGAAGCCCGTGGTGGGCTTCATCGGCGGCCGCTCCGCCCCCAAGGGCAAGCGCATGGGCCACGCCGGGGCCATCATCATGGGCAACGTGGGCACGCCGGAGTCCAAGCTCCGGGCCTTCGCCGAGGCGGGCATCCCCGTGGCCGACACCATTGACGAGATCGTGGAGCTGGTCAAGAAGGCCCTAGGCTAAAGGCCTTTCCAAGCCCCAGGCTGGTCTCCAGCCTGGGGCTTTTTATGCCCGTTCGGTCTCCTCGGCCATGGCCTTAAGCCTCTCCCCGTGCTCCGGGGAAAGCCCTCCCGGAAGGAGCCGCCAGGCCCAGTTGCCCGAGGGCCTTCCCGGGTAGTTCATCCGGGCCTCGCTGCCCAAGGCCAAAACGTCCTGCACCGGGTAGACGGCGAGCCGGGCCGCGGACTTCATCCCCAGGCGCATCAGGGCCCAGGGCACCTCCTCCTCTTCCCGGAAGGTGATCCCCCAGTCCGCCAGGTACCGCGCCATGAAGGCCTTCTCGTGGGGCGTGGCCGTGCGGTACCAGCCCAGGGTGGTGTCGTTGTCGTGGGTGCCGGTGTAGACCACCACCTGCCCGTGGGGAGGGTAGTTGTGGGGGAGGAAGGGGTTTTCCATCCCGTCGTCAAAGGCGAACTGGAGGACCTTCATCCCGGGAAGGGCGAAGCGGTCGCGCAGGGCCTCCACCTCGGGGGTGATGACCCCCAGGTCCTCGGCCAAGATGGGCACCTGGCCGAAAGTTTCCTGGATTTTCTGGAAAAGCTTCTCCCCCGGGGCCTTGACCCAGCGCCCCTCCACCGCCGTGGGGCAGCTTGCGGGGATCTCCCAGTAGGCCTCAAAGCCGCGGAAGTGGTCTATGCGCACCAGGTGGAAGAGCTCCAGAGCCTTTTCCAGGCGGCGGATCCAGAAGGAGAACCCCTCCCGCTCCAGAACGTCCCAGCGGTAGAGGGGGTTGCCCCAGCGCTGGCCCGTCTCCGAGAAGTAGTCGGGGGGCACCCCGGCCACCACCGTGGGGCGGCCCTCCTCGTCCAGGTGAAACCACTCGGGGTGGGCCCAGACCTCGGCGGAGTCCTCGGCCACGAAGATGGGCATGTCCCCGAGGATCCGGATGCCCAACGCCTCGGCCTCGGCCTTCAGGGCCCCCCACTGGCGGAAGAAGAGCCACTGGGTGAAGGCGTGGAAGGCCACCTCCTCGGCCAGGGCGCTTTTCGCCTCCTTCAGGGCCTGCTCTTCCCGTTTCCTCAGGGGAAGGGGCCACCGGTTCCAGGGAAGCCCCCCGTGCGCCCCCTTCAGGGCCATGAAGAGGGCGTAGTCCTCAAGCCACCAGGCCTCCTTTTCCCGGAAGGCGGCGAAGTCCTCCCGCTCCTCCGGGGGGGCCTTTTCCTGGAAGCCCCGGAAGGCCTCCTTAAGCGCGGGCCACTTCCAGGCGTAGAGGAGGCCGTAGTCCACCCGGCCTTGGGGGAAGCCGGGGTCCTCCAGGCGCACGTAGCCCCGCTCTGCGAGGGGCCTGAGGTCTACCAGGTAGGGGTTTCCCGCGAAGGCGCTGAAGGACTGGTAGGGGGAGTCGCCGTAGCCCGTGGGGCCCAAGGGGAGGACCTGCCAGTACCGCCCCCCCGCCTCCCGCAGGAAGCGCAGGAAGTCCCGGGCCTCCTGGCCCAGGACGCCCACGCCGTAGGGGCCGGGGAGGCTCGTGGGGTGGAGAAGGAGGCCGAACGCGCGGGGAAGCTCCATGGCCCCAGTATACCCCCGGGGTATGGAAGAGCTTCCATGTAGGTAGAGGCATCGCCACCCAAACCTAAGCGTCTACCACCTCAAACCATATGGCCCATACCGTGTCCGTGTTGGCGTAGACCATATCCACCAGGAGGTCCAGGAGGTCCGTGCCGGAGTCCTGGCAGGCCCGATCCAGGAGCTCACCGTAGGAAGGCGACGGCAGGCCCTCCTGTTCCGCTGCCATCGTCTCCCACAGGCGCTCGGCCTCCTCGTCCGTGGGAGCCTCCAGCCAGACCCGCACCACCTCCACCTCCCCCGGGATGTGGAGCTCGGCCACCTCCCGGACCACGGCCTCGAGGATGGTCGGCCTGTCCCGCCGCCCGAAGGCCAGGCGCACCCGGTCGCCCGGCTGGAGCTTTGGCCGCTTGAACCTCAGCGTGCAGGTTTTGCGCCCGGAGGCCACGGCCTCCAAGTACTCCCCGCGGAACCTAATCATCGGCGTTGGCATTTCACCTTCTAGTGTAGAAGAAGGCCGCTAAACCTAGCGGCCTTCTAAAAGGGTTGCCTCAGGGTCTAGCCTATCTTGTTCCCTTTCTCGTCGTAGACGTAAAAGCCCCGCCCCGTCTTGCGGCCCAAAAGCCCCGCCTGGACCATGCGGCGAAGGAGGGGAGAAGGCCGGTACTTGTCGTCCCCAAAGCCCCGGTGGAGGACCTCCATGATGGCGAGGCAGGTGTCCAGGCCGATGAAGTCGGCAAGCTCCAAGGGCCCCATGGGGTGGTTCATCCCCAGGCGCATGACGCCGTCAATGGCCTCCTTGGTGGCCACCCCCTCGCGGAGGGCCTCTATGGCCTCGTTGATCATGGGCATGAGGAGGCGGTTGGAGACGAAGCCGGGGTAGTCCTGGACCTCGAGGGGGGTCTTCCCCATGCGCCTCGCCACCTCCACCACCACGTCCCGGGTTTCCTCGGAGGTGAGCTCCCCCCGGATCACCTCCACGAGGGGCATGAGGGGCACGGGGTTGAAAAAGTGCATGCCGATGAAGCGCTCCGGCCGCCCCGAGGAGCGGGCGAGGGCGGTGATGGGGATGGAGCTGGTGTTGCTGGCGAGGATGGCCTCGGGCTTGGCCAGGGCCCCCAGGCGCTCAAAGAGCCTCCGCTTCTCCCCCTCGTCCTCCACGATGGCCTCCACGATGAGGTCGGCGTCTTTGAGGGCCTCGAGGCTTAGGCTCGTCCGGATCCGCCTAAGGGCCTCGTCGTGGGCCTCCTGGGTGATCTTCCCCTTCTCCAGGAACTTGCCCAAAGAGCGCCTTATGGCGGCGAGGCCCCTTTCCAGGAAGCCCTCGGCCACGTCCACCAGGACCACCTCGTAGCCTGCGCTTGCCGCCACCTGGGCGATGCCGCTTCCCATCTGCCCCGCACCCACCACGCCGATCCGCTTGACCTCCATGGCGCTCACCCCGGCCCATTCTACGCCCGGAGGTTCACCAGGAGGACCCCGAGGAGGGCGACCCCCCCGCCCAGGAGGGAAAGGAAGGAGGGCACCTCCCCGAGCCACAGGTAGGCGATGAGGACGGCCAAGGGGGGCGAGAGGTAGAGGAAGGAGGCGAGGCGGGAAGCCGGGGTGCGGGAGAGGGCGTAGGTCCAGGTGAGGTAGGCCAAAGCCCCGGGGAAGACCCCGAGGTAAAGCGCGGCGAGGAGGGCGGGCCTCGGCGCCTCCCTCAAGGCCTCGGGAAGCCCCGGGAGGAAGGCGAAAAGGGGCAGGGTGCCGAGAAGCAGGGTGTAGACGGTCATCTCCTCGCTCCCGTAGCGGCCGAAGAGGGGCTTTTGCAGGACGAAGTAGAAGGAGGTGGAGAGGGCCGCGAGGAGGACGAGAAGCGCCCCGGGGCTAAGCCCCACCCCTCCCCCCTCCCCGAAGGCGATGAGGGCGGAGCCCAAAAAGGCGAGGCCGAAGCCCAAAACCCCCCGCCTCCCGAGCCTTTCCCCCAGGAGGAGGTGGGAGAGGAGCGCGGTGAAAACGGGCCCCGTGGCGATGAGGAGGCTTGCGGCCCCCGCGCTCACCGTGAGCTCCCCGTAGACCAGGGCGGTGTGGTAGACGGTGATGCCCAAGAACCCGAGGAGGAAGAGCCGGGGCAGGTCCTCCCGCCTGGGGGGCGGAAGCCCCCGGAGGCGGGCGTAGAGGAGGAGAAGGGCCCCCGCCACCAGGAAGCGCAGGAGGACGAGGTGGCCGGGCTTTAGGCCCCCAAGCCCCGCCCGGATCGCGGCGAAGGCGCTCGCCCAGAAGAGGAGGGTGAGGAGGGCCGCGCCTAAGGCCCTAGGCTCCATGGGGAAGGACCAGGTAGTAAAGCCCCTTCTCCAGGAAGCCCCGCTCCAAAAGGGCGTTCACCTCCCGGGAGGTGACCCTTTGGACCCTAGCCTTCACCTCCTCCAAGGAGAGGTAGCGCCCGGTGTAGAGGTACTCCATCCCCAGGTGGAAAAGCCGCTGCATGGGGGTCTCCCCGGCGAAGACGAGGCCCGTGGCGAGGGGGGTCTTGGCCCGTTCCACCTCCTCCTCCCCCACGCCCTCCCGCCCCAGGCGGGCAAGCTCCTCCTGGAGGACGGCCAGCACCTCCCCCTTGCGGGCGGGGTCCGCCTGAAGGTAGGCGTGGAAGGTCCCGGCCCGGTCGGCCTCCTCGAGGCCGAAGGAGGCCACCTCGGCGAGGCCTTTGTCCACCAGGGCGAAGTGGAGCCGGCCCGAGCCCTCCTCCCCCAGGAGATGGGCCAGGACCTGGCCGGGGAAGCGGGCCTCCTCCTGGTAGGCGACCCCCGGGAAGAGGGCCACCAGGTAGAGGGCCCGGGCCTTCTCGTAGGGGCGCTCCTCCACCCCGAAGACGGGGGCTAGGGGCGGGTAGGCCCTTTCCGCCTCGCCCTCGGGCCAGGCCTCGGTGAGGCGCTCGGCCTCGGCGAGGAGGCGGTCAAAGTCCACCCGCCCCGTGGCGGCGAGGACCATGTTTTTGGGCAGGTAGCGCCTCCTATGGTAGGCCGCCATCCCTTCCCGGGTGAGGGCGGTGATGCTCTCCCGCGTACCCAGGACGCTATTCCCCAAGGGGTGCCCCTGGAAGAAGCGGGCGCGGGCCCACTCGTAGGCCATGAAGCCCGGGCGGTCCTGGTAGCGGGCGATCTCCTCCAGGATCACCCGCTTCTCCGTCTGGAAGTCCTCCTCCCGGAGGGCGGGGCGGAGGAGCTTGGAAAAGAGGCCGAGGAGGTCGTAGGCGAACTCGGGGAGGACCGCCCCGTAGTAGACGGTGGCCTCCTCGGAGGTGAAGGCGTTGTACTGGGCCCCCATCCGGTCAAAGGCCCGGTTCACGGCGAGGGCGTCCATGTCCTCGGGGCCCTTGAAGACCATGTGCTCCAGGAAGTGGCTCACCCCGCTCTCCTCCTCCCTTTCGTCCCGGGCCCCCGTCTTCACGAAGTAGCCTAGGGCCACGCTCCGGGCCCCCGGCACCACCTCGGCGATGACCCGAAGGCCGTTTTTAAGCTCGGCTTCCCTAAACATCCTCCACCTCCCCCAAAAGCCCCACCCAGGGGTCCCGGTAGGGGTGGGTCCTGAGGAACGCGTTCACCGCCTCGAGGCCCGTCCCCTCAATGGCGGCCTCAATCTCGGAAAGGGGGCGCACCCTCCCCAGCATGTAGAGGTCCCGGGCCATGGAGGCGGCGCGGCTCCTGATGGACTCGTCCGCCATCACCAAGGCGGTCTTCAGGCCCACCTTGGCCCGGGAAAGCTCCTCCTCCGTCACCCCCTCGGCCAGGCGCTCCACCTCGGCGCGAAGCACCTCCAGGGTCTCCCCCGCCCGCTCCTTGGTGGTCCCGGCGTAGGCCATGAGGAGGCCCCGGCCCTTGACCCCCGCGGGGAAGGCGCTCACGGCGTAGACCAGGCCCCTTTTCTCCCGCACCTCGGTGAAGAGGCGGCTACTCATCCCCCCGGAGAGGACCTCCAGGGCAAGCCTTGCGGCGTAGAAGCCCGGGTCCTCGGGGCCCACGTCGGGGTAGGCAAGGCCGATCTGCACCTGGGCCGTGGGCCTCCGGAGGACGAAGCGGTGGGGCTCGGAAAGCTCCGGGGCAGGGTAATAGGCCTCCTCCCCCTCCCAGGCGAGGAAGGGCTCGAGGGCGGCGCGAAGCCGCTCCCAGGAAACCCCCCCCGCCACGGCGAGGATGGCCCCTTTGGGGGTGTAGCGCCTCCGGTAGTCCGCCTTCAGGGCCTCGGCCCTCGCCCCCTTCAGGTCCTCCTCCCGGCCCAGGGGCTCGCGCCCGTGGGGGGAGCGGAAGACCTTCCGGCGAAGCTCAGAAAGGAGCTTCCTCGCGGGCTGGTCCTCCAGGGAGAGGAGGGCCTGGAGGGCCACGGACCGCACCGCCTCCAGGCCCTCCTCGGGGAGGCGGGGCCTCGTGAGGAGGAGGGCGTAGAGGCGGAAGACCTCCTCCAGGACCTCGGGGAGGAAGGCGGCGGCGAAGGCGGTGTACTCCAGACCCGCCCCGCTGCTCCGCCGCACCCCGAGGGCGTCTAAGGCCTGGGCCAGGGCCCTCGCGTCCAGGCCCCCCGCCCCCTTCCAGAGCCACCCCTCGAGGAGGGCGGCCGCCCCCTCCATCCCCTCGGGGTCGTTCACCGCCCCGGCGGGGACCAGAAGCTGGAAGGCGACCCCGGGGAAGTCCCGCTCCTCCAGGGCCACCACCAGGCCGTTGGGTAGGCGCTCCACGCGGCTCACAGGCCTAAGGGTATCATGGAAGGCGTGACGCAAGAGGAGCTCAAGGCCAGGCTCCTCAAGCCCCTTCTCCGGGAGCTCCAGGACGGGGCCAGGGACCGGGTGGTGGTGGGGGGCCTCGAGGCCTTGGTGCAAAACCTCGCCCGCCCCTTCCCCAAGCTCCTGGAGCTCTTCCGGGGCTACGGGGAAAGGCCCCCGGAGGAGCGGAAGCGGGTCTTGCAAGAAGCCCTCCGCCTCCTGGAAGACCAGAACCCCCCTCAGGGCCCGGCGCAGGCCTCCCCCAGGAGGCTTGCCCCTTCCGACCCCGCCCACCTCCTCGCCCCCCCGCAAAGCCGGAGGAAGCTTTCCGAGCTCGGCCTGCGCACGGTGCGGGACGTGCTCCACAACTACCCCCGCCGCTACGAGGACCGCCGGGCCCTCCCGGGGGTGCGCTACCTGGAGGAGGGGCAGAAGGCCACCCTGGCGGTGAAGGTCCTCGCCAAGGAGCTCGTCAAGACCCCCAGGAAGGGGATGCAGCTCGTCCAGGTGAAGGCCCAGGACGCCTGGGGGTGGCGCCTCACCCTGGTCTGGTTCAACCAGCCCTGGGTCCTCTCCCAGATTGAGGAGGGGGCCACCCTCATCGTCACCGGGAGGGTGGGGCGGCGAAACGGGGTCCTCCTTTACGTGGAGCACTTTGAGGACGAGGGCACCGAGTCCCTCTCCACCGGGCGGATCGTCCCCATCTACCCCGCCAAGGAGGGGATCAGCCAGGCCTTCCTCCGCCGCACCGCCCACAGGGCCCTGGAGCTCGCCCTCCCCCTCCCCGACCCCCTGGAGGCCTACCGGAAAGACCTCGGCCTCATGCCCTACGCCGAGGCCCTGAAGGCCATCCACTTCCCCGAGGACGAGGAGGCCCTGAAGCGGGCCCTCCTCCGCCTGAAGTTTGACGAGTACCTCCTCCTGGAGCTCAAGGCCCTCCTGGAGGCGGGGGGGGCGGTGCTCGGCCGGAGCTTCCGGGTGGAGGCGGCCTGGGTGGAGGCCTTCAAGAAGGCCCTCCCCTTCCCCCTCACCCGGGCCCAGGAAAGGGTCATAGAGGAGATCGCCAAGGACATGCAAAGCCCCCGCCAGATGGCCCGCCTCCTCCAGGGGGACGTGGGCTCGGGGAAGACGGTGGTGGCGGCCTTCGCCCTCTTCCTCGCGGCCAAGAACGGGGCCCAAGGGGCCCTCATGGCCCCCACGGAGATCCTGGCCAAGCAGCACTACCAAAACCTCACCCGCTACCTCTTCCCCTTGGGGGTGAGGGTGGAGCTCCTCCTGGGCTCCATGACGGCCAAGGAGAAGGAGGCCGCCCTGGCCCGCCTCCTCTCGGGGGAGGCCCAGGTGGCCGTGGGCACCCACGCCCTCATCCAGGAGGGGGTGGGCTTTAGGGACCTGGGCCTCGCCGTGGTGGACGAGGAGCACCGCTTTGGGGTCCTGCAGCGCCGGGCCCTCCTCAAGCTGGCCCAGACGCCGCCGGACGTCCTCGTCATGTCCGCCACCCCCATCCCCCGCTCCCTGGCCTTAACCCTCTACGGGGACCTGGAGGTGAGCGTCCTGGACGAGATGCCTCCCGGAAGGACCCCGGTGAAGACCAAGGTCCTCCCCCACCGCCTCCGCCTCCAGGCCTACGCCTTCGCCCGGGAGGAGGTGAGAAAGGGCCACCAGGTCTTCGTGGTGGCCCCGGCCATTGAGGAGAGCGAGGAGCTGGACCTCAAGGCGGCCACCACCCTCTACGAGGAGCTCCAAGGCCTCCTCCCCGGGGTGCGCCTGGCCCTCCTCCACGGGAGGATGCCCGCCCGGGAGAAGGACGAGGTGATGGAGGCCTTCCGGCGGGGGGACTACGACCTATTGGTCTCCACCACCGTGGTGGAGGTGGGGGTGGACATCCCCAGGGCCACCCTCATCATCGTGGAAAACGCCGAGCGCTTCGGCCTCGCCCAGCTCCACCAGCTAAGGGGCCGGGTGGGCCGGGGGGGGCTACAGGGCTACGCCATCTTCCTCGCGGGGGAGGCGGGCCAGAAGACCTTAAAGCGCCTCAAGGTCCTGGAGGAGTCCACGGACGGCTTTTACATCGCCGAGATGGACCTGAAGCTCAGGGGACCCGGGGAGCTCCGCGGCACGCGGCAGTCCGGGTACCCCGAGCTCAGGCTCGGCGACCTCGCCGAGGACACGGGGATCATTGAGAAGGCCCGGGCCCTGGCCAAGGCCATCGTGGAGAAGGACCCCACCCTGGACCTCCCCGAGCATAGGGCCCTCAAGGAGGAGCTCAGGGCCCAGGCGGAGCGGGTGGGCTTCCGGGAAGTGATCTGATGCGGGCCCTCCCCCACCCCCACCTCCCCGCCTTCTTCTCCGAGGGCGGGGCCCCAAGGGCCAAGGCCCTCCAGGGCTACCTCCTCTCCCTAAGGGAGGTCTACGTCCGCTACGCCCCCCTCCCCCCGGTGCACCTCTTCGTCCTCTCGGAGAAGGACTGGCGGGCGAGGCTCCCCTACCCCTACGGCCTCCCCTTCCAGCACGCGGGGCCGGAAGGGCTTTCCGTCTACGCCCCCCTCGCCTACCCGGAGAGGCTCCTCCACCGCCTTAGAGAGGTCCTCCTCCCCCTGGGGCCGCCCCCGGGGGAGATCCCGGCCTTCTTGGACCTCAACCTGGGCCACGAGTACGCCCACGCCCTGCAGGTGGCCTGGAGGCTCCGCACCGGGGCCAGGTGGCTGGACGAGTTCTTCGCCAACTACCTCTTCCTCCTGGGCCTTGCGCCCCAAAAAGACCTCCTGGAAACCCTTCTCGCCTGGAGCCGGTACCTTTCGGGGCTGAAGCCCCAAAAGCGGAGCCTCTCCGCCTACGAGGGGAGGCGGGGCGGCCTGGAAAGCGCCCTCTGGTTCCAGGCCCACTTCACCCGGAAGGCGGAGGAGCTTCGGCAGAAGGACCAAGACCGCCTCCTTAAGGCCTTTTTGGCGGCGGCCCCCCTGGACCGCAAGAAGGGCCACCGCCTTCTCCTAGAGCTTTACCCGGAGCTTAAGTCCTGGTTCGCCGCCTTCGGCCTCAGGGGCGCACCCGGGGAGGGGTCTTCCCCTCGGCAAGGGCCTTGAGCCACTCCAGGAAGCTCACCTCCCCCACCTTCAAGGTGTAGAGCTCGGGCCGGGGGAGGATGCAGTGCTGGCCTCCCGGGGCGAGGTAGAAGGTGTAGTTGGGCGCCTGGGCCGGGGTTAAGACGGCCTCCTGGGCCGAAGCGGCCCACTCCCGGGCCGTGGCCTCGCTGGGGGCGGCCTCCCTCTTCATGAGGGCGTAGAAGTAGATCTGGGTCCCGTCCAGGAGGGTGGTGTACTGGGCGAGGACCGCCTTGGGGTAGGCCTGGGCCAGAGCGCGGTAGACCTCCGCGACCTTGGGCGGGGAGGAGAGGCCGGGAAGCTCGGGGAGGCGCGGGTTCCAGACGGCAAAGCCCGGGAAGTCCCCCGTGACCACCCCCACCCCGGCGTCGCCGCAGACGGCGATCTGGGCGTTTTTGTAGGTGGCGAGGACCTTGTCCGCCCAAAGCACCGCCCCGTAGGCCCCGGCGCTGCACCCCGTGACGAAGACCCGCTCGGGGTTCGTGTGGTTGCGGAAGACGTACTCCAAGGCGGCCTGGGCGTTCCGCGCCCCCTGGTGGTGGACCTTGAAGCCCCCGTAGTCCACCGTGGCCCGGCCCACGTGGAGGTCCCCCGTGCAGTAGGGGACGAAGACGTGGGTCCAGCCGAAGAAGGGGTTGGCCACGCTCATCCGGTTGTAGATGCCCTGGGCGAGGTAGAGCTCCTGCACGTCCACCCGCTTGCGGTAGGTGGGGCTTTGGGGGTTGCAGGTGGCCTGGTCCCAGCAGGCCCCGCCCCCCTGGAAGTCAATGACCACCTTTTTAGGGTCCCCGGGGCTCACGTAGAAGCGGTAGGGGGAGCCGTCGGCGCAGACCCCACCGGGCACCTCCACCGCCTTCCAGAAGGCCTCGAGGCCCTGGGCCAGGGCCAGGGTCCATAGGAGGACGAGGGCGATAAGCCGCTTCATTGTTCACCTCCGCCGCCATTCTACAGGCCTTTTTATACCAGGTCAAGGAAAAACCCCGGGAGGCTTCCCGGGGCCCGTGGCGGCCACCCTCAGAAGACCGCCTTGCGGAGGATATCCGTCACCGAAACGATGCCCAGCACCTCCCCCTGGATCACCGGGGCGCGGCGGATGCCGGTGTTGGCGAAGAGGCGGGCCACGTACTCCACGGCCAGGTCGGGGTTCACCGCGATCACGGGCTTGGTCATGATCTCGTGCACCTGGACGGTGGAGGGGTCCTTGCCGTAGGCGATGACCTTGTAGACGATGTCGGTTTCGGTGACGATGCCGTAGGCGTCCTCCTCGTTGCGGCGGTCCACGATGAGGGCGCGCAGGCCCGTCTCCTTCATGAGGTTGATGGCCTCCTTCACCGTGGCCGAGCCCTGGATCCTCACCACCTCGGTGGACATGATGTCCTTGGCCTTTTTCACGGCGCACCTCCTCACCTCAACCGGGCAAGCCCAGGATACCTCCCCGGGGCAGGGGCCCGCCAGGGACAAACGCCCCATGGGGTGGGCTCAAACCCACTCCACCCGGCTTCCCGAGGGGTGCTTGCGCACCCTAAGCCGGGCGGGGAGCCTCTCCGCCAGGGCCTCCACGTGGGTGACGATGCCCACGAGCCGCCCCCGGGTGGGGAGGGCCTCGAGGACCCCCGCCACCGCCTCCAGGGTCTCGGGGTCCAGGGTGCCGAAGCCCTCGTCCAGGAAGAGGGCCCCAAGCCTCCCCCGGGAAAGCTCCTCGGAAAGGGCCAGGGCCAAGGAGAGGCTCGCCAAGAAGCTCTCTCCCCCGGAGAGGGTCTTCACGGGGCGCTCGGCCTCCGTCCAGAGGTCCAGCACCCCGTACTCCCCTCCTTGGACCCGCAGGCGGTACCGCCCGCCCGAGAGGTGGGCGAGGAAGCCGTCGGCCCGGGCGAGGAGGTCCTTCTGCTTGAGGTCCAAAAGGTACTCGGGGAAGTTGTTCTCCTGGAGGTCCCAGGCGAGCTTCTCCCAGAGGGCCATCTCCCGCACCACCTCCGCCAGGCGGGCCTCCAGGGCCTGGCGGCGCTTTAGGTCCTTCCGCAGGCCTTCCAGCTGGACCTCCTTGGCGCCGATCTCCTTGCCGAGGTCCTGAAGCCTGGCCGCGAGGGCCTCCAGGCCCTCGCGGAGGGCCTTCACCTCCTTCTCCGCCTCGGCGGGGGAAACCGGGGGGAGAGGGGGAAGGGCCCGCAGGCGGGCCTCCACCTCCTCCCACTCCTTCTCGTGGGCCTGGACCCGGGCTTCCAGGGCCTGCCTCGCCTCCTCTGGGAGGGCGAAGGCCCTGGCCTCCTCCTCGGGCATGAGCCCCTGCACCGCGGCCTGGGCCTCCTCCAGGGCCTGGGCCTGCTCCTCCTTGCGGGCCTTCAGGGCGGAAATCTCGCTCTGGAGCCGGTGGACCTCCTCTTCCAGGGACTTCTGCCGCCCCTCCCGCGCCTCCAGCTCCCGGACCCGGGCCTCCAGGGCCTTCAGGTGCCGCTCCACCCCGAGGCCCCCCGTCTTCTCCTCCAGGTGGCGGTAAAGCCCCGCGGCCAAGGCGGCCTTTTCCTCCTTGAGGGCGGAAAGCCTCGCCTCCACCTCGTCCAGGGTCCCCAGGCCCTCCCGGGCCACCTGGTCCTTTAAGGCCTGGACCTCCTCCAAGAGGGCCTGCACCCGGCCCTTCCCTTCCCTGTAGGCCTCCCTGAGGTGGGAAAGCCTCTCCTCCGCCTTCCTGAGGTCCTCCTCCAGGGCCTTGGGGTCGGCGGGGAGGGGCTCAGGCCTGGCCTCCCCCAGGAGGCCAAGAAGGGCCTCCCGCTCGGCGAGGAGGCCTCCCCGCCTGCGCTCAAGCGCCCCCAGGCGGTCCAGAAGCCCCTTCCGCTCCCCCTCCAGGTCGCGGCCGGAGGGCCTTTCCGGAACCCGGTGGACCACCCCCCCGCAGAGGGGGCAGGGCTCCCCGGGGCGGAGGAGGTCGTGGTAGGCGAGGAGGCCCAGGCGGCGCTCCTCCCGCCGCAAGGCCTCCAGGGCCTCCCGCAAGGCCTCCTCCTCGGCCTTCAAGCCGGCGAGGGCCGCCTCCACCTGGGCCAGGCGGTGGGCCCAGGCCCCCTGGAGGCGGGCCTTTAGGCCCTCCACCTCCTCCCGCTGGGCCTTGCCCTGGCGCTCCAAGGCCGAAAGGGCCTCCTGGGCCTCCTTCAGCGAGGCCTTCCGCTCCTCCAGGCGCCGAAGGAGCTCCCGGGCCCTTTGGAGGGAGGCCTCCTCCTCCAAAAGCCGCTCCAGGCCCTCGGGATCGGGCGCCCCGGGAGGGAGGGGAACCCCTTCTAGGCCCTCCGGGAAGGCGGGGGCCACCTTGCGCCAGAGGGCCTCGAGGGCCTTAAGCCCCTGCCCCTCTTGAAGCCTCTCCCGGGCCTCCTTCAGGGCCTCGGGGTCAAAGGCCAAAGCCTGGACCTGGGCCTCTAGCTCTTCCAGGCGCCCTTCGGCTTGGGAAAGGGCTTCCTCCGTCTTGCCCAGGGCCTCCGCCCACCTCCTTCGCCGCTCCCAAAGGGGCAGGGCCCTCGCCGCCTCCTCGGCTTTGCGCAGGCGGTGGCGGAGGTCATCTATCTCCGGCCTCTCGGTGAGGAGCCTGGCCCGGCGCGCCTCCAGAAGGGACCTTTCCCGAACCCTTTCCAGAAGGCCTTCGGCCTCCTTCAGGGCGCCCTCCAGGCGCCTCTTTTCCCCCTTTAGGTCCTCCTCCTCCCGCCTCAGGGCCTCCAGGGCCTCCCCCAGGGCCTCCAGGGCCTCCGGCGTGGCCTCCTGAAGGCCCCGAAGCTCCCCCTCCAGGCGGTCCTTCTCCTCCTTGAGGCGGTCCCGCTCCTTGGCCGCCTTCTCCCGGGCCCGCTTCAGGCGGGAGAGCTCAAAGAGGTCCATGAGAAGCTGCCGCCTCTCCTTGGCCTCCCCCTTCAAGAAGCGGTCAAACTCCCCCTGGGGCAGGAGGAGGGCCCGGGTGAAGGCCTCGTAGGATAGGCCCAAAAGCCCCTCCAGGGCGCGGTTCACGTCCTCGAGGCCCTCCAGAGGGACAAGCCGCTCCCCCTCAAAGAGCCGGGCCTCGCTCTTCTTGCCCCGCACCCGCTCCACCCGGTAAAGCCTTTCCCCCACGGCGAAGGTGAGGCGCACCCGGGCCTCGCTCGCCGCGGGGTGGACGAGGTCCTTCACGTTCCGCCCCACCCGGGGAACCCGGCCGTAGAGGGCGAAGGCGATGGCGTCCAGAAGGGTGCTCTTGCCGCTTCCCGTGGGGCCGGTGATGGCGAAAAGCTCCACCTCGGAGAAGTCCACCTCCTGCTTCTCCCGGTAGGGGCCGAAGCCTTCAAGCTCCAACTTCCAGGGCCTCACGCTCCACCTCGCGAAGCACCTCCCCAAACCTGGCGAGAAGGGCCTCCTCCTTGCGGTTCCGCTCCTCCAGGTAGCGGCCGTAGGCCTCCACCAGGCCAAGCTCGGGGGCTTCTCCCCCCACCTCCTCCCTGGGCTCCCCGAGGGCCTCCAGGGCCAGGAGGTGGGGAAGGGCCCGGTAAAACCGCTCCTTCTCCGCCGGGGAAAGCCTCCCCTCCACCACCACCCGGAGGTAGCCGGGAAAGCGCTCCAGCTCGGAAAACCTTCCGTCCAGCTCCTCCTTCTTCAGGCGGAAGGTCCTAAGGGGCTTCCCCCAGCGCCCGGGGATGGGGTGCACCCGGGGAGGCCCGTTTGGGGGAAGCTCCACGAGGAGCGCCCCCCTCTTTGCCTCCTCCCCCTCGCCGAAGTCCAGCTGGACGAGGCTTCCCGCGTACCAGGCCAACGGGGCCTCGGAGACCTGCCCCTGGCGGTGGATGTGCCCCAGGGCCAGGTAGCGGGCCCCTAAGGGGAGGACCGAGGGGGGCACGGCGTAGGACCCGGCCAGGTGGAAGAAAAACTCCCCGCCCCCGGGCCGCACCCCCTCCAGGGCGAAGTGGGCCAGCATCAGGGGGCTTTCCAGGTTGGCCAGGACCCGCCGCATGGCCTCGGCGTAGGTGCGGTGGCGCTCCTCCGCCTCCTGCCAAAGCCGCTTCACCAAAACCCTCTCGGAGACGAAGGGCAGGAGGGCGGCCCGCACCCCCTGGACCTCCACCACCCCTCCCTCCTCCCGCAAAAGGAGCCTCCCCCGCACCGCCGCCCCGGCCAGGGCCAGAAGGGGGGAGAGGGCCTCGAGGCGCTCCTTGGGGTCGTGGTTCCCGGCGATGACCAAGGCGGGCACGTGGAGCTCCTTCAGACGCAGGAAAAACTCCACGGCCAAGGCCTCGGCCTCGGCGGAGACCTGGGGCCGGTCAAAGAGGTCCCCGGCCACCACCACCAGGTCCACCCTCTCCTTGCGCACGATCTCCAGGAGGTCCTTCAGAGCCTCCCCGATCTCGGGGGTGCGGTCTATGCCCTTCAACACCTTTCCCAAATGCCAGTCGGCGGTGTGCAATAGGCGCACGCCCCCATTCTACGCACCCCACCGGACGGGGGCCCCTTTGGGCCTCAGTGGACGTGCCCGGGGTCCCTTGGGGCCTCCCCCTTCCCCCCCTGGAAGAACCAGGCCGCCACCAAGGTGGTGAGGGGAACCGCCAAAAGAAGCCCCAAGGAGCCCAAGACCATGGCGGCGATCTCCGCGGCGAAGGGCTCGGTGTTCAGGAGGAAGCGCAAGGGGGTGGGGTCCTTGGTGAGGAGGAGGAAAAGGGGCAAAGACCCCGCGGCGTAGGCCAGGACCAGGGTGTTCACCAGGCTCCCGATGTGGTCGTAGCCCACCTCCATCCCCCGGCGGTAGAGCTCGTAAAACCCCAGGTGGGGGTTGGCGTGGGCCAGGGCCTGGACCACCGCCGCCTGGGTCACGCTCACGTCGGTGAGGGCCCCCAAGGCCCCCACCACCACCCCGGCCAGGAAGAGGGAGAGGAGGTCCACCCCGCCCCACTGGCGGAGAAGGAGGGCCTCCTCGGAGGCGAGGCCGGTGAAGCCCATGGCCCGGACGAAGAAGGCGCTCAAGGCAAGGACCAGAAGCACCGCCCCCAGGACGCCGAGAAGGGCCGCGGTGGTCTTGCGGTTGACCCCGTGGACGAGGTAGACGGTGAGGAGGAGCACCCCTAGGCTCCCCAGGAGGGCGTAAAGGAGGGGGTTCCCCCCGGAGGCCACCTTGGGCACCACCAGGTAGACCACCACCAGGAGGCTCAAGAGGGTGCCGATAAGCCCCCGCACCCCCTTGGCCCGCCCCAGCAGGGCCGCCATGAGGGCGAAGAGGCCCAAAAGCCCAAGAAGCCAGGGCATCCGGTCGGGCTCGGCCACGTAAAGCCTTCCCCCCTCCCGGTAGAGGACCACCCGCAGGCCCACCCCGAAGCCCCCGGCGTCCGTGGGGAGGAGGGCCTCCTCCACCCTCCCCTGGACCTCCACCTGGGCCACCCCCTTCGCCGGGTCCAGGGCGAGGATCCGCCCCAAGAGGTACTCCCCCGCCCCCTGGGCCAGGGCGAAGGACCAGAGGAAGAGGATCCAAAGGCCGCGCATGGGGCCACTGTACCCCAGGAGGATGAAAATTTCTTCTCAAGTTAGGTATCTTAAGGGCATGGAGCGCTCCACCCGCCAGCGGCGGGCCATCCGGGAGGCCTTCCTGGAGGCGGGCCGCCCCCTCTCCCCCCAGGAGGTGCTGGAGCTTGCCCGCAAGAAGGTGCCCTCCCTGGGCCTGGCCACCGTCTACCGCAACCTGAAGAACCTGCTGGAGGAAGGCTTCTTGGTCCCCGTGGCCCTGCCCGGGGAGCCCCCGAGGTACGAGCGGGCAGGCCAGGCCCACCACCACCACTTCCTCTGCCGGGCCTGCGGCCGGGTGTACGAGCTTTCGGGGTGCGACCTGGCCCTCACCCACCTGCCGCCAGGCTTCCTGGCGGAGGCCCACGAGGTGACGGTCTACGGCCGCTGCCCCCAGTGCTACTCCCAGGCGGGGTAGAGGTCCAGGGGCTTGGTCCAGCGCACCTCCTCCAAGGCCCGGTCGTGGCGGAGAAGGGCGGCGAGGCGCCGCCTGGAGTAGACCCGGTAGGGCTCCTTGGGAATGAAGGCGGTGACGATGTCCACCTGGCGGGGGGTGGCGTACTCCAGGACCACGTGGAGGGGAAGCCGAAGCCTTGGGGGGAAGACCATGTAGCCCAGGACCAGCATCCGCTGGTCCTCGGGGTAGATGGCAAGCTCCCTCCCCCACTCCAAGGCCCGGAGGACGTCCAGCTCCGTGAAGCCCTCCTGGAGCATGTGCTTGGCCACGTGGGGGCCCAGGCGGTAGCGGCCTTCCTTGAGGTAGGGAAGGAGGTCCGGGAGGCGGCGGAGGCGGGGTTTCTTCACGGGGAACCACCCCCTTACGCCCCAGTCTAGGGGAACGCCTCCCGGGGAATGTGGCCTAGCGGTAAGGCCCCAGGGCCTCGGGGTCTTTCACGGCGAGGAAGGCCCCGTAGACCCGGCTCGCCCCCGCGAGGAGGAGGGCCTCCTTGGCCCTTAAGAAGGTGGCCCCGCTGGTGAGGACGTCGTCCACCAAAAGCCAGGGGCCTTCCACCCGGAGGGCGGGGGCGAAGAGGTCCCCGGGAAGCTTATGGCGGGCCCGGCCCCGGGTGGGCTGGCTCGGGGCGTAGCGCACCCGGCGAAGGGCCCTCCGGTAGGGGAGGCCGAGGAGGCGGGCCACCTCCTTGGCGAGGAGCTCAGGGGGGTTATAGCCCCGGAGGAGAAGCCGGGGGAGGAGGGTGGGCACCGCCGTCACCCCACAGAGGCCCCAGCCCGCCTCCCGCACCCCTTCCGCCAGGGGGCGGGCGAGAAGGAGGGCGAGGCCGAAGCGGCGGCCGTACTTGAGGGCCCGGGCAAGCCCTCCCCAGCGGGCGTAGGGGCCCAGGTAGACCATCCCCTCCCGCGCCCAGGGCCTAAGCTCCCCCCGGCAGGAGGCGCAGAGGAGGGGCCGGTCCAGCCTCCCCCCGCATCCCGGGCAGGCGTGGCCCAAGAGCCCTTCAAGCAAGCCCCAAAGCATCCCGTAAGGCCTCGTCAAAGGGGGGGTAGAGGACTCCCTTCTCGGTGACGATGCCGGTGAGGTAGCGGTGGGGGGTCAGGTCAAAGGCGGGGTGGTAGGCGGGAAAGCCCAAAGGGGCGAGGCGCACCCCCTTTAGCTCCAGGACCTCCTCGGGGGGGCGCTCTTCAATGGGGATGCCCTCCCCGGTTGGGAGGTTTGGGTCCACGGAGGAAAGGGGCAAGGCGGCGTAGAAGGGGATGCCGTGGTGGCGCGCGAGGACCGCCAGGGCGTAGGTGCCGATCTTGTTGGCGAAGTCGCCGTTTAGGGCCATGCGGTCCACCCCCACGATGACCGCGTCCACCCTTCCTTGGGCCATGAGAAACCCCGCCATGCTGTCGGCGATGAGGGTGGCGGGGACCCCGGCCTTCATGAGCTCAAAGGCGGTGAGGCGGGCCCCTTGGAGGTAGGGCCTCGTCTCGTCCACCCAGACGTGGGTGACCCGCCCCTGGCGGTGGGCCTCGAGGATGGCCCCAAGGGCGGTGCCAAAGCCCCCGGTGGCCAAAGGCCCCGTGTTGCAGTGGGTGAGGACCTGGCCCCTTAAGACCCTGGCCCCGTGGCGGCTTATGGCCCCTTCCGTCTCCTCCACCTCCCGCCAGAGGGCCTTGGCCTCCTCTAGGCTTCCCTCCGCACTCCCCCAGTGAGGGCGCATGCGGTCCAGGGCATAGAAGAGGTTCACCGCCGTGGGGCGGCTTTGCCTAAGAAGGCGGTCCGCCTCCACGGGGTCCTCCCCCCGAAGGTGGGCCAGCACCATGCCGAAGGCCGCCGAGACCCCGATGGCCGGGGCCCCCCGCACCACCATGGCCCTTATGGCCTCGGCCATCTCCTTGGCGGTGCGCACCGGGACCCAGACCTCCTCGAGGGGAAGCCGCCTCTGGTCCAGAAGCCAGAAGACCCCTTCCCCCTCGTCCCACCGGAAAGGCAAGACCCGCTCCACAGGCCCAAGTCTACGCCAGGCGAATGACCCGGTCGTCCCCGGGGCGCACCCTGCCCCTTCCGTCCCGGTTGGAGGTGGTGACGTAAAGGGCCCCATCGGGGCCCACCTGGACCTCCCTCAGGCGGCCGAAGCCGGAAAGGGCGGTCTCCACCCGCGAAACCCGCCAGCGGCCCTTCTCCCCCTCGAGGACGAGCCTCAAAAGGGCCTGCCCCCGGAGGCCCGCCACGTAGAGGTCCCCCCGGAAGAAGGCGAGGTTCCCCAGGGGGAAGCCCTGGGGCCAGACGTAAAGGGGGTCCCGGTACCGGGGGTCGTTCCCCCTCCCCACCACCCTGGGCCAGCCGTAGTTCCCCCCGGGGACGATCACGTTCACCTCGTCGTGGCCAAAGCCCTCTTCCCCGCTTGGCCCGTGCTCGCTAGAAAAAAGCTCCCCGGTCTTTGGGTGCCAGGCAAGCCCCTGGGGGTTGCGGTGGCCGAGGCTATACACCTCGGGCCTCGCCCCCTTCCGCCCCAGGAAGGGGTTTCCCGGGGCGGGCTCCCCTTCCGGGGTGAGGCGGAGGACCTTCCCCCCCAAGGAGGCAAGGTCCTGGGCCATCTCCCGCTCGTAGACCTCCCCCGTGGTGACGTAAAGCATCCCGTCCGGGCCGAAGGCGATGCGGCCTCCCGAGTGGAGGCCGTGGGGCCGGGCGGGGATCCCGTCCAGGACCACCCGGTCCAAGACCCCCCTTTCCCCCTGGTGCCTCAGGCGCACCACCTGGTTCCTAAGCCCCCCTTCCTCCACGGTGCGGTAGGCGTAGACGTAGGGTTCCCGGGGAAACCTCGGGTGGAGGGCGAGGCCCAAAAGCCCGGACTCCCCCCGGTGGTAGACGGATAGCTCGGCGTAGGTGGAAAGCCTCCCCTCCTTAAAGAGCCTGATCCTTCCGGGCCTCTCCGCGATGAGCATCCCCCCGTCCGGCAGGAAGGCCAGGGCCCAGGGGACCTCGAGGCCCCCCACCACCTCCTCGGCCCTCAAGCCCTGGGCCCGGGAAAGCCCTAGGCCCAAAAGCCCCAAAAGAAACCGCCTACGGCTCAGCATGACCCCTCCTTGAGGAAGAGGCTACCCCAAGGCCGGGCCCCGCCCCAAGGGCGGGGCCCACGTTCAAAGAAGACCCCTACGGGCGCGCCGTCCCGGAAAGCCTAAGGAGGAAGCGCTCCGTCCGGTAGCGCACCGTGGCCTCCTGGGCGCTGGTGGCGTCCCCGGAGATCCTGGCCCCCACGTAGAAGGTCCCGCTCTGCAAGGCCTGGACCTGGGCCGCCGTGGCCTGGGCCTACCCCTCCACGCACACCGCTCCCGTGGAGAGGGCCGAGACCTCCTTGGTGCCCTCCGCCAGTTTGTTGGCTTCCTGGAAGAGCGTTCCCGCGTCCCCGCCCAGGTAGGCGGTGTAGGCCACACTCCCCTGGAAGGTGGCCCCCTGCGTTTCCGAGGTGAAGCACACCTTGTAGTCCAGGGTGGCCCCCGTGAGGTTCAGCCGGCTGTCGGGGGTGTAACGGATCTCCACGGGGCCCACCGTCTTGGGGTTGGGGCTGATCCCCCCCTGCCCCACCGTGAAGGTGCCCGAGAGGCCGGCGTACTCCAGGACGTTGACCGCGTAGTTGAAGGGGAAGCTGCAGGCGGCAAGCCCCAAAAGAAGCCCTGCCCAAAGCCAGCCCCTAACGAGAAGCCCATACCTCTCGCCCTGACGCATACCGCCTCCTTTCCGGGACCCCTGGGGTCCTTACTCCCATCCTCCCCAGGGGGGCTTACAAAAGCCTTAACGGGGGAGGGGAGCCACGCCCCCTCTCCCCTGACCCGGAAAGGCGGCTTTAGGCCCTAGGGTCCAGGATCACCTTCACCGCCTGGCCCGAGGCCAGGAGGCCGAAGGCCTCCCGGTAGCGGCTTAGGGGGAGGCGGTGGGTGATGAGGGGGCTTAGGTCCACCCTCCCCGAGTAGACCAAGGCGGTGCCCTGCATCCAGGTCTGCCAAAGCCTCCGCCCGGCGATGCCGAAGGCGGTGATCCCCCGCATGACGAGCTCCCCGGCCAGGTCAAAGCGGATGGGGTCGGAAGGGATCCCCAAAATCCTCGCCTCCCCCCCGGGGATGAGGGCCATGAGGCCCTGGTGGATGGCGGCCTCGTTCCCCGAAAACTCCAAAAGCACCTCCACCCCGCTTCCCGTCACCCGGCGCACCACCTCCAGGAGGTCCTCCTCTAAGGGGTCCACCAGCCGGTCGGCGTAGGGCCTGGCGAAGGCGAGGCGGTAGGGGTTCGGGTCGGAGACGAGGATGGGCCCCGCCCCGCTCGCCCGGGCCACCATGGCCGCCATGAGGCCGATGGGGCCCGCCCCCGTGATGAGGACGCTCTTCCCCGAGACCCCGCTTCCCGCGTAGACGGTGTGCACGGCGTTGCCGAAGGGCTCGAGGATGGCCGCCACCTCAAAGGGGAGGTCCTTGGGGTTCACCCAGGCGTTCTCCGCGGGCACCACCACGTATTCGGCGAAGCCCCCGTCCCGGTCCACCCCGAGGATCTGGGTGTTGAGGCAGACGTGGTAGTTCCCCGTGCGGCAGGCGGGGCAGGCGTGGCAGACGATGTGGCTTTCCAGGCTCACGTGGTCCCCCACCTGGGGGCGCTTCACCCCGGGGCCCACGGCCTCCACCACCCCGCTGAACTCGTGCCCGGTGACGAGGGGGGGCCTGATCCTCCCCCGGGCCCAGGCGTCCCACTTCCAGATGTGGAGGTCGGTGCCGCAGATGCTCGCCGCCTCCACCCGCACCAGGATCTCCCCCGGGCCCGGCTCGGGCACGGGGCGGTCCACCAGGGTTAGGCCCTCCTCGGGGGCCAGCTTGGCCAAGGCGCGCATACCGGGGCCATGCTACCACCGGTAGGCCGCGCCCACGCTGAAGCGGACGGCGTCGTTGGCCTCGAGGCTCAAGGAAACCCCCAGGGCCTCCGTGAGATCGTAGCCCAGGGCGAAGCCGAAGCGGGCGAGCCTCCCATCCCCCGGCAGGAAGGTGGAGGAGAGGGTGAAGGTGAAGCCGTCCCTGCGGTACTGGGCGGAGAAGGTCTGCTCTCCCCGGAGGTCCACCTCGTAGCCCAAGAAGAGCTCCGGGCTCAGGTACTTGCCGATGGAAAAGCGGGTCTCCTCAAGCCCTCCCCCCTGGAGGAGGGGCACCTGCACCTGGAAGCGGTCCAGGCCCAGGGCGCGGGAGAGTTCCCTCTCCAGCTGGCCCAGGACCAGGTTCTCCAGGGCCGCCCCCAGGGCCACTTGGGGGAGGGTTTCCGTGAGGCGGGCCACGTCCGGGGTCCCCAGGGTGAGGAGGGCGTAGATCTCAGGCTCGCTCAAAGGGGGCTCGGAGGCGAAGCGGGGCTCGAGGCGGACCTTGACCCGGCCCCCTTCCCGCAAGAACTCCCCCGTGGCCTCCAGGAACACCTTGTAGCCGCGGGTTTCCGCCTGGGCCTTCAGGGCGAACTCCGGGAGGAGGCCTCGGTCCGGCCGGAAGCGGAGGGAGCTCCCCGTGGGGTCTAGGGCGAAGAGGCTGTCCCAGAGCCGGAAGTTCCCCCAAAGGGGGGTCACCTCCCCCGTGAGGAAGGGGTCCTGGTAGCTTCCCCCCAGGTAGACCTCCCCCTTGAGTTCCCCCTGGGCCAAGCTCTCCTGGACCAGGACGCCCCGTTCCGCGTAGAGGCGCACGCCGTCAAAGAAGAGGGGCAGGGCCGCCTTGCCCTCCCCCACCGCCACCCCCTCCTGGAGCCTTTGGGGGCTTCCCTCGGGCAGGGCCAGGCGGGCCCGCACCACCTCGGCGTTTCCCGTGAGGCGGTAGGCGCCCTTCTCCTCGTAGAGGAAGAAGCCCTTCACGTCCAAAAGGCCCTCCTGCAGGTAGTACTGGGGGTAGGAAAGGGGCAGGCGGCCGTACCCCGCAAGGCGCAAGGGGAAGAGGGTGCCCTGGGCCAAAGCCTCCCCCAGGCGGATCTCCACCCCGTAGGTGGGGTAGCGGAAGGCCACCTCCGCGGGGGTGTCCTCCTTGAGGCCGGGGAGGGAGACGGCGCCCTTCGCCGTCACCCGGAAGCCGCTCAGGCTGCCCTCGAGGCCAAGCCTCGCCCGGCCCGGGAAGGGGGCTAAAAGGCGGAGCTCCCCTTCCGCCCTCGCCCCCCCGTTCAGGGAAAGGAGGCCCTCGGGCAGGTAACCCGCCACGGGCCCCAGGCGGAAGCGGAAGTCCCGGAAGTCCACCTGGAAGCCCTCGTCCTTAAGGCGCAGGACCAGGGTCCCCGAGCCCTCGGGGCGGTAGGGCTTGAGGGCGGGCACCACCTGGAGGACGGGGGTGAAGACCGTGTCCCGCAGGACGAGGTAGAGGTCGCTCCCCTCGGGGCTCCAGTAGCCCTTCCCCTCCCAGGTGCCCTTGCCAGAAAGATGGAACTGGTCCACGTAAAGCCGCTTCCCTCCGTAGCGGAGGGCCGCCCTACCCCGAAGCTCGTCCCCCCCTCCCCGGAAGACCAGGCTTTCCCCCACCAAGACCCCCTGCCCCCCCCAGGGGTCGGCGAGGGGCAGGCGGAGGCGGGCCTCCCCCGTCCAGTAGGCCTCCCCCTCCAGAGGCCCCGCCACCGCCGCGAGGAGGAGGTGCAGGGGGAAGGCCCGGGGGGAGGCCCTAAGGTCCAGCCTGCCCGCCTCGAGGTCCAGCCGGAAGGGGGTCTCCCCGAGCTGCCCTTCCCCCCGGGCGAGCCCCACCCCCAGGTCGCCGGAGAAGCGGAAGGGAAGGGCGGTCCCCGCCACCTCCACCCGCCCCGAGAGGGCACCCCGGGCCTCCAGGCCCTCCAGCCGAAGCCTCCCCGAAACCCTCCCCCGGAGGTAGGGGGCGTACCGGGCCACAAAGTCCTCCAAAGCGGCCTCCTCCAGGACGAGCTCCCCGCGCAAGGGAAGGAGCCTCCCCTCCACGAGGACCCGGCCGCCTCCGGCCTCCAAGACCCCCTCCACCCCGTAGCCCTCCCCGCCCACCCGGCCCCGGAAGCGGCCCTCCAGGGGGGGGAGGGGGAGGTCTACCCGGAGGTCCCCGCCCGCCGGGTAGGTGAGCCGCCCCGAGGCGTAGGGCCCCTCCGCCTCGAGGACCGCCTCCAGGAGGCGTCCCGTGAGGGTGAGGCGCTGGGGCCCGGCGGCGTAAGCGAGCCGGTAGGCCCCCGAGAGGTCCACCTCCCCCTCCAGCCTCCCCTCCCCCGCCGCCCACCAGGGGTAGGGGCCGTGCTCTCCTAAAAGGCCCAGGCGGTCCCCTTCCCCCAAGAGGGTGAGGGCCAGGCCGCCGAGGTCCAGGGAAAGCCTCCCCGAAAGCCTTCCCCCTCCGTAGCGGAGGCTCCCCTCCCCTTCCGGGCTCGTGAGGGCGAGGGAGAAGTCCTTTAGGTCCACCTCCCCCTCCAAGGGGAGGCCAAGGCCGGGAAGGCGGTAGGCGAGGCGGAGGCTTCCCCCCTCCCCCCAGGCCTCCACCCCTTGCGGGACCAGCGCGGAAAAGAGCCGCCCCCTGCCCCCCACCTCCCGCGCCCCAAGGTCCAGCCAAAGCCCCCCCACCGCAAGCCTGGGCCAGCGGAGGCGCACCGCCTCCCCCAAGACCTCCCCCTCAAGCTCCGGGACCCCTGGCCCCGAGAGGGCCACCCACCCTTCCCGGAAACCGAGCCTCCCCGCCCAGACCCCCTTCCAGGCCGCCTCCCCCTCCAGGTCCCCGGAAAAGGCGAGGCGGAGGCCCTCCCCGTTCCAGCTCCCTTCCACCTCCGCCCTCCGCCCCCAGGCCAAAAGCGTCCCCTCCAGAAGAAGCCCGGCCCAGGGCCCCTGGGCCTTCCCCGTGAAGGCCAAGGGCCCGTAGCGGAAGCCCGTGAAGGCGAGGGAAACCCCTTCAGGCCCCACCTCCCCCTTAAGCCCCTCCCCCTCCAGGGCCACCCGGAAGCCGGGGAGGCCCTCCAAGGCCAAGACCACCTCCCCCAGGCGGTACCTCCCGGAAAGCCAGGCCCCGGGGTAGACCCCCGTGGCGGAAAGCTCCCCCAGGCCCCGGGGCAAGGCCCCCTGGTAGCGGTAGGCCAGGCGGAAGGGGTTGAGCTCAAGCCGCCCCTCCAGGGGCAGGTCCGCCCCCTGGAGGTCCAGGCCGAGCCCCCGCCCGAGGAGGCGGAGGCCCCCGTAGGGGGTGGCGAGGGTCCCCTCCCCGGCCACCTCCCCCAGGTAGCCCTCCCGGGCGGCGTAGCGGTAGGCCCCCGTGAAGACCAGCTCCCCGTACCCCAAGCCGCCCTTCAGCTCCGCCCGAAGCCCCGGGCAAGGCCCCAGGGGAGGGGGCAGGCAGAAGCCCCCCTCCAGCCTCCCTTGCCAGGCCCCCTGGCCCTCGAGGCTCCAGGTGCCCCGGGCAAGGTCCACCCTCCCCTCAACCCCCCCTCCCGGCAGGGGGTACCGGAGGGCCAAGGCCCCCGAAAGCCCCTCCCGGTAAAGGGCCTCCCCCCGGAGGCGGGGGCCCAGGAAGGAAAGGGCGAGGGCCTCCCCATAGCGGAGGAACACGGCCTCCCCCAAAACCTCCCCAGAAAGCTCTGCCCTGAGGGGCCAAAGGGCCACCTCCCCGGAAAGCCTCCCCTCCTTCCCCTCCAGCACCACCCCGAAGGGGGCGTCCCAGGAGCCCTCCCCCTGGGCTTTTAGGCGCACGGGGAGGCCGAAGGGGGCCAGGTCCCGGTCCAGCCTCAGGGAAAGGCGCCCCTCCTTGAGAACAAGGTGGAACCCCTCCGCCTCCCCGAAGGCCTCCAGGGCCCGCACGTCCCAGGCCTCCCCCGGGCGGTAGGCGAAGCGGAAGGGAAGCCTCTCCCCCTGCCCCGCCAAGGCCCCCTCCCCCTCCAGGACCACCTTGGGGAGGGTGCCCGCCAGGCGGGCCCGGGCCTCGAGGCGGGCCTGGCCCAGGGCGTAGGCGTAGCGGGCCTCCCCCAAAAGGCGGAGGTCCTCCAGGGTGGCCTCCGCCTCCAGGCCCTCCCCCCTCAGGCGAAGGCCCAAGGGCCCCTTCCCCTCCCCCAGGAGGACAAGCCCTCTCCCCTCCGCCTCGAGGGCGCCCCGGTACCCCCCGGGCCCGTAGGCGAGGTCGGCCGCCACCCGGAAGCCCAGGACCTCCCCCTTCCCCTTGGCCCAGAGGGTCCACCCCCCCTCGCGGCGGGCCCCCAGGGCCAGGGGGGCTTCCCACCGGGCCTCAAAGCGCTCCCCCTCCCCCTCCAAGCGGAAGGGCCCTTCCTCCTCCAGGTACCGAAGCCCCCTCAGGCGGCCCTCCAGGAGGTAGCGGCGCCCCTCCCAGGAAAGCCGGGCCTGGCCCTGGGCGTAGGCCGAGGCGTGGCGCACCTCCCCTTCCCCCCTTAGGGCCAAGAGGTCCAGCCGGGCGGTGAGGAGGGTCTCCCCCAGGGCCTCCTCGGCGTAGCGGGCCCGGAGGTCCAAGGCCCCCAAGGGCCCGGAAAGCTCCACCTCCAGGCCCCGGTAGGCGAAGCGCCCCTCCACCTTCCCCGGGGGAAGGCGCAGGAGGCCCCCGCCCTGAACCTCCCCCAGGCCCTCCACCTCCCCCGTGCGCCAGTCCCAGGCGAGGCCCACCCCCCTCCTCGGGAGGAAGAGCCTCAGGGAGGTGCCCCGGTAGGTGGCCTCCAGGACCTCCCCGCCGTAGCCCAAGAGGGCCTTCCCCTCCCCCTCCCCCCGCAAGGAGAGCCTGGCCTCCGCCTGGCCCTCCAGGGGAACCCCCAGGGCCTGGGCCAGGGGGGCCACCTCCTTGAGGTCCAAGGCCACCTCCTCCCCCCTCCAGGCCACCTCGCCCCCTGGGAAGCGGAGGCGGAGGGAAGCCCCCTCCCCGTACCCTCCCTGGAAGGCGAAGGGAAGCCCCGCCCACACCCCCTCCCCTTCCCCCTGGAGGCGAAGGCCCTCCCCCTGGAAGCTCCCCAGGACCCGCCCCTCCTTGCCCAGGAGGGCCAGGGGCAGGTCCAGGCGCCCCCGGTAGCGGAGGCCTTGCCCTTCCAGGGAGACCGGCCCCTCCAGGCGGTAGCCCACCCCGCCCGCCGTCCAGACCTCTCCCCTGAAGGGGAGGGGCTTCTGGTAGGGAAGCCGGGCCTCCCCCGCCAGCTGGAAGCGCAAGTCCCCCCAGGGGCCACCCCCCTCCCCCCAGGCCTCCACCGCCACCCCCTCCCCAAGGTAGCGGGCCCGGAAGCCCAAGGCGGCCCCTTGAGGGGAGACCTCCCCCTCCCCCTCCACGTAGGGGCCGAGGAGGCGCACCCTGGCCCGAAGGAGCTCCTCCCCCAAAAAGGAGGCCTCCCCGTAGGGGCTTTCCAGGCGAAGCCTTCCCCCCTTGGTCCCCCAGGTGCCCCAGGCCTTTAGGGGAAGGCCCAGGGGGGCGAGGTCGTACCCCTCCGCCTGGAGGAGGAGGCTAACCCCCTCCCCATACCCCCCCAGGACCCTAAGCCCCGGGGCCTGGCCCAGGAGGCGCCCCTTTAGCCCTTCCCCAGCGAGGCTCAGGCGGAGGCCCGCCCGGGGCCAGAAGGCCTCCCCCCCGTAGCGGAGGCCCGGGAGGTCCGCCCTCCCCCGGAAGCGCCAGGGCCCGAGGAAAGGCGCCTCCCCCTCCCCGAGGAGGGCCAGGCTTCCCCAGGGCCCCCTCCCCTCCAAGGCCCCGTACCGGGTCGTCAGGCGGAGAAAGCCCCCTTTGGGGTTCCCTTCCCCCCAAAGCCTTCCCTCCTCCCCCCGGTAGCGGAAGGGGAGGTCCAGGCGGAAGGCCCCTTCCGGGAAGGAAACCCGCCCCACCCCGGGAAGCCCAAGCCCCTCCCGGTCCAGGCGGAAGGCCAAGGGGGGAAGCTCCAGCCCCTCGGGCAAGGGGAGGGCCAAGCGGCCCTCCACCTGGAGCCGGGGGAAGACCTCCCCCTCCCCCTCCAGGGGCCCGGAAAGCCTGAGGCGAAGCCGCTTCCCCTCCCCCAGAAGGCGGCCCTCAAGCCCGTAGGGCCCCCGCACCCAGGCCGAGCCGGAAAACCCCTCCCCAAGGGCCAGGTCCGCCCCTATGGACCAGGGGCCCAAGGCCGCCTCGCCCCGCAGGCGCAAAGCCTCCCGGTAGGTGAGGAGGAGGCCTTGGGCCCTCAGGCGAAGCCCCTCCCCGGGGTCGTAGGCCCCCGCCAGGGGAAGCGCCCCCAGGGGGGTCTGGAGGCGCCCCTTTAGGTCCGCCCCCAGGCCGCAAAGGGCCGCTTCCAGGTCCAGGTAGCGCCCCTCCAGGCGAAGCCTCCCCGAGAGGGCCCCCTCCCGGTACAAGGCCTCCCCGGAAAGGGTCAGGGCGTCCAGGGCCCGGATGGGAAGCCCCCTAAGCCTTAGGGCCAGGGCCCCGCCCCGGTAGCTCCCTTCCCCGTAGGGGCTTTGGAAGCGGAAGCCCGTCCCCTCCTGGCGCAGGGAAAGGGGAAAGGCCGCGTAGGGGGAGGTGTAGCGGAGCCTGGCCTCGAGGCGCCCCCCCCGGAGGCGGCCCTCCCCCTCCAGGCGCCCCACCACCAGGGGAACCGGGCCGAGGGCCAGAGCCAGGTCCTCCCAGGGGCCCTCCAGGGCGAGGGGCCCAAGCCGCCCCCCGACCCTGCCCCCCTCTCCCGCCACCTCCCCCGAGAGGTCCAGGGGCCGGAAGAGGGGCAGGCGCACCCCGGGGCTTTGCACCCGAAGCCGCCAGCGCCTCCCCTCCCCCTGGAAGGCCACCCGGGCGAGCCCCTCCAGGGGCCTGGGCCAGGCGGCCAGGCCCTCCCCCCGCACCGCGCTTCCCTCCCCGAAAAGCCCGAGGGCGCTCCCCAGGGAGTCCCGGTAGTCCAGGCGGTAGCCCCCGCCCTTCAGGTCCAGGGCCAGGGCGTAGGTGCGGTCAAAAAGGCGCCCCTCGGCCTCCGCCCCCAGGGCGAAGACCCGGTCAAAGGAAAGGCGTCCCCGGTGGCGAAAGGGCTCCCCCCAAAGCCGGCCCTCCCCCTGGAAGCCCCCAAGGAGCCTCAGGGCCTCCCACCCCTCCCCCCGAAGCCACAAGGCCCCGTCCCCCTCCACGGGGAGGGCGAGGCCGAAGTGCCGGGCCAGGGCGGGAAGCCTGGGGCGGCCTTCCACCTGGAAGCGGTAACGGGGGGCCTCCAGGTCCACCTCCACCTGGGCCTGTAGGGGCCCCTCGAGGCCCACCCCCTGAAGCCTGGCCTCCACCCGGTCCTCCCGGAAGGCCACCTCCCCCTTGACCCCGGTGAGGAGGAAGCCCACCAGCTCCACCACCCCGCCCTCTACCCGGTTCTCCCCCTCCAGTCCTCCGGGCCCAAGGCGCCAGCTCCCCCAGAGCCTGCCCCCTTTCAGCCCCTCGTAGAAGAAGGAAAGCCCCCGCACCTCTCCCTGGTAGCGCACCTCCCAGGCGGAGAGGTCCGGGGCCAGGGCCCTGGCCTCCCCCTGGAAGCTCCCCCCGGGGAGCCGGGCCACGAAGGTATAGGGGTTTTCCCCCAGTAGGGTGAGGCGGACGGGAGGCAGAAAGAGCCTTTCCCCCTTGGGAAGCTCCACCTGGGTCTCCTCCAAACGGAGTTGCCGGAAGACCACCCGGATGGCGGGGGGAGGCCCCGGTTTCTCCGGGATCAAGGCCTCCCAGGTGGGCCGGACCTTAGCCCCCCTTACCACCAGGGATACGGGAAGCTCCTTGCGAAGAAGTCCCAATAGATCATAGCCCAGGCGCACCTCCTCCGCCTCGAGGGCAAGCCCTTCCCCCTTAAGCACCACCCCCCTTAAGCGCAGCCCCAGGAGGAGGTGCCCCCTCACCTCCTGCACCTGGCCCTTAAAGCCCGCCAGAACCAGGCCCCGCTCCACGGCAAGACGCAAAAGGGAAGGCCAGGCCAAAAGGAGGAGGAGCAGGGCGAACCCCAGGAGGAGGAGAAACCCCCGCCGCATCCCTATTAGCATAGGCACCGGAGATGAAAACCGCGTGGCAAGGAGGGTGACGACTCCCCGCTCTAAAGAGCAGGGCTACAAGATACGGGCTACGCCCGTGACCACGGTTCGTGTAGAGCATTTACTGCCACCACAATCCCCGCAGGCTCCGCCTAAGCCTTTGCCAGGATGTTCTGTGCGGCCGCTATGTCCCGGTAAAGGAAAAATCGCCCTGTACCCAGAAGTGCCTTCCGCGTATTTAGCCTTAGGAGGAGGTATACGCCTTACAAAGCCTGTTCTAGACCTCTTCTTCCCCCAAGGGGAAAACCACATGTCCCCCGAGGAAGCCTTACATGAAGCCCTGCTCCTTTGGGGGGATGAGTGGACAGACCCCCTGGGTGAAGCTGTCCGAACACTTTAGCCAGCAGGCTGACAAGCCCGTAGGCGGCATTGGTCTTCACTGTCGGGGTGGCTCTCCCAGGACCAGGTAGATGCGCAATCCGCTGGGTGCCCTGGGGTCTTCCCTGACATACAGGTACCTGGAGGGGTCGTTCTCAATCTCCCTCGTAAACCTCTCGGGAGGTCTATCCGGCAAGCAGTGCCAGCTTATGTCTATGGGTACCTTCTGGCCCAGAGGAAGGAGTTGAGGCCCTTTCAAGCTGTACCGTGTGATTTCGGGGTAAGGTAAGGGGTCTGGGATGCGCACGGTTTGGCCTGGGGGGAGAAGTGTTACGAACTCCTCATTGCCTCGATCATAACTCCACATCCGCCACTGCTCCCCCATGTGATTCGTCACCATCACCCCCTGACAAACACCCCCGGCTTCGTACATCACGAACAAACTCGGAATACGCTCAGGAACAAACCCCGGGCAAGCGGTAAGCAGGAGGGAGAGGCCCGCAAGAAGCCCAAAAAACCCAACTGTTCTGAGGGACCTCATCTCTTTCACCTCCGGTACATGCCGTATGCTCCGCTGTAGAAAGAGCCCATATCGGTTACATTGACATACCGCCCTTGTGGTATGTCCCCCGCACCTTTTGTTGTCCACAGGAGGACACTGGCGGAAAACCAACCCTCGTGCACAATGTATGCCTGGGACATGGCGTAGTGGCCCTCAAGCCCCAAAGCACGACCAGTAGCATAGAGGGCAATAACAGGTTCGTTGTCCCGTCCAATCTTACCCCGCACAATGTCCCGCACACGCCAGGTGTGTTGGGAGAAGTCAATCAGGGAGATTGGTATACCTACGACAGTGAGTACTGACCCAGCATAAGCCAGGTTCACAAATGCCTTGTGGCTACCCCGCATCTCCCAGTTTTTCCCTTCTGGGCTGGCGTGGTAACTAATCCATGTGTTGGCCCCAGGAATCATATTGGTATCCCGGGTCATACCCTGCCCCATGAAATGCCAGGTGTCCGTGTAGCGGGCAATCCTGGGCTGGTAGTAGTTGATGCCATCCCGTGTCCCGAGGAGCACCGGGTCGAACATGATTTGGGCGAGCTCCCTTTCAGAGCTTGGCGGTCTTCCGTTCACGGTTACGAAATGCACATTGGGGCCGCTTCCAAACCGTTCCCGGTGGAAGGCGTACCAGTTGAAGAGCCGAACTATGGACATGGGGCCGCAACCGACATAGTCCAGGCGCATTAGCCCGCTAGGACCAAAATCCCAAGCACCCCAAGTACCGTCCGGCAGATAACGATATTCTGCTATTGTCTGCTCATTCCCAAACGGGTCTCCCTCTAAAAGACCATTAGCAATGTCGCATTTGTTTTGCGTGGAGCAATCCTGCGGGTCATTGGGGTTGTAAAGGCTGTCGTTGGCAATGTCGCCGTTGTAGCGGTTTCCCCTCACCACACTGGCATAGCCCATGCCAGCACAGAACCAGCCCATACACCAAGCCCGCTCGTTGACATACTGCGGGCTTATACCCCTGGAAGCCATCTGGGTTTCCAGGAGGGTCAAAAACCCCTCTACATCCAGACTGCCGTCAGGCAAGGTAAGCGCCCTTAGGGTCGGTACTCCGGTGCTCTGAGGGCTAAGGCCCTGTCCGCTGGCTTCGGCAAGGACCCTTGCCCAGTCTTCTTTCATCTTGTCCAGGATGCCGTCCTTTTGCCTCTGCTCAATGAGGGTCCGCTGTGCCTTTCTCCACTGCTCTACAACCGCCGGGTCCACCTCGGTCGCCGTGGTGGTATCCCAGATGCGCCCACTGCGGTCTTCCAGGTAGAGAACCCCGGGGGTGGGGCTGAGGAACCGCTTAAAGGAGCCTGCCCGGTCCCGGGTTTCCACTATGCTCTTGAAACTGCTGGCAGGGATGATGAAGGAGAAGAAGCTACGCTTATCCGTGGCCCCAACCGCAAAGAGGGCATGCTCTGGGTCCGGTGCACTCAGGGTTGCCCAGAACTCGCCAGTCCCAGGCCCCAATAGAATCAAGTGGTGTAGCGGCTTGCCAGACATATCGTAGACCATTTCCCTGGCAATCCTGTAGCTCTTCCCTTTTGCCGCCTGTGGACTAAGCCCGCTCGTGGAAACCTTCAGACCCACAGCAAGAGATTCAGCCAGAGCAGGAGGGATGGGGTCCCCATCCGAAGGGGATGCACTGGAGGGTTGAACCCCGCCCAACTGACAGGACGCCACAAGTCCGCTGAACCCTACAACCAGCCACCAGCGACCCGGTCGTGTAAGGATTTATGTGTAAGGGTCCGTGTTTAATAGGGGGGCACACCTTGGAACGAGGAGGTGCCCCGTGGACCAGGATACCTTGCGGATCTTGCTGAGGGAAGCGGTGCGGGAGACAGTAGCCGAGGTTCTGCAGACGGTTCTGGAGCTGGACCGGACAGCCTTCTTGCAGGTGCACGGGGGGCGCAGGAACGGCTACTACCCCCGCAAGCTGGAGACCACCTTCGGCCAGGTGGACCTGAAGGTCCCTAGGGATCGGGAATCTCGGTATTACCCGGCTTTCCTTAAGCCCTACGCCCGCCGCCTGGTGGACGTGGGGGAAGTA
>NZ_FNBC01000011.1 GCF_900102145.1 Thermus arciformis | reverse complement strand
AGGAAGTCCAGGAGGGGTGACGGCTCGGGGAGGGCTTTCCGCGGGAAGCAGCACCGCTTCGCTTACGCCTCTCTGCTCAGAAAGGTCCACTCCCTAGCCAGGAGGAAGGGCATCCAGGTTGTGGAGGTCAACCCGCAGGACACCTCCACCATCGGGATGCTGAAGTACGCCCCCCAGCTTTCCCTCTCCAAGGACGTGGCCGCCGCTTACGTCATCGGGAGGAGGGCCTTGGGGTTCAGGGAGAAGCTTCCCAGGGGGTACGAGAGGCTTCTCCGGGACGAAAGCTTCAGGGGCCACGTCCAGGGCTTCTACGCCTCCAGGGTGCAGGAACTCTGGGCCAAAAAAGCGCAGGAGCGCAACCCCTACCTGAGGCGCAGGCTTTCCCGGGAGATCGGGAGGGCGAAACGCCACCTGGCCTTGTTTTCAAGCCTTCAGGGCTCACCGGGGAGCCAAGAGGGGTCAACCGAGGGAAGGAACTTCCTTGGCGCCCATCCCTGGCGGGTCTTGAGGGCAGGCCTCTTCCTTCCCCTCCTCAGGAGCACGGTACCTCGTGACCTCTCCCCGCTGAAGGCCCTCCTTCACCGGGGAGCGTGGGAGGGGTGGGGGAGTAGCTTAGGTCCTCCTCCTGGTGGGGGGCCGGAGTGCGCTAATGTGCACTTTGGTTGACCAGGTGTACGTGCCCTGTTTGGACCTCCGTCTCTCCCTCGAGGACGCCTTCCGGCTTTAGAAGAACTCGGCGAGGAAGCCCAGAAGCGCGGTGCGGAAGGCCTTGGGGTTTTCCAGGTTGGCGAGGTGGCCCGTCTCCGGGAGGATGAGCATGCGGGCGTCGGGGAGGGCCTTCCACATGCGCCTGGCCTCCTCCGGGGGGGTGAGGGTGTCCTCTTCCCCCACGAGGACCAGGGCGGGCACCCCCATCCGGGGAAGGAGGGGGGTGGAGTCGGGCCTTTCCGCCAGGGCGGCGAGGGTTTCCGCCACGGCCTCGGGGGAGGCCTCCAGGACGAGGGCTCTCGCCTTCTCCACCACCTCGGGCTTCGTGGCCTGGGTGGTTCGGCCCAGGTGGCTTGGGAGGAGGGCTTCGGGCAGGAAGCCCACCCCTTCCTTCAGGACCCGCTCCCTTAGGGCGTAGCGGTTCCGCTTGGCCTCCTCGCTGTCGGGCCCCGCCCGGGTGCTGGAGAGGACCATCCCCAAGAAGCGCTCCGGGGCCTTCCGGAAGAGCTCAAAGACGAGGTACCCCCCCATGGAGAGCCCCACGAAGACCGCCTGCTCCAGCCCCGCCTCGTCCATCTCCCCTAGCACCTTCTCGGCGGCCTTCCCCAGGGAAAGGCCCAGGTAGTGGGGGGCGAGGACGGGGAGACGGGTCTTGAGGAGGGCCACCTCGCCCTCCCACATCCTGGGGCTATAGGGGAAGGCGTGCAGAAAGACCACCCCCTTCATGCTTCCTCCACCACGGGTTCGCCCTTGAGGCCCAAGGCCTCGAGGCGGGCGATGAGGCCCGGGTCCTCCACGATGACCACGTTCTCCCGCCCCAGGGTCTTGGCCCGGATCCGGCCCTCCTTGGCCGCCTCCTTCCAGGCCTCCATGAGGTCCTTGTGGGCCACCAGGAGGGGCGTCACCTTGTGGGCCGGGTAGCGCTTCACCTTAAGGCCTCCTCCAGGGCGTGCCAGGCCAGGGTGGCGCACTTCACCCGGGCGGGGAGCTTGGCCACCCCCTGGAGGGCGAGGAGGTCGCCCAAGGCGGGGTCCGGGGGGGCGCCTTCCACCACCATGGCCTGGAACTTGCGGGATAGCTCCAGGGCCTCCGCCACCTTCTTGCCCTTCACCGCCTCGGTCATGAGGGAGGCGCTCGCCGTGCTGATGGCGCACCCCTGGCCTTGGAAGCGGATGTCGGCGATGGTGTCCCCCTCCAGGAGCACCATCACCTCCACCTGGTCCCCGCAGGAGGGGTTCATCCCCCCGGCCCGCTTGGTGGCCTGGGGCAGAACCCCGAAGTTCCTGGGGCTCTGGTAGTGGTCCAGGAGGATTTCCCGGTAAAGCTCGTCAAGGACGCTCATTTGATCCATTATAGCCAGGCCCGGTACTTGGCCTCTATCCTTAGGAGGGCTTCCACGAAGCGGTCTACCTCCTCCTTCGTGTTGTAGAGGTAAAAGCTCGCCCGGGCGGTGGCCGCAAGGCCGAGCTTCCGGTGGAGGGGCTGGGCGCAGTGGTGGCCCGCCCTCACGGCGATCCCCTCCTGGTCCAGGAAGGTGGCGAGGTCGTGGGCGTGGAGGCGGCCTAAGGTGAAGGGGATGACCCCGCCCCGGTCCTCGCCCCTGGGCCCGTAGACCCGGAGGCGCGGCACCTCCTCCAGGCGCTTTAAGGCGTACGCCAAAAGGGCCCGGTCGTGGGCGAAGACCTTTTCCATCCCGACTTCCATGAGGTAGCAGGCGGCCTCCCCCAGGGCGATAGCCTCAGCGATGGGGGGGGTGCCCGCCTCAAAGCGCTGGGGCGGGGGGGCGTAGGTGGAGCGGTCCACGTGGACCTCCCGGATCATCTCCCCGCCTCCCAGGAAGGGCCCCATCTCCTCCAGCACCGGGTAGCGGCCCCAAAGCACCCCGGCCCCCGTGGGCCCCAGCATCTTGTGCCCGGAAAGGGCGAAGAAGTCGGCGCCAAGGGCCTTGACGTCCACGGGGAGGTGGGGGGCGCTTTGCGCCCCGTCCACCACCACCAGGGCCCCCGCCTCCTTGGCTTTTCGGGCGATCTCCGCCACCGGGTTGATGGTCCCGAGGACGTTGGACATGTGCACCAGGGAGACCACCCGGGTCCTCTCGGTGAGGAGGCGGTCCAGGGCACTCAGGTCCAGCCTTCCCTCCTCCGTGAGGGGGATGGCCTTCACCTTCGCCCCCTTGAGCCCCGCCACCAGGTGCCAGGGGACGAGGCCCGCATGGTGCTCCATCTCCGTGACCAGGACCTCGTCCCCCTCCCGCAGGTGCCGCAGGCCCCAGGCGTAGGCCACCAGGTTCATGGCCTCGGTGGTGTTGCGCACAAAGACGATCTCCTGGGGGTTTGCGTTCAGGAAGCGGGCAAGCCTTTTGCGGGCCTCCTCGTAGGCCTCGGTGGCCTCGGCGGAAAGCCGGTAGGCCCCCCGGTGGACGTTGGCGTTCAGGGTCTCGTAGAAGCGCTTCAGGGACTCAATGACGCGCCTTGGCTTTTGGCTCGTGGCGGCGGAGTCCAGATAGACGAGGTCGGGCCGCCCAGCGATCAGGGGGAAGTCCACCCTTAAGGTGCTTAGGTCCATGCCCTCAGTCTAGTCCAGGCGCACCCGTCTGAGGAGCGTGGCGTTTAGGGCCACGATCACCGTGGAGAGGCTCATAAAAAGCGCTCCCACCGCCGGAGAAAGGACGATCCCCAAGGGGTAGGCCACCCCGGCGGCCAGGGGCAGGGCGATGGCGTTGTAGCCCGTGGCCCAGAAGAGGTTCTGCACCATCTTGGCGTAGGTGGCCCGGGCGAGGAGGAGGGCGCGGACCACGTCCAGGGGGTCGCTTTCCACCAGAACGAGATCCGCCGCCTCGATGGCCACGTTGGTCCCCGCCCCGATGGCGATGCCCAGGTCGGCCTCGAGGAGGGCGGGGGCGTCGTTGATGCCGTCGCCGACGAAGGCGGTGGGGCCTTGGGTCTTGAGCTCGCGTACGATCCGGGCTTTGTCCTGGGGTAGGACCCGGGCGTGGTACCGCTCAATTCCCAGCTCCTGGGCCACGGTTTTGGCCACGGCCTCGGCGTCCCCCGTGATCATCACGGGGGTGAGGCCCATGGCCTTCAGCCGTTGGACGGCTTCCTTGGCGGAGGGACGGATGCGGTCGGCCAAAGCGAAGTAGGCCAAAACCCGCTCCTCGTCCATGAGGGCAACGGCGCTTTCCCCCCGGCCTTCGGCCTCCTGGAGGCCTCGCTTTAGGGCTTCGGACACCCTTAGCCCAAGCTCCTCCGCCCACTCGGGCCGGCCCACCCGGTAGCGTTTACCCTCGAGGGTGCCCTCCACGCCTTTGCCGGGGACCGCCTGGAAGTCCCGGACCTCAGGGCGGGGAAGCCCCCTGCCTTCCGCCGCTTCCACGATGGCCTGGGCCAAGGGGTGTTCCGAGAAAGCCTCGAGGGCCGCAGCTAGGGAAAGCACCTCTTCCTCGGAAAACTCCTCAGCGTATATTGCCCGAACGGCGAAGCGCCCCTCGGTGAGGGTCCCGGTCTTGTCCAAGGCCACGAAGCGGATCTCCCGGGCGCGTTCAAAGGCTTCCCGGTTCCGGACCAGGATGCCGTGCCGGGCAGCCAGGGCCGTGGCGTTCACCGTGACCAGGGGGATGGCGAGGCCTAGGGCGTGGGGGCAGGCGATGACCACCACGGTTACTGCCAGGGAGAGGGCGAAGTTGAAGTCCCGTCCCAGGGCGAGCCAGACGAGGAAGGTGAGGGTGCCGAGGGTAAGGGCGATGTAGAAGAGCCACCCCGCAACCCGGTCTGCCAGGGCCTGGAAGCGGCTCCGGGAGGCTTGGGCTTCCTGTACCAGTCGCAGGATCTGGCTTAGGGTGGTGGCCTCCCCGGTGCGGGTGACCCGGACCTTGAGGGCGCCCTCCCCGTTCACCGCCCCGGCTATCACCTCGTCTCCCGGTTCTTTGGGCACGGGCCGGGACTCCCCGGTGAGGAAGGCCTCGTTCATCGTGGAAGCGCCCTCCACCACCACCCCGTCCGCCGGCACCTGCTCCCCGGGGCGGATAAGGATCAGGTCCCCCTCTTTGAGGGCGGAGACGGGTATGTCTTCTATGCGGTCGCCCAAGATCCGGTGGGCGGTGGTGGGCATGAGCTTGGAGAGTTCCTCCAGGGCCCGGCTTGCTGCCTGCACCGAGGCCATCTCCAGCCAGTGCCCGAGGAGCATCACGTCAATGAGCGTGGCCAGCTCCCAGTAAAAGGGCTTTCCCGGAAGGCCCAAGGAGACGGCCAGGCTGTAGCCGTAGGCCGCGGTGATCCCCAGGGCGATGAGGGTCATCATCCCGGGGGTGCGCGCCCGAAGCTCGCGAAGCGCCCCCTTTAGGAAGACCAGGCCGCCGTAGAAGTAGAGGATCGTCCCCAAGACGGGGTTCACCCAGGCGCTTCCCGGGAACTGGGCTGCCCGGTAGCCGAACCAATCTTGGAAATGTTCGGAGAAGTAGAGGATGGGGAGGGTGAGGAGGAGGCTTACGAAAAAGCGGTCCCGGAACATCTCCGGGGTGTGCCCGGCGTGCTTGTCGTGGCCCGTGTGGGCAGCGTGCCCCCCAGAGGGGTGCGCGTGCTGGGGTTCGGAATGGGGGTGGGAGTGCTTGTGGTGAGGGTTCTCGTGCTTCATCCGAGCGCCTCCTTATTTCCAAGCATATACCCTTCCCCAGGAGGGGGGGGTGGAAGGTCCGGCCTCGTGCCGGGAAGGAAGCCCTAACCCACCTCGAGGACTCCCATCATCCCCCGGTCCTCGTGCTCCACGATGTGGCAGTGAAAAACGGTCCGGCCCTTTTCCCTCAAGGGAACCAGAAGCCTGGCCACCTCGCCCGCCTTCAGGTTGACCACATCCTTCCAGGCCCGGTAGGGGAAAGGCCTCCCGCCCACGGAGAGGACCTGGAAGGGGTGGACGTGGAGGTGGAAGGGGTGGTCCATGTCCCCCTGGTTTTCCACCTCCCAGACCTCCACCGTCTGGGCCTGCCCCTTCAGGTCCACCCGCCTGTGGTCAAAGACCTGGCCGTTGATGAAGAAGCGGGCGGCCATCATGTCCTCGGTGAGGACCAGGCGGCGGGTGACCACGGGGGCGGGCAGGGTGGGGAAGGGGCTTAGGGCCTTGGGCAGGGGTAAGGGCTTGGGGTTCTTGGGGGCGATGAGGTAAAGAAGGGTTTCGGGCCGGCTTGGCCCTTGGGGCATGGCGTGGGCCATGCCCCCCATGTCCATCATGCCCATGGCCCCGCGGTCGTAGGGCAGGGCCTGGAGGAGGAAGCGGCCCTCTTTCCGCAAGCGCACCAGGACCTCGGCCCGCTCTCCTGGGGCCAGGAGGAGCTCGGACACCTCCAGGGGCTCTTCCAGGAAGCCCCCATCGGCGGCGATGAGGTAAAGGGGGTGGTCCTGCAGGGCCAGGCGGTAGTAGCGGGCGTTGGAGGCGTTGAGGAGGCGAAGCCTCAGGGTGGCCTTCTGGGCCACCAGGGTGGGCCGCAGGGCCCCGTTCACCAGGACCAGGTCGCCCTCCTTCCCGTTCATCCAGTCCATGGGGGTGTGCGGCGCCGGGCGCCCGCCCTGGAGGGCCAGGTCCTTCAGGACGAGGAGGTGCTCCTCCGCCTCCCTGAGCTCGGGGATGGCGTCCAGGGAGCTTTCCACCACGAGGGCTCCCAGGAGGCCGGCAAAGAGCTGGGGGGCTACCCGGCCGTGCAGGTGGGGGTGGTACCAGAAGGTACCTGCCAGCTCCTTGGGAACGGTGAACTCGTAGGTCCAGCTCTCCCCCGGGGGGATCTCCAGGAAGGGGTCGTCCACCTTAGGGGAGATGGGCAGGCCGTGCCAGTGGAGGTTGGTGGGCTCGGGAAGGCGGTTTTCCAGGGTGAGGCGCACCGTGTCCCTGGGGCGGACCCGGAGGGTGGGCCCGGGAAAGCTCCCCCCGTAGGTGAGGAGGGTGGCCCTTTGCCCCGCCAGGGCAAGCGGGGTGGGGGTGGCAGAAAGCTTCAGGGAGAGGAGGCCGCCCTGGCTCCGCACCACCTTGGGCTCGGGGAAGGAAGGGCCTTGGGCCCGGGCCAGGCCCAGGACCAGACTGCCCGCCGCCGCTTGGAGAAAGCTCCTGCGCGCCAGCATGCTCTTTAGGCTAGAGGGGAAGTGTTAAGGGCGCGTAAAGCCCCTAAAGCCGGGCCAGGGCCCGGGAGAGCCTGGTGCGGGCTTCTTCGGCCACGGGGGCGAGGGCCCTTTGGGTGGCCTCGGGGAGGACCCGGAACATCTCCTTGGGGTCCTGGATTAGGACCTCCACCCCCTCCTCGGCCTCCCGGAGCACCACGTTGCAGGGGAGGAGGAGGCCGATTTCGGGCTCGGCCTCGAGGGCCTTGGCCGCAAGGCTTGGGTTGCAGGCCCCGAGGATCAGGTAGGGGGGCCTTTCCAGGCCGAGCCTGGCCTTTAGGGTAGCGGCCATGTTGATCTCGGTCAGGATCCCGAAGCCCTCCTCCTTGAGGGCGGCCTCCACCTGGGCGCGGGCCTCGGAAAGGGTGGCCTTTAGGGTCTTGCGCATCCCGGTCATGGATACCTCCTACCCCTATAGGCTACTCCTCGTGCCCGCCGAGGAAGGGGCCGTGCCAGGTGTGGACCCAGACCTCCCCGGTGTAGGCGTTCACGGAAAGCATCCCCTCTACCTCTTTTCGGCCGAAGTCAAAGGTGTAGTACCCGGGGAAGGCGCCCTCCTCTATGACCCGGGCCCCGGGGAGGAAGCCCTTGAGGAAGGCTTCGGCCAGCTTCTTGGCCTCCTCGAGCCCGTAGCGCACCGGGGCCTGGGCCAGACCACCCATCATCCCGTAGCGGGTGTTCCACATCATGTTGGGCCCGGGCTCGGGGGAGACCACCCCGGTGTAGCGGTCGGCGATGAGCTCAAAAAGCCCCTGGCCCCGTTCGTCCACCACTTGGGCGTAGTAGTTGTGGCTGAAGGCCATGAAGTCCTTAAGGCGCGCGCCCGGGTAAAGCCGCTTGGCGTAGGCCTCCATCCGGGCCTTGGCCACCTCCTCGGGGATGGGCTTCGCCTCCGGGGGGTATACGGTCATCATGCCCATGCCCATCATCCCGGGGCTCATCCCCCCGTAGCCCCCCATCATCCCCTGGGTGAGGGCGAGCCCCAAAAGCCCGAGGGTTACCAGACCTAAAACCCAACCAGCCCGTTTCATGCTTCCCCTCCTTCCAACTCCTTCTTGAGCCTTCTAAAGGTTTCCTCGTCCAGTTCCCCCTTGGCGTAACGGAGCCTAAGGGTCTCCAGAGCCTCGTCCTTTCCCTTGCGGCCCTCCCACCGCTCCAGGGCCCTAAAGCCCAGGTAGACCAGGAAGGCCAAAAGGGCCAGGAAGAGGAGCATGTTGAAAAGCCCGAAGAAGCCTCCGAAGCCGCCCATTCCACCCCAACCCATCATGCCCATCGTTCACCTCCACCTATACCCTATCCCGGTATTGTTAAGCTTGCGTAAAGGGCGCTCAGTCCGGGCCTACCGGGGCCGGATTATGGTGGAGGCATGCTTTGGCGAAAGCGTCTTTTTGCCCACCTTTACCCCCGCCTTTCCGCCCGGCACGAGGCGTTGGTGGCGGAAAGGAAGCGGGCCCTTTTCCAGGAGGCCCTCGGGCGGGTGCGGCCCGAAAGGGTCTTGGAGATCGGCCCCGGGCCCGGCACCAACCTGGCCTACCTCCCCCCTGGGGTGGCCTACCTGGCCCTCGAGCCCAACCCCTTCTTCCACCCCCGCCTGAGGGAGGAGGCCAAGAGGCGGGGCCTCGCCCTCACCCTCCTTCCCGGGCGGGCGGAGGCCATCCCTTTGCCGGAAGAAAGCGTGGACCTGGTGGTGGGCACCCTGGTCTTCTGCTCGGTGGCGGACCCCGAAAAGGCCTTGGAAGAGGTCCACCGGGTCTTGCGGCCGGGCGGGGCCTACCTCTTCCTGGAGCACGTGGCGGCCCCCAAAGGGACCCCTTTACGCCTCTTCCAGGAGGCGGCCACGCCTTTCTTCGTCTTCTTTGGGGACGGGTGCCACCCGAACCGCAAGACCATCGCCTTAATCCAGGCCCGCTTTCCCCGGGTGGAGGCGGAGGCCTTTTCCCTCCCCCTTCCCGTGGTGGCCCCTCACGTGGCGGGGCTTGCCTTCAAGGAGTAGGGGATATGGGCTCCCCTTCAGCGCTCTTAGGGCACGGTTTCAAACAAAAACCTTTGCAGCTCCGCTTCAGGGGCCCGCTGGCTGAGGTAGAGTACCTCCACCCCCACGAGCCGGCCCTGCTCGTCGTAGTCCACGATGATCCCGGGGGCCACTTCCTCCGAGCGGCTGGCCGGTCCTTCAGTTAGCGTCAAGTAGAGCGCATCCGCTTCACGGTCTATCTTTAGCCTCATAAGACTACCCTCCGGTCCAAAAACGCCGTTACCACCCGCATGGGGTGGGACTTAGGGTTCACGACAACTCGGAGCACTTTCCCCCTCTCCGGAATCCGGACGAGGCGGTGCTCCAATGAGGGGTCTACCCGGTCCTTTTCCACGGCTTCTGGAAAGGCCAGCGCCCGCTCTATCCACTCTAGGGGGATGCCCCTCTTCTCCAGAACCTCCCGTGCGTGCTGGGTGAGGACGTACTCCGGGCTCCCCATGCCGGGCTTCGGCACCCTAAGGCTAGGGTAGCCTCCCTTGGGCTTCCCTTCAAGCAGAAGGAGATCTGGGGGCAGCCTTCGGGATCCTTGGGCTTTCGGCAGGGACGCGCCCTTACGGAAGCTTCCAGACCCGCCCTTGGCCGTCTATGAAGACGAGCCTTCCCGCCTCCTGGGGATGGGCGGCGAGGGCCAGGACCGTGCCCTGCCAGAGCCTTTTCCAGCCCGCCGGGGTCCTCTGCCAGAGGCCCGTCTTCCCTCCGAGATAAAGGGTCCCCGCCCCTGCCGCGAGGGCGTAGATCTCCCGCTCCGGGGTCGGTACCTGGGTGAAGGTCTGGCCGCCGTCTGGGCTTTGGTAGAGGCCCTGGCCCATGGGGGCCACGTAAAGGGTCTTCCCCTGGAAGACCATGGCCGCCATGCCCGCCTTGGGAAGCCCTTTAGGGGCGGTGGACTTGAAGGTTTTCCCGCCGTCTTCGCTGACGAAGTAGCCGTGGGTGGCCTCGAGGGCGAAGTGGAGGCCCCCTGAGGCGGCGTAGCCGTGGAGGTCCAGGGCGGGAAGCCCCCTGGGGCGGAGGTTCCGCCAGGTCCTGCCCCCGTTTCGGCTTTCCGAAAGCACCCAGTGTCCGGCGGCGAGGATGCGGTCCCTCTCCAGAACGAGGCCCATGGCGTCAAAGCCCGTTTTGCGCACCAGGTCCCGCCAGGTCCGGCCTTCGTCCTCGGAGGCCTGGATGCCATCGTGGTGGCCGAAGAGGAGGCGGCCGTCGGGAAGCCACAGGAGGGCGTGGACGTCCCGGGTGGCCACCTGGCCCACGGGAACCTGGGCCAGGGCGCCCAGTCCCAAAACCCAGAGGGTGAGGAGGCGCCGCATCCCTCACCTCCGGGAAAGCCTTAGCTCCGTGAGGCAGGTGGGGCTTTGGGCGAAGGTGGTGAGGGCACCTTGGGCCACCCAGTCCCCCTGGCGGACCTCGAGGGTATAGCGGCGGTTCCGGGGAAGCCAAAGCTCAAAGAAGCCGTCCTTGCCGGTGCGCACCTGGGCTTTTAGCACCTCCTTACCTTCCTCCAGAACCCGCACCGCAAAGGTTTCCTCCCGAAGCTCCGCCGTGCAGCTGGAGAAGTAGTGGACCTGGCAGGGGTGGGTCCTTTGGCGGTAGGGGGCCACGGCCACCAAGAACCGGTCCCCCAAGGCCACCTGGGCTTTGCGGCCGTCGGGGAACTCAAAGAAGAAGGCTTCAGGGGTCACGTAGCTTATCACCTGGGCGCCCGCTTCCCGGAAACGCTTGGCAAGGAGCAGGGCTTCCTCGGGAGAGGCGCCCCTTAGGGCCTCTGGAGAGAGGGTTTGGGCCAGCCCCAGGGCCAACGCCACGCCTAGGAACGCCAGGATCCTTCTCATGCCCCAAACCCTAACCCTTGAGCGTTAAGCCCGTGTAAAGGGGGAGGGTGAAGGTGAAGGTTGTTCCCTCGCCCACACGGCTTTCCACAAAGATCCTCCCCCCCATGGCCTCCACCAGGCCCTTGGCGACGGTGAGCCCCACCCCGCTTCCCCCTTCCTTGCGGCTACGCGCCTTGTCCACCCGGTAGAAGCGCTCAAAGATGTGGGGCAGGTGCTCCTCGGGAATGCCGGGGCCGGTGTCCGCCACCTCAAAGGCCACGGCCTCTCCCTGGCGGAAGGCCCTGAGGCGCACCTCGCCGCCTTGCGGGGTGTGGCGGAGGGCGTTGGTGAGGAGGTTGGCCAGCACCTGGAGGACCCTTTCCTCGTCGGCCCACACCTGGGGAAGGGGGTCTTGGGCCTCCAGGGAAAGCGCCACCCCCTTGGCCTGGAAGGCGCTTTGGAAGCGGGCCAGGGCCTCCTCGAGGAGGCCCTTGGGGTCCAGGGGCCTGGGACGGATCTCCACCGCCTTCGCCTCCACCCGGGAGACCAAGGAAAGGTCCTCCACCAGGCGGCGCATGGCCTTCACCTCCCGCAGAATCCCCTCCGCGGCCTTCTCCTTGGAAAGGACCCCGTCCATAAGCCCCTCCGCGTACCCCTGGAGGGCGGCCAGGGGGGTTCTGAGCTCGTGGGCCACGGTGCCGATCAGTTCGGCCCGGGTCTTCTCCACCTTCTCCAGGGCCTCGGCCAGGCGGTTGAAGTGGAGGGCGAGCTCCCCGAGCTCGTCCCGCTCCAAAAGGGGAAGGCGGACCCCGTACTCCCCCTCGGCCATCCGGCGGCTCCCCTCGGCGAGGAGCCTTGCGGTCCTGGCGAGGCGCAGGCTGGCGAAGGAGGCGGTGAGGAGGGCGCCCAGGGCGGCGAGGGGTAAAGCGGCGAGAAGGGCGGCGGTGAGGGTGGAGCGAAGCCCCTCCTCCAGGTCCCGCCTCAGGGCCTCGCCCATCATGCCGCCCCCCATCATGGAGAGGGCGTGGAGCATGCGCTCCACGTGCCCCCGGTAGAAGGCGGGGGCGAAGGCCTCCGCCAGCAGCAGGAGGAGCACAAGGGCAAGGAGGGCCACCAGAAGGTGGCTTAGGAAGAGCTTAAGGAAGAGGCGCATCCGGGTCCTTGAAGCGGTAACCCACGCCCCGCACCGTTTCAATGAAGCGGGGGTTTTCCGGATCGTCCCCGAGCTTTTTTCGGAGAGAGGCAATGTGCACGTCCACCACCCGGTCCACGCCCGGAAAGTCCGGTCCCCAGACCTTCTCCAAAAGCCTTTCCCGGCTGAAGACCATCCCCGGGTGCTGGGCGAGGGTCAAAAGGAGGTCAAACTCCAGCCGGGAAAGGGAGAGGGGTCTGCCCTCCAGGTAGGCCTGGCGGGCCTTGGGGAGGATGCGTAAGGGGCCGTAAACGAGCTCTTCCTTAAGCCCGGCCCGGCGCAACAGGGCCTTGACCCGGGCCACCACCTCCCTGGGGCTGAAGGGCTTGACCACGTAATCGTCCGCCCCAAGCTCCAGGCCCAGGACCCGGTCCTCCTCCTCCCCCTTGGCGGTGAGGATGAGGAGGGGAAGCTCGGGGCGCTCCTGGCGGATGAGGCGGGCCACCTCGAGGCCTCCCACCTTGGGGAGCATCAGGTCCAGGATGACCAGATCGGCCTGGGGAAAGAGTTCCAAGGCCTTTTCCCCGTCCTCCGCCTCCAAGACTTCAAACCCGGCCCCCCTCAGAAAGGCCCCGAGGACCTCGAGGATGGCCGGGTCGTCGTCCACCAAAAGGACCTTCATGCGAGGTCCCGCTTCATCCGCTCAAAGGTTTCCTTGTCGATCTCCCCCCTGGCGTAGCGCTCCCTTAGCACCTCTAAGGCCCGGTCCCGCCGCTCAGGGGCTAAGGTCCTGACGATCCAGTAGACCAAGAGGCCTAGGAGGGCGAACCAAAGGAGGCTTAAGAGGGGCCCCCACCAGCCCAGGTACCCACCGTGGTCGCACCACCACATACCTTTCACCTCCTAGTTCCAGCTTAGCCTCGGCGGATTAAGCTACGGTAAAGCTCCTTGGCTGGAACCCTTTTAGCCTCAAGGAGTTGCTGAGCACGAAGAGGCTGGAGAGGGTCATGGCACCGGCCGCCAGCATGGGGTTTAGCAGTAGCCCGGTGAAGGGGTAGAGGATGCCGGCCGCCACGGGGATGAGGAGGATGTTGTAGGCGTAGGCCCAGAAGAAGTTGAGGTAGATGGTCCGAAGGGTACGCCGTGCCAGAAGGATGGCGTCCACCAAGCTTTCCAGGCTCGGAGAAAGCAGGATGACATCCCCTGCCTCCACGGCGATGTCCGTGCCCGTGGCCAGGGCGATGCCCGCATCGGCCTGGGCCAAGGCGGCGGCGTCGTTGATGCCGTCCCCCACAAAGATCACCTTCCGCCCCTGGGCCTGGAGGTGCCGTATGGCCTCCACCTTACCCTCAGGGCGCACCCCGGCCAGCACCTCCTCTATGCCCAAGGCCTCGGCCACCCGCCTGGCCGGGATGGGGTGGTCCCCGGTGAGGAGGACGGGTTTGAGGCCCAGGGCCTTTAAAGCGGCCACCACCCTTCGCGCCTCGGGCTTGGGGGGGTCAAAGACCCCGAAGGCGGCCAAAAGCCTCTCCCCATCCGCCAGGTAAAGGGGAGTGTAGCCCTTTTCGGATAGCTCCCAGGCCTCCTTGGGAAGCGCCACCCCAAGCCTCTCCATCAGGGCTGGGCCCCCCAGGTAAAGCTTCTTCCCCTCCACGACTCCCTCGATCCCCTCCCCGGGAAGAGCCCGCACCGCCTGGGCCTCGGGTATGGAAAGGTCCTTGGCGGCATCCAAAACCGCCTTGGCGATGGGGTGTTCGCTCCCTCGCTCCAGAGCCGCGGCCAGCCGCAGGGCCTCGAGGGGGTCCAGGGCAAACCCTAAACGTTCCGTGAGGGTGGGCTTCCCTTGGGTCAGGGTCCCGGTCTTGTCCAGGACCACGGTATCCGCCCGGGCCAGGGCCTCGAGGGCCGTCCCCTTGCGGAAGAGGAGGCCGAGCTGGGCCGCCCGCCCCGTGGCCACAGCGATGGCCGCTGGGGTGGCGAGGCCCATGGCGCAAGGGCAGGCGATGAGGAGAACGGAAAGGAGGGCCACGAAGGCGTAGGAGAGGCCGGGGCCATAGAGAATCCAAAGGGTAAAGGTGATAAGGGCGATGATGAGCACGATGGGCACGAAGACGCTGGCGATGCGGTCCGCCACCTCCTGCACCCGGGGCTTGTAGGCCTGGGCTTCCTCCACCAGGCGGGCCATCTGGGCCAGGACCGTGGCCTCCCCCACCCGGCTTACCCGGATGAGGAGGGGACCTTCCCCGTTCACCGTTCCCCCCACCACCTCATCCCCGGGCTTTTTGGCCTTGGGGATGGGCTCCCCGGTGAGCATGGCCTCGTCCACGTGGCTAAAGCCCTCCACCACCACCCCGTCGGCGGGGATGCGCTCGCCGGGAAGGACCCGCACCAGGTCGCCAGGGATGAGGGCTTCGGCGGGGATCTCCTTTTCCTCCCCTTCCTGCACCACCCGGGCGGTCTTGGGCCTCAAGGCCAGGAGCTTGCGGATGGCCTCCGAGGCCTTCCCCTTGGCCTTTTCCTCCAGGTGCTTGCCCAAAAGGATCAGGGCCAGGATCACCGCCCCCGCCTCGAGGTAGAGGTGGCGGGCCTCCTCGGGGAAGAGGCCAGGCAAAAAGAGGACCAGGAAAGAGTAGAGGTAGGCGCTTCCCGCCCCCAGGGCCACCAGGGTGCTCATGCCGAAGGCGAGGTGGCGGGCCTCGGCCAGGGCCTGCCGGAAAAACCGCCTTCCCGCGTAGAGGACGGGGAGGGCGGCGAGGGCCTGGAGGAAGCCGGGGAAGCGGGGCAGGGGGAGGAGCATGGGCCCCATGGCGAGGAGGAGGGTGAGGAGGGCGAAGGGGAGGGCCAGGAGGAGGTCCTTGCGGTAGGTGGGCGCCTTTTCCTGCGCCTCCTCCGCGCCCTCCAGGGGCTCGTAGCCCGCCTCCCGGATGGCCTGCCGGATCCGGGCAAGGCTCACCGTGTCCGGCAGGTACTCCACGAAGGCCTTTTCCGTGGCCAGGTTCACGCTCGCCGCGAGTACCCCGGGAAGCTTGGCCAGGGCCCTTTCCACCCGGGCCACGCAGGCGGCGCAGGTCATGCCCTTCACGGGGATCTCGGCCCGGGCCACCACGGGCTCGTACCCGGCCTCCTCCACCCGCTTTAGGATTTTCCGGAGGTCCACGCCCTCCTGCAGGCGCAAGAAGGCCTCCTCGGTGGTGAGGTTGACCCGGGCCTCCTCCACCCCTTCCGCCCGCTTCAAGGCCCTTTCCACCCGGGCCACGCAGGCGGCGCAGGTCATCCCGCGGACCCCCACCTTCACTTCAAGAGCCATAGCCTGAAGGTGTGCATCTCCTTCGCCTGGGCCAGGACGATGTCCCGGGCCAAGTCCAAGACGCGGCGGTCCTTGGCGGTGGAAAGGGCTTCCAGGGCCATCTCCACCGCTCCTTTGTGGTGCAGGAGCATGAGGGCCACGAAGGTCCGGTCAGGGTCTTGGGCGGCCTTAAGCTCCTGGAGCATGGCCGCCATCTCCTTTTCCATGGCGGCGTAGGCCGCCTGGTCCAGTCCGCCCAGGCTCCCCAGCCAGCTTCGCATGAGGGCGATCTCCCGTCCTTGGTCCTTGAGGATGGCCTCGGCCCAGGCCCGGACTTCCCGGTCCTTGCCCTTCTCCAGAATGAAGCGGGCCATGGCCAAAGCCCCCTCGTGGTGGGCGATCATGGCGGAGAGAAAGGCCCTCTCCCCGGAATCGGCAGGGGCGTGGTGGGCGTGTTGGGCGAAAACGGGCACGAGCCAAAGGAGAACCAGGGTCAGGTGGCGCACGCTTGACCTCCTAGCGGTACTTGAGGGCTTCCATGAGCTCCTCTACGATCTCCTCCACGTCCCCCCGCTCGTGGGCGGTGGCCACGTGGTCCCTGAGGTGGGCCCTTAAGACCATCTCCCCCACGCGGTCCAGAGCCCCCTGGACGGCCTTGAGCTGCTTGAGGACGTCCACGCAGTAGACCCCCTCGTCCTCCAGCATGCGCAAGACCCCCTCCAGGTGCCCCTTGGCGGAGAGGAGGCGCCTTCTCGCCTCCTCCCTCACCTTGGGGTCCAGGTGCAGATGGGCATGGGGCATGGCTAGGCCAGGACCTCGGCCTTGTACCCCTCCTCCTCCACCGCCTGGACGAGGGCCTTGGGGTCGGCCGCCCCCTCCACCAGGGCCTCCCCCTTTTCCAGGGAGACCTCCACCTTCTCCACGCCGGGCACCTTCTTGAGGGCCTTCGCCACCGCCATGACGCAGTGGTTGCAGGTCATGCCTTCCACCTTGAGCCTGAGCATCCTTCACCTCCCCCCACCCCTGGTGGGGTGGGTATCTCCACCCTACCCCCTCTTGCCCGGAAAGGTCAAGGACAAAAGGCCCAAGGGAAACCCTTGGGCCTTCGCCACCGCCCTTGGGCTAAAGGTCCAGCAAGACGGTGTCCCCCTCCACCTTGGCCGGGAAGACCTTCACGGGCCTCGGGGCGGGGAGGGTCTGCCGCCCCGTCCTCAGGTCAAACCGGGCCCCGTGCCGGGGGCAGACGATGGCCCCGTCCTCCACCTCCCCCTCGTGGAGGGGGCCGTCGTCGTGGGTGCAGACGTCTTCCAGGGCGAAGACCTCCTCCCCCGTGTAGAGGAGGAGAATGGGCTTTTTGTGCTCGGGCCGCTTCACCACGAGGCGGCCGTTTCGGAACTCGCCGAGCTTGGCCACGGGGGTCCACATGGCTAGATCCGCACCTTCTCCTCAATGACCGCCTCAATGTGGGCCCGAAGCGCCTTCAAGGGGATGCGGGTGAGGACGTCCGCCAGGTGGGCCTTGACCAGGAGCTCCTGGGCGAGGCCTCGAGGAAGCCCCCGGGACTGGAGGTAGAAGAGCTGCATCTCGTCCACGGGGGCGGTGGTGCTCCCGTGGGTGCAGCGCACGTCGTTGGCCCCGATCTCCAGCTGGGGGATGGAGTCCACCCGGGCCGTGGGGGAGAGGAGGAGGTTGCGGTTCGCCTGGTAGGCGTCCGTCTTCTGGGCGCCCTTTTCCAGCCGGATGAGGCCGGAGAAGACCGCCCGGGCCTCGTCCTTCACCGCCCCCTTGTAGAGGAGGTCGCTTCGGGTGTGGTGGGCCACGTGGTGCTGCAGGGTGTAGTGGTCAAACTGCTGCTTCCCGTGGCCGAAGTAGAGGCCGAGCATCTCGCTTTCCGCCCCCGGGCCCAGGAGCTCCGAGGCCACCTCGCTCCGGGCGTAGGCGCCCCCGAGGTTCACCACGAGGTCGTTGAGGCCCGCGTCCCGCTCCAAGAGGGCCCTTTGCCGGTGGAAGTGCCACACCCCCTTGCCGAAGGTCTGGACGTGGGCGTGGCGCAGGCGGGCCCCGGGCCTCAGGACCATCTCCGTGGCGGAGAGGTGGAGGGTGGGAGGGAGGTCGGAGGAGAGGTACTCCTCAATGTAGGCGGCCTTGGCGTTGTCCTCCAGGAAGAGGAGGGTGCGGCCGAAGGAGGCCTTCCCTTCCGGGAGCACCTTGAAGACCCCCAGGGGCTTTTCCACCTCAAGCCCCGCGGGGACGTAGAGGAAGGCCCCGTGGGTGAAGAAGGCGCTGTTCTGTGCGGCGAACTTGTCCTCGGTGTAGACCGCCTGGAAGAGGGCCGCCGCCACCTTTTCCGGGTGGGTCTTCAGGGCCTCGGCCAGGGAGGTGAAGACCAGGCCCCTTTGCGAAAGCTCCTCGGGCACCTCGGCGTAGACGAGGTCCGGCCCCACGAAGACGAGAAACCCCGAGGCGTCCGTCTTCTCCAGGCGCTGCCGCACGCTTTCGGGAAGCTCGTCCCGGGAGAGCCTGAGCCCTTTAGGGGCTTCCGCCTCCTGCTCCAGGGGAGCCTCGGAGAGGTCGGTGTAGCGCCAATTCTCGTCCTTCTTGCTGGGGTAGGGGAGGCGGCTGAAGGCCTCGAGGGCCTTGAGCCTTTGCTCCAGCACCCAGGCGGGCTCGCCCAGGGCTTGGGAGAGGGCCTCCACTTGGGTTTTGTCCAGTACCTGCATCCTGCCTCCTTGCGCGGGAAGGGGGGAGGCCCGCAAGCCTCGCCCCCCGGACCGGGCCCCTTAGCCTACGGAGCCCTCCATCTCCAGCTCAATGAGCCGGTTGAGCTCCACGGCGTACTCCAGGGGGAGCTCCTTGGCGATGGGCTCAATGAAGCCGCGCACGATGAGGGCCGCGGCCTCGTCCTCCTTCAGGCCACGGGACTGGAGGTAGAAGATCTGCTCGTCGTTGATCTTGGAGACCGTGGCCTCGTGGCCCACGTGGGCGGTTTCCTCCTCAATCTCAATGTAGGGGTAGGTGTCGGTGCGGCTTTCGGGGTCAATGAGGAGGGCGTCGCACTCCACGTTGACCTTGCCGTGCCGGGCCCCTTCGGTCACCTTCACCAGGCCGCGGTAGCTCGCCCGCCCCTCCCCCTTGGAGATGCTCTTGGAGACGATGGTCCCCGAGGTGTGGGGGGCGGCCAGGATGAGCTTGCCGCCGGTGTCCTGGTGCTGGCCCGTCTTGGCGAAGGCGATGGAGAGGATCTCGCTCCTCGCCCCCGGCTCCAGGAGGTAGCTGGAGGGGTACTTCATGGTGACCTTGGAGCCCAGGTTGCCGTCCACCCACTCGTGGTAGGCCTCCCCGTAGACCAGGGCCCGCTGGGTTACCAGGTTGTACATGTTGGTGGACCAGTTCTGGATGGTGGTGTAGCGGCTCCGCGCCCCCCGCTTCACCACGATCTCAATCACCCCCGTGTGGAGGCTTTCCGTGGAGTACATGGGGGCGGTGCAGCCCTCAATGTAGTGGACCTCGGCCCCCTCGTCCACGATGATCAGGGTGCGCTCAAACTGGCCGAACTCGGGGGTGTTCACCCGGAAGTAGGCCTGCAGGGGGAGCTCCACCTTGACCCCGGGGGGCACGTAGACGAAGGACCCCCCGGACCAGGCGGCGGAGTTCAGGGCGGCGAACTTGTTGTCCTCAGGGGGCACCACCTTGGCGAAGTACTCCTTGAAGAGGTCCTCGTACTTCTTCATCCCCTCCTCAATGGCCACGAAGATGACCCCCTGGCGCTCAAGCTCCTCCCTGACCCGGTGGTAGACCATCTCCGAGTCGTACTGGGCCCCCACCCCGGCCAAGACCTTGCGCTCCGCCTCGGGGATGCCCAGGCGCTCGTAGGTCCGGCGGATCTCCTCGGGGACCTCCTCCCAGCTCTTGGCGTCCCGCACCTCGGCGGGCTTCACGTAGTAGACGAGGTCGTCCAGGTCCAGGCCCGAGAGGTCGGGGCCCCAGGTGGGCATGGGCTTCTTCTGGAAGATCTCAAAGGCCCGCAGGCGGAACTTCAGCATCCACTCGGGCTCCCCCTTGTGGTAGCTGATGGCCTCAATGACCCTGCGGCTTAGGCCCCGCTCGGCCACGAAGACCGGCTTGACCTCGTCCACGAAGTGGTATTTGTACTCCTCCCCCAGCGTCCTCAGATCGGCCTCGCTCATGCGCCCTCCTTCACCTTTTCCTTAAGCCACTCGTACCCCTTGGCCTCGAGCTCCAGGGCGAGCTCGGGGCCGCCCTCGGCCACCACCCGGCCGTCCATCATCACGTGCACCCGGTCGGGGACGATGTAGTTCAGGAGGCGCTGGTAGTGGGTGATGACCAACGCGCCGAAGTTCGGCCCCCGCATGGCGTTCACGCCCCGGGCCACCACCTTGAGGGCGTCAATGTCCAGGCCCGAGTCGGTCTCGTCCAGGACGGCGTAGGTGGGCTCGAGGACCAATAGCTGCAGGATCTCGTTCCGCTTCTTCTCTCCGCCGGAGAAGCCCTCGTTGAGGTAACGGGAGAGGTAGCTTTCGTCCCAGTCCAGAAGCTCCAGGGCCTTCTTCACCTTGGCCCAGAACTCCGCCACCCCCACCTCCCGGCCGAGCCTGGCCTGGAGGGCGAGGCGGAGGAAGTTGGCGATGGTCACCCCGGGCACCTCCACGGGGTACTGGAAGGCGAGGAAAAGCCCCTTCCGCGCCCTTTCGTCCGGGGAGAGCTCCAGGATGTTCTCCCCGTCCAGGAGGATCTCCCCCTTCTCCACGGTGTACTCGGGGTCCCCGGCCAGGATCTTGCCCAGGGTGCTCTTCCCGGCCCCGTTGGGGCCCATGAGGGCGTGGACCTCCCCCTTGGGAACCACCAGGTTCACGCCCTTGAGGATCATCTCCCCGTCAATGGAAGCCCAGAGGTCGCGGATTTCTAGCTGGTTCATCTTCCCTCCTGAGGTCGGGCCGGCCTCCTACTGCGACCCGTTCGCAAGTAGGAGTATACCGCCCTTCCCTCCAAAAGTATAGTGGTTTAGTCAGGATTGGCCAGGTGGAAGCCCAGGGCCTCGGGAAGGGCCAAGGGCGTGGGGGGAAGCCGCTTTCCCAGTTCCGGGCAGAACCGCCCCAGGGCGCGGCCAAGCTGGAAGCGGAAGGCCTGGGGGAGGGGGCTTTGCCGCACCTCCAGGAGCTTCTGCCAGGCCGCCTCCCGCTCCCCCAGGCCCAAAAGGGCCAGGACCTCCACCGCCCGGGCCTGGGCCAGAAGCCCGGGGTCCTCCAGAGGGGGGAGGGCCACGATCTGGGCCAGGGCCTCGCCAAGGCTTCCCTCCCGGGCCAGGCACTCGGCGTAGCCCAGGCGGGCCTGGGCCCGGAGGTAGGGGTTTTCCAGCTCCAGAAGGGGCTTTAAGAGGGCCTTCCCTTCTTCCGGGGGAAGGAGGAGGGCGAGGAGGCTTGCCGTGTCCAGCCTGAGGGCGGTGTAGCGGTCGGTGGGTTCCTCCGGGATCTCCGCCAGGAGGCTTTGGAGGAGGTTTTGGGCCGTGGGGGCGTTTAACCCGCCCAAGAAGGGGGCCCGGTAAGGTTGGCCCGCCTCCAGGAGGAGGTAGGCCGCCCCCAGGCGGAAGAGGGTGCGGAGGTGCCGGTAACGGGCCTCCTTGGGGCGCTCGGGGGTGGTGCGGAAGTAGGCCTCCGCGGGCACCAGGTGGGCCAGAGCCTCAAAGGGCCGGCCCCGGGCGGCCTCGAGGATGCCCGCCTCGCTTTGCACCCGGGCCCGGGTGAAGGGGTCCTCGGCCTCGGCGAGGGCCTTTTGGATGGCCTCCTCCGCCTCCTCGTAGAGGCCGAGGCGCCTTAGGAGGGTGGCGTAGCGGGCCCGCACCCGGGCCACCTCGTCCTTGGGGGCCCCTGCCTCTTCCAGGGCCTTCAGGCCCTCCTCCATGCGCACCTTGGCCTCGAGGCGGCCCAAGCGCATCAGGAGGTCCCCCATCTGGTAGCGGGCCCGGCCCAGGAGGAGAGGGTCGTGCCCCACCTGGCCGAGGGCGGCGAGGGCCTCCTCGTACCGCCCCAGGTCCTTGGCCACCAGGCCCCGCCAGAGCTGCACCCGGTCCTTGAGGAAGGGGGCCACGGGGAGCCCTTCCGCCTCGGCCACGAAGCGGGCGGCCCGCTCGTAGTCCCCCTTCCACCGCTCCACGGCGGCCATCACCAAGAGGCCTTCCGCCTGGGCGGTCTCGTCCAGGAGGGCCAGGTCCTCCTTGGGGGGAAGGAGGCCCTCCGCTTCCTTGTAGAGGGCGGCGTCCGCCTTGGCCTCCGCGGCCTTGATCCGGGCCCAGGTGCGCAAGGAGGGGTTTTGCGACTCCGAGAGCACCCGGAGGGCGGCCTCGGCCTCGGGGTGGGCGTACTGGCCGAGGACCGCCCGGTAGCGCACCACCACCCCCGCCAGGGCCTCCAGGTCCTCCCGGGGCCAGGCCTGGGCCTCCTCCCAGAGGCCGGGGAGGAGGGCCAGGCGGGCGGGGTCCTCCTGCAGAAGCTCCAGGAGAACCCCCCGCTCCCCCGCCTTCCGGGCGTGGTAGAGCTTGCGGAAGGTGTTCTCCCGGGGGAAGTGCTCCAGGGCCAGGAGGTGGAGGGCCTTCGGGGCCTCCTCCGGGAGGAGGCTCCTCAGGGCCGGGCGCACCAGGCCCTCCCCCACCCAGTCCAGGAGGGCCCGCTCCGCCTGGGAGAGCTTCTCCAGGGGTTTGCCCAGGGCCTTTTCCAGGAGGACCAGGGGGAAGGCGGGGTCGGCCTCGGGGCTGAAGGCGGCCAGGGCCTGGAGGAGGGGCCTCAGGGTGGGGTCGTCCTGCAGGGGGGTCTGGGGGTCGTGCTTGGCGGCCTCCAGGAGCACCAGGCGGGAAAGCTCCCCAAAGTTCCGCCCCGCCTGGTTCACCAAGGCCTCGAGGCGCTCCGGGGGCAGGTGGGGAAGCTTCTCCCGCACGAAGCGCCGGGCCTCCTCGCGGCTTGGGGGGGAGAGGGGCTGGTAGGGCAGGGTGGGCGGGGCCTCGGAGAGGGCGGCCAGGTAGGGCCCTTTGAGCTTGCGGAGGAAGGGCTCGAGCCAAGCGGCAAGCCCCCTCTGGCCCCCGTCGGGGCCCCGGAGGGGAAGGCCCTCCAGGGTGCCCTCCGCCTCGGCCCGGAGGAGGAGGGGGCGGCCCTCCCGGTTCAGGGCCTCGGCCAGGAGGGCGAGGACCTCCTGCTGCAAGGCCCCCTGGAGGGCGTAGGGCTGGGTGGGGGAGAGCTGGGCGAGGAGGGCCCGCACCTCCTCCCCCACCCCGAGGCCTTCCGCCAGGGGGATGAGGGCCTGGGCCACCTCCCCCCCCAGGTTGAGGACGTGGGGCTCCTGGTGGGGCAGGGCGGAAAGGGCCCGGGCCAGGGCGGAGAGGAGCACCCCCTTGCCCGTGGCCGGCCCCCCCACCACCACCATCTGGGGCCTTCCCCCCACCTCCAGCTCCCGGAGGAAGCGGCGGAAGATGCGGCGCTTGTCCCGGCCCAGCACCTTGCGGGCGCTTTCCAGGAAGAGCTCCGCCGGGGGGGGCGGGGGCTTGAGGCCCGCCTCCCGGTAGAGGTCGGCGATGAGCCCGTAAAGCCTTTCCTTTTCCTCCGGGCTTCCCAGGTCCTTGTAGAGGATGTTGCGCACCGTCCCTGCCCGGCCTCCCCGCTCGGCCATGAGGGCCTCGAGCCAGCGCAAGGACCCCCTCTTCCCCCGGTGGTCCTGGCCCCGGAGGTGGGGGCGGAGGACCTCCAGGTAGCGAAGCCAGGGTGTAGAAGCTTCGCGCATGATGCCTACACTCTATCTAGGCGGTGTGCCTTCATGCAACAAGGACTAGGGCCTGGGGTAGGAAAACCGCTCCCCGGGACCGGGGAGCGGCCTATGGGGAAGGGCCCTTAGTGCACGGGCTCGTTGAACTGGGCCTCCTCCGTGGAGCCCTTGAGGGCCAGGGTGGAGGCCTCCCCTTGGGTCAGGGCCAGGACCACCTCGTCAAAGTAGCCCGCCCCCACCTCCCGCTGGTGCTTCACCGCGGTGAAGCCCTGGGCCTGGGCCAGGAACTCCTTCTGCTGGAGCTCCACGAAGGCGGGCATGCCCCGGGCCTTGTAGCCCTTGGCCAGCTCCCAGGTGTAGTAGTTCAGGGTGTGCCAGCCCGCCAGGGTGATGAACTGGAACTTGTACCCCATCTCCCCGAGCTCCCGGTTGAACTTGGCGATGGTCTCGTCGTCCAGGAACTTCTTCCAGTTGAAGGAGGGGGAGAGGTTGTAGGCGAGGAGCTTGTCGGGGAACTCCCGCTTCACCGCCTCGGCGAACTTCCGGGCCTCCTCGAGGTCGGGCTTGGAGGTCTCCATCCAGATCACGTCGGCGTAGGGGGCGTAGGCCAGGGCCCGGGCGATGCCCGCCTCAATCCCGTTCTTGAAGCGGTAGAAGCCCTCGGGGGTGCGCTCGCCCGGCAGGATGAAGGGCCGGTCGCGCTCGTCAATGTCGCTGGTGATGAGGGTGGCGGCCTCGGCGTCGGTGCGGGCGATGATCACCGTGGGCACGCCCATCACGTCCGCGGCGAGCCTGGCCGCCTGGAGGGTGCGGATGTGCTGGCTTGTGGGCACCAGGACCTTGCCCCCCAGGTGGCCGCACTTCTTCTCGCTGGCCAGCTGGTCCTCGTAGTGGATGCCCGCGGCTCCCGCCTCAATCATGGCCTTGGTGAGCTCAAAGACGTTGAGGGCCCCGCCGAAGCCCGCCTCGGCGTCGGCCACGATGGGCACGTACCAGTCCCGGGTCACCTTGCCCTCGGAGCGCTCAATCTGGTCGGCCCGCATGAGGGCGTTGTTGATGCGCTTCACGATCTGGGGCACGGAGTTGTAGGGGTAGAGGGACTGGTCGGGGTAGGTCTGCCAGGCCAGGTTGGCGTCGGCGGCCACCTGCCAGCCGGAGAGGTAGATGGCCTCCAGCCCGGCCCGCACCATCTGCACCGCCATGGCCCCGGTGTAGGCCCCGAAGGTGTGGACGTAGGGGCGCTCGTGGAGGAGCCGCCAGAGCTTTTCCGCCCCTCGCTTGGCCAGGGTGTGCTCCACCATCACGCTGGGGCGAAGCCGCACCACGTCTTCGGGCCGGTAGTCCCGCTTGACCCCTTTCCAGCGGGGGTCGGTCTCCCACTCCTTGCGGAGCGCCTCGGCCTCCTGCCGCATCTCCGGGCTGAGCATGCTGAGGGGTTCCATAGCCCACCTCCAGGTTCCAGTCTGGAGGCGGGGGAGGGATTGGTGTAGGGTGTAAGCCCCGGGGCTTGACACCCTGGGGCCGTGTAGCTACACCACCTAGCGCACCTGCTGGGCGGCGATGAGGAGGGGGTCCCAGACGGGGCTAAAGGGCGGGGCGTAGGCCAGGTCCAGGGCCAAAAGGTCCTCCACCCTTCCTTCCCGGTGGAGGAGGGCGGCGAGGACGTCTATGCGGAGGGCGGCGTGCCCCCGGGCCACCACTGCGCCGCCCAGAAGCCTCTCCGTCCCCTCCTCGTAGACGAGCTCCACCCAGAGGGGCCCGCTTCCCGGGTAGTAGTGGGCCCCGTCCCGGCTTTGGATGAAGACCTTCTTGGCCCGGAACCCCTCCTTGAGGGCCCCCTCCAGGGAAAGCCCCGTGGTGGCCACGGCTAGGTCAAAGGCCTTGAAGATGGCCGTGCCCACCACGCCCAGAAAGCGGGCCTCCTTGCCGGCGATGACGCTTCCCGCGGTGCGGCCGTGCTTGTTGGCCACGTCCCCCAAGGGGAGCCAGTAGGGGCGCTTGAGGAGCCGGTGGAAGCTTTCCGCCACGTCCCCGGCGGCGTAGACCCCTTCCAGGTTGGTGCGCATCTTTTCGTCGGTGGCGATGGCCCCCGTGGGCCCCAGGGCCACCCCCATGGCCTGGGCGAGGGCGGTGTTGGGCCGGACCCCCGTGGCCACCAGCACCAGGTCCGCGGGCACCACCCCTTCCGAGGTCTCCACCGCCTCCACCTGGCCCGTTCCCCGGAGGGCCTCCACCTTCACCCCGGTCCAGACCTCCACCCCGTGCCGTTCCAGCTCCTCCTTGAGGAGGGCCCCCACCTCGGGGTCCCAGTGGGGGAGGGGGCGGTCCTTGGCCTCCAGGAGGGTCACCTCCAGGCCCCGCTTGCGGAAGGCCTCGGCGGCCTCGAGGCCGATGTACCCCGCCCCCAGGATGGCGGCCCGCCGGGCTTGAGGAAGGGCCTTTAGGAGCCTCTCCCCGTCCTCCATGCTCCTCAAGGTGTACACCCCCGCCTGCTCCGTGCCGGGGATGGGGGGGAGGAGGGGCCTTGCCCCCGTGGCCAGGACCAGGTGGTCAAAGCGGTCCTGGAAGGTCCTTCCCTCGGCGTGGTCGTGCACCGTGAGGGTGCGGAGCCCGTAGTCCACGTCCACCACCTCGTGGCGGGTGTGGACCAGGACGCCTTGCTTGCGGAACTCCTCGGGGGTGCGGGCCACCAGCCTTTCCAGGCGGGGGATCTCCCCGGAGAGCACGTAGGGCAGGCCGCAGGCCCCGTAGGAGACCCACCCCGACTTCTCGTAGACCACCACCTCCAGCTCGGGGTTTTCCCTCTTGGCCTTGGCGGCGGCGGAGGCCCCGCCCGCCACCCCGCCCACGACCACCAGGCGCTCGCCCATGGGGGGTATTCTGCCACGGAAGGGGTGGGCGGAATGTCCCAGGGGCCTTAGCCCTTGGCCTGAGGCGCCTCCTCCCGCACGAGCCGCCCGCCTTTTAAGTGGAGGATGCGCCCCGCCCTTTGGGCGAGTTCCAGGTCGTGGGTGACGAGGACCAGGGTACGCGCCTCGCCCAGGGCGAAGAGGAGGTTCGCCACCTGCTCCCGCGCCTCGAGGTCCAGGTTCCCCGTGGGCTCGTCGGCGAAGAGGATGGGGGGGTCCAGGGCCAAAGCCCGGGCCAGGGCCACCCGCTGCTGCTCCCCGCCGGAGAGGCGGCTTGGCAGGTGGTGGAGGCGGGCTTCTAGGCCCACCTTCTCCAAAAGCTCCGCCGCCCGCTTTAGCCTCGCCCTCCTCGGCCAGCCCGCGAGGAGAAGGGGAAAAGCCACGTTCTCCAAGGCGGTGAGGGTGGGGATGAGGTTCCACTGCTGGAAGACGAAGCCCATGTGCCTAAGCCGCACCCCCGCCCGCTCGTCCTCCGAGAGGGCGTGAAGGGGGGTGTCCCCCAGGTAGACCCCGCCCTCCGTGGGCAGGTCAAAGCCCGCGAGGAGGTTTAGGAGGGTGGTCTTCCCGCTTCCCGAAGGCCCCACCACCGCCGTGGCCCCCGGGGGGAAGGCGTAGGTGAAGCCCGAAAGGGCCACCACCTCCTTCTCCCCTTGCCGGTAGCGCTTGGTGAGGTTTTCCGCCCTTAGGGTCATCTACACCCTCCCCAAGGCCTCCACCACGGGGATGCGGCTTGCGTGGTAGGCGGGAAGAAGCCCGGCGAGAAGCCCTAGACCGAGGGCCACCCCCAGGGCGAAAAGCCCAAGCCTCGGGGTCACCGCGGAGAGGGCCAGGCCCACCTGGTCCAGGGTGTAGAGGTTGATGGCGTAGGACGCCGCCCCTCCCAGGCCCAGGCCCAAGGCCCCGCCCAGGAGGGCCAGGAGAAGGGCCTCCAGGAGCACCAGGCGGAAGATGAACCCCCGCCTCGCCCCCAGGGCCCGCATCACCCCGAACTCCCGCACCCGCTCGTACACGGACATCATCACGGTGTTGGCCACGAGAAGCCCCCCCACCACCAGGGCCACCAGGCTGATGCCGAAGCGCACCAGGTCGCTGATCCTTAGGGCGCGCTCGGCGAAGCGCATCACCTCGCTCGTGGTCTGGGCCTTGACCCCGGGCACCGCCTCCTCCAGGGCCCGGGCCACGGCTTCCGCCTTCTGGCCGGGGCTTAGGGCCACGAGCACCGCGGTCACGTTCTCCGTGCCCAAGGCCTCCTGGAGCACCCTCAAGGGGACGAAGATCAGGTTGTCGGCAAGACCACCCGTCTCCTCCAAGACCCCCTCCACCTCAAGCGCGAGCCTCGGGGAAAGCCTCAGGAGGCTTCCCAGGGCGAGGCCGCTCCGCTTGGCCACCTTGGCCCCCACCACGGCGCCCCCTTCCGAGGGGATGAGGCGGCCTTCCCTGGCCTTTAGCCCCGGGTAGAGAAGGTCCGGGGGGGTTCCCTCGGGCAGGCCCTGGAAGAGGAAGCTGGTGCTGGGGTCAAAGCCTCCCCGGGTGAGGAAGAGGGTGGGGACCACCGCCCGCACCCCCAGGGCCCTTCCCGCCTCCTCCAGGGCCTTCAGGGTCTCGGGGGAAATCTCAGGGAGGCCGCCGAAGACGAAGCCCTCCGCCCCTTCCGGCACCACCTGGATGGCGGGGCCCACCCGGGAGAGCTCCTGGAAGAGGGCCCGCCTCAGGCCCTCCCCGAAGGAGAGGAAGAGGACCATGCTCGCCGTGGCCACCAGGACCCCAAGCAGGGTGAGGAGGCTCCGGACGGGCCTCGCCAGGAGGTTGCGGAGGACGAGGAGGAAAAGCTCCATCCCCACCGAGCCTACCCCAAAGCGGGGCTTTAGGCGTGGCCCGGCCTACAGAAGGCGCTCCACGAAACGGGTCTCTATGGCCTCCAGGTAGGCCCTGGGGTCCACCTTCTGCCTTTCGGGGTGGGCGTAGTAGGCCTTCTCCGCCTCCTCAAAGGCCTCGTGGGCCACGAACCAGAGGAACTCCCGCTCCGAAAGCCAGTAGGCCCCGAGGACCCTAAAGCCCAGGGCCTGCCTCAGGGGGACGATGGTCTCCAGGAAGACCCTTTGGAAGGCCTCCTTGGCCCCTTCCTTCAGGGTGTAGCGGCGCATCTGGACCTTCATGGGGCCCATTGTAAGCCCCTATAATCAAAGCCATGCGCACGGCGGAGATCCGCGAGAAGTTCCTCTCTTTCTTTGAGGGCAAGGGGCATCTGCGCCTCCCCTCCTTCAGCCTCATCCCCGAGAACGACCCCTCCCTCCTCTTCACCTCCGCGGGGATGGCCCCCCTAAAGCCCTATTTCCTCGGGGCGAAGCCCATCTTCGGGGGCAGGGAGTGGCGCCGGGTCACCACCTGCCAGGAGTGCCTGAGGGTGGGGGACATAGAGAACGTGGGCCGCACCAGCCGGCACAACACCTACTTTGAGATGCTCGGCAACTTCTCCTTCGGGGACTACTTCAAGAAGGAGGCCATCCTCTGGGCCTGGGAGTTCCTCACGGAGCACCTCAAGCTGGACCCCGGGCGTCTTTGGGTCACGGTCTACGAGGACGACGACGAGGCCTACGGGATCTGGCGCGACCTCGTGGGGGTCCCCGAGGAAAAAATCGGCCGCTTCGGCGAAGACGAGAACTACTGGCCGGGCGGGGCCATCACCCACGGGCCCAACGGGCCCTCGGGGCCTTGCTCCGAGATCTTCTACGACCGCGGGCCCGCCTTCGGCACCCCGGACGAGACCGGGCCCAACACCGGAAGCGGGGACCGCTTTGTGGAGATCTGGAACCTGGTCTTCACCCAGTACGACCGCCAGGGGCCCATCCCGGGGCCCGGCATCCTCAAGCCCCTTCCCCAGAAGAACATCGACACCGGCATGGGCCTTTACCGGGTGGCGGCCATCCTGCAGGATGTGGAGGACTTCTACCGCACGGACACCTTTTACCCCATCATCGAGCGGGTGGCCCTCTATAGCGGCAAGCCCTACGAAGGCAAGGCCTCGGTGAGTCACCGGGTGATCGCCGACCACATCCGGGCGGTGGTGGCGGCCCTCTCTGACGGGGTGACCTTCTCCAACACCGGGCGGGGCTACGTGATCCGCCGCCTCCTCCGCCGGGCCCTGAGGCACGGCTACCTCCTGGGGCTACAGGAGCCCTTCCTCCACCGCCTGGCCCCGGTGGTGGCCGAGGTCCTGGGGGACTTCTACCCGGAGATGCGGGAGAACCTGGAGGCGGTGGAGCGGCAGATCAAGCTGGAGGAGGAGCGCTTCTTGGAAACCCTTGAGGGCGGGCTGAAGCGGCTGGACGCCCTTCTTTCCGGCCTCAAACCCGGGGAGGTCCTCCCGGGGGGGGAGGCCTTCCGGCTATACGACACCTACGGCTTCCCCTTAGACCTCACGGTGGAGATCGCCGCCGAGCGGGGGTTCGGCGTGGACACGGAGGGTTTCCGAAAGGCCTTAGAGGAGCAGCAGGAGCGCTCTCGGGCGGCCATGGCTTTTGAGCGGGACATCTTCAAGAAGGGGGCCCAGGTCCTCGAGGAGCTCTACGCCGAGCGGGGGGCCACGGAGTTTTTGGGCTACGCCGCCCTCGAGGCCGAGGCCGAGGTCCTGGCCCTCCTCGCCGGGGACCAAAGCCTTTTGGAGGCGGGGCCCGGCACCGAGGTCCAGGTGGTGCTGGACAAGACCCCCTTCTACGCCGAGGGGGGCGGGCAGATCGGGGACTTCGGCCTTTTGGAGTGGCCGGGGGGCCGGGCCCGGGTGGAGACCACGAAGAAGACGGAGGGGGGAATCTTCCTCCACAAGGCCCGGGTGGAAGAGGGGGTATTGAGGGTAGGGACGAGGGTGCGGGCGGTGGTGGACCCGAGGAGGCGGGACACCGAGAGGAACCACACCGCCACCCACCTCCTCCACGCGGCGCTGAGGGCCGTCCTCGGCCCCCACGTGCGCCAGGCGGGAAGCCTCGTGGCCCCGGATAGGCTCCGCTTTGACTTCACCCACCCCGAGCCCCTGAAGCCCGAGGAGCTTGAGCGGGTGGAGCTTCTGGTGAACCGCTGGATCGTGGCCGACTTCCCCGTGAGCTGGCGCTACATGCCCCTGGAGGAGGCGCGGAAGGAGGGGGCCATGGCCCTCTTCGGGGAGAAGTACGGGGAGGTGGTGCGGGTGGTGCGGGTGGAGGGAAGCCCCCTAGAGGGCCTCGAGTCCAAGGAGCTCTGCGGCGGCTGCCACGTGCGCCGCACCGGGGAGATCGGGGCCTTCCTCATCCGGAGCGAGGAGGCGGTCTCCGCCGGGGTGCGCCGCATAGAGGCGGTGACGGGGGAGGAGGCCATCCGCTTCGCCCGGGGGAGCCTGAACCGCCTGAAGGCCCTCGCCGAGCGCCTCGAGGTGGGGGAGGCCGCCCTGGAGGAGAGGCTGGAGAAGCTCCTCGCCGAGCTCAAGGAGAAGGAGCGGGAGGTGGAGCGCCTCAAGGCCCGCCTGGTCCAGGCGGCCTTGGGGGGCGGCGGGGGGCTTTCCCTGGAGGAGAAGGGGGGCCTCACCTGGACGGTGGCCGAGCTTCCCGGCCTGGACGCCAAGGCCCTCCGCCAGGCGGCGGACGACCTGGTGGCCCGGGGGGCGGACGTGGCCTTGGTCCTAAGCGAGGGGCAGGCGGTGCTGAAGCTCTCCTCCCGGGCCCTGGAACGGGGCCTCGAGGCGGGGGCCCTCTTCCGGGCCCTCACGGAGAGGGCGGGGGGCCGGGGCGGGGGCAAGGGGGCTTTGGCCCAGGGAGGCGGCCTGGACCCCAAGAAGGCCCGGGAGGCCCTCCCCGGTCTTCTCCCCTAGAATGGGGGCATGGTCCTCCTAAGCCTTTTGGCGGTGGCCCTCTCCTGGGCCCTCTTCGCCCTCACCTTCACCCGGTACCGCAGGCGCCCTAGCCTGCACAACGCCTTTTACTCCCTGGGCCTCCTCTTCTTCGCCCTCGGGGTTTCCGCCGAGCTCCTCGCCCGGCTCCAGGGGGCCTGGAGCCCCTTCCTCTACCGCCTCTGGTACTTCACCGGGGCCATGCACGGGGTGACCTTTTTGGGCTTAGGAAGCCTCGCCCTCCTCAACCCCAGGGCGGCCCGGGGCCTTTTCCTCGCCCTAAGCCCCCTCTTCCTCTGGGGCCTTTACCTGGTGGCCTCGGCCCCCTTGGACCTCGCCCGCCTCCCCGAGCCCTACGCCCCCCTGGGGGTGGCCTTCCCCCCGCCCGGCCTCACCTCGCCCAGGCTTTGGACCATCCCCTTTAACCTCCTGGGCACGGCCCTCATGGCCGGGGTGGCCCTCTACACCACCCTCCTCTTTTGGCGCAAAAACCCCTTGCGGGCCCAGGGCACAGCCCTCATCTTCCTGGCCGCCCTGGTCCTCGCTTCCACCAGCACCCTAAACCGCTTCGGGGTGGTGGGCCTCGAGGAGGCGGGGAGGGCCTTGGGCGTGGCCCTCCTCTACCTGGGGGTGGTCTTGGCGGACCGGAGCGTTCAGTATGCGGGTGGGCGCGCTTGACGTGGGGGAGGCCCGGATCGGCCTCGCCGTGGGGGAGGAGGGGGTGCCCCTGGCCTCGGGCCGGGGGTATTTGGTGCGCAAGACCCTGGAGGAGGACCTCGAGGCCCTCCTGGACTTCGTGCGGCGGGAGGGTTTGGGGAAACTCGTGGTGGGCCTCCCCTTGCGCACCGACCTCAAGGAGAGCGCCCAGGCCCAGAGGGTCCTTCCCTTGGTGGAGGCCCTGAGGGCCAAGGGGGTGGAGGTGGAGCTATGGGACGAGCGCTTCACCACCAAGCTCGCCCAGGAGCGCCTCAAGCACGCCCCCAAGCGGCTTCGCCGGGACAAGGGGAAGCTGGACGAGCTGGCCGCACAGGTGCTTCTGGAGGACTACCTTGCCCGAAGGGTCTAGAAGGTGGCTTTGGCGGGGGGTGGTGGCCCTCTTCCTCACCTTCGCCCTCCTCCTCCTCTACGCCCTCTGGCTCCTCGGCCCCACGGGCAAGGAGGCCCTGGTGCGCATTCCCCGGGGGGCCACGGGGGCCGAGGCCGCGCGGGTCCTCGAGGAGGCGGGCCTTTTGCGCTCGGGCCACCTCTTTTCGGTGTACCTCCGCTTTTCCGGGCGGGCCAAGCGCATCGTCCCCGGGGTCTACCGCCTGAGGGGCGAGGGGGCCTTCCGCCTGGCCCGGGCCCTCACCGGGGGGGAGAAGCCCCTAAGCGTCACCCTCACCTTCCCCGAGGGGGAGAGGGCGGTGGACTACGCCCGGAGGCTTTCCGGGGCGGGGCTGGACGGGGAGGGGTTCCTCAGGCTCGTGGAAGGCCCGGGGGCCCTCAAGCCCCCCTACGTGGAGGGGAAGACCCTGGAGGGCTACCTCTTCCCCGCCACCTACACCTTTGACCTCCTCGCCACCCCCGAGGAGGTGGTGCGGGCCATGCTCCGCCGCTTTGAGGCGGAGCTCACCCCCCCGGTGCAGAGGCTTCTATTGGAGCGGGGGCTTTCCGTCCACGCCTGGGTCACCCTGGCCTCCATCGTGGAGAAGGAGGCGGGAAGCGCCGAGGAGATGCCCTTTATCGCCGGGGTCTTCCTGAACCGCTTGGAGCGGGGCATGCCCCTCCAGGCCGACCCCACCGTGGCCTACGCCCTGGGGAAGAGGCTCCCCGAGCTTTCCCGCCCCGCCGGGGACTTCCAGGTGGACTCCCCCTACAACACCTACCGCTACCCCGGGCTTCCCCCGGGGCCCATCGCCAACCCCGGGCGGGCCGCCCTCCTCGCCGTCTTGAACCCCGTGCGCCGGGACGAAAGGGGCCGCCCCTACCTCTACTTCTTCCACGCCCGGGGGAGGCTTTACCTGAACACCGACTTTGAGGCCCACCTCCGCGAGCTCCGCCAGCGCTACTCCTCCCCGTGACGGAGGAGCCGGAGCTGGGCGTAGGCGAAGAGGAGGGTGAGGAGGAGGAGGACCACGGTGACCGCCGCAGCGTACCCCAGGCGGAAGTTCTCAAACCCCGCCTCGTAGAGGTAGTAGCCGAGGACCCGGGTGGCCCCGTAGGGCCCGCCCCGGGTGAGGAGGAAGACGGCGGCGTAGGACTGGAGGGCGAGGATGGTGCCCACCACCACCAAAAAGGCCACCGCGGGCCGCATCAGGGGGAGGACCACGTGGCGGAAGGCTTCAAAAGGCCCGGCCCCGTCCACGTAGGCGGCCTCCAGGAGGGTCTTGGGGATGGCCTTGAGCCTGGCCGAGGCCACCAGGACCCCGTAGCCCAGGTGGCGCCACAGGGTGAAGGCCACGACCATGAGAAGCGCCCAAAACCCCTCCCGGTCCCAGGGGGGGATGGGGAGGAACTGGGCCAAGGCCCCGTACTCCGGGGTGAAGAGGGTGTACCAGGAAAGCGTGGCCCCGCCCAGGGTGACGAGGCCCGGCAGGAAGAGGAGGCTTTTGGCGAAGCGCTCGTAGGGCAGGCCGTCCAGGGCCACGGCCAGGGCCAGGGAGAGGCCCACGAAGAGGGGCAGGGCCAGGAGCATGAACTTGAGGGTGACCCCGAGGCTTCCCCAGAAGGCGGGGTCTTGTAGGAGGTCCCGGTAGTTCTTGAGCCCCACGGGCCTGGGCTCGGAAAGCCCCGACCAGTCCCAGGTGGAGAAGCGGAGCACGTCCAAAAAGGGGTAGAGGACGAAGAGGAAGAGGGGGAGGAGGGCGGGGAGGGAGAAGAGGAGGAGGGGAAGCTTCTTCCTCACGGGCTACCAGAGGTAGAGGAGGGAGAGGAGGAAGGGGTGGCGGTCCGAGGCGGAGACCTCGAGGGCCAAAGGCTCCAGGTAGAGCCTGAACCCCGCCCCCCAGGCCAGGTGGAAGCCTCCCTGGTAGCCTAGGCCGAGGCCCAGGGAGAAGGCCCCCCCGGGAAGCTCCACGCTCGCCAGGGGGCCCAGGTGGACCCCGAAGGGGTAGCGGAGGTCCAGGCCCAGGCCCAAGGAGGTGTAGAGGTCCGCCAGAACGAGGCCGGGGAAGAGGTTGGCCTTGAGGAGGGCGTAGGCCTCGAGGCTTTGCGCCAGGAGGACCTGGAGGTCCAGGCCGGTGTCTATTCCCAAGGGGCTGAAGGGCAGGAGGGCGCTTCCCTGGAGGTAGATGCCCTTGTCCGGGGCGTAGCCCAGGCCCAGGGTGTTCTCCGGATAGGCGGGGGCCTGGGCCAGGGCAAGGCCCAGGGCGAGGCCGAGGAGGGCGAAAAGCCGCTTCATGGCCCCTCCATCCTACCAGGTAGCATGGGGGCATGGAGGTGGCCTTCTCCCTGGAGCCCGCCCCCTCCCTCGTCCCCGCGAGGGAGGCGCCTTTGCTCGTCCTCGTGGGCCTCACCGGGGTGGGGAAGAGCACCCTGGTGGAGGCCCTGGGCCTTCCCCGGCTCCCCGACCGCCGGGAGCTCGTGGACCGCTACGTCCTCCCCCGCTACGGGGCCACGCCCCCCATCCCCCGGGAGGAGCGCTTCCGCCTCACGCGGCGCTTCCGGGAGGAGTTCCCCGGGGGGGTGGCGGAGGTCCTGGCCCGGGGGTACGTGCCCCCAAGGCCCCTCCTCCTCTTTGACGGCCTGAGGGGGGAAGGGGAGGTGGCCTACGCCCTGGATAACCTCCCCAAGGCGCTTTTCGTCCTCCTCCACGCCCGGGAGGCCACCCGGCTCAAAAGGCTCCTTTCCCGGCGGGACGCCTTTGACCGCGTGGAGCTCCGCCCCGAGGAGATGGCGGAGCTAAAGGCCCTGGCGGAAGGCGTTCTCTCCCCGGAGGAGCTGGAGGAGGCCTTGGCCCTGGCCCCCCTGGAGGAGGTCCTCGCCAAGCTCAAGATCGTGGCCGAGGAGAAGCGGAACTACGACCCCCAAGGCCCCTTGCGCCTCCTTCAGGGCCACCCCCGGGCCCTGGTCCTGGACACGGAGGCCCTTTCTCCTGAGGAAGAGGTCCTGGCGTTGCGGGCCTTTCTCCGGGGGCACGGCCTCGGCCCATAGAATGGGGGCTATGCCGACGGTACGGGACCTGCGCCTCATCCCCTTCCGCATCCCCCTGAAGGCCCCCTTGCGCTGGGGGAAGGCTTCGGAGCTTGCCGCCTTGGAGCACGCCCTTTTGGAGGTGGAGCTCTCCGACGGCTCCCTAGGCCGGGCCGAGGTGGCCATCCGCCCCACCATCTACGGGGAGACCCTGGGGAGCGTGAGGGCGGGGTTGGACTACCTGAGGCCCAGGCTTTTGGGCCTCGAGGCCGACGACCAGGAGGGGATCCGGGCGGTCCTCGAGGGCTTCCCCTTTAACTTCGGCCTCAAGGGCGCCCTGGACACCGCCCTCTGGGAGGCCTGGGCGCGGAGCGAGGGGGAGGAGCTTCACCAGGTCCTCAAGCCCGCCAAGCACCGGGTGCGGGTGGCCTACATCCTGGGCCTCGGGGAGGAGGACGAGGTCCTGGAGGACGCCCGCATGGCCTTTGGGGCGGGGGTCCGGGTCTTCAAGGTGAAGGTGGGGCAGGACCTGGAGGCGGACACCCGCCGCATCCTCCGCCTGAAGGAGGCCTTCCCCGAGGCCGAGCTCTACGCCGACGCTAACGAGTCCCTTCCCCCCAAGGAGGCCGAGCGCTACCTTCTGGCCTGGAAGGCGCTCGGCCTCCGCTACGTGGAGGAGCCCTTGCCCGTGGAGGAGGTGGAGGCGAGGCGGGCCTTGAGGGAGAAGGGGATCCTCCCCCTCATCGCCGACGACGCGGCCATGACCCCGAAGGACCTCAGGCGGGAGCTTGCGCTCAACACCTTTGACGTCCTCAACCTTAAGCCCGCCCGCACCGGGGTCACCTGGACCCTGGAGATGCTCGCCCTCGCCCGGGAGAAGGGCAAAAAGGCCATGGTGGGGAGCCAGGCGCAAAGCGCCTTCGGGGCCTACCAGTCCGCCCTCCTCGCCTTCCAGCAGGGGGTGACGGAGCCTTGCGAGCTCGCCTTCCACCTCAAGGCCGAGGGCGGCTTCTTCCCCTTTCCCCCCTTCCGCGAGGGGTGGCTTTACTGGGAGGACCTGGTGGAGGGCCGCTTTGACGAGGAGGCCTTCGCCCGCTACGCCCTAAAGGAGGCCTAACGCCTCCCGGAAGTCCCGGAAAACCCCCCTCGCCCCCGCCTCCCGAAGGGCCTCCGCCTCGTGCCCCGTGAGGAGGCCGTAGGTGGGGATCCCCGCCCCCACGGCGCTTTTCACCCCGGAAGGGGAGTCCTCAAAGGCCAGGGCCTCCTCGGGGGCCACCCCGAGGCGCCTTAGGGCCACCCGGTAGGGAAGGGGGTCGGGCTTGCCACGGCCCACCTCCTCCGCCAGGACCAGGAGGGGAGGCCTCAGGCCCAGGGCCTTCAGCACGTGAAGGGCGTTCTCCTTGGGGGCGTTCGTCACCACGCCCCAGAGAAGCCCCTTTTCCTTGGCCTTCGCCAAGAGCTCCGGGAGGCCAGGGGTGGGCTTAAGCCCCCTGGCGAGCTCCCGGAAGCGGGCCTCCTTGGCGGCGATGAGCCTTGCCGCCTCCACCCCTTCCAGGCCCAGGAGGTCCCGCACGATCTCGGGGTTCAGCCTCCCCGAGATCCTCGCCCGGTAGAAGGCGGGGTCCACCTCCAGGCCGTAGGGCGCCAGGGCCTCCCGCCAGGCCAGGAGGTGCAGGGGGTCCGTGTCCGCCAGGGTGCCGTCCAGGTCAAAGAGGAGGGCCTTAAGCACGCCCTTCCCCCCTTTCCAGCCCCCGCACCAGGGCGAAGAGGCCGAGGACGAGGAGGAGAAGCCCAAAGGGGATCCCCTCCGGGGGCAGGAGGGCGAAGAGGGCGGGGATAAGGGTGCTTCCCGCCGCCCCGGCGTAGAGGAGCCCCCCCAGGGCCCGGTGGCCGAAGCGGGCCTGGACCAGGGCGAAGAGGGTGGAGAAGAAGGGCCCGAGGAGGAAGCCCGCCAGGGGGAAGAGGAGGGCGGTGGGGGGCAGGAGGTTGAGGCCGAGGAGGGCGAAGACCCCAAGGAGGAGGCCCCGGAGGGCTCCCAGGGGGCGCTTCGCCACCCGCTCCGCCAAAAGGAGCCTTCCCAGGGCCAAAAGGAGCCAGTAGAGGGAGAGGAGCACCCCGCCCACGCCCACGGGGTGGCCCAGGCGCTCCAGCCAGACCCGGTTCCAGGTGGCCAAGGACCCCTCGAGGCCCGTGTAGAGGGCCGCGGCCAGGAGGAAGGGCCAAAGGCGCTCCCCCTTCTTTCGGGGGGTGTGGGCCACCTCGGGGGCCCGCCAGACGAGAAGGGCCCCCAGGAGGGAAAGAAGGGCCACCAGGAGGAGGACGGAGGCGTAAGGCCCCAGGGTGAGGGCCAGGGGGGTGAAGACCGCCCCGAGCCCGAAGGCCACGTTGACGCGGTTCAAAAGCTCCACCCGCCTTTCCGGGTAGAGCTCCCCCACGAGGCTGTTTCCGTGGACGTTCATCACCCCCTCCCCCAGGCCCAGGAGGAAGGCCAGGGCCACCACCCAGGGGAAGCTCGGGGCCAGGGCCATCCCCAAAAAGGCGAGGCCCAGGAGGAGGAGGGCCCCCGGGAAGAGGGGGTGGCGCCTTGGGCCCTGGGCCAGGCGCACGCCCAGGAGGAGGCCGAGGAGCAGGGCGGCGAAGAACCCCGAGACCTCCCCTTCCACCCCGTACCGCTCCCGCCAGTGGGGGAGGGCCGCCCCGGGCAGGGCCACGACCACGCCCACCAGGAAGAGGGAGAGGAAGGCGCCAGAGAAAAAGCGCACGTCCGCCATTCTCCCCCGCCCTGACCCTTTGGTCAATAATGGGAGGCATGGACCCCCTTCTTCTTAAGGCCCTCTCGGGGGAGGGGTTCTTCGCCTTCCCCGGGGCGCTCCTCCTTCGGGGCCCCGACGCCTTTTCCTTCCTCCAGGGGCAGGGCACCCGGGACCTGCGACGGGTTTCGGGGCCTGCTGGGGTGCTCTTCCTCAACCACAAGGGCCAGATTGAGGAGGCGGCGACCCTCTTTTCCCACCCCGAGGGCTTCCTCCTCGCCCCTTGGGGGAGCCTCGAGGGCCTGGAAAAACGCCTCCGCCGCTACATCGTCTTTGACCAGGTGGAGCTTGTGGCGCTTCCCCTCTTCCGCCTCCTCTACGCGGACGGCCGCGAGGAGGTGGGGGAGAGGGCCGAGGGGGCGCTTCCCCCGGCGCTCTATCCCCTCTACACGCTGCTCAAGGGCCTCCCCCTCCTCTCGGACATCCAAGGGGAACTCCCCCAGAGCGTGGGCCTTCTCCACCTGGTGGACTACGGCAAGGGGTGCTACGTGGGCCAGGAGATCATGGCGAGGACCGAGGGGAAGGAGGTGCCCCACCGCCTCGTGGGCCTGAGGGCCCTAGAGGGGGGCGAGGCCCCGGCGGAGCTCTTCCTGGAGGGAAAGCGCGTGGGGGAGGCGAAGCGCCTTCTAAAGACCCCCTTCGGCCTCCTGGGCCTCGCCGTGGTGCGGAAGGAGGTGCCCGTGGGGGCGGTGGTGGAGGGGGGCGGGGGGAGGTACCGCGTGGAGGCCCTTCCCTTTAAGGAGGCGGCATGGAGCGAGCAGAGATCCTCGGGGTAGGCACCGAGCTCCTCTACGGGGAGACCCTGGACACCAACACGGCGGAGATCGCAAGAAGCCTCAAGCCCTACGCCCTCAAGGTGGAGCGGACCCTGAGGGTGGCGGACGAGGTGGCGCCCCTGGCCCGGGAGGTGGAGGAGGCCCTCGCGCGGGCCAGGCTCGTGGTCCTCTCGGGTGGCCTTGGCCCCACCCCGGACGACGTCACCCGGGAGGCGGTGGCCCTGGCCTTGGGGGAGCCCTTGGAGCTGGACGAGGCCGTGCTTGGGGAGATTGAGGCCTTCTTCCGCGCCCGGGGGCGCGCCATGCCCGAGGCCAACCGCAAGCAGGCCATGAAGATCCCCTCCGCCACCTGGCTCAAAAACCCCCGGGGCACCGCCCCGGGGTGGTGGGTGCGCAAAGGGGGTAAGGACCTGGTCCTCCTCCCCGGGCCCCCGCCCGAGTGGCGCCCCATGTGGCAGGAGGTCCTGCCCAAGCTTGCCCTCCCCCAGAGGCCCTACGCCACGCGGGTTTTCAAGACCTGGGGCCTAGGGGAGTCGGAGATCGTGGAGCGGCTTGGCCCCCTCTTTCTGCGGGAGGAGGAGGTGGAGGTGGGCACCTACCCCAAGCTCCACGGGGTGGAGGTGGTGGTGCGGGGCCGGGAGGATTTGGTGGAAGGGCTTTCGGAGCGCATCAAGAAGCGGCTTCTCAAGGAGATCTGGGGCGAGGGGGAGATGACCCTCGCCGAGGCGGTGAAAAGGCGCATGGAGCGGGAAGGGGCCACCCTCGCCACCATGGAGAGCCTCACCGGGGGGCTTCTGGGGGCGGAGATCACCCGCGTGCCGGGGGCGAGCCGCTTCTATTTGGGGGGCGTGGTATCCTATTCCGTAGGGGCCAAGGCCCGCTTCGGGGTGCCGGAGGAACTCCTCGCCAAGACGGTTTCCGCGGAGACGGCCAAGGCCATGGCGGAGGCCGCCCGCTCCCTGTTCGGGTCCACCTACGCCCTCTCCACCACGGGGGTGGCGGGCCCGGACCCTCTGGAGGGCGAGCCCGTGGGCACGGTCTACGTGGCCCTGGCGGGCCCCCAAGGGGTGGAGGCCAGGCGCTACCGCTTCCCCGGGGACCGGGAGGCGGTGAGGCTTCGGAGCGTGTACGCCGCCTTGGCCCTTCTGGTGACATGAGGCTTTTCTACGCGGTCTTCCTACCGGAAGAGGTTCGGCGGGCCTTGGCCGAGGCCCAGGAGAAGGCTTCCCGCTACAAGGGCTGGAAGGAGGTGCCCCCCCACCAGCTCCACCTGACCCTCCTCTTCCTGGGGGAAAGGCCGGAAGGGGACCTCGAGGACCTCTTCGCCCTGGGCCACCGCTTAGGCCGCCAGGTTTCCCCCTTCACCGCCTTCCTCCGGGGCACGGGCTACTTCCCCAACGAGGGCACCCCCCGGGTCTGGTTCGCCAAGGCCGAGGGGGAGGGCTTTGGCCCTCTGGCGGAGGGCCTTAGGGCCGGGGTGCGGGAGCTTTTTGGGGAGGAGGCCCTCCGGGCGGGGGGGGACAAGGCCTTTAAACCCCACATCACCCTGGCCCGGCGCAAGGCCCCGGCCCCCCGGGTGCCCCCCGTGGTTTTCGGCCTCTCCTGGCCGGTGCGGGAGTTCGCCCTGGTGCGCTCGGAGCTCAGGCCCCGGGGCCCCATTTACACCATTCTGGAAAAGTTTCCCCTGCGAGGTGAGCATGGACGAGAACAAGAAGAAAGCCCTGGAGAACGCCCTAAAGACCATTGAAAAGGAGTTCGGCAAGGGGGCGGTGATGCGCCTGGGGGAGATGCCCAGGCAGCAGGTGGACGTGATCCCCACGGGCTCCTTGGGCCTGGACCTGGCCCTGGGGATCGGGGGCATCCCCCGGGGGCGGGTCATTGAGATCTACGGCCCCGAGTCGGGGGGCAAGACCACCCTGGCCCTCACCATCATCGCCCAGGCCCAGAAAGGGGGAGGGGTGGCGGCCTTCGTGGACGCGGAGCACGCCCTGGACCCCGTCTACGCCCAGAAGCTTGGGGTCAAGGTGGAAGACCTCCTGGTCTCCCAGCCCGACACCGGGGAACAGGCCCTGGAGATCGTGGAGCTCCTCGCCCGCTCGGGGGCGGTGGACGTGATCGTGGTGGACTCCGTGGCCGCCCTGGTGCCCAAGGCGGAGATTGAGGGGGAGATGGGGGACCAGCACGTGGGCCTCCAGGCCCGGCTCATGAGCCAGGCCCTCCGCAAGCTCACCGCGGTCCTCGCCAAGAGCAACACCGCCGCCATCTTCATCAACCAGGTGCGGGAGAAGGTGGGGGTGATGTACGGCAACCCCGAGACCACCCCCGGGGGCCGCGCCCTGAAGTTCTACTCCAGCGTGCGCCTGGACGTGCGCAAAAGCGGCCAGCCCATCAAGGTGGGCAACGAGGCCGTGGGCATCAAGGTCAAGGTGAAGGTGGTGAAGAACAAGCTGGCCCCGCCCTTCCGCGAGGCCGAGCTGGAGATCTACTTCGGCCGGGGCCTGGACCCCGTCATGGACCTGGTGAACGTGGCCGTGGCCGCCGGGGTCATAGAGAAGGCGGGGAGCTGGTTCTCCTACGGGGAGCTCCGCCTGGGCCAGGGGAAGGAGAAGGCGGCCGAGGCCCTGCGGGAGCGCCCCGAGCTTCTGGAGGAGATCCGGGCCAAGGTCTTGGAGCGCTCGGACCAGGTGGTCCTGGCCGCAAGCGAGGAAGAGGGGGAGTAGATGAGCCCGCTGGACCTGGTCCTTTTGCTCCTGGTCCTGGGGCTTGGGGGGGCCCTCCTCTTTAGGCGCAAGGGGGAGGCCCAAGGGGCCCAGGAGGCCAAGGAGCTCCTCGAGGCCGCCCGGAAGGAGGCCCGGGAGATCCTGGAGGCCGCCCGCAAGGAGGCCAAGGCCCTTCGCGAGGAGGCCGAGGCCCGCGCCCAGGCCCTCCGCCAGGAGCTGGAGAAGGAGCTTCGGGAACGGGCCTCCGCCCTGGAGGCCGAGGGCAAGAAGCGCCTTTTGGAGGCCGAGGAACGCCTTAAGGCCGACCGGGAGGAGCTCAAGGCGGAAAGGGAGCGGCTTAAGGCCCTCCAGGAGGAGCTTAAGGCCGAGAGGGAGCGCCTTAAGGAGGAGCGGGAGGAGCTTCGCCGGGAGGCGGAGCGGCTTTCCAAGCGGGGGGAGGCCCTGGACGCCCGGGCCCTCAAGCTGGACGCCCTGGAGGAGGCCCTCTCCCAGCGGGAGGAGGCCCTAAGGGCCCGGGAGGCCCGCCTCGAGGAGCGGGAAAGGGAGGTGGAGGCCCGCCTCCACCAGGTGGCGGGCCTCTCCCCGGAGGAGGCCAGGCGGCTCATCCTGGAAAGGCTGGACCAAGAGCTGGAGGAGGAGAAGGCCCAGAGGGTGCGGGCCGCCCTGGAGCGGGCCCGCCTCGAGGCCAGAAGGGAGGCCCAGAAGATCCTGGCCCAGGCCATGCAGCGCCAGGCCTCGGAGACCGCGGCGCAACTTGCGGTCTCCGTGGTGCCCATCCCCTCCGACGCCATGAAGGGCCGGATCATCGGCCGGGAGGGGCGGAACATCCGCACCTTTGAGGCCCTCACGGGGGTGGACCTCATCATTGACGATACCCCGGAGGCCGTCCTCCTCTCCTCCTTCAACCCAGTGCGCCGGGAGATCGCCCGCATGGCCCTGGAGGAGCTCTTGAAGGACGGGCGCATCCACCCAAGCCGCATTGAGGAGGTGGTGGAGAAGGCCAAGCAGGAGATGAAGACCTTCATCTACGAAAGGGGGGAGGAGGCGGCCCTGGAGGCCGGGGTGGTGGGCCTGAAGCCCGGACTCATCCAGCTTTTGGGCCGGCTCCACTTCCGCTCCAGCTACGGCCAGAACGTCCTGAAGCACTCCGTCCAGGTGGCCCACCTCACGGGGATCATGGCCGCCGAGCTCGGCCTGGACGCCGCCCTCGCCCGGCGGGCCGGGCTCCTCCACGACATCGGCAAGAGCGTGGACCGGGAGGTGGAAGGAAGCCACGTGGAGATCGGCGTCGCCCTGGCCAGGCGCTTCGGGGAGCCCAAGGAGGTGGTGGACGCCATCGCCCACCACCACGACCCGGAAAACGCCGAGACGGTCTACGCCGTTTTGGTGGCCGCGGCGGACGCCCTCTCGGCGGCCCGCCCCGGGGCGAGGCGGGAAAGCCTCGAGGAGTACCTCCAGCGCCTCGAGGCCCTGGAGCGCATCGCCCTCTCCTTCCCCGGGGTGGAGACGGCCTTCGCCGTGCAGGCGGGCCGGGAGGTGCGGGTCATCGTCAAGCCCGACAAGGTCACCGACGCCAAGGCCACCCTCCTGGCCCGGGAGATCGCAAACCGCATAGAGCGGGAGATGAACTACCCCGGCCAGGTCCAGGTGACCGTGGTGCGGGAGACCCGGGCGGTGGAGTACGCTAGGTAGCGTGAGGCGCTATGCTTAAGGGCGAGGACATCGGGATTGACCTGGGGACGGCCAGCGTCCTCATCTACGTGCGGGGGAAGGGGATCGTGCTCCGCGAGCCCTCCGTGATCGCGGTGGTGCAGGGCAAGCGGGAGGTGAAGGCGGTGGGGGCCGAGGCCTACCGGATGCTCGGGCGCACCCCCGGGAACATCGTGGCCGTGCGGCCCCTTAAGGATGGGGTCATCGCCGACTACGCCCTCACGGAGAGGATGCTCCTCCTCTTCCTGCAAAAGGTCCTCTCCCCCATGAGCCGCTTCTTCAAGCCCCGGGTCATGGTGGGGGTGCCCTCGGGGGTCACGGACGTGGAGCGCCGGGCGGTGGTGCAGGCGGTCTCCGCCCTGGCCCAGAAGGTCTACCTCATTGAGGAGCCCCTGGCGGCGGCCATCGGGGCGGGCATCAACGTGGCCGAGCCCACGGGGAGCATGGTGGTGGACATCGGGGGCGGCTCCACGGACATCGCCGTCATCTCCTTGGGGGGCATCGTCCGCTCGGAAAGCCTCCGCATCGCCGGGAACGAGATGGACCAGGCCATCATCCGCTACGTCCGGCAGAAGTACAACCTCCTCATCGGCGAACGCACCGCCGAGGAACTCAAGATCCAGCTGGGCCGGGCTAAGGTCCTCCCCGGGGAGGAGAAGGAGGTGGCCGAGGTGCGGGGCCGCGACCTCGTCTCGGGCCTTCCCCGCACCGCGGAGATCCCCGCCGAGGACGTGGCCGAGGCCCTTAGGGAGCCCCTGGACAAGATCTTCCAGGGGGTGAAGGGGGTGCTGGAGACCACCCCCCCCGAGCTCGCCTCGGACATCTACGAGCGGGGCATCCTCCTCACCGGGGGCGGGGCGCTCCTTAAGAACCTGGACCTCGCCCTGCAGGAGGCCACCGGGGTGCCGGTGGTGGTGGCGGAAAACCCCATTGAGGCGGTGGCCCTGGGCACGGGGAAGGCCCTGGAGATGCTCCACGTGCTGGAGGACACCATCCTTTCCTCCGACGACGTGCTGAAGAGGTGAGGCCCGTGGAGATCGGGGAGATCCTGAAGCTCCTTCCCCACCGCTACCCCTTCCTCCTCGTGGACCGGGTCCTGGAGGCGGACGAGAAGCGCTTTAGGGCCCTCAAGAACGTCACCTTCAACGAGCCCCACTTCCAGGGCCACTTTCCCGGCTACCCCATCATGCCCGGGGTCTTGATCCTCGAGGCCATGGCCCAGGCGGCGGTGGGGACCATCGCCCGCCAGCCCGGCTTCAAGCCCGGGGGGCTGGTCTTCCTGGTGGGGGTGGAGGAGGCCCGCTTCAAAAAGCCCGTGGTCCCCGGGGACACCCTCATCCTAGAAGGGGAGCTCCTTTTCTTCCGGAGGGGCCTCGGCAAGGTGGCGGCGCGGGCCTTGGTGGAGGGGGAGGAAAGGGCGAGCGCCACCTTGAGCTTCGCCCTAAGGGAGGGGTAGGTGGCGGACCTTCTGGCCTACCTCAAGCGGGCGCGGGGGGGGCGGGTGGTGCAGACGGGCTTCCTCACCCCCGAGGAGCAGCAAACCCTCGCCCAGCTGGCGGAGAAGGAGGGGATCCGGGTGGCCTTCTTCGGGGGGCTTCCCCTGGCCGAGCGCAAGGTGGCCGTCCTCTACCCCCCCGAGGTCCCTTCCGTCCACGACCCGGTGGCCGTCTTCTTCCTGGAGAAGGAGCCTTTGGACCTGGGGGAGGCCCTGGGGGACGTGGAGCCCTGGGAGGAGGGGTACCTGGTGGCCCTCCTTCCCCAGGGCAGGAAGGCCCTCGAGGCCCAGGGCTACCGCCTCCTCCCTCCCCCGGAGGGGGCCTTGCGGCCCCCCAGGGAGCGGGTGCGCACCCTGGTGGTGCCCTCTTTGCGGGTGGACGCCGTGGGGGCCAAGGGGTTTGGCGTGTCCCGCACCTACTTCGCCCAAGGGGCGAAGGCGGGGAAGGTGCGGCTTCGGGGCAAGGTGGCCTCCCCCAAGGAGGAGATGGCCCCGGGGGACGTCCTCCTGGCCGAGGGCCTGGGAAGCCTCACCCTCTTGGAGGTGCTTGGCAAAACCGTGCGGGGCAACTATAAAATCAAGGTGGAGGTGGAGCGCTAGAGGAGGCTTTGGGCGCGAGGCTTGACGGGATTAGGGTGTGCCGTATAGGCTAAGGTTTGTGCTCTTTGGTCGGGCCAAGGGAGCACGGTAAGAGCCAGCCGCCGCAAGGGGAAGGCCCCTTGCGGAAGAACCCTGTTAGCTTACCTCGGGCGGCCCGCTTTTCCCAATAGAGGTGACGCATGGAGATTAAGCGGTTCGGTCGCATCCGAGAGGTCATTCCCCTACCCCCCCTTACGGAAATCCAGGTAGCCTCCTACCGGAAGGCCCTCCAGGCGGACGTGCCCCCCGAGAAGCGGGAGGACGTGGGCATCCAGGCCGCCTTCAAAGAGACCTTCCCCGTGGAGGAGGGGGACAAGGGCAAGGGCGGCCTGGTGCTGGACTTCCTGGAGTACCGCATCGGCGACCCCCCCTTCTCCCAGGAGGAGTGCCGGGAGAAGGACCTCACCTACCAGGCGCCCCTCTACGCCAAGCTCCAGCTCATCCACAAGGACACGGGCCTCATCAAGGAGGACGAGGTCTTCCTCGGGCACATCCCCCTCATGACCGAGGACGGCTCCTTCATCATCAACGGGGCCGACCGGGTCATCGTCTCCCAGATTCACCGCTCCCCCGGGGTCTACTTCACCCCCGACCCCGCCCGGCCCGGCCGCTACATCGCCAGCATCATCCCCTTGCCCAAGCGGGGGCCCTGGATTGACCTCGAGGTGGAGGCGAACGGGGTCGTCTCCATGAAGGTCAACAAGCGCAAGTTCCCCCTGGTCCTCCTCCTGCGGGTGCTGGGCTACGACCAGGAGACCCTGGCCCGGGAGCTTGGGGCCTACGGGGAGCTGGTCCAGGGCCTCATGGACGAGGGCGTCTTCGCCATGCGCCCCGAGGAGGCCATGGTCCGCCTCTTCACCCTCCTCCGCCCGGGCGACCCCCCCAAGAAGGACAAGGCCCTGGCCTACCTCTTCGGCCTCCTGGCCGACCCCAGGCGCTACGACCTGGGGGAGGCGGGCCGCTACAAGGCGGAGGAGAAGCTGGGGATCCGCCTCTCAGGCCGCACCCTGGTGCGCTTTGAGGAGGGGGAGTTCAAGGACGAGGTCTTCCTCCCCACCCTGCGCTACCTCTTCGCCCTCACCGCCGGGGTCCCGGGCCACGAGGTGGACGACATTGACCACCTGGGCAACCGCCGCATCCGCACCGTGGGGGAGCTCATGGCCGACCAGTTCCGGGTGGGCCTGGCCCGCCTCGCCCGGGGGGTGCGGGAGCGGATGCTGATGGGCTCTCCGGACGCCCTGACCCCGGCCAAGCTGGTGAACAGCCGCCCCCTGGAGGCCGCCCTCCGGGAGTTCTTCGGCCGGAGCCAGCTTTCCCAGTTCAAGGACGAGACCAACCCCCTCTCCTCCCTGCGCCACAAGCGCCGCATCTCCGCCCTGGGCCCTGGGGGCCTCACCCGGGAGCGGGCGGGGTTTGACGTGCGCGACGTCCACCGCACCCACTACGGACGCATCTGCCCCGTGGAGACCCCCGAGGGGGCCAACATCGGCCTCATCACCTCCCTGGCGGCCTACGCCCGGGTGGACGACCTGGGCTTCATCCGCACCCCCTACCGCCGGGTGAAGGACGGGGTGGTCACCGAGGAGGTGGTCTACATGACGGCCACCGAGGAGGACCGCTACACCATCGCCCAGGCCAACACCCCCTTGGAGGGCGACCGCATCGCCACCGACCGGGTGGTGGCCCGGAGGAAGGGGGAGCCCGTGATCGTCTCCCCGGACGAGGTGGAGTTCATGGACGTCTCCCCCAAGCAGGTCTTCTCCGTGAACACCAACCTCATCCCCTTCCTGGAGCACGACGACGCCAACCGGGCCCTCATGGGCTCCAACATGCAGACCCAGGCGGTGCCCCTCATCCGGGCCCAGGCCCCCGTGGTGATGACGGGCCTCGAGGAGCGGGTGGTGCGGGACTCCCTGGCCGCCCTCTACGCCGAGGAGGACGGGGAGGTGGTCAAGGTGGACGGCACCCGCATCGCCGTGCGCTACGAGGACGGCCGCCTGGTGGAGTACCCCTTGCGCCGCTTTGCCCGCTCCAACCAGGGCACCGCCTTGGACCAGCGCCCCCGGGTGGTGGTGGGCCAGCGGGTGCGCAAAGGGGACCTCCTGGCCGACGGCCCCGCCTCCGAGGAGGGGTTTTTGGCCCTGGGGCAGAACGTCCTGGTGGCCATCATGCCCTTTGACGGCTACAACTTTGAGGACGCCATCGTCATCAGCGAGGAGCTCCTCAAGCGGGACTTCTACACCTCCATCCACATTGAGCGCTACGAGATTGAGGCCCGGGACACCAAGCTCGGCCCCGAGCGGATCACCCGGGACATCCCCCACCTCTCCGAGGCCGCCCTTCGCGACCTGGACGAGGAGGGCATCGTGCGCATCGGGGCCGAGGTCAAGCCCGGGGACATCCTGGTGGGCCGCACCAGCTTCAAGGGCGAGCAGGAGCCTTCCCCGGAGGAGAGGCTCCTCCGCTCCATCTTCGGGGAGAAGGCCCGGGACGTGAAGGACACCTCCCTCCGGGTGCCCCCCGGGGAAGGGGGAATCGTGGTGGGCCGCCTGCGCCTGCGCCGGGGGGACCCCGGGGTGGAGCTCAAGCCCGGGGTGCGGGAGGTGGTGCGGGTCTACGTGGCCCAAAAGCGCAAGCTCCAGGTGGGGGACAAGCTCGCCAACCGCCACGGGAACAAGGGCGTGGTGGCCAAGATCCTCCCCGTGGAGGACATGCCCCACCTGCCGGACGGCACCCCCGTGGACATCATCCTGAACCCCCTGGGCGTCCCCAGCCGCATGAACCTGGGCCAGATCCTGGAGACCCACCTGGGCCTCGCCGGCTACTTCCTGGGCCAGCGCTACATCTCCCCGGTGTTTGACGGGGCCACGGAGCCCGAGATCAAGGCCCTTCTGGCCGAAGCTTTTGACCTCTACTTTGGCCGGCGCAAGGAGGAGGGCTTCGGCGTGGACAAGCGGGAGCTGGAGGTCCTGGCCCGGGCGGAAAAGCTCGGCCTGGTGAGCCCTGGCCGAAGCCCCGAGGAGCAGCTCAAGGAGCTCTTCCTCCAGGGCAAGGTGGTCCTCTACGACGGCCGAAGCGGCGAGCCCATTGAGGGCCCCATCGTGGTGGGGCAGATGTTCATCATGAAGCTCTACCACATGGTGGAGGACAAGATGCACGCCCGCTCCACCGGCCCCTACTCCCTCATCACCCAGCAGCCCCTGGGGGGCAAGGCCCAGTTCGGCGGCCAGCGCTTCGGGGAGATGGAGGTCTGGGCCCTCGAGGCCTACGGGGCCGCCCACACCCTGCAGGAGATGCTCACCCTGAAGTCCGACGACATTGAGGGCAGAAACGCCGCCTACGAGGCCATCATCAAGGGGGAGGACGTGCCCGAGCCCAGCGTGCCCGAGTCCTTCCGCGTGCTGGTGAAGGAGCTTCAGGCCCTGGCCTTAGACGTCCAGACCCTGGACGAGAAGGACAACCCCGTGGACATCTTTGAAGGCTTGGCGTCCAAGAGGTAAGCCCCGGAGGAAAGATGAAAAAGGAAGTCCGCAAGGTCCGCATCGCCCTGGCCTCCCCGGAGAAGATCCGCTCCTGGAGCTACGGGGAGGTGGAGAAGCCCGAGACCATTAACTACCGCACCCTCAAGCCCGAGCGGGACGGCCTCTTTGACGAGCGCATCTTCGGCCCCACCAAGGACTACGAGTGCGCCTGCGGGAAGTACAAGCGCCAGCGCTTTGAGGGCAAGGTGTGCGAGCGCTGCGGCGTGGAGGTGACCAAGAGCATCGTCCGCCGCTACCGCATGGGGCACATTGAGCTCGCCACCCCCGCGGCCCACATCTGGTTCGTCAAGGACGTCCCCTCCAAGATCGGGACCCTCTTGGACCTCTCCGCCACGGAGCTGGAGCAGGTGCTCTACTTCAACAAGTACATCGTCTTGGACCCCAAGGGGGCCGTCCTGAACGGGGTTCCCGTGGAGAAGCGCCAGCTCCTCACCGATGAGGAGTACCGGGAGCTCCGCTACGGCAAGCAGGAGACCTACCCCCTGCCCGTGGGGGTGGACGCCTTGGTGAAGGACGGGGAGGAGGTGGTGAAGGGCCAGGAGCTCGCCCCCGGGGTGGTGAGCCGCATGGACGGGGTGGTCCTCTACCGCTTCCCGCGCCGGGTGCGGGTGGACTACCTCTACAAGGAGCGGGCCGCCCTCAGCCTTCCCCTCTCCGCCTGGGTGGAGAAGGAAAGCTACAAGCCGGGGGAGGTCCTGGCCGAGCTTTCCGAGCCCTACCTCCTCCGGGCGGAGGAGGAGGGGGTGGTGGAGCTTAGGGAGTTTTCGGAGGGCGCCCTCCTCTACCTCCGCCAGGGGGAGGAGGTGGTGGCCCGCTACCTCCTCCCCGTGGGCATGACGCCCCTCGTGGTCCACGGGGAGATCGTGGAGAAGGGCCAGCCTCTGGCGGAGGGGAAGGGCCTCCTCCGCCTCCCCCGGCACATGGCCGTCAAGGAGGTGGAGGCCGAGGAGGAAGGGGAGGCGGTCTACCTCACCCTCTTCCTGGAGTGGACCGAGCCCAAGGACTACCGGGTGGCCCCCCACATGAACGTGGTGGTGCCCGAGGGGGGCAGGGTCCAGCCGGGGGACAAGATCGTGGCGGCCATTGACCCCGAGGAGGAGGTCATCGCCGAGGCCGAGGGCGTGGTCCACCTCCACGAGCCCGCAAGCCTCCTGGTGGTCAAGGCCCGGGTCTACCCCTTTGAGGACGACGTGGAGGTCTCCACCGGGGACCGGGTGGCCCCGGGGGACGTCTTGGCGGACGGGGGCAAGGTCAAGAGCGAGATCTACGGCCGGGTGGAGGTGGACCTGGTCCGCAACGTGGTGCGGGTGGTGGAGTCCTACGACATTGACGCCCGCATGGGGGCCGAGGCCATCCAGCAGCTCCTCAAGGAGCTGGACCTCGAGGCCCTGGAGAAGGAGCTTCTGGAGGAGATGAAGCACCCCTCCCGGGCCCGTAGGGCCAAGGCCCGGAAGCGCCTGGAGGTGGTGCGGGCCTTCCTGGACTCCGGCAACCGCCCGGAGTGGATGGTCCTCGAGGCCGTCCCCGTCCTGCCCCCGGACCTCCGCCCCATGGTCCAGGTGGACGGGGGGCGCTTCGCCACCAGCGACCTCAACGACCTCTACCGCCGCCTCATCAACCGCAACAACCGCCTGAAGAAGCTCCTCGCCCAGGGGGCCCCGGAGATCATCATCCGCAACGAGAAGCGCATGCTCCAGGAGGCGGTGGACGCGGTGATTGACAACGGCCGCCGGGGCACCCCCGTGACCAACCCTGGCTCCGAGCGGCCCCTCCGTAGCCTCACCGACGTCCTCTCCGGCAAGCAGGGCCGCTTCCGCCAGAACCTCCTGGGCAAGCGGGTGGACTACTCGGGCCGAAGCGTCATCGTGGTGGGGCCCCAGCTCAAGCTCCACCAGTGCGGCCTTCCCAAGCGCATGGCCCTGGAGCTCTTCAAGCCCTTCCTCCTCAAGAAGATGGAGGAGAAGGGCATCGCCCCCAACGTCAAGGCGGCGCGGCGCATGCTGGAGCGCCAGCGGGACATCAAGGACGAGGTGTGGGACGCCCTGGAGGAGGTGATCCACGGTAAGGTGGTCCTCTTAAACCGCGCCCCCACCCTGCACCGCCTGGGGATCCAGGCCTTCCAGCCCGTCTTGGTGGAGGGGCAGTCCATCCAGCTCCACCCCCTGGTGTGCGAGGCCTTCAACGCCGACTTTGACGGGGACCAGATGGCCGTCCACGTCCCCCTCTCCTCCTTCGCCCAGGCCGAGGCCCGCGTCCAGATGCTCTCCGCCCACAACCTCCTCTCCCCGGCCTCCGGGGAGCCCCTGGCCAAGCCCAGCCGGGACATCATCCTGGGCCTTTACTACATCACCCAGGTGCGCCGGGAGAAGAAGGGGGCGGGCCTGGAGTTCGCCACCCCCGAGGAGGCCCTGGCCGCCCACGAGCGGGGGGAGGTGGCCCTGAACGCCCCCATCAAGGTGGCGGGGAAGGAGACCAGCGTGGGCCGGCTCAAGTTCGTCTTCGCCAACCCCGACGAGGCCCTTCTCGCCGTGGCCCACGGGCTTTTGGACCTCCAGGACGTGGTCACGGTGCGCCACCTGGGCAAGCGCCTGGAGACGAGCCCGGGCCGCATCCTCTTCGCCCGCATCGTGGGCGAGGCCGTGGGGGACGAGAAGGTGGCCCAGGAGCTCATCCAGCTGGACGTGCCCCAGGAGAAGAACTCCCTAAAGGACCTGGTCTACCAGGCCTTCCTGCGCCTGGGCATAGAGAAGACCGCCCGCCTCCTGGACGCCCTCAAGTACTACGGCTTCACCCTCTCCACCACGAGCGGCATCACCATCGGCATTGACGACGCCGTCATCCCCGAGGAGAAGCAGAAGTACCTGGAGGAGGCCGACCGGAAGCTTCGCCAGATTGAGCAGGCCTACGAGATGGGCTTCCTCACCGACCGGGAGCGCTACGACCAGGTGATCCAGCTCTGGACGGAGACCACGGAGAAGGTCACCCAGGCGGTCTTCAAGAACTTTGAGGAGAACTACCCCTTCAACCCCCTCTACGTCATGGCCCAGTCCGGGGCCCGGGGCAACCCCCAGCAGATCCGCCAGCTCTGCGGCATGCGCGGCCTCATGCAGAAGCCCTCGGGGGAGACCTTTGAGGTGCCCGTGCGCTCCTCCTTCCGCGAGGGCCTCACCGTCTTGGAGTACTTCATCTCTAGCCACGGGGCCCGCAAGGGCGGGGCGGACACCGCCCTCCGCACCGCGGACTCCGGCTACCTCACCCGCAAGCTCGTGGACGTGGCCCACGAGATCGTGGTGCGGGAGGCGGACTGCGGCACCACCAACTACATTTCCGTGCCCCTCTTCCAGCCCGACGAGGTGACCCGCTCCTTGCGCCTCAGGAAGCGCTCGGACATTGAGGCGGGGCTTTACGGCCGGGTCCTGGCCCGGGAGGTGGAGGTCCTGGGCCGGCGGCTGGAGGAGGGCCGCCACCTTTCCCTGGAGGACGTCCACTTCCTCATCAAGGCCGCGGAGGCCGGGGAGATCCGGGAAGTGCCCGTGCGTAGCCCCCTCACCTGCCAGACCCGCTACGGGGTCTGCCAGAAGTGCTACGGCTACGACCTCTCCATGGCCCGGCCCGTCTCCATCGGGGAGGCGGTGGGGATCATCGCCGCCCAGTCCATCGGGGAGCCCGGCACCCAGCTCACCATGCGCACCTTCCACACGGGGGGCGTGGCCACGGGCACGGACATCACCCAGGGCTTGCCCCGCGTGATTGAGCTCTTTGAGGCCCGCAGGCCCAAGGCCAAGGCGGTGATCTCCGAGATTGACGGGGTGGTGCGCATTGAGGAGACAGAGGAGAAGCTTTCCGTCTTCGTGGAGTCCGAAGGCTTCTCCAAGGAGTACAAGCTCCCCAAGGAGGCGCGCCTTCTGGTGAAGGACGGGGACTACGTGGAGGCGGGCCAGCCCCTCACCCGCGGGGCCATTGACCCCCACCAGCTCCTGGAGGCCCGGGGCCCCGAGGCGGTGGAGCGCTACCTGGTGGAGGAGATCCAGAAGGTCTACCGGGCCCAGGGGGTGAAGCTCCACGACAAGCACATTGAGATCGTGGTGCGGCAGATGCTGAAGTACGTGGAGGTCACCGACCCCGGGGAAAGCCGCCTCCTCGAGGGCCAGGTCCTGGAGAGGTGGGACGTGGAGGCCCTGAACGAGCGCCTCATCGCCGAGGGCAAGGTGCCCGTGGCCTGGAAGCCCCTCCTCATGGGGGTGACCAAGAGCGCCCTCTCCACCAAGAGCTGGCTTTCCGCCGCGAGCTTCCAGAACACCACCCACGTCCTCACCGAGGCGGCCATCGCCGGGAAGAAGGACGAGCTCATCGGCCTCAAGGAGAACGTCATCCTGGGCCGCCTGATCCCGGCGGGCACGGGTTCGGACTTCGTGCGCTTCACCCAGGTGGTGGACCAGAAGACCCTGAGGGCCATTGAGGAGGCCCGCAAGGAGGCGGTGGAGGCCACCCGGGAGGCCCCGGTCCGCCGGGCTCCCCGCCGGGAGCAGCCGGGGAAGCAGGCCTAAGGTACCCTGCTCTGGCTTTCGCCAAAGCGGGGGCCCAAAACCCCAAGCCCCATGCGGGTTTAGGCCCGCATGGGGCTTCCCCGGGCCCAAAGGGAAGGGGAAGCCAGGGTGCATAATGGAGCCATGCTGGCCCGCGTCTTCACCGCCTTTCGCCAGGTGGGGGAGGACCTCTTCCGGCAGCGCCTCATCTCCGCCACGGCGGGGAACTTCTCCGTGCGCACCAAGGAGGGCTTCCTCATCACCAAAAGCGGGGTGCAGAAGGCCCACCTCACCCCGGAGGACCTCCTGGAGGTGCCCTTGGAAGGGCCCATCCCCGAGGGGGCGAGCGTGGAGAGCGTGATCCACCGGGAGGTCTACCGGAGGACCGGGGCCCAGGCCCTGGTCCACGCCCACCCCCGGGTGGCCGTGGCCCTTTCCCTGGAGCTGGACCGGATCCTTCCCCTGGACCTCGAGGGCCAGTACTACCTCAAGGAGGTGCCGGTCCTCGCCCCGAAGACGGTCTCCGCCACGGAGGAGGCCGCCTTGAGCGTGGCCGAGGCCCTGGCGCGCCACCCGGTCTGCCTCCTTCGGGGGCACGGGGCCTTCGCCCTCGGGAGCAAGGAGAAGCCCGAGGAGGCCCTTCTCCAGGCCTACAGCCTCATGACCACCCTGGAGGAGAGCGCCGAGATCCTCCTTTACCGCCGCCTTTGGGGGCGAGGATGAGGGTGCTTTTCGTGGAGGGCAAGGACCTTCCTCCCCTCCTGGCCCTGGCCCGGGAGCTTCCCCACCCCTACTGGCTCCTGGAGGGGGAAGGGGTCTTTCTGCTCCAGGTCCTCGGGGCCTCGGCGGAGGCGGAGGCGCGGGCCCGGGAGGTCCTTGGGGTCAGGGTCTGGGCCTTCCGCCTGCGGGATGGGGTAGTGTATAGGGGATGCGGGAGGAAATCGGCTACATCCCCGTAGGGGAGGCGGAGCTTTACGTGGAGGACGTAGGGGACGAAAGCGCCCCGGCCCTTCTCGTCCTCCACGGGGGGCCCGGGGGCAACGCCTACCCCCTCCGGGAGGGCCTCCAGGACTACCTGGAGGGGTTCCGGGTGGTCTACTTTGACCAGCGGGGCTCGGGGCGGAGCCTGGAGCTTCCCCCAGACCCCAGGCTTTTCACCATAGACGCCCTGGTGGAGGACACCCTCCTCCTGGCGGAGGCTTTGGGCCTAGAGCGCTTCGGCCTTCTGGCCCACGGCTTCGGGGCGGTGGTGGCCCTGGAGGCCCTCAGGCGCTTTCCCCAGGTGGAAGGGGCCATCCTCCTCGGCCCCTGGGTCAGCTTCCCTTGGCTCGCCGCCCGCCTGGCGGAGGCGGCGGGGCTTTCCCCCCTCCCAGACCCCGAGGAAAACCTCCGCCAGGCCCTGGAGAAGGCCGAGCCCAAGGCCCTTTTTGACCGCCTCATGTTCCCGAGCCCGAGGGGCCGGCTGGAGTACGAGTGGGTGGTGGAGGGCTCGGGCATCGTGGGCCCCGAGGCCCCCGCCCTGGCCTTCCTGCAAAACGGCCTCTGGCGCCTGGACTACACCCCCTACCTTTCCCCTGGCCGCAGGCCGGTGGCGTTGGTGGTGGGGGAGAAGGACGGCACCAGCTACCCCTACGCCGAGGAGGTGGCCGAGCGCCTCAAGGCCCCCATCCACGTGGTCCCCGGGGCGGGCCACTTCCCCTGGATAGACCACCCGGAGGCCTTTGAAGGGGCCTTCCGGGAAGCCCTGGCCGCCTTGCCCTTGGCGGAGGCCAGGTAGGGGTGCTAAGCTTAGGGCGTCACCGGGGGTGCCCAAAAAGGGCTGAGAGATACCCTTGGAACCTGATCCGGGTAATGCCGGCGTAGGGAAGGTGACGGAAAGGAAGCTTTCCGCGAACCCCGGTGGCAGGGGGTTTTTATGTTGCGCCTTTTGGTCTTTGCGGTGGCCTTGGCCTTCGGCTTTGCCCAGGAGATCACCGTCCTCACCCACGAGAGCTTCTCCCTGGACAAGGGGCTCATCGCCCGGTTTGAGCGGGATACGGGCTTAAAGCTCCGGTTCCTCAAGGCCGGGGACGCCGGGGAGGTCCTGAACCGGGCCATCCTCACCAAGGGGGCCCCCATCGCCGACGTGATCTACGGGGTGGACAACACCTTCCTCTCCCGGGCCCTCGAGGCCGACGTTCTCCTCCCCTACCGGAGCCCGGAGGTCCGTAACCTCAAGGCCACCCTCCTCCTGGACCCCACCTTCCGGGCCCTTCCCGTGGACTACGGCTGGGTGAGCCTGAACTACGACAGGGCCTTCTTCCGGGAAAGACCCCTCCCCAAGACCCCCCAGGACCTGGCCCGGCCCGAGTACGCCAGGCTTCTGGTGGTGCAAAACCCCGCCACCAGCTCCCCGGGGCTCGCCTTCCTCATGGCCACGGTGGCCCGCTTCGGGGAGGACGGGTACCTGGACTTCTGGGCGAGGCTCCGCGACGGCGGGGTGCGGGTGGCCAAGGGCTGGAGCGAGGCCTACTACACCCACTTCAGCCTCTACAAGGGGGACCGCCCCCTGGTGGTCTCCTACGCCACCTCCCCCGCCGCCGAGGTCTACTACTCCGAGGGCAAGTACAAGGAGCCGCCCACGGGCAACCTCTTCCCGGAGCTCGCCTTCTTCCAGGTGGAGTTCGTGGGCATCCTGAAGGGCACCAAGAACCTGGAGGGGGCGAGGAAGGTGGTGGACTGGTTCCTCTCCAAGCCCGTGCAGGAGAACCTGCCCACGGAGATGTGGATGTACCCCGCCCGCCGGGACGCCCGGCTCCCCGAGGTCTTCCGCTTCGCCCCTGAGCCTTTGGGGAGCGTGCGCCTGGACCCCAAGGTCATGGCGCAAAACCGGGAGCGCTGGATAGAGGAGTGGACCAAGGTGGTCCTGCAGGGGCAAAGCCCCGAGGCGGTGCGCCGGGCGAGGCGGTAGGGTGGTCCGGCTGGCGGGGGGGTTCCTCCTCCTCTTCCTGGGCCTGGCCCTCTTCTACCCCTTTGGGCGGATCCTGGCCCTGGGGGTAGGGGAGGGGTTTTCCCGGGCCCTCACCAACCCCTACTACTGGGGGCGCTACCTGTGGAGCCTGGAGTACGGCTTCCTTTCCGCCCTCCTCACCCTCCTCTTGGCCCTTCCCCTGGCCTTCCTCTTCCGAAGGCGCTTTCCCTTTAGGGAGGGCTTCCTCGCCTTGGCCACCTTGCCCTTCGTCCTTCCTACCCCGGTGGTGGCCTTGGGGTTTTTGGCCCTCCTGGGGCCCAGGGGGGTCTTGGGGGTGGACCTCTACGGCACGAAGGCCCTCCTTCTCCTCGCCGCCCTCTTCTACAACCTGGGGCTGGCCCTCCGCGTCCTCCTCCCCGTGGCCCTGCGCCTGGAGGGCCCCATGGGGGCGGCCAGGGTCTTAGGGGCCACGCCCCTTCGCGCCTTCCTCCGGGTGGGGCTTCCCCTCCTCCTCCCCGCCCTGGCCTCCGCGGGGCTCCTCGTCTTCCTCTACACCTTTTCCGCCTTCGGCGTTCCCCTCCTCCTGGGGGGGCCCAGGTACGCCACCCTCGAGGTGGAGGTCTACACCCTCCTCGCCCAGCGCCTGGCCTTCGCCGAGGCCAGCGGCCTCATGCTCCTGGAGCTTTTGACCCTGGGCCTTTTGGCCTGGCTCTACCTGAGGGTTCCCGCCTATCCCCTGGGGCCTTCCAGGCTCCTCCCCTCCCGGCGCCCCTGGGCCTTGGCCTTGGGGATGGGGGCCTTGTTCCTCCTCCTTTACGCCCCCCTCTTCGCCCTCCTCGCGGAGGTGCGCCTCGAGGCCCTGGCCCAGGCCTGGGGCTCCCAGGACTTCACCCCCCTTCCCCAGGCCCTGGGCAACAGCCTCCGCTTCGCCCTCCTGGCCTTTCTCCTCGCCCTGCCCCTGGGGGTGGCCTACGGGGTGGCGGCCCGGGGGAGCCCGGGCTTGGACCTCTTGGGCCTCCTCCCCCTCATGGTGAGCCCGGTGGCCGTGGGCCTGGGCTACCTTCTGGCCTACCCCGGGCTTCGGGGCTCCCTCCCCCTCCTCCTGGGGGCCTACGCCCTCCTGGCCTACCCCCTTTTGGCCCGGGCCCTCCTCCCGGCCCTAAGGAGCCTCCCCCCAAGCCTCCTCGAGGCGGCCAGGGTCCTGGGGGCCACGCCTCTTCGCGCCTTCCTCCGGGTGGAGCTTCCCCTCCTCCTCCCCGCCCTGGCCTCGGGAAGCGCCCTGGCCCTTTCCGCCCTTTTGGGCGAGTTCGGGGCGAGCCTCGTCCTGTGGCGGCCCGAGTGGACCACCCTCACCCTGGCCATCTACGAGCGCCTGGGAAGGCCCGGAGAGGGGCCCTACCGGGAGGCCCTGGCCCTTTCCGCCCTCCTCGCCTTCCTTTCCACCGCCCTCTTCTACCTCTTGGACCGGGGCCGGGGGGGCTTCCGCTAAGTACCCCAAAAGAGGCTTCTCCCTACGGGCACCCATCACCCCTGGCACCGGGGGCAGAAGTGGGTGCTCCGGCCCGCCACCACCCGCCTTTCCACGGGGTGGCCACACCGGGGGCAGGGGAGGCCCGCCCGGCCGTAGACGGCGTGGCGCTCCTGGAAGCCCCCAGGGAGGCCGTCGGGCTGCCGGTAGGTGCGGTCGGAAAGGGTGCTCCCCCCAAGGGCCACCGCCTCGGAGAGGACCTCGCGGAGGGCCTGGAAGAGCCTCCTCGCCTCCTCCTCCCCCACCTCCTTCCCCCGGCGCAAGGGGGAAAGCCCCGCCCGGAAGAGGGCCTCGTCGGCGTAGATGTTCCCCACCCCGGCGGCCAAAGTCTGGTCCAGGAGGAGGGCCTTGAGGGGTCTTGAGCTTTCCTTCAGCCCCCGGAAGAACTCGGGGAAGGCGAAGGCCTCCGAGAGGGGCTCGGGGCCGAGGCGGAGGAGGAGGGGGATCTCCCGGTAGTCCCCCCGCTCCACCACCCAGATGCGCCCGAAGCGCCGGGGGTCGTGGAAGTGGAGGGTTCGGCCCTCCAGGAGGAAGCGGGCCCGGGTGTGGGGGGTGGGCTCGAGGCGAAACCCCCCGGTCATCCCCAGGTGGAGCACCAGCTCCAGGCCCCCGGAGAGGGGGAGGAGGAGGAACTTCCCCCGCCTCTCCACCCCCTCTATCCGCCTGCCCGCCGCCCGCTCCGTGTGGCGGTAGCGCAGGTGGTCCTGGTGGCGGACCTCCAGGAGGCGCTCCCCCAGGAGGAGGGGGAGGAGCCTCCGCCTCGTGGTCTCCACCTCGGGGAGCTCAGGCACGCCGCCTCCTTTGGGCCAAGAAGCGGTAAAGCCCCTCGCCCACCCCGAAGGGGACGAGGAGGAGAAGGAAAGGGTAAAGGGGCCAGAGGAGGGGAAGCCTCCGGGCCAGGGCCAAAAGGGCGGCGTAGCCCCGGTGGGCCCTTTTCCCCTCCAGGACGTGGAGGGCCTGGAGGAGTTCCGCCTGGGGGAGGTCCCGGGCTTCCTGAAGGGCTTCCACCCGGAGGGTGCCCCCGAGGTCCAAGGCCTTCAGGCCCCGCCCCAGGGCCCGGCAGAGGGGGCAGGCCCCGTCAATCAGCACCCGCATGGGCCTCCACCGGCACCGGTTCTCCCTTCTCGTTCACCGCCACGTAGGTGAGGGTCCCCTTGGTGGCGAGCACCCGGCCGTTCTCCTCCCCGAAGCGCTCCTTGTAGACCTCCACCTCCACGGTGAGGGAGGTGCGCCCCACCCGCACCACCCGGGCCACCACCTCCAGGAGGTCCCCGGTGCGGATGGGCACCTTGAACTCCACGCTCCCCACCGCCACGGTGACCACGGGCTTCTTGGCCCTCCGGGCGGCGGCGTAGGAGCCCACCTTGTCCATGAGCCCAAGGACGAAGCCGCCAAAGGCGGCCCCCAGGGGGTTGGTGTGCTCGGGGAAGACGAGCTCTAGGGTCCGCGCCTCCATACCCCTTCAGGCTACCCCAGGAGGGCCTCGGTGAGGCGGGCCATCTCCCGGTCCTTCTCCGTGACCCCGCCCGCCGTGTGGGTCCACCACTCCACCGTGACCTTCCCCCACTCCACCGTGAGGCGGGGGTGGTGGTTCTCCCGTTCGGCGAGCTCCCCCACCCGGTGGGCGAAGTCCAGGGCCTCCCGGAAGTTCCTGAAGGCGAAGGTCTTGACGAGCCGTTTGGGGTTTTCCCGCTCCTCCCAGTCCATGCCCTCAGCCTAGGGCAAAACCCCCGGGCCTAAAGTGCCCGGGGGAGGGTTTGGTTGCGGGGGCGGGATTTGAACCCGCGACCTTCGGGTTATGAGCCCGACGAGCTACCAGGCTGCTCCACCCCGCGTCGCCATCCTTAACTATAGCCGGAAGGGGAGCTTATGTCAAGCACCTTGCCCGGGTTCAGGAGGCCCTCGGGGTCCAGGAGGGCCTTGATCTTTCGCATCCAATCTAAAGAAGCCCCATGCTCCTTGGGGAGGAACTTCTTTTTCCTGAGGCCCACCCCGTGCTCGGCGGTGCAGGTGCCCCCAAGCTCCAGGGCCTTTTCCACGAGCCTTTCCGCGTAGGCCTCGGCCTTGGGGTAGTCCTCGGGGAGAGTGGGGACCAGGGTGTGGAAGTTCCCGTCCCCCACGTGGCCCAGGATGTTCCCGGTGAGGCCCATCTCCCCTAGGAGCCCTTGGGCGAAGCGCACCATCTCGGGAAGCCGGGAGAGGGGGACGGCGGTGTCGGTGATCACGAAGCGGTGGCCGGGGAAGAGGTGGACCAAGGCCCAGTAGGCCTGGTGCCGGGCCTCCCACTGGCGGCGCCTCTCCTCCTCCGTTTTGGCCGCCTCCACCTCGAGGGCCCCCGCCTCCCGCACGAGCTCCAGGGCGAGGGCCCTCTCCGCCTCCAGGGCCTCCTTGGTGGAGGCGTGGAACTCCAGGAAGAGGGCCGGGCGCTCGGGGAAGCCCGCCTTTAGGTACCGGTTCAGCGCCCGCATGGCGAGCTCGTCCAGAAGCTCAAGCCTTGCCACGGGAAGCCCCGAGGCCATGACCCGGTAGCTCGCCTCCGCCGCCTCCTCCACCCCGGGGAAGAAGACCCTTAGGGTGTGGACGTGCTCGGGGAGGGGGTGGAGCCTAAGGGTGAGGCGGGTGATGACCCCTAAGGTGCCCTCGCTTCCGATGAAGAGGTCCTTGAGGTCGTAGCCTGCGGAGGTCTTGCGCACGCCCCGCCCGAGCTCTAAGACCTCGCCGCTTGCCAGGACCACCTGGAGCGCCAGGACGTTTTGCCGCATCCCCCCGTAGCGCACCGTGGTGGTGCCGCTGGCGTTCGTGGCCGCCATGCCTCCTAAAGAAGCGTCCGCCCCCGGGTCCACGGGGAAGAAGAGGCCCGTGCCCTTCAGGGCCTCGTTTAAGGCCTTGCGGGTGAGGCCGGGCTCCACCACGCAAAGGAAGTCCTGGGGCCTCACCTCCAGGACCCGGTTCATCCGGCTCAGGTCCAGGCTGATGGCCTCCCTGACGGGGTAGAGGTGGCCCTCGAGGCTCGTCCCCGCCCCGAAGGGGATCACGGCCACGCCCCACGCCCGGGCCCACTGGAGGGCCTTCTGCACGTCTTCCACGCCCTCGGGGTAGACCACGGCCAGAACGGGCCTCGCCTCGGGATAGCCCTCGTCCCTCCCGTGGCGCAGGCGCTCGCTTTCCGAGAGGTCCACCTTCCCCGGGAAGAGGCGCTTTAGGGCTTCCAGCTTGTCCACGCCCTTGAGTTTACGCCTTGCCCAGGAAGGGGACCGCGCCCAGGGGGAAGGGGAAGCCTCACCCCGGTCAAGATCCCCTCAGGTTTCGTAAAGTTGGGCCTGGAGCCGCCAAAGCTCGGCGTAGGCGCCCTTCCTCCGCAACAACTCCTCATGGGTCCCTTCCTCCACCAACCGGCCTTCCTGGAGGACGAGGATCCGGTCCGCCATGCGTACCGAACCCAGGCGGTGGGTGATGAGGATGACCGTCTTACCCCCGGCCATCTCGGCGAAGCGCCTGTAGAGGTGGGCCTCCTCTTTGGGATCCAGCGAGGCCGTAGGCTCGTCCAAGACCAAAAGCTTGGCCTTGCGGAAGAAGGCCCGCGAGAGGGCGACTCGTTGCCACTCCCCCAGGGAAAGCTCTGTGCCGCCAAAGGCCTTGGACAGGAGGGCCTGGGGGCCAAGCCGCTGGAGGAGCTCCCAGGCCCCGCCTAAGCGTAAGGCCTCTGCGACACGGTTAGGGTCGGGCTTCACGTCCGGGTCGGAAAGGGCGACGTTTTCCTCGAGGGTTAGGGCGTAGCGGCCAAAGTCCTGGAAGACTGCGGCGATGAGGGCGCGCCAGGCCTTCAGGTCTATTTCCCGGAGGTCAATCCCGTCCACCAGGATGCGGCCCTCCGTGGGGTCGTAGAAGCGGAGGAGGAGCTTTACCAGGGTGGTCTTGCCCGCCCCGTTTTCCCCCACCAAAGCCAGGCGCTCCCCCCGTCGGAGGGCAAAGGAGACTCCCGCAAGCGCCCGCTTTCCGTTGGGGTAGCAGAACCCCACCCCTTCAAACCGGATCTCCTCAAAACCCTGGACCTTCCTGCCCGGGCCAGTCTCCGCCATGGAAGCGGGCCTGGCTAGGAAGCTTTCCAGCTTTTCAAAGTACAACAGGCTTTCGTACAGCATGCCCCCGTCCTGGACTAGGGCGTAGAGGTTTTGCTGGAGGCTTCCCACCGACTGCAAGAGGAGCACCAGACTGCCCAGGCTCCCTCCCAAGAGGGTCTGGCGCAGCCCCAAGAAGAGGGCAAGAGCCGTGAAAAGGGCGCTCAGTAGCACCAGCAGGCTGGTCCCTAGGGCCTGGCGGCCTCGAGCACGGCGCAGGCTTTGGTAAAGGCTATGGAAGGCCTCGAGGTAACGTCTGCGGAAGAAGGGCAAAAGACCGAATAACCGCACCTCTTTGGCAGTCTCGGGGCTCAAGAGCACCTCGGCGAAATAGCGCATTCGCCGGGCCTCGGGGGCCCCGAAGAGTAGGGCCTCCCACACCCCCTTCTGGAGCCGAAAGGTGAGCCAGGCTTGGGGCAGGGTGGCCAAAAGCAGGAGTAAGGGGAAGAAAGGCGCCAGCCCAAATAGCAGGAGAAGAACCCCGAGAGCGGCGAGGACCTCCCGGAAAGCGTTGCCCAGGAAAACCAGCAGGTTGAGGGGCTGGTAAGGGGCCTGGTCGCGTAGCACCTGAAGCTCATCGTGAAAGCGGGGATCCTCAAAGGGGGTCAGGTCCGGCGTGCCGGCCACCTTCTCCATGAGGAGCAGGTGAACCCGAGCGGTGAGCTTTTCGTTCACCGAACCTTGCAGGTAGGCCACCCAAGGGGTGAGGAGGAAGTCCAGGCCAAAAGCCAGCGCTAACCCCACCAGCGGCCAAAGGAGGGTTGGGGTAAAGGGGCTACCCCCCAGTGTGGTCGCCAGCTGGTCCACCAGGGCACGGGTGAAGCCCAGAACCGCCACTGGCACAAGCCCTCCCAGGGCCAGGAGCCCAAGCAAAAGGGCGCTCTCCCTGGGGCTTGCGCGGAAGATGTGCCGCAACGCAGGGAGCAGCAAGTACCAAAGGGGTCTTTTACCCAGCCCCAACCACCTCCTGCGGACGGGTCGTGTCAAGAGTTATGTGTAAGAGTCTGTGTACGGGGGCTCAGTACACGTCAAAACGTGGGACCACCCCTTTAGGATGGACCTGCGCCCACGTGGATGGGCAGGTACCCATAGGAGGTGGTCCCCATGGAACAGCTTACCCCACTCATCAACGCCTTGAAGCGATACTGGAAGGCCGACCTCAGGCGCCTCACCTTCCTGGCCGCCCTGGTGATGGCTCTGGTCACCGCCCGCACCACAAGCGGCCCCAGACTCGCTCTTTCCCTCGGCTCCATAGCCAGC
>NZ_FNBC01000036.1 GCF_900102145.1 Thermus arciformis | reverse complement strand
GGAGGTGCTTCCAGACCTGGGCCAGGAGGTGGAGGAGGGGGAGAAGGAGGGGGTAGAGGGCGTGGAGCCTGCGGTTGAAGCGGCTTGGGGAGGGGACGTGGGTGAAGAGGCCGAGGTCTTTGGCGAGGGCCAGGGCCTTGTTGTGCTTGCCGCCGAACTCTAGGGCGGCAAGGAGGGCGAGGGTGAGGATGGCGGAGGCGGGCGTTTTGGCTTGGGGGTCATCCTTGTAGCCCATGGCTTGCAGGGCGTCGTCTATAATGCAAAAGGCCGCTATGAGACGGGAAAGCATAGCGGCCACTATTTTTTCAGATCCAGGGGATAGGTAGCAACTTGGGTTAGGACATTCTTCCCCCAGCGTTCCCCTTACAATCCGGGTAAAGGCGCGTTTTCCTTCCCCCTCGTGCGTGTGCGGCCAGGTTCTCGGAGTTTATGCTCAATAGCATTGACAATCCTAATATCAGGTGATATGCTAATGCTTAGGAGGAAGTAAGGATGAACCTGGAACGCTGGACCCAAGCCGCGCGGGAAGCCCTGGCCCAGGCGCAGGTCCTGGCGCAAAGGATGAAGCACCAGGCCATAGACCTGCCCCACCTCTGGGCCGTCCTCCTGAAGGACGAGGGGGGCCTCGCCGGGCGGCTCTTGGAGAAGGCGGGGGCCGACCCCAAGGCCCTTAGGGAGCTCCAGGAGCGGGAGCTTTCCCGCCTGCCCCGGGTGGAGGGGGCCGAGGTGGGCCAGTACCTCACCCCTAGGCTCTCCGGAGCCCTGAACCGGGCCGAGGCCCTCATGGAGGAGCTCAAGGACCGGTTCGTGGCGGTGGACACCCTGGTCCTGGCCCTGGGGGAGGCCACCCCGGGGCTTCCAGGCCTGGAGGCTTTGAAGAAAGCCCTTTGGGAACTAAGAGGAGGGAAGAACGTGCAAACGGAACACGCGGAAAGCACCTACAACGCCTTGGAGCAGTACGGCATTGACCTCACCAAGCTCGCCGCCGAGGGGAAGCTGGACCCGGTGATCGGCCGGGACGAGGAGATCCGCCGCACCATCCAGATCCTTCTTCGGCGCACCAAGAACAACCCGGTGCTCATCGGCGAGCCCGGCGTGGGAAAGACGGCCATCGTGGAGGGGCTGGCCCAGCGCATCGTCAAGGGGGACGTGCCCGAGGGCCTCAAGGGCAAGCGGATCATTTCCTTGCAGATGGGCTCCCTCCTCGCCGGGGCCAAGTACCGGGGCGAGTTTGAGGAGCGCCTGAAGGCGGTGATCCAGGAGGTGGTCCAGTCCCAAGGGGAGATCATCCTCTTTATAGATGAGCTCCACACCGTGGTGGGGGCGGGCAAGGCCGAGGGCGCCGTGGACGCGGGCAACATGCTGAAGCCCGCCCTGGCCCGGGGGGAGCTCAGGCTCATCGGGGCCACCACCCTGGACGAGTACCGGGAGATTGAGAAAGACCCCGCCCTGGAGCGCCGCTTCCAGCCCGTGTACGTGGAAGAGCCCAGCGTGGAGGACACCATCTCCATCCTCCGGGGCATCAAGGAGAAGTACGAGGTGCACCACGGGGTGCGCATCTCCGACCCGGCCATCGTGGCGGCGGCCGTCCTCTCCCACCGCTACATCCCGGAAAGGCGCCTCCCCGACAAGGCCATTGACCTCGTTGACGAGGCGGCGGCCCGCCTGCGCATGGCCCTGGAAAGCGCCCCGGAGGAGATTGACACCCTAGAGCGCAAGAAGCTCCAGCTGGAGATTGAGCGGGAGGCCCTGAAGAAGGAGAAGGACCCGGACTCCCAGGAGCGCCTCAAGGCCATTGAGGAGGAGCTCGCCAAGCTCACGGAAGAGATCGCCAAGCTCCGGGCGGAGTGGGAGAAGGAAAGGGAGGTCCTGAAGAAGCTCCGCGAGGCCCAGCACCGCCTGGACGAGGTGAGGCGGGAGATTGAGCTCGCCGAGCGGCAGTACGACCTGAACCGGGCCGCAGAGCTCCGCTACGGGGAGCTCCCCCGCCTCGAGGCCGAGGTGGAGGCCCTTTCGGAAAAGCTCCGGGGCGCCCGCTTCGTCCGCCTCGAGGTCACGGAGGAGGACATCGCCGAGGTGGTCTCCCGCTGGACCGGGATCCCCGTGGCCAAGCTTTTGGAAGGGGAAAGGGAGAAACTCTTGAGGCTTGAGGACGAGCTCCACAAGCGGGTGGTGGGGCAGGAGGAGGCCATAAGGGCCGTGGCCGACGCCATCCGCCGGGCCCGGGCCGGCCTAAAGGACCCGAACCGCCCCATCGGGAGCTTCCTCTTTCTCGGGCCCACGGGGGTGGGCAAGACGGAGCTCGCCAAGACCCTGGCCGCCACCCTCTTTGACACCGAGGAGGCCATGGTACGCATTGACATGACGGAGTACATGGAGAAGCACGCCGTCTCCCGCCTCATCGGGGCCCCGCCCGGCTACGTGGGCTACGAGGAGGGGGGCCAGCTCACCGAGGCGGTGCGGCGGCGCCCCTACACCGTCATCCTCTTTGACGAGATTGAGAAGGCCCACCCTGACGTCTTCAACATCCTCCTGCAGATCCTGGACGACGGCCGCCTCACCGACAGCCACGGCCGCACCGTGGACTTCCGCAACACCGTCATCATCCTCACCTCCAACCTGGGAAGCCCCTTGATCCTCGAGGGCATCCAGAAGGGCTGGCCCTACGAGAGGATCCGGGACGAGGTCTTTAGGGTCTTGCAGCAGCACTTCCGCCCCGAGTTCCTGAACCGCCTGGACGAGATCGTGGTCTTCCGGCCCCTCACCAAGGAGCAGATCCGCGAGATCGTGGAGATCCAGCTCTCCTCCCTCCGGGCGCGCCTCGCCGAGAAGCGCATCGCCTTGGAGCTCACCGAGGCCGCCAAGGACTTCCTGGCCGAGAGGGGCTACGACCCCGTCTTCGGGGCGAGGCCCCTAAAGCGGGTCATCCAGCGGGAGCTGGAGACGCCTTTGGCCAAGAAGATCCTGGCGGGGGAGGTCAAGGAAGGGGACCGGGTGGTGGTGGACGCGGGTCCCACGGGCCTCACCTTCCGCGTGGCCGAGCGCATAGAGGCCTAGAGAGGAGGGGGTATGGACGTGGTGGAGGTGCTCAAGAAGGCCTACCAGGACGAGCTCCTGGACGCCCTCAGGGCGGAAAGGGCGGCGGAGGGGGTCCCCTACCCCCACGTCAAGGCCCTCCTCCTGGAGGTGGCGAGGAGGGAGCGGGCCCACGCCGAGGCCATCGCCGAGGCCCTCCGCCGCCGCAAGGCTCCCCTCCCCTCCACCCCAAAGCCCGAGGAGGAGGGCTGGGAGGCCCTTCTCCGCCTCCTCTCCGAGGAGGGGCTGGACCGGGCCTACTACCTGGAGAGCACCTTCCCCGACCCCGAACTGGAGGCCCTCTTCACCCGGCTCGGCCAGGAGGAAAGGCTTAACCAGGAGGCGGTGCGCAAGGCGGTAATGCTGATAGGAGGTGGTCTATGATCGGGAAAGAGGAGATCCGTCGTATCCGCGAGTCCATCGGCGCCAAGGAGGGGCCCGTCCTCTCCCTCTACCTGGACGTAAACCCCGCCAAGCCGGAAAACGCCGGAAAGGCCTACGCCCTAAGGGCCAAGGACGCCATGAAGGCCCTGGGGGTCCCGGGGGACCTCTCGGAAAGGGTCCTTGAGGTCTTGAAAAACCAGGTCCTCGAGGCCAGGACCGCCGTCTTCTTCGCCGGGGAAGGCCTCTTTGAGGTCCTCCTTCTCCAGGTGGAGCTTCCCCTGGTGCACAGCGTCAAGACCGCCTTCCTGGACGAAAAGGCGGGGCGCTACCTGGTGGACGGCGTCCTCGCCCACTGGGGCGAGCCCTTCCTCCTCCCCTTGGTCTACGCCCTGGACGAGTACGAGCGCTACGGCGTGGTCTACGTGGACCGGGAGAGGTGGCGGGTCTTTGAGGTCTTCCTCGGGGAGATCGCCGAGGTCCACGACGCCTTCCTGGCCCTGGACACCGAGGCCTGGCGCCGCCTCTCCCTGGACGCCCCCGGGCGCCGCTTCAACCTGGGGGGCATCGCTCGGGGCGGGGCGGGCCAAGACCTCTTCGCCAAGCGCCTCGAGGCCTGGGAAGAGCGCTTCTACAAGGCCCTGGCCCACGACCTGGAAAGGCTATGGACGGAAAGGGGCTTCACCCGGCTCGTCCTCATGGGCCCGGAGGAGCACACCAAGCTCTTCCTGGGCCACCTGCCCAAGCGGCTGAGGGAGCGGGTAGCGGCGGAGCTCCCCTCCCTCCCCAACCCGGGGGCGAGTCCCGGCGAGGTGCTGAAGCGCCTGGAGCCGGTCTTGGAGGAAGTGGAGCGCCGGGAGGAAGTGAGGCTTCTGGAAAGACTGGAGGAAGCCTACCCCAAGGCGGTCTTCGGCCCGGAGACCCTGGCCCGCCTCCAGGAAGGGCGGGTGGAGCTCTGGGTCCTTCCCTGGAGCCTGGAAGGTAGCGTCTACGCCTGCGAGGGCCTCTACTTCGCCGACGAGGCCCAGGCCCTTGGCCTTTGCGAGCGCCCCGAGCTCAAACCCCTGGCGGTGGTGGCGCCGGAGCTCGCCTCGGGCTACGCCGCCAAGCTGGAGTTCGTGCGGGGCGAAGCCGAAAGAAGGCTTCTAGAGCGGGGCGGAATGGCCGCGCTCTTGAGGTGGTGAAGGAGGTGGTGAAGGTGATCCGTTTTGACCCCTTTAAGGAGCTGGAGGAGCTTCAGGAGAGGCTGGCGCGGACCTTGGGCGCCCCCCAGCAGGGCCCAAGGGTCTACGCGCCCCCGGTGGACATCCTGGAGGACGAGGAGGGGCTTCACCTTTTGATCTACCTCCCGGGGGTGGAGCCCGAGAAGGTGGAGGTGGTGGCGGAGGAAGGGGTGCTTTCCGTGAAGGCGGAAAGGCCCTTTGAGAAGCGGGAAGGCGTGGCCTACCACCGCCTGGAAGGGCCTTACGGCACCTTCGCCCGGAGCTTCAACGTGCCCAGCACCTACGACCTCTCCAAGGTGGAGGCCCGTTTCCGCCACGGGGTCTTGCACCTCAAGGTGCCCAAGGCCGAGGCCACCAAGCCTAAGAAGATCCAGGTGCAGGTGGAGTAAGGAGGTGAGGCGATGCGGCGCACGGTGAGGTACATCCTCGCCACCTCCAACCCCATGGGGGACCTGGAGGCGCTGGAGAAGTTCGTCAAGCTGGCCCCCGAGACCGGGGCGGACGCCATCGCCCTCGTGGGCAACCTCATGCCCAAGACGGCGAAAAGCCGGGACTACGCCGCCTTCTTCCGGGTGCTCTCCGAGGCCCACCTGCCCACCGCTTACATCCCCGGGCCCCTGGACGCCCCCATCTGGGAGTACCTGCGGGAGGCGGCCAACATTGAGCTCGTCCGCCCGGAGATGCGCAACGTCCACGAAACCTTCACCTTCTGGAAAGGGCCCTACCTGGTGGCGGGGGTGGGCGGGGAGATCGCCGACGAGGGCGAGCCCGAGGAGAAGGAGGCCCTCCGCTACCCCGCCTGGGTCGCGGAGTACCACCTGAAGGCCCTCTGGGAGCTCAAGGACTACCCCAAGATCTTCCTCTTCCACACCATGCCCTACCACAAGGGCCTGGGGGAGGGAGGCTCCCACGAGGTGGCCCACCTGATCAAAACCCACAACCCCCTCCTGGTCCTCGTGGCCGGTAAGGGCCAGAAGCACGAGATGCTGGGGGCGAGCTGGGTGGTGGTCCCGGGCGACCTCTCCGAGGGCGAGTACAGCCTCCTGGACCTCAGGGCGAGGAAGCTGGAGACGGGGAACGTCCGCTGAGGAGGGCCCCACCCCGGGGCTTCCCGGGGTGGGGTACCTCAGAGGACATCTGGGGATAGCCCCATGGTCGTGACCTGCCCTAAATGCGGGGCCAAAAACCGCTTGGGCACCCCTCCGCCCGGGCAGGTGCCGGTGTGCGGGGCCTGCAAAGCCCCCTTGCCTTGGGTGGTGGCAACGGGCGAAAAGGGCTTCGCCCAGGAGGTGGCGGGGGCCCCTTTGACCCTGGTGGACTTCTTCGCCCCCTGGTGCGGCCCCTGCCGCTTGGTGAGCCCCATCTTGGAGGAGCTCGCCCGGGAGCACGCCGGCAGGCTCAAGGTGGTGAAGGTGGACGTGGACCAAAACCCGGGGCTTGCCGCCCGGTACGGGGTGCGGAGCGTGCCCACCCTGGTCCTCTTCCGCCGGGGTGCACCCGTGGCCACCTGGGTGGGCGCGAGCCCCAAGCGGGTTCTGGAGGAAAGGCTCAGGCCCTACCTAGAAGGGAGGTGAACCATGCTGGAGAAGCTTTGGCCCTTTGGCCGCTCTCGCTTCCGCAAGGCGATGGAGGAAGCTCTAGAAAAGGCCTTCCAGGAAACGGGGGAGGTACTGGAGCCTCTCTCCGAGCTCCAGGAGCACGAGGACCACTACCTCCTCCGGGTGGAGGTGCCTGGCCTGGGACCGGAAAACCTCGAGGTGCGCCTGGAAGGCGACCAGCTGGTCATAGAGGGGGAAAAACGGGAAGAAAAGCGCACCAAGCACCTCGCCGAGATCGTCTACGGCCGGATCTACCGGGCCTACCTCCTCCCCAAGGACGCCAAGAAGGAGGGGATTGAGGCGAAGCTCGCCAAGGGAGTGCTGGAGGTGCGGATCCCCCGGGAGAGGCGGCCCGAGGAGCCCCCTGTGCGAATACCCATTCAGGAAAGCTAAATACTCTCTGCTAAAAATGATTGACATTGAAAAGCACAACTGTTAATCTGTCCCCCGGAGGTGGCCCATGTTGATGAAGGTGGCCGAGTTTGAAAAGCTCTTCCGTCAGGCTGCGAGCCTGGACGTGGACAAGAACGACCTCAAGAGGATTTCCGACTTCCTGCGCAATAAGCTTTACGACCTCCTGGTCGTAGCCGAGCGGAACGCCCGGTACAACGGGCGCGACCTGATCTTTGAGCCCGACCTGCCCATCACCAAGGGACTCCAGGAGACCTTGCGGGAGTTTCGCCGCATGGACACCGTCCTGGAGCTCAAGCCCGTCCTAGATGCCTTAGCGGCCTTGCCCCCTCTGGACCTGGAGGTCACGGAAGACGTGCGGAACCTCCTTCCCGAGCTGGCTGGAGCTTTGGTGGTGGCCTACGCCCGGGTGCTCAAGGAGCTAGACCCCGCCCTGAAAAACCCCCGGACAGAACACCATGAGCGGGCGGAGCGGGTCTTCAACCTCCTCCTCTAGCGTGCTCCAGGATTTTTTGCTATCTATCTACAAAAGGGCCACCCAGTTGGTCTTTAACCTGGTGCTGGTGGCCCTCCTCATAGGGCTTTTCGTGGGGGTGGGGCGGACCTTCCTGGAGCTCGGCCTCACCCTCACGGAGCCCACGGTGCGCCTGGGGCTGAAAGAGCTCGTGACCAACGTCCTCTCCCTGGTCATCGTCTTGGAGCTCATCCGGGTCTTCGTGGAGTACTTTGAGTTTGAGCGGGTGCGGCTGGAGGTGCTCCTGGAGATAGGGGTCGCCCTGGCCCTGCGGGAGCTTCTCCTCCTCCTCTTTGCCGAAAAACTCTCCGGGCTTGACCTCTTCCTCTGGAGTCTGGGCCTCCTGGCCATGGTGGCCGGGCGCACCCTGGCCGTGCGCTTCCCGCCGGAAAGGAGAAGGGCATGAAGGTGGAGGAAGTGGTCCTCCCGGGCGTGGGGCGGAAGTACACCATCACGGTGCAAAGCGGGGACCGGATCGTCATCGTGGTCCACAACTCCGGCAAGCGGGAGCTTCAGTACTTTGAAGCGGGCGAGGAGGACGAGCCCACCGTGGCCCTGGACCTCACCGACGAGGAGGCCAGGGAGCTTGGGGCCATCCTGGCTGGGGTCCTCTTCCACCCCGAGGCCGTGGGGGACACCCAGAGCAAGCTTGGGGCCAAGGTCATTGAGTGGATCAAGGTTCTCCCGGGCTCGAGGCTCGCCGGGAAAAAGGTGGGGGACCTCCCCCTCCCCCCCGGGGCCCACCTCCTAGCCGTGGACCGGCCCGGGGCGCCCCTCCTTCCCCACCCCGGCCCCGAGGTGGTCCTGGAGGTGGGGGACACCCTGGTGGTGGCCGGAACCCGGGAGGCGGTGGAAGCCCTGAAGAGGAGCCTCTGATGCACCCCTCCCTGGAGGCCTTCGCCCTGGCCGCGGGGCTTTTGGCCCTGGGGGCGGCCCTGGTGCACCGCTATGGTTTTCCTCCCCTCCCCGTCTACCTCCTCACGGGGCTTCTCGTGGGGGAGAGGCTTCCCGTGGAGGACTTGGAACCCCTCCCCTCCTTGGGGCTTTTGCTCCTCCTCTTCTCCGTGGGGCTGGAGTTCGGCCCGGACCGGCTTCGGGAGCTTTCGGGGAAGGCCATCCGAGCGGGCTTTTTTGACGCCTTGGCCCTTCCCTTGGGCTTTCTCCTCGGGCTTTTCGCCGGGTTGGACCCAAAGGGGGCCCTCTTCCTCGCCGCGGTGATCTACGTAAGCTCCAGCGCCGTCATCGTCAAGCTCATCGTTGACCTGCGCCGCGCCGCCAACCCCGAAAGCGAGGTGGTCCTCGGGGTCTTGGTGCTGGAGGACTTGTTCATCGCCCTCCTCCTCGCCCTCCTGGGCGGCCAGGGGCCCACGGGCTTCCTCGGAGGGGTGGCCCTGGCCCTCGCCTACCTCCTCTTCGCCCGCTTCCTGGGTCCGAGGCTCGTCCGCTTCATGGAGGGGCTTTCCGACGAGCTTGTCCTCCTCCTGGGGGCCGCCTTCACCACGGGCACCGCCCTCCTCTTCCACGCCGTGGGGGCCTCGGAGGGGGTAGGGGCCTTCCTCTCCGGGGTCATCGCCGCGGGGCTTGGCCTCAGGGAGAGGCTTGAGCACCTCTTTGGCCCGGTGCGCGACCTGGGGGTAGCCCTCTTCTTCCTGGTGGTGGGGGCGGAGGCCCTGGGCCTCCTCCAGGGGCTCACCCCCTTGGCGGCGGGGCTTGTCCTCCTGGGCCTCCTCCTCAAGCTTCCCTTGAATCATCTGGGTGGAGCGAGGGCGGGGCTTGGCCGGAAGCGGCGGCTCTACAGCGCCCTTTACCTCGTGCCCCGGGGGGAGTTCAACCTGGTCTTAGGGGCCTTGGCCCTGCAGCGGGGCTACCCCCTGGTGGCCCAGGTGGCGGTCCTCTTGGTCCTGGTCTCCGTCCCCTTGGGGGCCCTCCTCATCCGCTTCGCCCCGGAGCTCGCCCGACTCCTCTACCAGGAGGCCCCCAGGAAGAGGCCCCGCCCGGGAGGCCCGCCCGCTTCCCCTTGAGGTCCATACCCCGTATACTCTTCCCTGGAGGTCCCGTATGGAAATCTTCTTCCAGCTCTTCTGGCTTTTTTTCATCCTATCGGCCCTGAGCCCGTACCTGCAGCAACAGATGCTCCTTGGGGCCCGGGCCCGGAAGATCGCCGAGCTGGAAAGGAAGCGGAAAAGCCGGGTGATCACCCTCATCCACCGCCAGGAGGCGCTGAGCTTCCTGGGGATCCCCATCTCCCGCTTCATCAACATTGACGACTCGGAACAGGTCCTGAGGGCCATCCGCCTCACGGACAAGGACGTGCCCATTGACCTCGTCCTCCACACCCCAGGAGGCCTGGTGCTGGCGGCGGAGCAGATCGCCGAGGCCCTCCTCCGCCACCCCGCCAAGGTGACGGTCTTCGTGCCCCACTACGCCATGTCCGGGGGCACCCTCATCGCCTTGGCCGCGGACGAGATCGTCATGGACGAAAACGCCGTCTTGGGCCCCGTGGACCCCCAGCTCGGCCAGTACCCGGCGGCGAGCATCGTCAAGGTCCTGGAGAAAAAGCCCATCTCCGAGATTGACGACCAGACCCTGATCCTCGCCGACGTGGCGGAGAAGGCCCTTAAGCAGGTGAAGGCCACGGTGAAAAACCTCCTTCTGAAGCACATGCCCGAGGAGAGGGCGGAAGAGGTGGCCCACCTCCTCTCCCAGGGCACCTGGACCCACGACTACCCCATAGACGTGGCCCAGGCCCGGGAGATGGGGCTTAAGGTCTCCACGGAAATGCCTCTAGAGGTCTACGAGCTCATGGAGCTCTACCCCCAGGCCCAAGGCCAAAGGCCAAGCGTCCAGTACGTCCCCCTTCCCTACCGCCAAGGAGGAGGGCGGTAGGTGTTCCCCCTCTACGACCTCAACCGCGCCCACAGACCCGCCTACGTGGTGCGGGGCCTGGTCTTGGCGAACGCCCTGGCCTTCTTCTGGGAGCTTCTCGCCGGGCCGGAAGAGGTGGTGCGGGCCCTGGGCTTCGTCCCCGCCCTGTTCTTCCAGGACCCCGTGGGGCAGGGCTACCGCCTCCTCACCAGCATGTTCCTCCACGGGGGGTGGTTTCACCTCCTCTCCAACATGTGGTTCCTCTGGGTCTTCGGGGACAACGTGGAAGACCGCATGGGCCACGGGCGCTTCCTCCTCTTCTACCTCCTCGGGGGCGTGGCCGCGGCCTTGGCCCAGGGGCTCTTCATGCCCTCCTCCTTTACGCCCATGATCGGGGCGAGCGGGGCAGTTTCCGCCGTCTTGGGGGGCTACTATGCCCTCTTCCCCCGGGCCTACGTGGTCTCGGTGGTCCTCTTCATCTTCCCCCTCTTTCTTACCTTCCCCGCCGCCGTCTACCTGGGCTACTGGGCCTTGCTCCAGCTCCTGCAGGGGCTCCTGGGGCTACCCGGCGTGGCCTGGTGGGCGCACCTCGGAGGGTTCCTCTTCGGAGCCCTCCTCGCCCCTCGCTTTGCCCGAAGGTGGCGGCGCTGGTAGACTCGGGGCCATGAAGGTCGCCGAGGTGATGACCCCAAACCCCGAAACCCTGGGCCCGGAAGCGACCCTCGAGGAGGCCGCCCGGCGCCTCCTGGAAACCCGTTACGGGGGGTTTCCCGTGGTGGACGAGGAAGGCCGCCTCCTGGGCCTCCTCCAGGTGGAGGAGCTCCTGCCGAGGCCGGAAAACGTGCCCTTCTCCGACGTGGAGGCCCTGCAGCTTTTCGGGGAGTGGGTGGACGAAGGGGTGCTGGCGGAGATCTACCGCCGCTACCAGCGCACCCCCGTGAAGGCGGTGATGCGAACGGAAGTCCCAAGGGTCCACCCGGAAGACCCCCTGGGGAAGGCCCTAGAGATCCTCCTCACCACGAAGGTCCGCCACCTCCCGGTGGTGGACGGGAAGGACCGGGTGGTGGGCATCCTCACCCGGAGCGACTTCTTGAAGCTCATCCTAGGGAGGAGTTGATGCACGGCGCGGAACACCTGTTGGAGATCTTCTATCTCCTTCTCGCGGCCCAGGTGATGGCTTTTATCTTCAAGCGCCTGAACCAGCCCGTGGTCATCGGGGAGGTGCTTTCGGGCATCCTGGTGGGGCCCGCCCTTTTGGGCCTGGTGCACGAGGGGGAGGTGCTGGAGTTTCTGGCGGAGCTTGGGGCCATCTTCCTCCTCTTCATGGTGGGCCTCGAGACCCGCCTCAGGGACATCCTGGCCGTGGGGAAGGAGGCCTTCTTGGTGGCGGTCTTGGGGGTGGCCTTCCCCTTCGTGGGGGGGTACTTCTACGGCCTAGAGATCGGCTTCCAGACCCTCCCCGCCCTCTTCCTGGGCACCGCCTTGGTGGCCACCAGCGTGGGCATCACCGCGCGGGTCCTCCAGGAGCTCGGGGTCCTTTCCCGCCCCTACGCCCGCATCATCCTGGGGGCGGCGGTGATTGACGACGTCCTGGGCCTCATCGTCCTCGCGGTGGTGAACGGCGTGGCCCAGACGGGCCAGGTGGAGGTGGGGGCCATCGCCCGGCTCATCCTCCTCTCCGTGGTCTTCGTGGGGCTTGCCGTCTTCCTCTCCACCCTCATCGCCCGCCTGCCCCTAGAGCGGCTTCCCGTGGGGAGCCCCTTGGGCTTCGCCCTCGCCTTGGGCGTGGGGATGGCGGCCCTGGCGGCCAGCATCGGCCTCGCCCCCATCGTGGGGGCCTTCTTGGGGGGAATGCTCCTTTCCGAGGTGCGGGAGAAGTACCGCCTCGAGGAGCCCGTCTTCGCCATAGAGAGCTTCCTCGCCCCCCTCTTCTTCGCCATGGTGGGGGTGAGGCTGGAGCTCGCCGCCTTGGCGAGCCCCGCGGTGCTCCTCGCGGGTGGCGTGGTGACGGTCATCGCCATCCTGGGGAAGGTCCTCGGGGGCTTCCTCGGGTCCCTCACCCAGGGGGTGCGGAGCGCCCTCACCGTGGGGGTGGGCATGGCCCCCCGGGGGGAGGTGGGCCTCATCGTGGCTGCTCTGGGCCTCTCCGCGGGGGCGGTGAACGAGGAGGAGTACGCCATCGTCCTCTTTATGGTGGTCTTCACCACCCTCTTCGCCCCCTTCGCCCTGAAGCCCCTCATCGCCTGGACGGAGAAGGGGCGCGCCGCTAAGGAATAGCCTTGTAGGCGGCGTAGGCGGAGAGCACCTTGGCGAGGTACTCCCGGGGCTCGTCCCGCTCCTGGAAGCGGAGGAAGGCGTAAAGATCCCCCTCCCGGGCGATGCCCCTCAGGGTGTAGCCGATGCCCCCGTTGTAGGCGGTGACGGCGCAGGCGAGCCGCTCCACCCCGGAAAAGGGGGCGCACCGCTCCAGGAGCCAGCGAAGGTAGCGGGCGGCGTAGCGGATGCTGGCCTCGGGGTCAAAGGGGTCGGCGGGAGGCTCCCCTAGCATCCTCGCCACGTCCGCCCAGGTGCCCCTGAGGAACTGGGCGAGGCCCAAGGCCCCCGTGGGGCTTCGGGCCAGGGGGTCAAAGCGGCTTTCCACGTGGAGGAGGGCGAAGAGGAGGTCGGGGTCCAGCCCCTCCCTCCCCGCGTAGGCCTCCACCCACGCCCGGTAGGCCCGCGGGTAGGCGAGGGCGCTGGGCCAGGCGGCCCGGATCCCCTCCCGATAGGCCCCCAGGCGGTAGAGGAGGGGGACGAGGGCGGGCCAGTTCTTTGGGCGCCGCCAGAGGGCGTAGCGCACCTCCCCCCTGGCCCAGGCCGCCTTGCCCGCCCGGGCCAGGGCCTCCACCAGGGAGGCCTCAGGGGGTAAGGAAGCCGGAGGGGCTAGGGCCGGGGGGGACGGGGTCTTCCCCACGAGGAGGCCCAGGCCCCCCTCGAGGCGGGCGTAGGCCTCCTGCCGCGCCTCTCCATGCCCGAGTTCGCCGGCGAGGAGGTAGGCGCGGAGGGCGGCGTCGTCGGCGTAAGGGCTTTCTCCCCGGGCGAGGCGGAGGTAGACCCCTAAGGCCTCCCCCTTCCGCCCCAGGCGCTCAAGGAGGGCCGTGGCCCGCCATAGCCCCTCCGGGGTGCTCGCCAGGTAGCGAAAAAGGGCCTCCTCCACCCGCCCCATCTCCTCCAGGAGGCGGCCTTGGGCCAGGCGGCTTTCCGGGTGGTCGTAGCGGGTGAAGGCCTGAAGGGCCTCCTCCCGCCGCCCAAGCCGCCAGAGGGCGTAGCCCAGGCCCAGAAACCCCCTCGGGTCCTCCTCGGCCCAGGCCCGGTAGTGGGGGAGGGCCTCCCCGTAGCGGCCCAGGCGGTAGAGGGCCTGGGCGCGGAGGTCGGGCCTTGTCCCCTCGGGGAGGGCCTTGAGGAGGGGCTCATACGCCCGGCCCCGGAAGAGGGCTTCCCAAAGCCCTTCCCCCTCCCCCAGGCGAAGGAGGGCCAGCACGGCCTCCTCTTTAGGAAGAAGCCTCGCCCAGGCGGAAAAGGCCCTCCCGTCCCCCGCCCTTTCCAGGAGAGGCGCCGCCACCCGCCAGGCCGCCTCCGCCTCCCAGCCCGGCTCAAAGGCCCGTACTTCTTCCAGGAAGAGGGCATAGCGCCAGGCGTACTCCGCCCGTTCGGCGAGGGGGAGGTCTTCCTCGCCCACCAGGAGCCAGCCCGCGAGGAGGCCCGCGTACCCCTCGGCCCTAAGGGCCACCTGGCGGAGGGCTTCTTTCCCGCCCCTTTCCAGGGCGGCGTAGGGCTCGGGCAGGCCCTGGGCCCGGCAGGCGGTGAGGAGGAAGAGGAGAAGGAGCCAGCGCACGCCTTAGAGCTTATGTTCCCCGCCTGAGAGGCGGGCAAGAGCCAATCCTTCCCTTAAGGAAAGGACTCTGGCGGGAAAGGGGGGGTCAGGCTTAGCCTGGTAGGGCTTATGGAAGGCCGTATTCCCCCCCATAGCCTCGAGGCCGAGCAAAGCGTCCTCGGGTCCATTCTCCTGGATTCCGACGTGATGGACGAGCTGGAAGGCCTCCTCCCCTCCCCCGAGGCCTTCTACCTGGAGGCCCACCGCAAGATCTACGCCGCCATGCAGGGCTTGCGGGCTGGGGGGAAGCCCGTGGACCTGGTGACCCTGGCCGAGGAGCTTTCCCGGCGGGGGGAGCTTGAAGGGGTGGGCGGGGTGAGCTACCTGGTGCAGCTCTCCGAGGCCACCCCCACCGCCGCCTACGCCGAGCACTACGCCCGCATCGTGGCGGAAAAGTGGACCCTGCGCCGGCTCATCCAGGCCGCCGGGGAGGCCATGCGCCTGGCCTACGAGGAGGCGGGAAGCCTGGACGAGATCCTGGACCAGGCGGGGAAGCGGATCCTCGAGGTGGCCCTCACCCAGACCGAGACCGAGGCCCGGGCCATGCGGGAGCTGGTGCACGAGACCTTTGAGCACATTGAGGCCCTCTTCCAGAACAAGGGGGAGGTGGCCGGGGTGCGCACGGGTTTCAAGGAGCTGGACGAGCTCATCGGCACCCTCGCCCCCGGGTCCTTGAACATCATCGCCGCCCGCCCCGCCATGGGGAAGACCGCCTTCGCCCTCACCATCGCCCAGCACGCCGCCCTCAAAGAGGGGGTGGGGGTGGGGATCTACTCCCTGGAGATGCCCGCGGCCCAGCTGACCCTGCGCCTGATGTGCTCCGAGGCCCGCATTGACATGAACCGGGTCCGCCTCGGCCAGCTTTCCGACCGGGACTTCTCCCGTCTCGTGGACGTGGCGGGCCGGCTCTCCGAGGCCCCCATCTTCATTGACGACACCCCCGACCTCACCCTCATGGAGCTCCGCGCCCGGGCCCGGAGGCTCAGGAGCCAGCACAACGTGGGCCTAATCATCATAGACTACCTCCAGCTCATGTCGGGGCCCGGGGGCGGCCGGAACGGGGAGAACCGCCAGCAGGAGATCGCCGCCATCTCCCGGGGGCTTAAGGCCTTGGCCCGGGAGCTGGACCTCCCGGTGATCGCCCTAAGCCAGCTCTCCCGGGCCGTGGAAGCGAGGCCCAACAAGCGGCCCATGCTCTCGGACTTAAGGGAGTCGGGCTGCCTCACCGGGGATACGTTGGTGCAGTTGGCGGACGGCTCGCGGCGCTACCTCCGGGACTTGGTGGGAAAGAGCGGCTTTGAGGTGCTTGCGCTGAACGAGGCTACCCAGAAACTGGAGCGGGCTCGCGTGAGCCGGGCCTTCTCCACCGGGGTGAAGCCTGTGTATCGCCTCACCACCCGGCTAGGCCGGAGCATCCGCGCCACGGCCAACCACAAGTTCCTCACCCCCCAGGGGTGGAAGCGGCTGGACGAGCTCCGCTTAGGCGATTACCTGGCCCTACCACGGCAACTCCCCCCATCCCCTTGGACGAAGCAAACCTTGAAGGACGAAGCGTTGGCCCTGCTGGGCCACCTGATCGGGGACGGTTGCACCTTGCCGAGGCATAGCCTGCAATACACCACCCGGGAGCCAGACCTAGCCCAAACCGTGGCCGATCTGGCCCAAGCGGTGTTTGGTGAGGCGGTTTCTCCGAGGATCAAGGTTGAGCGGGCTTGGTTCGAGGTCTACTTGACCTCGGCACGCCGACCGGGTTGGGGTAACCGCAACCCGGTGGCCGCTTGGTTGGAAGAGCTAGGCGTATGGGGGTTGCGGGCCCAACGGATGGCCCGGGCCCTGGAGTCCGAGGCCCTGGAACGCCTAGCCGATAGCGATGTTTACTGGGATACCGTGGTCTCCATAGAGGCGGACGGCGTGGAGGAGGTTTTTGATCTGACGGTTCCCGGGCTTCACAATTTCATCGCCAACAACATCATCGTGCACAACTCCATTGAGCAGGACGCCGACCTGGTGATGTTCATCTACCGGGACGAGTACTACAACCCCCACTCGGAAAAGGCGGGCATCGCCGAGATCATCGTGGGCAAGCAGAGGAACGGCCCCACAGGGACCGTGGAGCTCCAGTTCCACGCCCAGCACGTGCGCTTCAACGACCTGGCCAAAGAGCCCTAGGCCCGGGAGAGGAGGGCGCTGGCCCCTTCCTTAAGGGCCCGGACGAGTTCCCTATGCCCCAGGGAAAGGCCTAAGGAGAGGGCCTCGAGGTAGCTCTCCTCAATCAGGGCCACCTCCACGGCCACGATCTTCTCAAAGGCCTCCACGGCGCTGTAGACCTCGTGCCCCCTCAGGGCCATGCGCATGTGCTCCAAGGAGAGCTCCTGGACGAGGCCCATGGCGGGGATCATGGCCCGGGGGCCGATGCCGAGCCGGGCGTGCACCAGGCCGATGCGCCGCCTCCGCTCGGCGTAGGCCCGGTCGTAGACCCCCGAGAAGAGCTCGCCGTACCAGCGGGCGAAGGTCCGGTAAAGCCTCTCCACCCGCCCCGGCTCGGCGTGGAGGATGGCGCCAAGCTCCGGGTCCCGCCCTAGGTAGTCGTAGAAGGCCAGGGCCACCTCGTGGGCGATGGGGACCATGATCTCGCCGAGCTCCCCAAGGAGGGCGGCGTGGGCCTCGGTGAAGCCCGTACGGCGCTTGAGGAGTTCCAGAAGCCCCCCGGGGTCCACGGGACAAATGTACCTGTCCCGGACCCTTCCCGTCTAGGGCAAAGGCTCCAGGGGGTGGCGCCCCCTGAAGCCTCTGCCCCCTCGGTCGCTAGACCTTCGGGGTCAAGCCCAGCCGGCTTGCCACCTCTTGCCTCAAAACCTCCGGATCCAGCTCCCCTCGGGCGGCCTTAAGGGCCTTTTCCCGGATCTCCTCGGCCTGGACGCCCGCCGGTCCCTCGAGGGCCACCCTCCGCACCCCTTCCCCATAAGTCCGAGCCTCCTCGGGGGTGGGGCGCACCAAGCGCACCTTGGAATCGTAAAAGACGACGCTTCCCCCGGTGATGTCGGTCAGCCCCACGTCCTTAAGGACCGGGTCCACCCGCATGGCGGCGTTGGCGTGGATGCCTGTAGCCCGCCTGGGGTCGGCCTTCACCACCTGGCCGTTGATCTCCATGTCGCTTGCGCCGTAAGCCCAGTGGCCAAACCCCAAGGCGAAGGCCAGATGTCCGGGCCGGATGCCTTCCATAACCTTCACCTTGCCCACCATGGGCTTCTTGCCCAGGGGCCCAAGGTCCCAAACCCCCGCCTCGTTGCTGGCAGAAACCACCTTGACCAGCTCCCCATCCTTGAGGCCCAGCCGCCTGGCGTCCTCAGGGTTGATGGCGATGTGGTTCTCGGGGGTGATGTTGAGAAGCCAGTAGTTGGAAATGGTCCGGCTCTTGGTCATGGTGATCCAGCGGTGGGTGATCAGGGTGAGCTCAAAACCCTCTTCCTCGTCCTGGATGGGCCGGCCCAAGGCGTCCGTGTAGGGGGTGAAGAAGCGGGGCAAAGGCCAGTAGGGCTTGCCGGTCATGCTGTTTTTGCTCTTGGCGTGTTTCTCCAAGTACAGGTTGATCTGCCGGCCGTAGGCGTTGGCCACCGTACCATCGGGCTTGATGGCCTTCTCAAAGGCCTGGAAACGCCCCCCACGATTCAAGACATAGACCGCCCGGCGGAAAAGGCCCTCATCCCCGATGGCCGCCTTCCACCTCTCCAGGTCAAACACGGAAGGGGGCAGGTGGCGGCGGGCCTGCTTGAAGATTTCCAGTTCCCTGTCGTCGGCCTCGGGCACCGCATCCGAACCGTCCGCCTTCTCACCAAACGCCAGGTTGGCCACCATCTTCAGGTAGAAGTCCTCGGGCCTGCGGAAGGGCATCCCGTTGGCAAAGCCCTTCTCTCCAAATCCCGGCACCCCCAAGTACTCCGCCAGGGCCAGCAGGAAGGCCTCCGTGGACAGGGGCATCTTTTCCCCAAAGACCTCCACCTCCTCGGGTATGGGGGCCATGGCGGGCTGCCGTACGGTCTGCACCTTCCAAATCACGTTGGGATGGCTTCCATGGAACTCCCAGCGCTCCAGGTAGGAGAGATCGGGAATGATGTAGTCGGCGTAGAGGTAGGTATCCCCCACCACGATGTCAAAGGCCACGATGAGGGGGATCTTTTCGGGATCCAGCATGGCCTGGATCTGGGTGTGGCCGGCGGGAAGGGCGTAGGCGGGGGAGCCCATGTAGTGGAAGAGGATCTTCACCGGGTACGGGTACCCTTGGGCAGCAGAGGGCAGGATCTCCTGGTAGACGTCAGAGCTGTGGGGGAACCAGGGCCGCTTGGCGGGATAGCCCTCAAAGAGGGTCGTCTTCTCGTAGTCCACCTCGTGGCGGATGATGCTGATGCCGAAGGGCTCCAGCTTCTTGGGGTGGAGCTTGTCCAGGTAGAAGGGCCCTTCTGCCTTTTTGCCCACGAGGTCGTAGGTGCTGGCCCGGACGTACCCGCCATGATGGTCGTAGTTGCCGACCAGGGCGTTAAGAACGTTCCAGGCAAAGGCGTTGTAGAAGCCGTTGGTGTGCTGGCTGGCTCCCCGGTGGATATCCACCACCGCCCGCTTGCCGTGGCTGGTGAACTCGTGGGCCAGCCAGACGATGTCCTCGGGTTCAACCCCCGCAAGCTCCGCCCACTCCTCGAGGCTCCGGCTGAAGGCCTCCTCCCGAATCAGCTGGAGAGCGCTCTTCACCCGGATGCCGTTAAGGGTGGTGTCCACAAAAAGGTCCCCGAAAACCGGCTTATCCTCGCTCTGCGGGTCCACCGGGGTGGGTTTGCCCTGCACCAAGACAACGGGGTGATCAAAGACCACCTCCTTGCCGTCCATGACCCGAACCTCGGGAGCCATCCCCAGGTGGCTCATGCGCAGAAGCTTAGCGGGGAAGCCCTTCTCGTCAATCTCCACCAGCCAGGTGGCGGTGGTCCAGCTGGGCTCGCCGATGGCCTTGGCCGCGCCCTTGTTGGCGGCAGATAGGAAGCGGGCGTCAAACCGCCCCTTCGCAAACATCCACCGCATCATGCCGAAGGCCACGGCAGCGTCGTAGCCCGACTTGGTGGGGATCCACTTGGTGGCATGGGCCACGCCCTTTTGGGCTCGAGGGTCCAGGACCACATACCTCAGCTTCCCACTGGCCGCTCCCTGGGTCACCTCCTTCACCCGCAAAGGCGGGCCGTAGTTGCCCTCAAAGATGTTGGCCCCCACGAAGATGACGAACTCCGCCCCTGTCAGATCCGCTTGCCAGTAGAACTTCTCCCCCCCGGTCCAGGTGTACTCCCCCTTCTTCTCATCGTAGGCCAGCTGGTAGCTCATGGCCTTGCCCGTGAAGTAGAGGGAGCCCTGGCACACAGTGGTGTGCCCGTGGAAGTTAACGGTGCCCAGGCCGTTCTGGAAGAACCACTTGAAGAACTCGCTCCGCCCGGCCTTTAGGCGGCCATAGGCGAAGACCACCTGGTTGTTCTTGGGTCCCAGGTCGGGGTGATCGGGGTCAATGAGCGCGTCCAAGTAGTCCTTGAATTCCTCCTTAAAGCGCTCCACCAGAGCCTTTTTCTTGGCTGGATCCTTCTCGTGCCAAATTTCGTCCACCCGGGCCTTCATGGCCTTCATCACCTGGGGGTCCTTCAGGGCCCAGACCTCCTTCAGACCCGGGTAGACCCGTTCGTCCCCGATCTCGGCAAAGAGCTTCCCTCCCTCGGCGATCTCCCTCACCGCCTGTTCAAAAGGAATCTCCTTCCACTTGCCACTTCCCCTGGGGCCTGCCCGCTTGAGAACTTTACGTATGCGGTAGGGATCGTAGACCGTCTGCAAACCAGACTGCCCCTTGGGGCAGATGCCCCCATCCACCTTGGCCGCCTTCTCTAGCGAGGTGTCCAAGGGAAGGTGCGGGTAGAGGGTCCAAGGAGAATAAGGGCTCCCGTCAATCTTCGCCACCACCCCCTCGTAGATCTTCACCTTGATGGGGCAACCGGTGTTGCACTGGAGGCAAACCGAATAGATCTGGTTTTCGGGGTCGTTCAGGGGATAAAAGCCAGGAGTCCTTTGAGCCGCGGCCTCGGCTTTGGAAAGGAGTTCTGTGGCCTTTTCCCCCAAAAGTACCCCGCTTCCGGAAAGGACGCCCAGCTTGATCAGCTCCCGCCGGGAAAGCATCACGCCACCTCCTTTAGAAGCTTGCCCTCAATCACGGGCAGAATGCGTACCAAAACGTAGGTCACGGTAAAGCCCAGCGCCACCGAAAAGACCACCACGCTCCACTCAAACCAGGTGGGAAGGTAGGCAAAGACAAGGCGATGGTCGCGATAAGCGTTCATCAGGCCCTCCAGCTTGGGGTGGACCAGGCTGGGAATGACCAAGTTGAGGCGGATGGCCAGGAAGGTGATGGCCACCAAAAAGCTGGCAAGACCTATGGCCTTTACCCGGCCACGTAAACCCCAGGCCAACAGGAGCCCGATGGGAACCACCACCCCGATCAGGATGTGGAACACCCAATACACGTACCAGAAGCGGCCGAACAGGGTGCTCCACAGCGCCTTGAACTCGGGACCCACCCCGTACCACATGGGAATGGAGTATTCCGCCCACTCCAAGAGGAGGTCAAAAAGGATAAGCCCCAGCACGATCCGGCCCAGGAAAAGGCTAAGCTCCCTCCACTCCTCGTCCTTTCTGGGCCAGAAGAACACGTAGACTGCGGTTATCAGCGCCCCGCCCGAGAGGAGGGCTCCCGTAAGGAAGAGGATGGGGTAGATGGGGCTATGCCACAGATCCTGGGCCACCACCGTACCGAAGAGGGCACCCACACCCCCGTGGAAGGCGATGGCCAAGGGTACGCCAATGGTCCCCAAAACCTTGATGATGCCCTCGTCCCGATGAATCTCCTCCTGGGTAAAGGGGGTCTTCCGCCCTTTGACGAGCAAGCGCGCCAGAAATCCGGTGATGCCGCCCCTATCCACATACCGGGGCAGGTGGCGCCTCAGGGCGTAGTAGAGCTCCGCAAGGAGGAGCAACCCATAAGCGGTGTAGAGCCAGACCATCCAGGCCATCATGGAGCGGAAGTTGGGCCTCAGGTAGACGTAGTAGAACCGCTCCATGTGCCCGAGGTCAAACCAGATGGTGACCAGAGCCATCAGCAGGCTGGCCAAGGCCACCACTAGGGCCAAGGGGGCGATGGGCTCTAGCTTGCGCACCCCAAAGACATAGACCAAGGCGGAAAGCAAAAAGGCCCCTGCCGAAAGGCCAATGAAGTAGATGTACGCGGCCACCCACAGGCCCCAGGGCACGTAACTGCCGTATCCCGCCAGCTGGTGGCCGGTGGCGAAGCGCAAGAAGAAACCCCCAAGGCCTATGGCCGCTAAAACTCCGTAGAGGATCCAGCCCCAAACGCGCATCCTTGCCCTCCTTTACACCAGGTAGTAGACCCTGGGTTCCGTCCCCAGCTCCTCCTTAAGCCGCATAACGTTGGGCTGATGGATGAGCTGGAAGACCAGACTTTCCGGATCGGAAGCGTCCCCGAAGAAGGTGGCCCGGCCGATGCAGGTGGTCACGCACTGGGGCAAAAGCCCATGCTCAATGCGGTGCAGGCAGAAGCTGCACTTGCGGGCGTTACCCACGGGGCTATTGGGGATCACCCCTTCCTTACGCACGTGGACTTCGCCCCACTCAAAGGTGGGGAGTTCCTCGTAGGGCATCTGCCCCTGGCCTGGGGTGTTCTGCGTCCAGTTTTCCCCGAAGTCAAAGGTGCGGGCCTGGTAGGGGCAGGAAACTAGGCAGTAGCGGCAGCCGATGCACGCGTCATAGTCAATCTCCACGATGCCGTCTTCCCGCTTCCACGTGGCCCCTACGGGACAGACGGGGACGCAAGGAGGGTTGTCGCACTGCATGCAAGGCCGGGGCAGGAACTTCCACGTCACCTGCGGGTAGACCCCCACCTGCTCCTCCACCACAGGACGGTAGACCACCCCAGGGGGGAGCTTGTTCTCCACGGCGCAGGAGATGGTGCAGGCGTGGCAGCCCACGCACTTGCGGGTGTCAATCACCATGACCCACTTGGGCGTGGTGCCCTTGTTCAGGGCCCGCTCCAGATCCCGTTGCATGCGCAAAAGAACGTCCTCGTATTCCAGCTCGGGCAGGATGGGCCCATCGGGGGGCCTTGGGGGGAGCTCCACCTTCGCCGGTTCGGCCCCAGCCTTCACCGGCTGACCCCCTAGCACCATGCCGGCGAAGACGGTGGAGGCCACCTTCTCCAGAAAGGCCCTGCGGCTTTCCACCTCGCTCATACCCACCTCCACGGCCAGGTTAGGAAAACCGAATGCGGTCTTCATCGGCGTTTCTCCGACAACCCGCCCGGACGGGTGTCCTCGGGAAAACACCTACAAACCTTGGGACCTTTGTCCCGGATGGGCCTGGTCATACTAAAGGCATGGCCCGAATCTGGCCCCTGGTGCTCCTTCTTCTGGGCTGCGCCCGGATCCCAGACGCCGGGCCCTTGGCTCCCCTCCCCCCCATCCGCCTCGAGGCGGAAGCCCCTCTCCGCATCGCCGTGGCGGGCATCCTTTCCCCCAAAAGGAGCTACCCCTACCGGACCCTGGCCCAAACCCTCTGGCCCCAGGCCACGGTAGTGGGGCGGAGGGGGTACGGGGAAGTGCTGGACCTTTTGCGCAAGGGCCAGGTGGACATGGCCTTTCTATGCACCTTCGCCGCGGCCAAAGCGGTGGCGGAGGGTTACGGGGAGGTCATCGCCAAGTCTATTCCCGCAAGCTGGACCCGGTACCGCAGCGTGGTCATCGTGCCGGCCACCTCAGACCGACAAAGCCTGGAGGATCTGGCGGGAGCCACCATGGCCTTTGTGGACCCCTTATCCAACACGGGCTACATCCGCCCCATCCGGGAGCTCAAGAAGAGGGGGATCTTCCTGGGCAAGACCCTCTTCACCTATGCCCACGACCGGGCGGTGGAGGCGGTGATCCGGGGCCTGGTGGAGGCCGCAGCGGTGGACGGGATGGTGCTGGACACCATGATACGAAAGGATGCTGGGCTCCAGGAAAAGATCCGGATCATCTGGGAAGGACCCGAGGACCCACCCCCGCCCGTGGTGGTGCGGAAGGGTATAGCCCCCGAGGTCAAGGAGGAGATCCTAAAACGCCTGGAAAAGGCTGGACAACTTCTGGAACCCACATTCCGCACCCCCTTTACTCCAGCAGGTAATATCGCCCGGCCCCCAGGAGGCGCACCGCGGTCTCGTGATGGGGCGCCAGGTTGAGAACCAGCCACTTGCCCCCCAGCTCCACCAGGCGGACCCACATGAACAGTTGAAACACCCAGCGCAAGGTGGGCTTGGCTGTGGGTCTCCCCTTCTGGTCCGGCAGGCTGGACCCCGTCTCCCAAAGCCTCCGCCTCAGCGCCCACTCCCCCAGGGCGTACACCAAAAGGGCCAGGGCCATCACCATCCCCAGGGCCATCACCCGCTCGGGCCGCTTCAAGAAGGTGCTCTCCGCAAAGAACAGGGGGTCCTTCAGAAACCGGAA